>JACMNO010000104.1 GCA_014378485.1 Bacteroidia bacterium
CTTTTAATCTTCCTGCTTTTTCAAGCTTTCCAACTAATAAATCTCTTAATGAACGTCCGCTATTTTCATTTGCGGGTTGCAAAAGTACATATCCTTTTCATCTTTACCAAATTTATTTTTAAATTTCTTAAAAATATTTTTAGTCCTCAACTTCTCTTACTTCTCTACAACCTTATCAATTAACGGGCTGCAAATCTACTAATCTTTTCCTTACCTACAAGAAGTATTACACGTTTTTTTTAAAGTTTTGCCGAATTAACGAATTTTATAGATGTAAGTTGTTTGATTATCGTTAAGCGGATTTAAAAAATGCATTGTTTTATCAATAAAGCTTGGCTCTATTGTTTTCTCATAATGCAGGGTTGGAAATCGCTTCCTTAACGAATCGACACGCGCACCAATATGTTCTGCCTGCATAAATACTACATAATTGGGCCTGTCTGCTTTTTCGATCCGATTATAATACACTAACATACTATCTGGAGTAAAGACTCTGGTGATACCAAAGACAGATTTCCAATTCTCCAGATAATACTGAGGCGGCATTGTAAAATCGTTTTCCCGGTTGGAATCTTCAACGATTAATCGTACACAATCCTTTTGTTTTGCGATATAACACATCGCTTCAACCCTGTTCCGCTTCGAATAAGAAAATGACAGAACCTGCAGTAAGATTAAATTTAAAACACAGCAAAAAATAAGTGTATTTTTAAACCACCTTTTACTTTCCCAATTGTATTTGGTAATGATTTGATAAGCTCCAATAAAACCAAGAATAATAATAAATGGTATAATTGGTAAAATAAACCGTTCCTGTTTATTAGGAAAATAGGTGTGAAACGCAAAGAAAAAAAGCGTGGGCCAAAATAACAAAGGATCTTTTTTCCAGTTTTTAAAATAACCAATAAAAACTAAAATACTTAGAGGTGGGATTAATAATCCGAGCACAATAGAAATATACATGTGCCAAACATCAACGCCATAAACAGTAGCATTATCAATGTTATATTGCACATAGGCCATGAACTCTACAAACGGTGTTCCCCAGACGTAAATATCCAAAAGACCTAACGTGATAAATGCTGTGACACTAAAACCTGTGAAAATTAATAACAGATATTTGAATTGAACCCTAAGTAATAACAAAGCCAAACCAAAACCCGCTGAGAAAATAATTGTCTGAAATCTGAATGAGAACGCTAAAGCCAGCATGAATCCAATCACTAATGAATCTTTGATTGTTAAGTTATTGTTGTTTTTTACCACGAGCCAGGTAGCAATAACCATAGGAGGGATACAGGCTATCTCGACTAAATTGCGAACGCTTAAAAACGGGAAAAACCAGTATAAAGAAAGCGCTAAGCCAACCCAGGAAGCCACCTTTAAATTAGTTTTTTTGTAAGCGATTTTAAATCCATAATATACAATCAACAAAGACCATAAGGCATGCAATAAACGAATTAGGTAAAGCTTACCTTGCGGACTGGTTAATCCCAACATGGTTTGAAATTTCAATAACAAAAAATGAATGCCAACATAAAAATATGGATGTCCTTGTGGTTGACGTGTTGGATCAGATTCTGATGGCAACCAGTAATTATAATCCGTACCATCCACCCATGATTGCGCGGCTTCTAATATTAAAAAATGGTCGTCAAAAAAACCAAATCCTTTTGAAAATAATGTGGCACATAATCTTAAGATCAACCCTGCAAAGATGATAAACCTCAGCGGGTGTGTTTTATAATAAAGTTTAATAGAAGCGATCATTATTGTTGTGCTTTTTTATACAGATAAAAGGCGACGAATGAAAAAATAATATTAGGTAGCCAAACCGCTAGTAAAGGGCTTATTCCTTCGCCTGACGTAGCAAAGGTTGTGGAAACATGCATGAATAATATATAAATACAACTTATTACTAATCCCACGGCAATGTGCAAACCTACTCCACCTCTTACTTTACGTGAAGACAAAGAAACGCCGATGATAGTTAAAATAAAAGTGGCGAACGGAAAAGCAGTTCGTTTATACATTTCCACTTCAAAAAATTCGATCCTGCTGGAGCCTTTCAGTCTTTCTTTAACAATGAAATCTCTGAGTTCAAAGTAGGGAAGAACTTCTATTTTACTCTGAAAACGGATCATGTCTTTTGGAGAAAAATCAATCCTTATTTTTTTTGTAGGATAAAATCGATGTGCCTCGTTATAAACAAATTTTGGCATGCCAGATTTAGCAGAATCAATAGTAGCATAAATTAATTCTCGTTCAAATACATTCTGCAGATTCCAGGTTCCATCGGTACTATCCCATTTCATGCTTTCTGCTTTTAGCATGCCCGTTTGTTTATTTTTAGCAATTTTTTCTATAGAAATCTGATTCGCTACATTTGAAAAATTATCATAATCAGCCATATATAATACTTTGCCTGGCGCAATTTGTTTATGAATATTTCTTTCGTCGGTATTGTAACCGTTGTTAATGTATTTATCTTCAAAACCTATCCTTACCCGATTGGACTTTGGAATAATAAAATGATTTAAAACAAGAGACATTACCGTGATTAGAGTTGCGCCAATCATATAGGGCCTGAGTATTCTTTTTAAACTGGTTCCACTACACAAAATAGCCACAAACTCTGTTTTAGCAGCCATACTGGAGGTAAATAAAATAACAGCAATAAAAGTAAATAATGGGCTAAATAAGTTGCCGTAATAAGGAATAAAATTTAAATAATGATCAAAAATAATATCCTTGATGGGAACCTTACTGGCAACAAAATCCTGAAGTTTTTGGGAAATATCAATTACTATAAATATGCACAGCATTAAGGAAATAGAGAAAAAAAATGTCCCTATAAATCGTTTAAGAATATATTTATCAAGTATTTTAAGCATAAATGAATTTCTTTCGACTCTGCTAATTAATTTATAATCGCTGAGCTAATTGTTTAACCATTTTGTTTTTCCAATCATAAAAAGTACCATCCATAATTCTGTTTCTCGCTTCGGTAACCAGCCATAAATAAAAAGCCAGGTTATGAATGCTAGCTATTTGCGCAGCCAAAAATTCCCCGCAAATCAACAAATGTCTTAAATACGCTTTAGTGTAGGCCGTATCCACATAACTTGTTCCGTTTTCATCTAGTGGAGAAAAATCATTTTTCCACTTTTCATTTTTAATGTTGATGATTCCGTTTTGCGTAAACAGTAAGCCATGCCTTGCATTTCGGGTTGGCATCACACAATCAAACATATCAATTCCTAAAGCAATACATTCTAAAATATTTACAGGCGTGCCAACTCCCATTAAATAACGGGGTTTATCAACGGGCAAAATATCGCAAACCACTTCTGTCATGGCATACATATCTTCTGCTGGTTCACCTACCGATAAGCCACCAATGGCATTACCCTCAGCATTTTTAGAAGCAATGAATTCTGCAGACTGTATTCTCAAATCTTTATAAACAGATCCCTGAACAATAGGAAATAATGCCTGCGAATAGCCATATTTTGGTTCTGTTTCGTTAAATCGTGTAAAACATCTATCCAACCAACGATGTGTTAAGCCCAATGAATTTTTCGCATAACGGTAATCACAGGGATACGGCGTGCATTCATCAAAAGCCATGATGATATCTGCCCCAATAATTCTTTGAATATCCATAACTCTTTCCGGAGTAAACAAATGTTTACTGCCATCTATATGCGACTTAAAAGTAGCGCCTTCTTCAGTCAGTTTTCTGGAGTTTGCCAAAGAAAAAACCTGGTAGCCCCCACTATCCGTTAATAAAGGTTTATCCCATCCATTAAATTTATGTAAACCACCGGCATTTTCTAAGACCTCTAATCCCGGACGTAAATATAGATGATACGTATTTCCTAAAATGATTTGTGCTTTAATATCCTCTTTTAATTCACGCTGGTGCACTGCCTTAACTGTTGCGGCTGTACCAACAGGCATAAAAATGGGTGTTTGTATTTGTCCATGGTCAGTTTCAATAAGGCCTACCCTGGCTTTGGATTGCTTGTCTTTATGAAGAAGTGAGAATTTCAATAGTGATTTTTTAGTGCATAAAGATACATTTTTTTATTTCGCAGCCTTTTGGATCATAAAATTCAATTGATTTTTACCACTTATTGGCAAAAAGCTACCAGTTACAAAGTGCAAATGTAAAGTTCTGTTAAAACAACTGTTTTGGCATATACATTGGAATTAGGATAGCAACTAAAAAATAATCAGAAATTATGAAAACCTCTCTTAAAATATTAACTACTATTTTAATAGTAATTATTAATTTAAATGTAAGCGCACAAAGAAGTCATAACGGCAACCAAAATCAGTCGCAAAACCAGCCACAGCAATCTCAAAACAACAATCAAAATGATCGCAATGCATGGGCATACAATCACCACAACGGAGGCAATCATAACGGAAGTAATATTACAGTTCAAATTGGAGCTTATCCAAACTATTACGGCGGTTACAATTATGGTTATAACAATTATTACTATAGTATGAAAAAAGCAGCCAGAAATTCCATTCGTCAATCTGCTAATACAATCGGCCAGGCTTTAAATTTTAGTGATTGGAACGACACTTATTCTCCATGGTTAGCAAAAGCCATCAGGCATCAACAGTATGCAAAACAACTTTATTTTTGGGGAGATTATGAAGGCGCTCTTAATCACTCTGAACGTGCCGGATTCTTAGCCTGGAATACTTTAAATTATTTCAATGATCCTTATGGCTATAATAATAATTCTTTTCCTGATCCATACAGCGACCCGAATAATCCATATTACAGACAAAGTAATCCTAATAGTAAAACTGAGTCAGGTACTAACTCTGATAAAGATTATGGATACAGGAAAGGTTCAGATAAAACAACCGATGAAAGTGGTTCTGTAAAAAGAGAAGGCAAATCTGTTTCAGAACAAAAACCGGATAAAACAGAATTAGACAATACGTTACCTGCCAATAAAATGAATGATAGGGAACTTTTAAAGATGAATGCAAAAGATCTGGATATAGAGTAATTATTTCAGTTAAAATCATAAAAAATCCGGCTAATGCAGTCGGATTTTTTTTATTTATATTTAACCCATGTTTCAAAAAATTCCAAATTATGTTTTAGCAATCATCAGCGGCTTATTATTTAGCGCTGGATGGTTTTCTCCGATAACAATCTTACTATTTTTTGCATGGGCTCCTTTATTTATTATTGAAGACAAAATTTCAAATAACATTGAGATCAACCGAAAAAAATCAAAGATTATCTGGTTGAGTTACTTCGCATTTTTTGTCTGGAATATATGTGCAACCTGGTGGATTTATTACGCTTCTTTTGAAGGCGCCATTTTAGCCATTGTATGTAATCCCGCTTTTATGTGTATTGCATTTATGATCTGGTACAATTTAAAACAACGGATCAATAAACCCTGGGCCATCTGGTTATTGATTCCGATTTGGTTAGGTTACGAGTACGGACATACTTTATGGGACCTTACCTGGAGTTGGCTAATCATAGGAAATGCTTTTGCCTTTAATCACAACTGGGTGCAGTGGTATGAATTTACCGGCACATCAGGGGGAAGTTTATGGGTACTGGTTGTAAATATTTTATTTTATAATCTCATTAAAAACAAGAGTTATAATTTAAAACAATTGGCAAAACCGGTTGGCGCTTTAATCGCACCGATTATTTTATCTTATCTGATATTAGCAATCAGGACAACACATTTAAACTCCGGTAAAACTTACAAAACAGTAATCGTTCAACCGAACGTCGATCCATATAATGATAAATTTTATTTTGAACCAGCTGTTCAATTACATAATTTATTGGTTCAACTGAATAGTAAGCTAGATTCAACCGTTGATTTTTTAGTATTACCAGAAACCTACTTAACTGAAGATTTTACTGAAGGAAAAGAAAACGATTCGTACTCATTACATTTTTTAGTTGACAGTATTTTACAAGCATATCCAAAATTATCTATTGTTACAGGCGCCAGTACCTTTGGGGTATACAAACCTGGCGATGAAGTAAGTGCTACTGCCCGTAAAGATGGTAATTCAGAAAATTATTTTGATGTATTTAATACGGGTTTGCAATTAAACAAAGATGGTATTTCTTATTATCACAAATCTAAATTAGTACCTGGAGTTGAACGTATGCCTTTTCCCGCGTTATTTAAACCACTCGAAAGTTTTGCTATTGATTTAGGAGGAACGATGGGGAGCCTGGGAACACAGGACGAACGAGGTGTGTTTTTTAGTCATAATAAAGAAGTTGCTATTGCACCGGTCATTTGTTATGAAAGCGCCTATTCTGATTATGTAGCAGAGTATATCAAAAACGGAGCAAACCTTATCTTTATTATTACCAATGATGGTTGGTGGAGCGATTCTCCCGGGCATAAACAACATTTGGCTTATTCCAGATTAAGAGCCATTGAAACACGAAGAGAAATTGCACGCTGTGCCAATACAGGCATATCCTGTTTTGTGACACCTTATGGTGAAATTGAACAGGCTACACCTTATTGGGAGCAAGCCATTATTACTAAAAACATGACTCCAAATAACGCACAGACTATATTTGTCAGGTTTGGTGATCTTATTTCTTATTCTTCTGCTTTCATGGCTATTTTATTATTGGTATGGAGTCAGGTATTGCGTTTTAAAAAGTCTTAATTATTAGTAAATTTGTAACCGTAAAAACTAACTAAACTAAAACACTATATATGGAAAAATTTGATGTAATAATTATTGGTTCGGGTCCGGGCGGATATGTAGCAGCCATACGTTGCGCGCAATTGGGAATGAAAACGGCTTTAATAGAGAAATATTCTACTCTTGGTGGAACCTGCTTAAATGTTGGCTGTATTCCTTCTAAAGCATTATTGGATTCTTCTGAACATTATCATAATGCCGTTCATAATTTCAAAGAGCATGGAATTGATGTGAGCACTCCTAAAGTAAATTTAAAACAAATGATTGAGCGTAAACGCGGTGTTGTGAAAATGACTTGCGATGGCATCAATTTTTTGATGAAGAAAAATAAGATCACGGTTTATACCGGAATTGGAAGTTTTGAATCTAAAACTGTTATCAATATCATTAACGCTGAAGGAAAGAAAGAACAAATTGAGGCGGCAAAAACCATTATTGCTACAGGTTCCAAACCAGCTTCGTTACCGGGAATTGAAATCGATAAAAAAAGAGTGATCACTTCTACAGAAGCTTTGGAATTATCTGAAATTCCTAAGCACATGATTGTAATTGGCGGTGGCGTTATTGGTTTAGAATTAGGAAGTGTGTATGCCCGCTTAGGATCAAAAGTTTCTGTTGTAGAATTCATGGACCGATTGATACCAGGAATGGATGCCGGCCTAGGAAAAGAATTGCAGCGCGTTATGAAAAAAGATTTGAAAGTAGAATTCTTCATGAAACATAAAGTTGAAAGTGTTGTTTCAAAAGGCAAAGAGGTTACTGTTATAGCTGACAATGGCAAAGGCGAAAAAATAGAGATCACAGGGGATTATGTTTTAATGGCGGTTGGTCGTAAGCCATACACTGAAGGATTAAATTTAGAAAAGGCAGGTGTTAAGTTAGACGCTCGCGGAAGAGTGGAAGTAGATAAACATTTAAAAACAAGTGCCGATAATATTTATGCTATTGGTGATGTTGTAGTTGGGCCTATGTTAGCGCATAAAGCAGAAGAAGAGGGTGTGTTTGTTGCCGAACAAATGGCAGGACAAAAACCACACATTGATTATAATTTAATTCCGGGCGTTGTTTATACCTGGCCTGAAGTGGCGGCTGTAGGTTTAACAGAAGAGCAATTAAAAGAAAAAGGTATTAAATATAAAATTGGGAATTTTCCTTTTAAGGCAAGTGGAAGAGCCCGTGCGAGCATGGATACAGATGGCTTTGTAAAAGTATTAGCTGATGAAACAACTGATGAAATATTAGGAGTTCACATGATTGGTCCGCGTGTAGCTGATGTGATTGCAGAAGCTGTATTGGCTATGGAATTTAGAGCAAGTGCCGAAGATATTTCTCGCATAAGTCACGCGCATCCAACATTTACTGAAAGCTTAAAAGAAGCAGCATTAGATGCTACAGGAAAACGTGCTTTACACATTTAAAAAAGATCAAGGTTAATTACAGATTCAATAAAGCAGATGAAGGCCACATTAATTATACTGGCAATTTTTATTCTTATGTTTTGTATTATATGCATTCCAGCTATAGAAGAGCGTGAATATGCTAAAACTCACCCTGATTTTTTAAAAAATGCCTATGATTTACGAAATGCGTCATTAGAACAAACACGTAGCAGTATGGATTCATTACATAAGAATGACTCTATAATTATTAATCATTAACACTAGCGCACCCCTTTTTTCATTTAACCAGTTTGGTGCAACTTATCAATGAACATAACGGGTAGATTATTACTTACTACGAAAACCTATACTGCTAATTATGATCTTAAACTTACTGCTGCTTACCTAACAATAGTGTTTGGTAAAATGTATTTCCGGTGGGTGGCATTCTCTACAACAACAGGTATTTTACCTTATAACCAACAACTTTTTCTGCAAAAACCATGCGCTAACAGGATAAAATATAGTAGATGACTTGAATTCCTTCTTAGCTCAGCTGGTTAGAGAACATGACTTTTAATCATGGGGTCCCTGGTTCGAGCCCAGGCAAAGGAGAAAAAGTCATCATAATCGGGTGGCTTTTTTGCTTTCAAACCTTAATTTGAGATTTTGATGTTGACCCATTAGCACAATACCCTGTCCCATTAACTTCATTTGGTTGGAAACAGAATAAGACTTTCCAAAACGATATAACATTCTAATATTTCCAGAACTAAATTAATTTTAGAAAACAAAAGCTTACATTTACGTCCATTACAGGCATCGTAGTTCAATGGATAGAATAAGCGTTTCCTAAACGTTTGATGTAGGTTCGATTCCTACCGAAGCCACTTCTTTTAAATTTATGAGATTAGGATTTAATAAAAAATAACATATGTTTGAATTAATCTATAGATCAAAAGCTGATGATAATCTTAAATCATCTGATATTTTAGATATTTTGAATATATCCAAACAATGGAATTCTACTCACAATATAACGGGATGTCTATTATATTACAATCATGAATTTTTACAAATACTGGAAGGCGATGACATTGCAGTTAAAGATCTGTTTTCACAAATTGAAAAAGATAGAAGACATTCAAATATTAGCCGTATTAGTGAAAACGAAAAATCAAACAGGACTTTTAAAAACTGGAGTATGGCGTATCATGAATTAAAAAAAAGTGAAATACATGACATGAATAGGCAACATTTTATTGATAGCTTTTTAACCATTTCTCAATTGGCCGAAAAACCAACGCATGTTGTGAAATTATTTTGGTTTCTTTCGCAAAAAATATTAAAAGGTTAAAAGAGCTATTCGAATATTGCAAAATTTCCACAAAAATTTATTAATTAGACTTATGAAAACCCAAAACTATAAAAATCACATACGCTTTTATAAGCCACATCATTTTGTGTTTTATCCTGTTGCGATCATATTATTTTGTATCAGTATGCATGAAGCTTTAAAAAACAATGATCAAACACTATTATGGCTCATGATTTCCGCTTTAATTGTGTTGATTGGCTCGTTATCCTTTATGCTGAGGCAACATTACGCTCTTGGAAATCAGGACCGCATTGCACGTTTAGAAGTTCGTTTCAGATATTATCGGTTAACACAAAAAAATTTTGAAAATATTGAGCACCAATTATCATTATCTCAAATACTGGCTTTACGATTTTCGTCGGATGAAGAATTAATTGAACTTATCGATCGTTCAATAAATGAAAATTTATCTTCTAATGATATCAAAAAGTTGATTAAAAACTGGGTTCCGGATTATATGAGAGCTTAAAAAAAAAGAATTTGCATAAATAAATAGATTTGATTTGACATTTTTTAGTGATAGTCCTAGGATAAAATTAATTTATTTACGCAAAAAAGCATTTACCATTGTTTGGTATTTTGTTCGTCTTTCCGAATCATGCAATAAGGTTTTCAAACAGGAATCGGCCTTTTCAAATCGCTTCTGATTAAAATAGATAGCGGCAAGATTTAATTTAGGGTCATCAAAACGTGAGCTGATCCTGATAGTTTCCAGGTAATAATATTCAGCACTATCCGGTTGATTAGTATTCACATAAGCGGAAGCCAAATCATTGATCACGTTACGATTGTAGGGATTTAAGTGATATGCCTTTAATAAATCTGTTTTAGCCTGCATAAAATTCCCAAGAATAGCGTAAGAATTGCCCGTATACCATTTTATGGGAAGAGAGGTAGGATCAATGCTATAAGTAAAATTCAAAGCTTTCTTAGCTTCCCTTATCACTCCTAAATTATTATTTTGTTTCTTCTGATCATACATTTTTCGGGAATAATATTCGCCGCAATACCTGTAAAAGCCAACTGTAAAAACCATAATTAAAATAAGCTCCATTAAAACAAACTGCATTGCGGAAATTTTAAATTCAACTAAAGTCTTTAGCTCATTATTTTCTTTAATTAAATAATAGGCAAACCCAAAAACAATGTTTATCCAAATCAAATGTTCAATACGCTCTTTAGGAAAATCAAAAAAAGCAGCGGTAAAAAATCCAATGATTGTGATAACACATAATAACAACTCTATTGAAGTTCTATTATCGATTACAGCCTTTAGTGATTTAACTAAAAGTAAAACAATCGAAAAAATAAAAAATAAAAATAAATTTAACCCTACAAAACCTGTTTCGGCAATAATCCATAAAATATCATTGTGTGGGCGCTGAAAAGTAAAATTCAGATCCTCGGCGCGGTACATTCCTTTTAAAGTAGCATCCGGGAAATGGATTTGCCAGTTACCTGCCCCTACTCCAATAAGCGGATGATCATAAATCATCTCATAAGTTTTGCTCCAAAGTTGCAGTCGTTCATTATCCAGTTCCTTTTTACCGTCGGTCTGATCATTTTTGATTTGCTCCATATTAAAAGCCAAACCTTTTTCAATAATTCTTGGTTGCACCCAAATAAAAAATATATTGGCAAGCAGGATGCAGACAATTAAACACCACTTAAAATTGATCTTAAATTTAGTCCTTTTATACAGCAACAGGAAAAACAACAATAATCCCGAAACAGCTAAGGCTATCCAAACCGCTTTTGTTTGTGTGATAATGATTATACCTAGATTTAAAATCAAAGCCGCTACTGTTAACCACTTCCAAGTTTTCTTCATCCTGAATAAACCAACTAACAGGAAAAATAAACTGATGTATAAATAACTAGATAATAAATTTTTGTGTGAATTTGCGCCATACACATTATACATGGCTTCTTTGCTGAATTCTGAAAGATAACTTAATTGAAAGGATACTAAAGCAAATTCAACAAAAACAATCACTACACTTATTTTAGCAAGGATGGTGAGCGCTGACTCTCTATCTGATTTAAAAAGATAATAGCTTAATAAAAAAACCGAGAGTGCTATAATCAACTTTGCACTTTCAAAAATAGATTCTGTTGGTGTATTTGCCCATAAACCGGATAAGCAATTAAATAAAATATAGAAAATATAGGCAAGTACTATAAAATCAAGTTTTACCCGTTGTAGTGAATTAATTTTATACCATAAAAAAAAGGAGAGAAATAAAGTAATGGAAATAAAAATTAATCTTGGAGTTAAGGTAAAATCCAAAACATAAGGGGAATAAACAAGGCTTGATAGAAAAATTCCTATAAAAAATATACTAAAAAGCCGGGATTTGGATTTCATATTTAATACTTAACTAAACAAAAATAGCAGATTAATTAAATTAATCTGCTATTCAAAAGGTTGAGTTAAAATAATTATTGGGTAACGATAATTTTTATCCTGCTTCTACCTGAATGAATCAAATATATACCGACACTTAAATCTGTTACCTCGAATTCTTCGTTCGGAGCAAGTTCAATAACTTTAATGATCTCTCCAAGCTCATTTATAATTCGAACAGTTTCTTTGGTATCAGATTTCAAGTGAAAGACTCCATTGTTTGGGTTTGGATACACTTTAAAATACGAATCAGTTACGATTGATTGAACACCCATAACGATACCAACGTATTGAGTGAAATATCGGGTGAATTCACATCCTGACGAATTAACAGACGTAAAAGTGTACGTAGTTGTAACCGTTGGTGTAACGACAATAGTAGTTTGAGTAGAAACACCATTTAACGAATAAGACGTACTCGCATTTCCATTAATAGTTAATGTTGCGGTCTGGCCAACAGGTAATGCCATGGATGTTGAGTTAACATAAAAATAGGCCAACGGATCAACTGAAACATTAACAGAAGCGCTGTTCGTACAGCCATTCATATCAGTACCTGTAACATAATAGGTATTTGTATTATAGACTCCAAATGAAACTCCATTTTGTACATTATTAGTCCAGGTATAAGTATTTGCTCCTGATGCATTTAATGTGGTTGAATCACCATAACACACTAAGCTATTACTTGCAGAAGCAAAAATAGTAGGTGGAGAAAACCCATTTGGGCCAACTGTTATTTGACTGGTATTTGAACAGGCACCGTAATAACTGGTCACAGTATAGGTTGTAGAAACCGAAGGACTCGCATTAACATTTGGTCCTGAAGTTGTGTTTAATCCAACACCGGGAGACCAGCTATAAAATACAGTCTGACTTGCGCCCTGTATGGTTGAACTTGCTGATAAATTTGTTGAAGAGCCCTGGCAGAATGTATTGGCACCTGAAAAATTAACAGTAAGCATTTCAAATGGTGTTACGGTAATTTGTGCTGTATTTGAACAAGCACCATTTACAGCAGTTACTGTATAATTAGTTGGTGCAGAAGGATTAGCGATTACATTAGATCCTGTGGTTGTATTTAAACCGGAAGCAGGAGCCCAGCTGTAAGAAACAGTAGAACTAGCTGACATTAATGTTGAACTCGCTGAAATACTGGTTGAGGAGCCCTGGCAAAACGTATTGGCTCCTGAAAAACTCACATTTGGCATTTCAAATGTGGATATAACAAGAGATTTGTTTACACTTGTTCCAAAACTATTTGTAGCCGAACAATAAATAGTATAAGTTGCATTAACATTTGGAAAAGAAAAAGAGGCTATTGCAGTTGAACTATTGTTAATTATTACCCCGGTGTTTGGCATTGATACTGACCAGGTATAAAAATTAGGATTGTTTGATGCAGATGTACTATAAGTGTTTTGTGCAGATAGATTAGCACAAACAGCAGAAGCTCCCACAATAGAATTCATTACCGGCAGCTGAGCAAAGCCATTCATGAAAATAAAACCGAGAATAATAGTGTGTAAAATTTTTATCATATATTATAAATTATAATCAAATATAATCAAACGAAATTAAATGTCAATATAAAGGCGAAAAATGTAACACCCCCAAACTTCCAAAAAATTATTTTTTATTTCCTGCTACTTATGACTTTACTTACCAATCAAATAAACTTTAACTCTGCCATTTATACGGAAACTCGTACGCTAGTTATTAAGAATATACCTAATTCAAAGACGGATCAAATGAAAAATCGGCGAACGCTTTATAACGAGGATTTATTTTTAACAGTTCTTCGCCCCACAATTTATCGGGGTCAGCCAACATTAGTTTATTGTAATTAGATTGCTTGGCAAACCACATATCATTGGTTATTTCAGTTGAAAGCTGTTCGGCACCCCATCCACTGTAGCCAACATAAAATCGGATTTCTTCCATAGAAACTACACCCTTTTCGATCATCTCAGATAACTTGAAAAAATTACCTCCCCAATACACATTATCTACTATGTGCTGACTATCAGGTAACCTTGCGCCTAATGTATGAGTGTAAAATAATTGGTTAGGAGAAACAGGGCCGCCATCAAACAATGGAAAATTACCGTTTTTTAAGTCAGGAAAAATATCGCATAATAATAAGCCGTGTGATTTATTGATCACAAAACCAAGGCTTCCTTCATTATTATGTTCACATAAATAAACAACAGAACGTTTGAAATGTCCATCCTGCAAAAATGGCTTAGCAATTAATATATCTCCAACTTTTATCAAGAATAACTGTATATATTTGTGTAAAATTAATAAAAATGAGCAATGTAAACCAGCATATTTCTCAGTTAAGGGAAGATTTCATGAAAGGTGAATTATCAGAAACAACCTTACACAAAACACCTGATTTGCAGTTTGAACACTGGATGAAAAACGCCATCGACAGCAAGGCGAACGAATTCATGGCATTTAATTTATGTACAGTTAGCAAAGATCATAAACCAGCCTCACGTATTGTTTATTTAAGGGAATTTGGAAGCAACCAGTTTTATTTTTACACGAATTATAATTCAAGGAAAGCCATAGACATTTCAGGGAATAAAAATGTCAGCCTTACTTTTTTTTGGCCTGAGCTGGAAAGACAAATAAGAATAGAAGGCACTATTGAATTTGCTGAGAAAGAAAAAAGCGATACCTATTTTAACCAGCGTCCTATTGAATCCAAAATTGGTGCCTGGAGTTCTCCGCAAAGCGAACCTATTACTGACAGGAACACACTTGAAAAGTTAGTACAGGAAACCACTGAAAAATTTAAAGACAAAAATATCGAACGCCCTAAATTCTGGGGTGGATACAGGATTGCCGCCAATTATTATGAATTCTGGCAGGGACGAAAAAGCCGGTTACATGATCGGATAGCCTTTACCCTTGAAACTAATCATTGGAAAATAGAACGCTTAGCGCCTTAATCACTTAGATATAAATAAACATATTATCCAATTTGTATCTTTATAAGTACTAGTCATATGAACAAACAAGAAAAAATAAAAAACTTTGATCCAAACAGTGTTGGTGATGTTAATGCCAATATGTTTGGATTACCATTTACAACACAAGAATCTGAAACTGTTTTAATACCAGTGCCATGGGAAGTAACTGTTAGTTATGGCGGTGGAACGATTGATGGTCCTCAACAAATTTTTGATGCATCCTTTCAGGTTGATTTGTACGACCCAATTGTAAAAGATGCCTGGAAAATGGGAATTGCCATGGATGATTTTAGTGAGGAGTTAAGAGAGAAAAGTGAAATATACAGACCAGTTGCAGAAATTATTATTGATCGGCAATGTAATGGTGAGCCTTCATCTGAAATTGAAGAAATAAAGGACATAAATAAAGTGTGTGAAGAAATGAATGCCTGGGTAAAACAACGCGTTCTCCATTTTTTAAAACAGAATAAAAGTGTAGGGCTAGTTGGTGGTGATCACTCTACACCATTAGGAATGATTGACGCTTTAGGCGAACATTTCGGAGAGTTTGGTATTTTACAAATTGATGCGCATGCAGATTTAAGAGTAGCTTATGAAGGCTTTGAATATTCGCATGCCTCCATCATGTATAATGCGCTAAAAAGACACAGCGTTCAAAAATTAGTGCAAGTAGGTATTAGAGATTATTGCCAGGCTGAACTGGATATTATCAATAATTCCAAAGGACGTATAAAAACTTTTTTTGATAGAGATATTAAACAACAGCAATACCAGGGAAAGTCATGGGATGCAATTTGTAAAGAAATTATTGCTGAGCTTCCTCAAAATATTTATTTAAGTTTCGATATTGATGGGCTTGACCCGAAATTGTGCCCGGGCACAGGTACACCTGTAGCAGGGGGTTTTGAAACAGAACAAGTATTATATCTGTTAGAACAAATTGTAGCAGCGGGAAAAACCTTCATTGCTTTTGATTTGAATGAAGTTGGTGGGGAAGATGAATTGAATGCTAATGTGGCTTCCCGTTTATTATATAGAATTGCAAACTTAGCAGCACATAGCCAGGGAAAGAAAGCTTAAGAGAATGTAAATAATCGTTATTACAAATCAATAATTTAATTAATTGATTGCTCCTTTCATTTAAAACCCCAATAGTTCGGGATTTTAAATTTAGGCTTTTGCTTTAAATTTATTAATGGCATTAATGGTAAATTCCGATAACACCAGAGTCCCACTCATTCCTGCACGTTCAATTAAAAGTGTGTCCCAGTTTTCTGTTCCTTCCCACATTACTTTTTTAAGCATGGCCATGGCTTCAGGATTACTACTTGCAAGTTTAGTTGCTAAAGTTTGAATTGCATGATCCATCTCTGCAGCTGAAGCAAATACTTCTGCATACAACCCCTTCTCTTTTGCCCACTGAGCTGTTTGCCATTCTGTAGCGTTAATCGTTAACTGGCAAAATGCAGAAGTTCCCACTTTACGTTCAACAGCAGGACCCACTACAAACGGACCAATACCCACAGCCAGTTCAGATAACTTGATGGATGAATCGCTCACCGCAAATGTATAATCCGCACTGGAAGCTATTCCAACACCACCGCCGACTGCCTTTCCCTGAATACGGGCAATAATAAATTTCGGGGCTTTACGCATGGCATTGATGACCATCGCAAACCCGGAGAAAAATTTCAATCCTGTTTCAATATCTTTAATGGAGATCAGCTCATCAAAACTGGCACCTGCGCAAAACGTTTTTTCTCCTTCACTTTGTAATACAATTACTTTAACATTATTATCTTCCCCTAATTTTTCAATTTCAGCAGCCAGGTTTCTTAACTGAACGCCGGGCATTGAATTACTTTGTGGGTGAAAAAAAGTAATCGTTCCTATCCCGTTATTTATTTGTGATTTAATAGTTCCTTCCATTATAAATATTATTTTGTTTTTATTTTTATAGTTGCTTTAATTATTTTTGGGCTTTGACTATCGTGCAAAGCTCTTAGTACTTCAATTTTATTCGTCCTTATTCGATAAATAATCAAATACTTTCCAAGAATAATGTTTCTGTAAATTTGCGTTTTGGTTTCAAGATGGCGACACTCAGGGTTTAGGTAATAGTGCAAGTAAAGCCCTGCAGTTTGATTGAGAATCTGATCTTGTAAAATCTCAGCCATCATTACACCGAAGGTTTCTAGGACATAAGAATAAATGAATTTTAAATCTTCATAAAAAACAGCGCTATAAGCTATTTTTTTAATGACTTTTTCCATACTTCCATTTTTCCAATAACCTCTTCCAGAGAGAAAAAAGGTCCTTTTTCAGCCTCTTTAATTAAATTAGCAAATTCTCCCTGAAACATTGGCTCACCAGGAATAGCTAAATTTCTTTTTATCTTAACTTTTGATGAACGCATAAGCTAATTTACAAATAAATAAAATTTTAAGCAAGTATCGTTACAGGATTCTCTAAATAGATTCTTAAAGTTTGCAAAAATGCCGCTCCTGTTGCTCCATCCACAGTTCGGTGATCACAGGCTAAAGTCACTTTCATCACATTGCCCGGAACAATTGCTCCATTTTTAACAACAGGAATCTGCTTAATGGCTCCTACCGATAAGATACAAGATTCCGGTGTATTAATAATAGAAGTAAACTCATCTATACCAAACATTCCTAAATTAGAAACCGTGAATGTGTTTCCTTCCCAATCGGATGGCTGTAATTTTTTTTCTTTTGCACGTTTACCTAAATCTTTAACCTCAGCACTGATTTGAGACAACGATTTTTGATCCGCAAAACGAACGACCGGAACCAGTAGTCCGTCATCTACAGCAACAGCCACGCCAATGTGCACATGAGAGTAAGTTCTGATTTTATCGCCTAACCAGGATGTATTTACTTTTGGATGCTTCCGGAGAGCCGCTGCACATGCTTTAATTACTAAGTCGTTAAAAGAAACTTTAGTATCTGGAATTGCATTGATAGCATTGCGTGAAATAATCGCATTATCCATATCTACTTCAATAGTGAGATAAAAACTAGGGGCGCCATTTGTGCTTTCCAGTAAACGCTTGGCAATTACTTTACGCATTTGAGAAGCCGGTTCATCCGTAAATCCTTCTGCGCCAGGAACAAATGAGCTAACAGTTTTAGTACTGCCTCCAGAAGATTGTTGCGGTTTATAATTTTCAATATCTGATTTAGTAACACGGCCGTTATCACCGGAACCTGTTACTTTGGAAACATCTATTCCTTTTTCTTTCGCCAATGCTTTTGCCAATGGCGACGCTTTCACTCTTGAATCAGAAGAAGTAACAGAAGGCTTGTCAACTCCACTCGAAGTGATAACATTTTCTTTTTTATTATCACTCTCTTCTTTCATATCGTTGCCTTCCTTCTTCTCTGGGCTATCACTTGATTTACCTACGCTATTAACCGAAGCTAAAATTGCTTTCACATCTTCTCCGCCTTTTCCTAAGATTGCTAAAACGCTATCTACAGGAACAGATTTTCCTTCTTCAACACCAATATGAATTAATACGCCATCCTGGAAGGATTCAAATTCCATAGTGGCTTTATCGGTTTCAATGTCTGCTAATAATTCACCGCTCTTTACTTTATCTCCAACTTTCTTATGCCATTTGGCAACCACACCATCGGTCATGGTATCACTCAGTTTTGGCATACGAACCACTTCAACACCTGCCGGTATTTCTGCTTTAGCTTCTATTTTTTCTGTAGCAGGTTTTTGATTTGTATCTTCTGATTTTTGTTCAGGAGTACTGGATTTATTTTCATCTTTTCCGGATAATAATCCTGAAATATCTTCTCCTTCTTTTCCTAAAATAGCAATAATAGAATCTACAGGAACCGCTTGCTTTTCCGGAATTCCAATATGTAATAAAACACCATCCTGAAAAGATTCAAAGTCCATAGTGGCTTTATCAGTTTCAATTTCTGCCAGCAATTCGCCACTTTTCACTTTATCACCCACTTTTTTATGCCACTTTGCAACGGTTCCTTCCGTCATAGTATCACTCAATTTGGGCATTCTAACTACTTCAGCCATGTTTTTATTTAAGATTTAAGATTTATTGATTTTAGATTGATGTAATTAATATATCTAAAATCTTACTTCTAAAGTTTGTTATTCTTGAATGTAAGGATAGTTTGGTTCAGCATAAACATCTTTGTAAAGCTCATCTGGTTCCGGATAAGGACTTTCTTCCGCAAATTTAACAGATTCATCTACTAGTGCTTTTACTCTTGCCTCAGCTGCTTCAATTCCGGCATCATCAATCCATTTGTTTTCAATTAACGTATTTAAAACTTTTTGAATAGGATCCTGCGTTTGATATTCTTTTACTTCATCCTTTGTTCTATAAGTTTGCGCATCACTCATGGAGTGGCCTTTGTAACGATAGGTTTTCATTTCTAAAAATGTTGGTCCATCACCTCTGCGCGCTCTGGCAACAGCCTCTTCCATGGCTTCATGTACCGATTCAACTGTTAATCCATCAACAGGCTTAGAAGGCATATCATAGGCTAATCCTAACTTCCAAAGTTCATGCACATTGCTGGTCCGTTCCACAGAAGTTCCCATGGCATACATGTTATTCTCCACAATAAAAATAACAGGTAATTTCCATGTCATAGCCATGTTAAAGGCTTCGTGTAAAGCTCCCTGTCGAACCGCTCCGTCACCCATAGAACAAACACACACATTATCATTACCCGCATATTTATCCGCAAATGCAATACCTGCTCCCAACGGAATTTGTCCGCCAACAATTCCATGACCACCAACAAAATTATGTTCTTTGCTGAATATATGCATGGAGCCCCCTTTACCTTTGCAGCATCCGGTAATCTTGGCATACATTTCTGCCATAATATATTTCGGATGCATTCCTAAACCTATACCGTGCGCATGGCAACGGTAAGCTGTAATATGCTTGTCTTCTTTTTTAGTAGCGCTCACGGTTCCTGCTACAATAGCTTCCTGTCCAATATATAAATGACAAAAACCTTTTATTTTTTGTTGAACATACACCTGGCCTGTTTTCTCTTCGAATTTACGCATCAATAACATGGACTCATACCATTTCAGGTATTGTTCTTTTGAAAACTTGCTCTTTTTTTCAGATGTTTTAGCCATAGAAATTACAATTTAATAAGGTACAAAAATAAGAGAATTTGTTAAATAGAAAAGGCTTTAATTGAGCGGGTTTTACAGGTACTTTTTGCTAAACATGAGCGGCAATAAACTTTCAATACTCTTTGCAATATAAATTTTTCCTTTTTCGCCTGACATTATAATTCTGATATTTTTCCCGTATTTGTTTTCATATTCTGCAATTACCTGTCTGCAACCACCGCAGGGAGACAATGGCTCTTTGATCACAACGTTTTTTGCTTTTACTGAAATTGCTATTGTATTAATAGCAACGCCAGGGTATTGGGCTCCCGCGTAAAAAACAGCCACTCGTTCAGCACATAATCCACTGGGGTAGGCAGCGTTTTCCTGATTATTACCTGTCACAGTTTTACCATTATCCAATAAAGCCGCTGCACCAACCTGAAAATTTGAATAAGGGGCGTAGGCGTTTTTCAATATGTTTTTTGCTTCTGTTAGAAGAACGGCATCCTTTTTATCAAGATCTTTTTCAGAATTATAGACTTCAATATCGGTTGATATAGTTAGTTTAGAGATTTTGGATTTTGTCATAAATACTTTTTTAATAGTGAAGAAAGGTAAGAAAGATATTGAAGTCTGTCAATGTTTTAGGCTTTTCTTTTAGGGTTGTCTTTTATGAAAGCATCCCAACCTGAATAGGATTTTTTTGTTCCGCTTGAGGCAACTTTATTTTGAAAAAAATGACACACTGCAGCACCTAAAGCGTCCGTTGCATCAAGGTATTTATCATCATTTTTAAAATTCAATAAACTCTCAAGCATGGCTGCTACTTGTTCTTTTGATGCATTTCCGTTTCCGGTGATTGACATTTTTATTTTCTTGGGAGAATATTCTGTCATTGGAATGTTTTTAGATAAGGCGGCAGCAATAGCTACACCTTGGGCACGTCCTAGTTTCAACATGGATTGAACATTTTTACCAAAAAACGGGGCTTCAATCGATAGTTCATCAGGTTTGTATTCATCAATCAATCCTATAACACGTTCAAATATTTTCTTTAACCTGTCGGAATGTTCCTCAAATTTATCCAGTTTAATAACTCCTAATGTGATCAAAGATAATTTTCCATTATGAATATAGATCAAACCATATCCCATTACTAATGTTCCGGGGTCAATACCTAGTATGATTCTGTCGCTGGTAACCAATTAGTAATTTATTGGGCAAATGTAAAACAAAAAAACCCCTTGTGAAAAAAACAAGGGGTTTTTATCTAATCAAAGGTTTATCTAAATATATTTATATTACCTTTTTCTGTATATTCTTTGCCATCGTATCCTTTAGCTTTTAAAATAAAGAAGTAGGTTCCATCAACGGCTCCTCCGCCATCCCATGAATCATTAGGGGAACTGATTGTAAATAATTTCAATCCCCAACGATTAAAGATATCGCAATTTAATGTTTCAAGTCCTGTGCTTGTGATTTTAAACACGTCGTTTGAATGATCACCATTTGGAGTAAATACATTAGGTACTATGATTGATGAATTTTCTAGAACTTCTATTGAAATAGCCGCAGTTGATGTACAAGCGCCATTAAGAGCAGTTAAAATCACGGTATATGTTCCTATCGTATTGTATATATGAGCAGGATTTGTGGCGCTTGAAGTGTTGCTCAGAGAAGATGCATCACCAAAATTCCAGGAGTAAGAAGTTGCACCTGTGCTTTGATTGTTGAAGTTAACATCCAGTGGAGCTGTGCCTGAAATTGGATTAGCTGTAAATGCTGCTGTAACAATTGTCTGTGAAACATTTACTGTGCCGGTATTTGTACAACCATTATCATTATCTGTTACAGTTACCACATATATACCTGCGGCATTTATCGTAGGGGTTGATGTTGAACCACCTATAATAGTCCCTGTTCCTGAAGTTGACCAACTGTAAGAAGCATTGGTTGCTGATGTTATCGCTGAACCACCTATGCCAGCTGCTGTTGAGCCACAGGCTATGGTCGCATTATTCACAGTTACTGAGGGAAGTGTTGTATTACCTGTTATAGTAATTTGAGCAGAAGTTAAACAGCCTGAAGACTGATTCAATATCATCACTGAATAAAGGTTTGGAGAAGTAACTGTTGCTACAGCTCCGTTTCCACCAGAAGGCGACCAGGTATAAGAATACGTTCCTAAAGGAGTAACACTGGCGGTTAAAGTAACTGAAGTATTCTGGCAGGTAATAATGCTGTTTGTGGAAGTTACACTGATTGTGGCAACAGGCACATTGGTGTCTGCAATAACCTGCGATGAAGCAGTATTTGTACATCCATTGGTAGCATTGGTAACCATTACACTGTATGTTCCTGCCTGGTTAACCACCACACTGTCGTTTCCTTGTCCGGAAATTAGTGTTCCTGTCCATACATAAGTTAATCCTGAGGTTGGGTTCGTATTTACCGAAATAGTGGCATTTGGAGCAGCACATGTTAATGTTTGTGAGCCAGTAATCGTTAATGATGGTGCTGTTGTGTTTTGAGATACAACGACTTGAACCGGTGTTGAACAACCGCTTAAAGTATTAGTAACAGTGCAGATATATGTATTAGGAGTATTGAATGTTGCTATGGATCCACTTGCTGATAAAGATGATGGAGGCGCATTCCAGTTATAGGTAACATTTATATTCGGAGAACTTGTAACCGTTACTGATTGTGCAGCATTAATACAATCAATTACTAATGTTGGTGATGATATAGTTACACTTGGCGAACCCGCATTAGGAAATATAGTAGCCATAGAAGATGATGAACATCCATTTAAAGGATCCGTTACAGTTAAAGTGTAATCCCCTGCTGCACAAGCTGAGGTTGAAATAGTTGTAGCTGTTCCGCAAACGTTAAGTCCGGTCCAGTTAATGATAGGATTTGTTGGTGTGCCTGCACTTCCTGTTAAAGTAACTGAATTTGCAGGGCAAGTTAATGTTTGACTAGGGCCCGCACTTACACCTGTTGGTTGAGCTATGTTTTGAGTCACATTAGCAGTTGTTGTATAAGTACATCCGTTGGATGGATCTAATACTGTTAACGTATAGTCGCCTGGAGCACCAGAAGCAACAGTTGCCTGAGTGCTGTTTGTTGAAACACTTCCACCGGAAGGAGGAGTCCATGTATAATTCATTCCACCTAGGGTTGAATTTAAATCAACAGTAGATGTTACACAGGTTAAAGTTCCGGTAGATGATGCTACCGTTATTGGCAACGATGTACTTTGTGTAACAATAACCTGAACCGGCGTTGAGCAATTACTTACGGTATTGGTTACAATGCTTGTATATGTATTTGGAGTATTAAATGTTGCTATATTTCCACTTGCCGATAAAGATGATGGGGCTGGACTCCATGAATATATGACATTTGTATTAGGGGTGCTTGTAACCGTTACTGATTGAGCAGCATTAATACAATCAAGCACTAATGCAGAAGATGAAATGGTTACAGTTGGAGAACCTGCATTAGGAGATATAGTAACCATAGAAGAAGTTGAACATCCATTTAAAGGATCCGTTACAGTTAAAGTGTAATCTCCCGCTGAACAAGCGGATGTAACTATAGTTGTTGCTGTTCCACAAACACTGGGGCCGGTCCAGTTAATGATAGGATTGGATGGTGTACTTACACTTCCTGTTAAAGTAACTGAATTTGAAGGACAAGTTAATGTTTGGCTTGGCCCTGCACTTACTCCTGTTGGCAATGTTGTGTTTTGAGATACATTAGCTGTTGTAGTAAAAGTACAGCCATTCGATGAATTTAATACTGATAGCGTATAATCACCAGGGGCACCAGAAGCAATGGTTGCCTGTGTACTGTTTGTTGAAACAGTTCCGCCGGCAGGAGCTGTCCATGTATAATTCATGCCACCTAGTGTTGAATTTAAACCTGCTGTAAATGTTACACAAGTTAAAGTTCCTGTTGAAGATGCTGTTGTTGTTGGTACCGCAGTGTTTTGAGTTACTGCTGTGGTAGCTGTAAATGAACAGCCATTTGCAGGATTAACAACTCTGATCGTATAGGTACCTGCAGCACCAGATGCTGTTGTTGATTGCGTATTGGCAGTGCCAACCGAACCTCCTGCAGGAGATGTCCAGGTATAAGTCATATTAGCCAAAGTTGAGTTTAATGCAACAGTAGTTGTTGAACAAGTTAACGTTCCCGTTGTACTCGCCGTTGTTGTTGGAATTGTTGTATTTTGAATAACTACTTGGTTATTAGAAGTTGAACAACCACTTGATGTATTGGTAACAGTATATTGGAAACTTCCTCCCTGGTTCACAGAAACACTTGATAAGGTTGTTGTTCCAACGATACCAGTTCCTGCCCATGCATATGTAACAGGAGTTGCTGTTGTAGTAATGCTAACTGTCACTAATGTATTTGTACAGGTAATTGTGTTAGTAACGGGATTGTTTGTAACCGTTGGGGCACCGGCACTTGGAAAAACCTGAACTAGTGATGAAGCCGAACATCCATTAATTGGATTAGTAGCCGTCATTGTATAAACACCTGCACCACAAGCTGAAGTAACAGCAGTTGTCGCTGTTCCGCAAACATTTGGTCCTGTCCAGTTAAGAGTGGCATTGGTTGGTGTTGCAACAGTTCCTGTTAAAGTCACGGATGGTGACGCACAGGTTAAAGTTTGATTTGATCCTGCGCTCACACCAGCAGGTACTACTGTATTTTGAGCAACAGAAGTTGTTGTAGCAAAAGTACACCCAGTTGAAGGATTGACCACCATTAATGAATAGGTTCCACCAATTCCTGAAGCAGTTGTAGATTGAGTATTTGCGCTAGCAACACTTCCACCGGAAGGAGCCGTCCATGTATAATTCATTCCTGATAAGGTTGAATTTAAAGCAACAGTAGATGTTGTACAAGTTAAGGTTCCTGTTGTGCTTGCAGTAGTAGCTGGAACCATTGTGTTTTGGGTTACAGCAGTTGTAGTTGCAAAGGTACAACCTGTGGAGGGGTTTAAAACCATTAATGAATAAGTGCCGGATGTTCCTGATGCGATAGTTGATTGTGTATTGGCACTACCAACACTTCCGCCGGAAGGCGCAGTCCAGGTATAATTCATTCCTGCTAAAGTAGAGTTTAAGGCAACAGTTGTTGTTAAACACGTTAAGCTTCCTGTTGTACTTGCGATTGTTGCAGGAGTCGTTGTATTTTGTGTTACTGAGGTTGTAGTAGCGAACGTACATCCAGTTGATGGATTTACAACCATTAACGAATAAGTTCCTCCGATTCCGAAAGCAGTTGTTGATTGTGTATTAGCACTTCCAACACTTCCTCCTGCGGGAGCAGTCCAGGTATAATTCATTCCGGCTAAAGTTGAATTTAAGGCAACAGTTAATGTTGAACAGGTTAAGCTTCCTGTTGTACTGGCTGTGGTTGTTGGCGACACTATGTTTTGTGTTACTGAAGTTGTAGTTGCAAAAGTACAACCAGTTGAAGGATTAACTACCATTAACGAATATATTCCGGCTGCTGCAGAAGCGGTGGTAGATTGAGTATTGGCACTTCCAACTGAGCCTCCGGAAGGAGCTGTCCATGTATAATTCATTCCTCCTAAAGTTGAATTTAAAGCAACCGTCGCAGTTGTACAGGTTAATGTTCCGGTTGTACTTGCTGTGGTTGTCGGAACCACCGTATTTTGAGTAACCGACGTTGAAGTTGAAAAGGTACATCCGTTTACAGGATTTACTACCGTTAACGAATATATTCCTGCAGCACCGGAAGCAGTAGTTGATTGTGCGTTTGGATTAGCAACGCCTCCACCGGAAGGAGCTGTCCATGTATAATTCATTCCCGCTAAAGTTGAGTTTAAACCAACTGTGGAAGTTATACAGGTTAAAGTACCTGTGGTACTTGCTGCAGTTGTTGGCACCGTTGTGTTTTGTGTAACGGCGGTTGTAGTTGTAAATGTACATCCACTTGTAGGATTAACAACGGTTAATGAATAAACTCCCGGTGCTCCGGATGCCGTAGTTGATTGTGAATTGGCACTTCCAACGCTTCCACCTAATGGGGCTGTCCATGTGTAATTCATTCCCGCTAAGGTTGAATTTAATGCCACTGTTGTTGTAGCGCAGGTTAGCGTTCCTGTGGTAGTTGCTGTAGAAGTAGGAATAGTTGTGTTTTGAACAACAACCTGATTGTTGGATGTTGAACAACCGCTGGACGTATTAGTTACAGTATACTGGAAAGTTCCGCCCTGGTTCACAGTAATACTGGAAGTATTTGTTGCTCCCACAATACCGGTACCTGTCCATGTGTAGGAAACAGGAGAAGCAGTAGTTGTAATACTGACACTGACTAATGTATTTGTACAGGTAATTGTATTAGTCACAGGATTATTAGTTACCGTTGGTGCACCTGCACTCGGAAACACTTGTACAGTTGATGTGGCAAGACAGCCATTGGATGGATTTGTTGCGGTTAAAGTATATACACCGGCACCACAGACAGAAGTAACAACATTTGTAGCCGTGCCGCAAACATTTGCTCCTGTCCAGTTTATAATAGGGTTAGTAGGTGTTGTTACACTTCCTGTTAAAGTTACAGATGAGGATGCACAGGTTAATGTTTGATTTGAACCTGCACTAACCCCTGTTGGTATTAATGTATTTTGAGTAACAGATGTTGTTGTTGAATAAGTACAACCTGCCGCACTTTTTACTAATAAAGTATATGTACCGGGAGCACCGAAAGCTGTTGTTGATTGGCTATTAGCTGCAGTCACGGAGCCAGATGTAGGTGCTGTCCATGTATAACTCATTCCGGCCAAGGTTGAATTTAATGTAACAGACGGCGTTGAACACGTTATCGTTCCTGTCGTAATCGCTGTAGTTGTTGGCGTAGGATTAACTGTTAAAGTTGTTGTTTTTGTAGCTGCGCAACCTGCGGCAGATCCTATTATTGTATAAACTGTTGTTACAGAAGGGCTCGCAATAACAGTGCCGCCGGAAGTTGTATTTAATCCTGTTGCGGGGCTCCATGTATAAGAAGTAGCTCCTGAAGCGATTAATGTAGCAGAACCTGAAGCACAAATAGAGGCTGTATTAACAGAAATGGTTGGCGGTGTACAAACTACAGTAGATGTACCAACCATGATTAAAAAAGTACAGGCTGTTCCGGCAAAACCGTCT
This sequence comes from Bacteroidia bacterium, assembly GCA_014378485.1. Lineage (GTDB taxonomy): Bacteria > Bacteroidota > Bacteroidia > B-17B0 > Aurantibacillaceae > UBA4416. The sequence continues at coordinate 27,225 of JACMNO010000104.1, forward strand.
ATATTTACATAATAACAACTATTTGCTACCGGTGTAAAAGTATATGAATAATTTGTGGTTATTCCTGGGTTCGCACAAACAATAGAAGTTCCCGTTCCTGCGGTGAGCTGAGCACAATTTTGATTTGCACCAAATACGGAAAGCTGTAACCCCTGTGTACTGTTACAAATCTGGCTATTTACATTTAAAAAAGCTGTTTGTCCTACAGGCCAGGTAGAGGGGGCACACCAATTAAACCAAACATTATTTTCTTCACTACCGGAAGCAGGGCTCTGACATACACTAGGGCCATCTACTGTTCCATTGGCATTTGTGGTTTCAAAAGGCACATTTGTAGTAAGGGAATATGCTCCCGAACAAGCATCATTAGGCGGTGCAAATGCTACAGAACTAGTTATACATGTAGCAACTGCTGTACAAGTAGGGCATCCTGCAAAAGCAGTACTGGACTGACTCACCATAATTAAATAGGTTTGTCCGATAGTTAAACCGGTTACTGCTGAAATACCTCCACTACCAGCTGCCTCACTAAAACATGCCACCTGAGTTAAACTACCACAAGTACCCGAATAAACAACATAATCTCTTTTTTCAGCTGTTGCTCCGCTACCACCAGTATAATTTGTCTGATTATTAATTGAAAAACTGGTAGCTGTTGCGGTAACTTCTAACCATTCAACTTTTTGCAAGGTCTCATTATCTGTAGTACATGTCGGATCAATAGTGCTTGTACCAGTCATGGCAACCATATTTCCGGCAGCATTTTCCATTTGATAATATCCTGCGTACTGAGCTCCACTTGAATTACCACAGCCTGTTTGAGGATATAATGTAATTGGGTTTGCACAAGTTGTACCCGCCACCTGCCCAAAAGAGATAACTGGCAAAGTAATTAAAGCGGTTAATAATGTTGTAAATATTTTTTTCATCTGCAGGATATTATTATTTTTTAATTCTATAAAATATTTTTTTAAACGATTTGCAATTAATTGCTAAATTTCTCAACAACTACATATTCTTCAAGAGGAACAAAATTTTTCTGGTAAATTAAATTTTTTGCCAAAATTTTAATTTTACAACCCTGATTTACATCTAGGTATGTAATTTTATCTTCCTGACGTAAATTTTCAATTTTATTAATTAAATCTATCGTTAATCCAATTGGATTATTTTGTTCGGAAGCCAAAAACATAAATTGAATTGTTTTTTTAAACTCGGAAGGAGAAATAGTTATCGAAGCCTCTTTTTCCGATTTAATACTTTGTTGAGCAATTGATTGCATGCCTATCATCATTAAACAAAATAATAATAAGTAAGGTAAATACTTTTTTTTCATAAGAAATGAGTGGGTTTAAACTGATTTATTTATTAATACCAGAACCGAATTAACAAATTTTAAGCCAAAATATTAAAATTTACAAGTCTTAACTGGGTTGTTAATTTTTTCTACATGGTAAATTTATAGAAAGAGGAAGGGATAAAAAAACTCTTTACTCATTGAAAACATAAATTCACCCATTATTTTTAGATCTCCAAGCACCTTTCATGGAATACGTAGATTTACAACAACCTATTCTAAATCATAATAAAATGATTTTCCGTAAAAAATGATCTATTTTATTAAATTTACGAAATTTTTGTGCGGAAAAACATAAAGCAATCTCTCATTTTTTCTATTAAAATACTCATCGGTATTTTAAGTTTTTGGATTATTTATAAGCGTCTTAATCAAATTCCTCATCTTCAAGATCAATTTATTTATTTGTTCAACGAACCCGCTATGTACTTAATTATTAGCATCGTAATATTATTAATGCCAATAAACTGGGGAATTGAGAGCTATAAATGGAAACTAATTACCAGGCAAATAGAATCAATACCCTATACCACTGCATTAAAATCAGTTTTTACCGGAATTTGTGTGGGCAATATTGCACCGGGCAGAGCAATGGAGTTTTTAGCCAAGATCTTTTTCTTTAAACCTGAAAATAGACCTGGAGTTACTGTTTTACATTTTATAAACGGTATGTTCCAAATGCTGATCACAGTTACTATGGGGATTATTTCAATAGCTTTTAAACTTAATCAAACTCATAACTCCACAAATTTTATTTATCTTGTTATAATTGGCGGCATATGTATGCTTATTTTTTTTTGCTGGGCTATTTTTAATGTTGCGTTTATTCAAAAAAAATTAAAATTCATTAAATGGTTCAGAGTAAATCAAACTCAGCAAATTAAATTTTCTAAAACTCTAATCATTCAATTAATCTCTTTCTCAATAATCAGGTACCTTGTATTTACAACTCAATTTTACCTTCTTTTTAATTCTTTGTCGCCGCAGAATAATATACCCGAAACTTTTATGAGTATAGCGGCTTATTTTATGCTAACGAGTTTAATTCCCATGGTGAGTGTTATTGAACCGGCTATAAGGGCCGCTATTGCCATATTTGTATTTAATAATTTCAATGACAGCACAATAATAGTGGTATTGTCATCGACTTTTATTTGGATCATAAATGTTGTTATACCAAGCCTTATCGGCTACATTATTATTCTCAAAGAAAAAATAGATTTCAGATCCGCACGTGCTAATTGAGTTATACATATTTGCTTTTATCAGTATTGTATATGGTATTTTTATAACCCTGGCTATTATTGGATTCAATAAACTAAAGCGTTCTTTCAAAAAAAACAAAATTACTGAACCTTCTTTTGTTTCGATCGTTATTTCGGCCAGAAACGAATCTTCTAATATTACTGAATGTCTGGAGCAGATCATCAAACAAAATTTTCCTAAAGAGCTTTTTGAAATAATAGTGGTTGATGACGCTTCAATTGATAATACATACGAGATAGCGCATGAACTTCTTTTAAAATCAAACATATCATTTGAAATCATCAGACAAAATAAGCACCACGGAAAGAAAATAAATCTGGCCTTAGCCATTAAAATATCAAAAGGTGAGATCATTATTACCACCGATGCTGATATTTGCTATAGGCACCCGGATTGGTTGTTAACTATCTCTGATTATTTTGGAAGTTATTCACCTAATATGTTGGTGATGCCGGTTGATTACCAATCACAATCCGGTTTACTTGAAAAATTTCAAATTATTGAAAATATAGCATTAACCGGAATAACAGCCGGATATAGCGGACTAAAAAAATCTTTTATGTGCAATGGAGCAAATCTTGCCTTCAAGAAAGCAGTCTTTGAAGCCAGTAATGGATATCACTCGCATCTTCATCTTTCATCCGGTGAAGATGTGTTTTTAATGGAGGACATCAAAAAAATAAATGCCTCCTCCGTCCACTATGTGCTGCGAAGAGAACTGATTGTCAAAACCAAACCTTTACATTCCTGGAAAGATTTTTTTCATCAACGAGTAAGATGGGCTTCTAAAGCAAAAAATAACACAAATAACTTAAATCTTTTTGCTGGTTTTATTATAATTGGAGCAAACCTTCTATTTTTGGCTTTGTTTGTCGCAATCCTCAAAAAATCAGTCATTATTCCCTATTTATCGATTTTTGTGATTACAAAGTTTGTTTTTGATTTTTTGTTGCTATTTTTAGCTTCAGATTTTTTAGGGCGCATTAAATCTATTTGGTGGATTATTCCTTTTGAATGTTTGTATTGGATATACGCACTCATCATTGGAACAACATCATTGTTTTATAAACCCTATTGGAAAGAAAAAAAAATTAACTGATTGTTATTTAAAAAATCACATACGGACTACACTTCAGAATCTCTCTCTGTTCAAACATGGCGGCGTTTTAAACGCAATAAACTGGCTATGTTCGGTCTTTTTTTAATTATTATTGCCACCACCATTTCAATATTAGGCTTTTTAATTACGCCTGATTCATCTCCGTATGCCAATGATCAAAAACCTGAATTGCATATTAAAAAGCCAGGCTTTAAAGCGCAAATGTTGCTAGCCAGGAAAAATGAAATCACACATAAAGATGGCTGGTTCTATAAAATGATTTTCGGAGAAGTGAGCGATTTTACTTTTATTCCGGCCTATACTTATTCGTTTAAAGGTTTTGATGTTGTTATAGAAGAGTTCACCGGAAACGAACCAAACAACGGAAACAAAATACCTTATAATTTAGCAGATGTTGTGTTTGACGTTAATAATAATTATCCCATCATAAATGACAGTGCTAAGAATCAGATAGAATTTTACCAATTAAGCACCGGCGAAAAATTAAAACTAAACATTACCGATCTGCAAAAAACTATATTAGAAAATAATATTAAAGACCGGAGATACATGCTAGGTACTGACCTTGCTGGCAGGGACTTGTTAAGTCGATTAATGATCGGTACAAGAATTTCTCTTTCCGTAGGATTTATCTCCGTTATTATTTCCATTGTAATAGGTATTCTTTTAGGTGCTATGGCGGGGTATTTTAGGGGTTGGCTAGACGATGTAATCATGTGGTTGATTAATGTAGTATGGTCTATTCCTACTTTATTATTGGTTATTGCCATCACATTAGTTTTAGGGAAAGGAATTGTTCAGGTTTTCATAGCTGTTGGATTAACCATGTGGGTGGATGTGGCCCGTTTAATTCGCGGACAAATCCTAAGCATCAGAGAAAAAGAATTTGTGGAAGCAGGTAGAGCGTTAGGCTTTAAAAACATGAGGATTATTTTACGCCATATTTTACCTAATGTAATGGGGCCGGTTATTGTGATAGCAGCATCTAATTTTGCGGCGGCCATTTTAACAGAAGCTGGATTAAGCTTTTTAGGAATTGGTGCGCAACCTCCTACTCCATCCTGGGGAGAAATGATCAACGCTCATAGAGGATATGTATTGGTTGATGCTGCTTATTTAGCATTTGTTCCTGGTCTTGCCATTATGGTTTTGGTTTTGGCCTTTATGCTGGTTGGTAATGGTTTACGAGATGCCCTGGACTCAAAGTCTTTAGATACTAAGCCTTTAATGGGCCACTAATCCTATAATGTCACCTACGATTTATATAAGACAATGTCTTATATAAATTATTAATTTTAATCTCAAATCGGCTTAAGACTTTATTTTTTATGAAACATATTATCCTATTTATATTCATCTTCTCAGCTTCGCTCACATTTGCCCAAATAAATTCTTATTTACGAAAAGCAGACAAGGCTGTTGAAAATAACAAAATAGATCTTGCAAAAGACCTGTATTTAAAAGCCTACGCATTGGACAAAAATAATTATGAAGCGAATTTAGGGGTTGGCTATGTGCTATCTGAATTTATGTTTAAATATGAAGAAGCCCTTCCTTATCTTGAAACCGCTTATTCAAAAAATACAAATGATACTTTTCCTGATCTCGTTTTCTCACTCGCTAAATGTTACCAGCACTTGGGCAAGTATCAAAAAGCAAAAGAACTCTTTTCTATGCTGTATGTTAGAATAACATTTGACAAAGAACAAGATATTTACAATTCAAACGATCTTAAAAAAAGAATTGAAGATTGCGACTTTGCAGAACAAAACAAAACAACTTCTTATGATAAAAATATATATGTAGGAAATATAGGCCCTAAAATTAATACCGAAATGGCAGAATATGTTCCGGTGATAAATGAGCGCGAAGAATTGATTTTTACATCGCGCCGTAAAGATTCTGAAAAAGAAAAGAGAAGTGACCTTGATGGAAAGTATTTTGAAAACATGTACATCAGCAAATTAGTGAATGGCAAACCTCAATCGGTGCAAACTTACACTTTAGCTGACCCCTTATTAAAAACCAATCACAAAAAGAGACACGTTTCTATCATTTCTGCATCACGCGACGGTAAAAAGCTTTTTTTATTTCAAAACAACAAAGTACATGAGATTGATGCTGATGATGCTGGTGCGAAAACTGCAAAAGCGTTATCAAAAAACGTGAACATGGACTATTTTCAGAGTCATGCTTGCATTAGTAAAGATGGTAAAACTTTATTTTTTACAAGTGAAGATAGTAGAGGAAAAGGAGGGCTGGACATTTACAAAACAAGTAAAGACAATAATGGCGAATGGGGTGTTCCCGAAAATTTAGGTGATACTATCAATACACCGAATGATGAAGATTCACCTTATTTATCTGATGACGGACAAACACTTTATTTTTCTTCTAAAGGCCATCCCGGATTTGGTAACTATGATATTTATAAAAGCACATTGATAAATGGAAGTTGGTCTGCACCTGAAAATATGAAGCAACCCATCAATTCTTCAGGAAATGATATATTTTATATACAGTCAACCGTAAACGACGATAGCTATTTTGCTTCTTACAGGCTAGGTGGTTATGGTGACATGGATATTTATAAAATAACTTACCTTGATAAAATTCATAAAGAATGTACTGAGAAAACAAATGCTCTATTGACTTTAAATACAACAGTCATTGATAAAGCAACAAATTTAATGAGCTTTGAAGTGACTATGCCGGATAAATTTAAACCGATTTCTTACCAATGGACTTTCAATCGGACTCGATTAGCAGATAATACATCAAAGATTACTCAAAAAGGATCAGCATTATCAAGTGACTCTGTTTATGTAAAAGTAATTGCAGGTTGTGATAGTTGCGCAGAACCTTTAATACTATGTTCTCAAACCATAAATGAAAAACCAAAAGAGGAAGTGATTGTAAGTGTTAATGAAGAAGTGGGGAAAAACCCTTATGATGAAAAATTAAAACTGGCTTACCTTCCTAAAACAAAAATCGATGATTTAGGATTGAACTTGGTGTCTATCAAATTTGATTTGAACAAAACAACCATTAAGGAGGAAGCAACTTCCATCTGGAAAAAAAATATAGAGATTCTTTCAAAACATCCTGAATTATCAATTATTATTTATGGTTTTGCAGATAGCCGTGGTTCTGAGGCTTACAATTTACCGTTATCCAAGCAACGTGCCTTGAAAGTAAAAGCACTTTTAAAAGCAAATGGGTTAAAATCTAATCAAATTGAAGAGGTTATTGGAAAAGGCGAAAGTTATATTCTTAACAAATGTGTAAATGACGTTGAGTGTGAAGATGCTGAACATGAGCAAAACAGACGTGTTGAATTTATACTTTTCGAGAATAAAAAATAAATCACTCCGGCGGTTTCAATGTGACAAAATTATCGGAAACCTTCAAATGCACCTAAGCCAAATAAAGAGAAATCATACTTGATAGGATCTTTAGGGTCAAACTTTCTTAATACTGCTGTTACTTCTTCAACTGCCTGCCAATCGTTTTGTGTTCGTTTTAATAAACCAAGCTTCCGGCTTACATTTCCTGTGTGTAGATCCAATGGCAAGCACAACTGATCAGGCCGAATGGTTTTCCAGATTCCAAAATCAACGCCAGGTTTATCTTCTCTAACAAACCATCTTAACAACATACACAAGCGTTTGGCACCTGATTTTGCTAATGGATTAGAAATGTGTTTCTCTGAACGATGTTCATGTTTTGTACTTAAAAAAATCTCTCTGAAATGATAGATCATATTTTGTACATCAGTTTCTTCCTGATATAATTTTCCTCCAAAAGCATTTTCCAAACCTCCGTGCTTAGTATAAATATTTTTTAAGGAAGTCAAAAAAAATACGCAATCCGTCGCATTAAATGTCCTGTGCACAAAATTTTCAAACCGTGAGACATCTTTTTTTGAAAAATTAAGAATAAAATCATGAGGCTCATTGTTCATCAACCGCATTAATTTATCGCCGTTATTAATAATAGAAACTCGCTGTCCCCAGGCAATGGTAGCAATCAGGAAACCTGCAATTTCAATATCTTCTTTTTTTGTGAATTGGTGAGGAATAGAAATCGGGTCAGTTTCAATGAAGTCCTTAGTATTGAATTGAAAATATTTTTCATCCAACAATTCTTTTATTTCCTTTAACTGATTTTTCATTACTCCAGTTTTGTCAGATCCAGCTCTTTAAGTTTAGGATTCAGTTTATTGACACCAAGCACAACTAAAATAGTCATGGTGCCACCAAAAATAATGGAAGGCACTAATCCCAAAAACCTTGCTGCAACACCTGATTCAAAGGCGCCTATCTCATTACTGCTTCCTATAAAAATACTATTCACAGCTGCCACTCTGCCCCTCATTTCATCAGGTGTGCACAATTGCAAAATGCTGTGGCGTATAACCACGCTGATGTTATCGAATGCCCCTGTACACAATAACATTAAAAAGGCGAGCCAGTAATTAGTAGATACAGCAAATAAAATTGTAAATAAACCAAAAGCGGCAACCCCAACTAATAAACTAATGCCTGCATATTTAGCCGGAGTTTTTACAGCAAGATAAAACGCCATTAACACGGCGCCAACTGCAGGTGCAGTTCTTAATAAGCCGTAAGCTTCAGGCCCTAAATGCAAAATCTTATCTGTAAAGGCTGGGATCAACGCAACGGCTCCGCCAAACAAAACAGCAAACAGATCAAGTGACAAAGCACTTAACACCAGTTTGTTTTGAAACACAAACTTTACACCCACCATCATGCTTTGCAAAAATGATTCTTCTTTTCTTTTTACAAGCATAGGTTTAGATTTAATTAACCCGAAAAAAATAATAGCAAACAAAAACAACACGCAGGTTGTAGCATAACACCAATCAGCATGAAAGGAATGGTTATATCCATACAGCAGTCCGGCTATCACCGGTCCGAAAATTGAACCGATGTGCCAGGCGGTACTGTTCCATGTGGCAGACTGTGTATATAATTCCCTTGGAACAATTTGGCTCATAAATGGAGTTGTGCTAACTGCTAAAAAGGAACGGATGATCCCAAAAAAGAATACAACACCAAACAAAGCAAACATTCCTGCATCTTTTAAAATACTAAAACAGGAATTACTTAATCCAAACAAAAATAAAGAGCCTAGGAATAAAGCAACGCATCCAGTCAATAATATTTTCCGTCGGTTAAATATGTCGGCTAGGTAACCGGAATAAAAAGAAGTAATTATAAATGGCAAAGCTTCTGTAAGACCAATTAAACCTAAAGCAAGTTCCTCCTTGGTGTATTCATAGTATATCTGAAGGTAAATAGTACTGAACTGCATTTGAATCGCCATCGTTAAAAAAAACCGGGCAAACACAAACCATCTAAATTCTTTATGTTTTAATATCTGGAACGAAGGTGAAAATGACATTTAACGTAAAAGTATTATTTTAAAATTTATTAAAAAGACTTAATTTTAAACATTCATGGAAGAAGTACCTTACAAACATCTAACAATTAAATCATGGGCAGAGGATGATCGTCCGCGAGAAAAATTATTGACTAAAGGTAGGCAGGCACTTTCAGATGCTGAGTTATTGGCAATTTTATTATCATCAGGCAACCGCGATGAAACTGCTGTGCAATTAGCACAACGGATCTTGAATGATCATTCCAATTCCATCAATGAATTGGCAAAATTACAATTAAACGATTTAAGAAAATACAAAGGTGTTGGTGAAGCCAAAGCAGTGACTATTGCAGCAGCCCTGGAAATAGGCAGAAGACGAGCAGATGAAGCGATCGAGGATAAAATAAAAATCACTTCTTCGAAACATGCATTTAATATTTTAAAATCCAAACTAACAGATTTACCACATGAAGAATTTTGGGTTGTATTTATGAATAGAAGTAATAGTGTTATTAAAACAGAATGCATTAGCCGTGGTGGTATTAGTGGGACAGTAGTGGATATCCGTTTAATCTTAAAACCTGCGATTCATTATCTGGCCAGCTCAATCATTTTAGCACACAATCACCCATCCGGTAATTTAAAGCCGAGCCACGAAGACATTCACTTAACCAAAAAAATAAAAGAGGCTGCGAAACTTATGGATATTGGCTTACAGGATCATTTAATTATTGGTGACCAAGCCTACCTAAGTTTTGCTGACGAAGGGCTTCTTTAAGTTATAAATTATGAGATCTGAGTTATCACATTTAATTTGAACAAAAACATAAATAAAAAACTCTTCGACTACGCTCAGAGTCACAAAAAATATTATGATCAAGATAGTAACTATTATTGGCGCCAGGCCTCAAATCATTAAAGCAGCTGCATTAAGCAGAGCCATAAAAAATAGATTCTCAAATTCTATTTCGGAAATTATTGTTCACACTGGGCAGCATTACGATGAAAACATGAGTCAGGTATTTTTTGATGAGTTAGGTATTCCTGCACCAAATTATAATTTAAATACAGGAAGCGGAACCCATGGCAAACAAACTGCTTCAATGATTTCAGGTATTGAAGAAATTTTATTACAGGAAATACCACAGGCGATTGTATTGTATGGTGACACCAATTCGACCTTGGCAGGAGCCATTGCAGCCAGTAAAATTCATGTCCCGGTAATTCATATTGAAGCCGGCTTGCGTTCTTTTAATAAATCGATGCCGGAAGAAATAAACCGCATCATGTGCGATCATGTTTCCACTTTATTATTTTCTCCAACCAAAACCGGTTTTCAAAACTTAGTGAATGAAGGATTTAATCCTAAAAGCAGCAAACCTTATGGTGCAGACAATCCAAAGATATATCATAGCGGGGATGTGATGTATGACAACAGTTTACATTTTAGCGATTTGGCTGAAAAGAAAACCGCTGTTATTTCTAAAAATAAACTTGAAAAAGGAAGATTTATATTAGCTACTATTCACCGCAACAATAATACAGATGAACCAATTCGCCTAAACGCTTTATTCAGTGCCTTGTATAAAATAAGTGAGCAACATCAGCTGGATGTATTACTTCCTTTACACCCAAGAACCGCTAAATTATTAGAATATAACCTGGACCAGGAATTACATCAAAAAATAAAAGGCAGCAAGCATTTTAAAATTATCCAGCCGGTATCATTTCTAGAAATGATCGCTTTAGAAAAAAATTGTAAGATTGTAATGACGGATAGTGGTGGAGTTCAAAAAGAAGCGTTTTATTTTGAGAAACCGTGTGTGATTCTTCGCCCTGAAACTGAATGGGTAGAGCTTGTAGAATGCGGAGCAGCTATTATTACGGACGCTAATGAGCAGAAAATTATTGATGCTTTTTCTGCATTAACATCAAAATCAGGAATGAAATTTCCAAAACTTTACGGAGATGGAAAAGCGGCAGAGTTTATCTGTGGAGAAATAATTGAAAATATACATTCAAATACTAATTAATTAAGCGTGTTAAAGGCAAGGATTTTAAGGAAATAAAAATAATAAATTTACAGCCACACAATTAAAATAAAAATTAATGATGTACTATAATCAATTAGATTCTCTTCATTTTTTCTCTATTCTATCTGTTATCTAAAACATTAAATCTCCTGAGACAACACAATTACCATTTTAGAACATTTCCCCCTAGGTAATGGCGTACAATTCTATTTTTTTTAAGTAGTTTCTTAATTACTGAAATATTTTATAATCAAGAAACAGAAATAGAATTAGGTAATAAAACATTTTTTCAATCATTGAAAACATTTTTTTATCAGAAGAACGTTAAGAATTTTTCCGTTATATTATTTACAAGAACACCAATGAAATATTCCCTTACTTAGTCACTTTTACAAGTAACATTTTAGTAGCACAGAAAAATAATTTTATTGGAGACTTTAATCGTTTTTAGTCTATTGTTATAGAAGAGAAATTTTATATTGGGTGGTCGATTTTTATATTGTTAATTCCGAAAAAACATCAGCCTAAATTAGTTCAACCACAATCATAATAAAATGATTTAAATTACTTAAGCATTCAGTTTTAAATTCGGCACGACTTTCAACACATTCAAAAAGTTGAGGAAAAATCTCATCATCTATTTTTATACTTTTAAATAACAGTGAAAATTTGGGATTCTTCTCAATATCCAATTCATCGCAACAACGCAAGGTTGATATTTGAATAAATTGTTGAAAATCTATTCAATAATAAATATTTAAAGATGCAAAAACGTAATACATATGATCCATAAATACATTTAAATGGCTTATATCTTTTAATTTAATGAATCACACTAAAAGGCTTAATAACATTAAATTAAAGTTAAACATTGAGTTTGGATAGCTGAATAAAATTCATAAGACCCTTTTACAACTAGCAATCGGTCCTGTATAACAAAATCCCTTGGATTAAACTCTAAATTTGCCATTTTAATTCCTATGAAACAAAGCGCAAATATTAATTCAGAATACTTCTCAAAAAAGGAACACTACCTTGATGGGATCAATAATTCCATGACGGCGACCAAATTAGTGCAGTCTATTTATGATCAAAAAACAAATGACTATCAGGCTAACCTGGAATATTTAGTGAATGCAAAAACCACGGAGCTCAGCAAGGCGTTAACGGAAATTAAATCGCAAACCTTTGAATTAACTGAAAGTATTAGTTATGCCAAACGGATTCAAAAAGCGATTATTCGAAATCCATCATCGATTAAAGATGTTCTTCCGGAGAGTTTTTTTATTTATAAACCTAAAGATATTATCGGTGGTGATTTTTATCTGGTGGAAAAGAAAGAAGACAAGCTCATCATTGCAGTAGCAGACTGTACAGGTCATGGTGTGCCAGGTGCTATTATCAGTGTTGTTTGTGGGAACTCCTTAAAAAGAGCCATAAGAAAAACCGGTCTGTTCAATGCGGCTAGAATATTAGAACAAACCCGTGAGTATGTGATAGAAACATTTGAAGGGAGCGATGAGAGCATTAAAGATGGAATGGATATAGCACTCTGTATTTTTGATATTAAAAGTGGCATGCTAAATTATACCGGAGCCAATATTAGTTTACATTATACACACAACGGAATACTAAATGAAATAAAAGCAGATAAGCAACCGGTCGGTAACCATGTGATCAAACTTCCTTTCGCAAACCATTTGGTGCAGTTGCAAAAAGATGACATGCTTTATTTATTTACCGATGGTTTACCGGATCAGTTTGGAGGGCCAAAAGGGAAAAAATTCAAGTATAAACAACTGCGGGAACTGCTCCACACTATGGGAAATCTGCCTTTATCCGAACAGGAAGAAGTCATCAACCAAACCTTTGAGAACTGGAAAGGTGATTTGATGCAGGTGGATGATATATGTATAGCTGGAATAAAACTTTTGTAAAATGAAATTAGCCAACAATTAAGATTAAATTTATCCCAAAATAAATAGTATGTGGAAAGAAGAAAATAATCAGTTAAGCCGTAGTTTTAAGTTTACTAACTTTATAGAAGCCTTTGCTTTTATGACAAAGGTTGCATTTGTTGCAGAAAAAATGAATCACCATCCAAGTTGGAGTAATACCTATAATACAGTAAACATTACACTTTCTACGCATGACGAAGGGAATGTTGTTACTTCTAAAGATAAAAAGCTCGCAGATGAAATTGATAAATTATTTAGTGGTGGTAATTCCATCTTCAAAAGCTGATCCTTGTTTAGTGCTATTCGATTCATAAAAAAGCCCCGCTACCAATGGGGCTTTTTAATATTTTTAATGTTATAGTTAATACTTATACTTTACCTTAATAATACATATAAGCCGTCGTACAAAAAATATTACCTCCATAAAATCTACAAAATTATGGTGTAATTGGTTAAAAAAAAAGCTATAGGCTTACAATTATCAGGCGTATTTTAAATTCAAAATTAGACGAAAACAATTGACACCTTAAAATTATTTAGCTAGCTTAGATTAAATTAATATAAAGGCGCATGCGAAAAAATTACTTTACCACCATCATTACAACTCTCTCCGCATTCTTCGTTATGAATGCAATGGCTCAATCATCAGACGAAGCCATGTGGATCAAAATTTCTTCAAAAGAAATTCCCGGCGAAAAGGTAAGGAGAAACTCTTTTCCTTCCGATTATCATATGTTTCAACTCAATTTAAATTTATTGAAATCAAGGTTAGTGAATGCTCCTGTTTTATTTTCTAACTCCACACAGCCTGCATTGGTTCTGGAATTTCCAAACGCCGATGGTAATTATGAAAAATTCAGGGTTTATGAATCTTCTATTATGGAGTCCGCACTGGAAGCAAAGTTTCCAATGATCAAAACCTATGCAGCCCAAGGTATTGATGATCCAACTGCTACCATGCGTTTCAGTGTAACACAATTCGGTTTACATACAATGTCTATTTCAGGAATAAAAAGCACTAATTTTATCGACCCTTATACTACCAACCTTGCCACGTACATAGTTTATGACCGAAACGCTTTAAGCGCGAATCCTCAGACCTTTGAATGCTTAACGGATGAAAGTGTTAATTTACCTTCATTACAAAAAAATAACGGAGATGGTTTGTTATTGGTACAAAATATAAATGACCAGAAATTAAGAACTTATCGTTTGGCCCAATCCTGTACCGGTGAGTATGGTGCTATTTTTATGGGCACCGGTACGGTTGCTCAACAAAAAGCAAATGTACAGGCTCAAATGGCGATCACTATGAACCGTGTAAACGGAGTATATGAAAGAGACCTGTCCATTCACATGAACTTTATCCCAAATAATGATTTAATCATTTATTTAAGTGCGACCACAGATCCATGGACAAATGAATGGAATACAAAGACAGCGCAAACCATTGATGCTGTTATTGGGGTTGTCAATTACGATATAGGTCATAATTTTAATACTACAGGTGGCGGAAACGCAGGTTGTTTATCCTGTGTTTGTTTAAGCAGTTCTCAGTCTTCTACTCATAAAGGGAGAGGATATACCGGAAGTACTAATCCAACAGGCGATGCTTTTGACATTGATTACGTAGCCCATGAAATGGGCCACCAGTATGGCGGATATCATGTAATGAATACATGCAGCCGTAGTGGAAACGGAGCTACAGAAGTAGAACCTGCCAGCGGAAGTTCGATCATGGGATATGCAGGAATTTGTTCTTCGAATGTCCAGAATAACAGCCATGATGATTTTAATTATGTAAACATTCGTGATATCAGCGTTAATATTAAAACAGGCAACAGCACTTGTGCTGCTATCACTACGTTAACCAATACGCCTCCAACAGCCAGCGCCGGATTGGATTATACAGTTCCAATTTCAACCGCATATATTTTAGAGGGAACGGGTACTGATGTTGATGGAGTATCTTCTTTAACCTATAATTGGTGTCAGAATGATCCTACCCAATCACCGGGCAATGCAGCACCGCTTTCAACTTATAGTGTAGGGCCTTTATATAGAGCTATTCCTCCAACTATTTCACCTAACCGTTATATGCCTGCCTTAACAACAGTATTAAATAACACCCTAAATTCTACCTGGGAAAAAACACCATCGGTAGCAAGAACGATGAACTTTTCATTTATTGTGAGGGATAATAGTGTTGGTGCCGGACAAACAGCTTCCGACCTTATGAAGGTAACCGTTAGTTCAGCTGCAGGGCCATTTTCAGTGACATCTCAAAATACTGCTACAACCTGGACAGCCGCAACTACACAAACTGTTACCTGGAATGTAGCCAATACAAACACCGGCGCTGTTAATACACCAAGCGTGAATATATTTTTGTCAACCAATGGAGGCACTCTTTATCCAATTACACTTGTTGCCAATGTTCCAAATAATGGAACCGCAGTTATAACTGTTCCTTCCCTTACCACTACAACAGGCCGTTTAATGGTACGTGGTGCCGGGAATATTTTTTTCGATATCAATAATGCAGCTTTGACTATTGTTGCAGCTCCTAATTCATCACCCGTTTCCAGCTTCAGTGTTGCTTCTTCTAACTTGTGTACTTCATCAAGTATTCAGTTAAACGATCAATCATTAAATGCACCAACTTCATGGACCTGGACAGCAACTTCAGGAACAGGTGTTGCATTTTCAAATACAAACGCTCAAAATCCAACAGTAACATTTGCCAACGCAGGAACATATACTATTTCATTAATTTCTAAAAACACTGCAGGGCAAAACACATCGAGTCAAACAGCAACCGTTATTGCTACTCCTATTGTGGCCGTAAACAGTTCAACTATATGTTCAGGAAATTCAACTGTTTTAACGGCATCGGGTGCTATAACCTATAGTTGGAATACTTCAGCGTCTTCTAACAGTATTTCCGTTTCACCAGGCTCTAATGCCACATATACAGTTATTGGCACAAGCAACGGATGTACTGATACTAAAGTTGCAAATGTCGTTGTCAATAATCTACCTATTGTGTCGTTGGCATTAAGTTCAACATTAGTATGCACCAGCGATGTTACTGTAAATTTAGTTGGAACACCAACAGGCGGCAGCTTTTCGGGAATAGGGGTTACAGGAAATTCATTTGATCCTTCTGCTTCAGGAGCAGGTAATTTTGCCATTGTTTATAGTTATACGGATGGAAATAGTTGCTCCAATACAGATGGAAAAACAATTGGCGTGAATGTTTGTACAGGTATTTCCGAATTATCAAATGGTGTGTTTATAACCTATCCAAATCCCACAAATGGAATCTTTTATATCGACTATGACACTGTTATTAGCAGTGCTATTGAAATTGAAGTGTTTGATGCCATCGGGAAATTAGTGTTAACCCAAACAGCCACAACTAATCATTCCTACATTTCATTAGAGCATTTTTCTAAAGGGATTTATCATGTACGTTTAAAAAATAATCATTCCTATTCCATCATTAGAGTGATAAGGGAATAAGATTATATTACTTATACTCCTTTTTTCATTTTGAAAAGATTTATGCCAACACCTTTTTGAGAGAAATTAGCAAGTGACCACTCTCAGGATACTCTTCAAGCAAAAGGTGGAGTAAAAAAACGAGCGATGTTGTATGTGAAAAGCTAGCAAGTAGTCCGCCAAAAAAACGCGGTTGGTGCCTTGGCTTATTCTGGTGTGAGCGTCCCTTTGAGAAATACATTAAAAAGGAAAAATTTTGTACTACAAAGAAGAGAAAGAAACTACGGTTAGAATTGTAATAGAAGAGATAATTTTTGCACTAAGTAGGGTTCACTCAATAAGTCAATTTTACTTTTTACTTTCTTTTTGCTTGGCCCTTCGACTGCGCTCAGGATAAACTGCAAAGAAACAATCACGCCTCGGCGTGACAAGGCGAAAGACCAACTCCCATTTTTTATCGCACA
>JACMNO010000105.1 GCA_014378485.1 Bacteroidia bacterium
AATGTATCTCGGCTTCTTCCATTAATGGGGTAATTTGCATTACAAATTGTCCGTCCTTTAATAAAGCTTCATTTCTTTTTAAACTATAAATCATGGGTTCGCCAACATAATAATTATCTACAATTAAAATATGATTTGCATAAATTGCTGCAGTATTACCTTCATAATTCAGTTCTATTTTTAAGTCATGAACGTCTGCCGGTATTGCTTTAGGTAAATTTAGCTCATAATTTAAGTAAGGCAAACGGGTATTATGAATCACATCATAAGTTGGTCCTTCAGGAGTTTTTTTATCTAATGAATTTAGATATTGCTTAAAAGCTGAGGTATTGGATATGTCTTTAAAAGGGATAGAATCTGGACTAAATTTCTCAAACTTTACCTGATATTTCTGAAACAACCCTTCTTTGCCACTTGCTTTGATTTTCGCATTTGAACTTTGTAAAGTAGGATAACTATAAATATCAAAAGTATCCTCTCCAGAAGATCTGATGGTTAATTTATCTTTTACTTCGTCATAAAAAGCCAGCTTATCTGTGAGT
This sequence comes from Bacteroidia bacterium, assembly GCA_014378485.1. Lineage (GTDB taxonomy): Bacteria > Bacteroidota > Bacteroidia > B-17B0 > Aurantibacillaceae > UBA4416. Next base: position 543 of record JACMNO010000105.1, read on the forward strand.
AATAAAGTAGCTTTACCATTTATTGGAAATACGTAACTGTGTAATGCTTCTTCCTTTTTTAAGAGCAAAATCGAAATGGTTTCACCTGTTTTGTTTTGCAATTTGATTAAACAATTTTTACCTGGTTTCAGGTTATTAATGATTATTAATCCATTTGAATTTACAATTTTCCCATCGCTCACTTCTACTTTTTTGACGGTATGGGCATCAAAACTAAATTCGGGAATGGTGCCCTCTATTGCATAATAAGTGTACAATGTTTGATTACCATTTGGAATTATAGCAGCAGGATGTGCCAAAGCATATTTCATTAAAATTCCATCCATATTTTTATTAAAAGGAATGATGCCATACTCTTTATTTTGAATATTGAAGCTACCTTTGTTAGGGATGCGAAGATTTTCATTTCCGGTGTTGATCAAAAATGACACATCTTGCTGATTTGCCATATCAAAATGGCGGATGTAATTATTAAAGAAAATATAGCCTGCACCTGCTGCAGATCTGATGCTGTACCTCAATTTTTGAAAATCTTTTTCATTTTCTGGATTGTCTGTTGGAATACTGGCAATCATTGGCGCTAAGTCCTCACCATAACCTGCAATAAACTGGTGCAGTAATTTAAAATCGTGGTAATAATCTCTGATATAGCCCCATTCGGTAATTGGAGCTTCAAAATCATAAGATATTTTAGGATAATCATTTGGATAAGAGAAAATTGATGATTTAGATTCTTCAGTAGAAAACTCCTGATTCCAACTTAAAGGATGTTGTGTACCATGAAAAACATAATAGCCCAACATATTTGCTCCAACTCCTAAACGGGTGTAATCTAAAGCTAATAAATCTCCGGCCAGTAAGGTAGGTCGGCGGTGGTAAGTGACTTGCATTCCACCACCTAATTCTACCGTAAGAAAAGGATGTCTGTAAATTGGGGTATTATTATCGCTATACTTCAACACATCATTTCCAATGTTTTTATCTCTTCTATCGGTTACAAATGTGTATAGTTTATTAGGTGGCAAATCTTTGGTGTTCTGTGTCCAAGGTGCATCTGGATAACCTCCCCATAATGGTAAAACATCATCTTCTGGCACTTGCGGACCAGGCCATCCTGTAACCACATAAAGGGGAACGTCTATTCCTAAATCAACCGCAATTTGTTTTAATGCTAAAAGATATTTTGAGCCATCATTTCCTGGTCTTGCTCCTACTTCATTATCTAATTGAATACCAATTAAAGGTCCACCATCTTTAAAATACAAACCTTTAAACTGCTCTGCTAATTTGCCATACCATATTTTCACTTCTGGTTCAACACTTCCATTCTTGGTTACCCTATCAAAGCCGTTGGTCATTTTCTTTAAAAACCAATCTGGATAACCGCCATTTCTTGCTTCTCCATGTGCCCAAGGGCCAATTCTAGCAACACCATATAAATGATGTTTAGCTAAAAGTTCTATAAAATATCGTACATCACGGTTATCATCAAACCTAAACCTGCCTTGTTCTTCTTCATGATGAATCCAAAAATCATAGAAAGCAATAGTTGTGATTCCAGCTGCTTTCATTTTCAAAATGGCTTCTTCCCACTCCGCTTTTGGGTATCTAGAATAATGAAACTCGCCCATTACCGGAAAAAAAGGTTTACCATTCATGGTTAAGAAATAATTATTGAGGCTTAATTCTTTCCCCTCAGGACTAATATGAGTGCCTTGTTTAAAGTGATTGTCATTAATAAAATCTACCTTTTTGAGTAAGGTAATTTCATGTTGGTTACTGTTTTGGGCATACACACCAAAACAAAAAAAAGCTAAAAATAAAGTGTTTAAGAAAAGTTTAAGGGTATAG
>JACMNO010000106.1 GCA_014378485.1 Bacteroidia bacterium
ACGCAGTTTTTACAAACATGATGTAAAGGGTGTGTTGCGTTGGATATTTAATTACAACTATTGGAAATTTATTCCATTTTATGATATAAAATTATTAGGTTATACTATTAGTGAATTATGGAAAGAATTTTTTATTGAAAAATTGCAACGCATAATTAATTTGAAATAATGTTGGGTTTGGCATCTTTTCTTTTAGCTTTATCCCAAGTTGCTTTCTGTGTTCCGGTAAATTACCGCTTTATTCCGGCAAGCACTGCATAATTCATCATCACAAAATAATAAGGGATAAAAAAGGATTTATTTCGAAGCTGCCGCTTTTCGAGCAAGAAGCCTAAAGCGGCTGCCATATAAAAAAGTATCTGCCCGGCCAGTAAAAGTAAATAATGTGCAACGGATCCCTGAATCACAAAAATCAGGTTCAGCACGAAAACCAGGATCATTAAAGGGGGAATAACTGTCCATCTCAGTACTTGGTGGCTAACGTATTGGAATGAAAGTACCGGATGCCTGAAAACATTCAAAAGGGTTTCCAGCCGCAGTATTGATTGTATTCCTCCCGCAGCAATCCGTACTTTTCGCTTTAATTCTTCTTTTACATTTTCCGAAGATGTTTCTGTTGCATAGGCATCCGGCTCATATGCTATCCGGTAACCATTCTTCGTAATAAGTAACGTAATCATAAAGTCATCTAAAATATTATCGGGAGGTACTGGCTCATATAATGCTGTTCTAATGCTGAACAACTCTCCTGCTTCACCCACCACAGAGTACAATTCTGCATCCCATTTTTTTAACTTTGATTCGTACTTCCAATAAAAACCTTCACCGGCAGTTGCATCAGACCCATCTTGTGAATAGATTTATTTATCCCAAATAATGTTATAGGAAACTAAAATGGTCTATTCCTTTTTCATAGAATAATGATAATCTTCAGGTAAGTTACAGAGTTTACCCTTTACAGGATTGTAATGCATGTAGTTTAATTTTTGATGAAATAAAGCCGAAGTAAACAACTTAACATTTAATGAATCTCTTTTTCCTTCCGTAAGTCACCTCTTAACTTCGTAAGCGCCCAACGCCTCCACTCGTGAGTCACCAAGGCTTGGTCTCATTTCTTCGTATAGTTAGATTTTCCTAATGGTTGGTGTAGCCACTAACCAAATTTATTAAATTTATTGTTATGAATGTAAAACACAAGTGGCAAGGGCAAATGGATATTGCATCATGTTATTTTTATACTGATACCATTCACGATTTTAAACATTTACTTAAAGATGATAAGTTTAAAACTATTTGCATTAACTCTTGGAAATATTTAATTGACAATGAACTAATAAAAATTTATGGATTTGTAATTATGCCAAATCATATTCATTTGCTTTGGAACATGATAAAATTATATGGTAAAGAAAGTCCTGCAGAAAGTTTTGCAAAATATACAGCTCATTTGTTTAAAAAACTTTTAGCAAAGAATGATTTAAATTATCTGGAGTCTTTTTGTTCTGATAAGGCAGATCGAA
>JACMNO010000107.1 GCA_014378485.1 Bacteroidia bacterium
AAAAGACAAAAATAAAAAAGTAAACCTCGGAGGTAAACGCCGCCAGGAAAACCTCAGAAGGATCGCAGAAAAAAATGTAAGGAACAGGCCGTTCTAAATTTTCCTGTCAGTTCGAGTAGTTCTGCTGTCTCTTTGCAGAACGTATCGAGAACCATTTCACTTCGAGCAGTCACATTAAGCTTTGCGCTTCAAGCAGTCACACTGAGTGGCTCGCCCGATTATTCTGTCCGCTTATCTGTGTAAAGATGCCTCCGCGGCGCCAAGAATGAAATTAATGGAGCCATGAGTGAAATAAGTGGAGCCATGTGTGGAATAAATGCCCTGCCCCAACGCCAACGGGGTCTTGCGCTTTGCTATAATGCTGTTGTTTATGCATCAACAGTTATTTAAAACAGCAAAGATCAACATCCCGGCTGGTTAACTGCATCTGGTGGCTTGTAAAATGTTCTTGATTGTAACAGACCCAAACACTACAATACTATTTATGTACTTATAAATAATAGAATGGTGCTTCAAAATTACCCAAGTTAACTATTAAACGTAATTATATTAATGGCAGCATTACAAATGCAGCGGAGCGGGTAATCGTTAACAGATAGTTTGGAAGCATAAATCTCAAATTTAAGTTACAAGCCGCGTTAGGGATACAAGTGGAAATCCTTTTTGTGCCTCCTTTACAAAAAGATTGTAGCGGTTAGCCCGGGCCGCTTTTCGCGGCAACGCCCAAAACATAAAACATCAGCTGGTTAACAACATTGATTCCAACGAAAAGCACTATTTATCTCATAAAACGCCCAAAATAACCCCCAAAATCTTATGAACAGCCTGTTTAAAAATCAGGCTGTAAAACGCCTATTTTTTCGTAAATTTAGCATCTATTAAAAACGAACACATGACTACAGATAAATTTGTATCCCGTCATAACGGGCCCCGCGAAATTGAAATAAAACAAATGCTGGCTAAGATTGGCGTTGCATCTGTTGATGAACTGATTAGCCAAACGGTTCCTTCTGGCATCCGTTTAAAGCAACCTTTACGAGTAGCACCAGCCATGAGCGAATATCAATATAGTAAACACTTAAAGGAGTTAGGTGAAAAAAATAAAGTATTCCGTTCATATATTGGCTTAGGCTACTACAATAATATTTTACCGGCTGTGATTCAGCGTAACGTATTGGAAAACCCGGGTTGGTACACGGCGTATACTCCTTACCAGGCCGAGATTGCACAAGGGCGTTTAGAGGCTATTTTAAATTTTCAGACGATGGCTATGGATTTAACAGCCATGCCAATTGCCAATGCCTCTTTACTGGATGAAGCTACCGCTGCTGCCGAAGCACTGTTCATGTTCTACAGCAACCGTAGTAAAGATAAAGTGAAGAACGGTGGTAAGAAATTTTTTGTAAGCGATACTGTATTTCCTCAAACCATTGATGTGGTAAGAACCCGGGCGGTGCCTTATAATATTGAGCTAGTAATTGGTAATGCCAGTTCGGTTGCATTGGACGATTCATTTTTTGGTGCTTTAATTCAATACCCGGATATTAACGGGGAAGCGAATGATTATAAAAAATTTGTAGAGAACGCGCATTCAAAAGAAATACAGGTGGTTGTAGCTACTGATCTGTTAGCTTTAGCCTTGTTAACACCTCCGGGCCAATGGGGTGCCGATTGTGTGGTTGGTAACTCACAGCGTTTTGGTGTGCCATTAGGTTATGGCGGGCCTCATGCAGCTTTCTTTACCTGTAAGGAAGATTACAAGCGTTTAATCCCGGGCCGTATTATTGGCGTATCGGTTGATGCAGAAGGAAATCCTGCTTTACGTATGGCTTTACAAACCCGTGAACAACACATTAAACGCGATAAGGCAACATCTAATATTTGTACAGCACAGGCTTTATTGGCAATTATGGCAAGTATGTATGCCGTATACCATGGGCAAGAAGGCATTAAAGCCATTGCACAAAGTGTACATAATGCAACCGCTTCAGTAGCGGATTCTTTAAAACAGGCAGGCTTAAACATTAAAACAAAATTATACTTCGATACCATAGTGGTTGAATGCGACGCAGCAAAAGTAATGGCAGCGGCTGTGGCCAAAGAAATTAATTTTCGTTTGGTTGATTCAAAACATGTGGCTCTTTCCTTAGATCAAACAGTTGAACAATTAGATTTGAATGATATCGTTTCTGCGTTTACCGGCAGCACTAATGATGTACTTTACAGAACGTCTTCATTAATCTCTTCTTCTTCTTTAAAACGTACTTCCGCCTTTTTAACGCATCCTACTTTCAACTCTTATCACAGCGAAAGTGAAATGATGCGTTACATCAAACGTTTGGAAAATAAAGATTTGTCATTGGTTCATTCCATGATCGCTTTGGGATCTTGCACCATGAAATTAAATGCAGCATCTGAATTATTACCAATTACATGGCCTGAGTTTGCTAGCATTCACCCGTTTGTTCCTGTAAACCAGGCACAGGGTTATGCCGAATTAATTGAGCAGTTAAATAAAGACCTTTCTGAGATCACCGGTTTTGCGCGCATGAGCTTTCAGCCAAATTCAGGCGCTCAGGGTGAGTACGCCGGTTTAATGGTGATCAGGGCCTATCATATTGCTAACGGGCATGCGCACAGAAATGTGGCTTTAATACCTTCTTCCGCTCATGGCACTAATCCTGCTTCTGCAGCTATGGCAGGCATGACCATCGTCGTTACAAAATGTGATGAAAAAGGAAATATAGACTTGGTTGATTTAAGAGCTAAAGCCGAACAACATAAAGATAATTTATCCTGTTTAATGGTAACATATCCTTCTACACATGGTGTGTATGAAGAATCCATCACCGAGATCACAAAAATGATTCATGATAACGGTGGTTTGGTTTATATGGATGGTGCTAACATGAACGCTCAGGTGGGTTTAACTTCTCCGGGAAATATTGGCGCGGATGTTTGTCATTTAAATTTACATAAAACATTTGCTATTCCGCATGGAGGTGGTGGTCCGGGCATGGGGCCAATTGGTGTGGTTGAAAAACTTGTACCGTTCTTACCTTCACATACAATTATTAATACCAGCGGAGATAAAGGAATTACAGCCGTATCGGCAGCACCTTATGGTAGCGCGTTAATTTTATTGATCTCTTACGGATACATTAAAATGCTGGGTGGCGATGGTTTAAAGCAAGCCACAGAAATGGCAATTTTAAATGCAAACTACATGAAAGAACTTTTATCTCCTTCTTATAAAATTTTATATACCGGAAAAAACGGACGTTGCGCTCATGAGATGATTTTAGATTGTAACGAATTTAAAATGGCATCGGGTGTTGAGGTAGCAGATATAGCCAAGCGTTTAATGGATTATGGATTTCATGCGCCAACAGTTGCTTTCCCCGTGGTTAATACTTTAATGGTAGAACCAACGGAATCAGAATCAAAAGGAGAGCTTGATCGTTTTTGTGAAGCGATGATCGCGATTCGTAAAGAGATTAAGGAAATTGAAGAAGGTAAGTTTGATAAAATTGATAACGTGATTAAAAATGCACCGCATACTTGTAAATTAGTAGTGGCTGATGACTGGAAGAAACCATATTCTCGTCAAAAGGCAGCCTATCCATTAAATTGGGTGCGTGATAATAAATTCTGGCCAAGTGTAGCTAAAGTAGATAGCGCTTATGGCGATAGAAACTTGGTGTGTTCTTGTTTACCAATTGAAGCCTATATGGAAGAACCTGTTGGAGTCTAATTGAAGAGTAATAAATTTTAAAAGCCTTTCGTAATGAAAGGCTTTTTTGTTATTATAGATTTAGTGCTATATTCGTTGATGCTTTTTAAATATAAAACAAAAATACGTTTGTTTCGTTACATCCAAAAAGCAGTATTCATACATTTCATTTTTTTTTCGGCGCATCTTTTTGCTTTAAAAACCGATTCAATAGCTATTGTCCTAAATTCAAATCTATCTGACTCCTTAAAAATAATCAATGCTCTGCGATTAATTGATCAAAGCGAGATTAAGGAAAAGACTCAGGCAAATTTATATTATAGTTTGCTGGAAGCATACGTAATCAAAAAGAATAAACCAAAATTGTTAGCTCACATATACAGTAACTGGGCTGAATATTATAAGAATAATCATGCAGACTATTCCAAGGCTCTGATTTATACCAACAAGCGGATTAAAATTATAGAAAAATTAAGGGATTCGTCAGAGTTGATTACTGCCTATACTTATTTAGGTGCTCATATTTATGCAGATATGGAACTGATAGATGAAACATTATTGGCTCTTAGAAAAAGTATAACATACGCGCGTCCTAATACGATGGGTCAAGTTTGGAGCTACTATTACTTGGGATGGATGGAATTTAATATGCAGAAGTATGATTCGGCATTGGTTCATTTAAAGTTCGCCTTCGATATTGGAGATAAAATAGAGCCAAGAAAAAATTTAGTAGAGTTTATAGGTTGGGTCGGAAATGCTTATGCCGGAATAAGAGACTATAAGCGTGCGATAGCGTTTAGAAAGGAAGCCTTAAAACTATGCGAAGAAAACCATTACGAATTCGGAATCGCAGATTGTAAAAGATACTTGGGACAATTTTATTATTGCATTGCTCAGTACGACAGCGCAATTTATTATGCCGACTATGCTTTTAATTATATGAAAAATGATCCTGCCAATAAGGGGCAAGAGACTTTGATTTATACTGGAAATACCCTGATTATGTCTTGTATCAAAACAAACAATCTTGCCTTGGGCGATAAGTATGTTAAAGAAATGACAGATACAAGGCTCACGCCTTGCAGATATGGCACGGCTGCAAGGGTTTCACTGACCAAAATGTTTGCAGCATTTTACGAAGCTAAAGGAGATAACACGAAAACGGTTTACTATTTGAAAGATTACATAAGGTCTGTAGATTCAGCCGATATGTCTGCTCAAAGTTTGTTAGTTAGCGAACAACTTCTTAAAGGTAATTTTGAAAAAGAACAGCAGGATCAATTGATGGAGCAACAAAAAAAAGATATTGAAACAGAAGAATTACACAATCGTCAAAACTTAATTATAATAGCTGCAATTATCGTTTTAGTCCTCGTTTCGTTATTACTTTTTTTATCCTATAAATCCGGTAAACAAAAAAAAGCTTCCTTATTAGAAATAGGAAAACAGAAGCAAGAAATAGAATATCAGAAGGAAGTGGTGGAAGAAAAAAACAAGGAGATTATTGAAAGCATAAATTATGCAAAGCGTTTGCAGGAAGCTATTTTGCCCCCACTTGATTTTATAAAACAAAAACTACCCGAATCTTTTATTTATTATCAACCCAAGGATATTGTAGCCGGTGATTTTTATTGGCTTGAAGAAGCAGACGGTAAAATTTTTATTGCAGCCGCCGACAGCACAGGTCACGGAGTTCCGGGAGCATTGGTTTCCATTGTGTGTTCAAATGCATTGAATAGAAGCGTTAAAGAATTTAATTTGACCGATCCCGGATCTATTTTAGACAAAACACGAGAGTTAGTTTTGGAGACATTTTCGAAAAGTGATAGCAATGTAAAAGATGGAATGGACATCTCGATGGCTTGTATCGATTTTGTAGGATCAGGTTCAAACTACGTGCATTTAACGTGGGCGGGGGCCAATAATCCATTATGGTACATTAATAAAAATGCAGAAGGAAACGATCAGCTTATTGAAATTAAAGGGGATAAACAATCCATAGGCTTAACAGATAATCCTCGAAATTTTACAACTCATCAGGTTAACCTTCAAAAAGGAGATTCAATATTTCTATTCACGGATGGTTTTGCAGATCAGTTTGGTGGTACAAAAGGTAAGAAGTTCAAGTATAAGCCACTTCAGGAATTATTAATTTTTAATCAGTACCGGTCCTTTTCTGAACAAAATGCTTTGTTGTCAGATACCTTCACTAATTGGAAAGGAAATTTAGAGCAGGTAGATGATGTTTGTATCATAGGCGTTAGATTTTAGCTATTAAATACAAAGATATTTTTATACTGTTTTTTTTATTTCCTTTATTGTTAGCAAAGGCTCAACATTATAAGAACGTGTAGGAAAAAGATTAGTACGAATTTGTCTAGATGAATGTCTGGAATTAAATTATAAAAGAATAGTTAATTTTGGGCTAAACGGTTATATTTGAAAATGCAATGTATGCTCAGGTGCTTTCTTCTGGTTTTAATGTTTTTGCCGGGTATCTTATTGAATGCACAAAAAGTCACTAAGTTTGATGCGTTAGTTGATTCTGCTAATAAATATGAACATATAGATTGGAACCTTTCATATTCCTATGCTAAAATGGCACTTCAAAATAAGGACGCAGATTTTTCATACCAGGATGTTATCAGTCTTAATACCATTTTTGATACTTATTATCAGAAGTTAAACATGTTGGATTCCGCTTTCAGCATAAATAAACAATCTCTCAGGTTAGCTACTGAGCACCAAGATACTAGGTTAATCGCTTATAGTTTAAATAATATGGCAGCGATCTATGATTTGACGGGCAATTACAGCGTTTCTATACAATTGTATAAAAAAGCTTTGGCAATTCTCGAGAAAATAAATGACGTGAAGCAGATTGGAAATACGATTCATAATATGGCAATTCCTTATGGCAGATTGCAGATGTATGATTCGGCCAAGTATTATATGGACATTGCTTTACTGAATTATCAAAAAGCAAAAGATTATTCAGGAATAGCATTGTGCTATGATTTTTATGGTTCAGAGGCGGATCGGCTGGAAGATTACAAAGAAGCTATTAGGTTTTATAAAATGGAAATCCAGAATTTTAAATTGTCTAATGAGGCGGCCAACCTGATTATTCCATATCAAAATATTGCAGCTACTTATTTAAACTTAAAGGATTATGCCTCGTGCAAGTCTTATCTTGATATGGCAATGGACCTCGCTATTGAAATGGGTTCTAATGTAGATATTTATGATGTATCCGGAACGTACAGTAAATACTATGAAGCAACAGGAGATTATAAAAAAGCAAATTATTACATGAGGAGGTATTATGAAGGAAAAGATACCATGATTAATACCCAACTAAAAACAGAACTTTCTGATCAAAAAAGTGAGTTTGACAGGGAAAATGCTAAAGCAATGCTTACTATTCAGAAGTTGGAAGCGGATAAACAGTTAAAATCAAAAGAATCTATTACGTGGGGTTTAATCTTAGCTACTGTTTTCTTTGTTATTGTTTTAGTATTATCAATTAATAAGTACCGCGCAAAGCAAAAATCTTTTCTCAAGTTAAACGAGTATAAAAATCAATTGATCTTTCAGAAAGAAAAGATTGAAGAAAATCAAAAGGAGATTATTGATAGTATTAACTATGCTAAACGAATTCAATCGGCTATTATGGCCAAAGAAGAAGATGTAATCACTTATTTTCCAAATAGTTTTTTGCTGTATAAGCCTAAAAATATAGTGGCCGGTGATTTTTATTTTTTTGAAACCACTGCTACTCATGTTTTTTATGCAGCTGCTGATTGCACTGGTCACGGTGTGCCAGGTGCCTTAGTAAGCGTGGTTTGTTCCAATGCATTAGCAAGATGTGTGAAGGAGTTTAATCTGACAGATCCTGCTGATATTCTTGAAAAAGCCAGAATGCTTGTTTTAGAAACTTTTCAAAAAAGTGGTAAGGATGTAAAAGATGGTATGGATATCAGTTTGTGTGTGTTTGATATTGATAATCTTTTAAATAGTTTAATTGTAAATGTAAAATGGGCAGGTGCCAATAATTCGTTATGGTATGTAACTAATTCTTCTGAAAAAACCGAATTAAAAAAAATAAAGGCCAATAAGCAATCTATCGGACATAACGAATATCAAAAACCATACACAAGCCATAATCTCGATTTAAATAAAGGAGACATTCTGTATTTATTTACCGATGGTTATGCGGATCAGTTTGGTGGAATTAAGCAAAAGAAATTTAAGTATGCTAATCTTGAAAATAAGCTCCTGGCATTTTGCAACAAAAGTATGAAGGAGCAAAAGGTATTGCTTGAAAAAGATTTTGATCAATGGAAAGGTAGTTTGGAACAAGTTGATGATGTTTGTGTTATTGGCATTAAAGTTTAAAATGCACTATTCAAACCTGTTTTAACACATTTATTTTTTGTTTTATAAACATTATCTCACAACAATTTTTCAAAAAGAATAAATTATTCAGCGTTTTATTTGGTTTCTTTGTACTATGTCTTTATTTATCTCTTCACTCAATTCTGGAAGCAACGGAAATTGTTATTACGTGGGTAATAACAACGAAGCTGTACTGGTAGATGTTGGTATTTCTTGCAAGGAAGTGGAGAAAAGAATGCTGCGTTCAAATTTGTCGATGGATAAAGTGAAAGCAATTTTCATTTCTCATGAACACAGCGATCATATTAAAGGTGTTCAGGTATTATCAAAAAAATATAAGTTACCGGTATATATTACACCAACGACTTTGAATAATTCCCACTTAGTATTGGATTCTGTTTTAGTAAATACCTTTAATGGATATGAATCCATAAAAATTGGTGAACTTACTGTCATTCCTTTTCCTAAGCTACATGATGCCTCAGATCCTTTTAGTTTTATTGTTGAAGGAAATGGTACGAAGATCGGTGTAATAACAGATATCGGATCTGCCTGCCCGCATGTGATTGAAAATTTCAAACAATGCCACGCTGCTTTTTTGGAAGCAAATTATGACGATGGACTTTTAGAAAGTGGATATTATCCTTATTATTTAAAGCAACGTATTAAAAGTGATCGCGGACATTTATCAAACAAGCAGGCACTCGAATTATTTATCAATCATAAACCGGAGTTTATGAGTCTTGTTATTTTATCACATCTGTCTAAAGATAATAACTGTCCGATACTGGTAAATGAATTGTTTTCAAAACATGCACTTCAAACTAAAGTTATAGTTGCATCACGCCTTCAAGAAACTGAGGTGTTTCATGTGAAAAATTCCGGAACCATTGAAACCATGATAAAGTTGCAATCAGCCTTACAAACTTCTTTGTTATAAATAGCCTGCCTTAGTTAAAACGCATGATAAAGCGGACCTACTCACTCTATAAAAATTCTTTTACGGGTCTTTCTAAAGAGTCCTGGTTACTGTCATTTATTATGCTCATTAATAGATGCGGTACAATGGTTTTGCCTTTCCTGACTTTATACTTAACAGGTAAAGAACTTCACCGAACGCTAAGTGAAGCCGGTTTCGTAATGGCTATGTTTGGATTAGGCTCTGTAATTGGCGCCTACTTTGGAGGAAAGTTTTCGGATAAAATCGGGTTTGATAAAGTGCAGATAATTACTTTGTTTGGAGGAGCAATCATGTTCTTTATTTTGGGGCAATTAAAATCCTATCCTTTGATTTGTATTTGCACCTTTTTTTTAAGTATGGTAAATGAAGCATTCAGGCCTGCCAATTCATCAGCCATAGCATTTTACAGCACACCTGAAAACAGAACACGTTCGTATTCTTTAAACCGTTTGGCCATCAATCTGGGTTGGGCCGTTGGCGTTTCAATTGGTGGATTAATCGCCGCGTATGATTATGAATTGTTGTTTTGGATGGATGGTTTTACTAATTTATTGGCCGCCTTACTTTTATTTTATTTTTTAAAACCAGTCATTCAACTAAAGAAAGAGGAAACTAATGAAGTTGAAGTACCTTTAGTCATGTCTGCTTATAAAGATAAAACGTATTTATGGTTTTTGGTTTTAATCACCTTATTTGCCTGTTGTTTTATACAATTATTTACAACCATTCCAAAATACTTCAGAGATGATTTATTTTTAAACGAGCGATACATTGGTTTGATTATGGCTATTAATGGAATTATTATAGTGGCTATTGAAATGGTATTGGTTTATACTTTAGAAAAAAAGAATAAAAACATACAGTATATAATTATTGGTCTGGTATTATGTGCTTGTTCATTTTTATCGTTACTAATTCCCGGTAACGCTAAAATAATA
>JACMNO010000108.1 GCA_014378485.1 Bacteroidia bacterium
ATTACAGGTTTTGTCTCACTATCACCGCAAAGGACAACCATTAAATTGCTTACCATTGCCGCTTTTCTATCTTCATCAAATTCAATAATCTCTTTATCCGCTAAAAGTTTCAAAGCACTTTCTACCATGCCAACAGCACCTTCCACGATTTTATGGCGGGCTGCAACAACAGCCGAAGCTTGTTGTCTTCTTAACATTGAATGAGCAATTTCGGGTGCATAAGCTAAATATCCAATTCTTGACTCGACTACTTCTATTCCTGCAATTTCTAATCGTTCAGTAACTTCACGTTCAAGGGCTATATTTACATCATCAAAATTAGTACTTAATGTAACTGTGGCTTTTTCATCTTCAAAATGATCATACGGAAAAGAACCAGCAAGTTTCCTAACTGCTGAATCCGTTTGAATTCTTATAAAATCTTCGTAATTATCTACTTCAAATGTAGATTTAAACGTGTCTTTAACTTTCCAAACTAATATAACGCTGATCAAAATAGGATTCCCCATTTTATCGTTTACTTTAATTTTCTCGCTCTCAAAGTTCCTGGCTCGTAAAGACAAACTCGTTCTACTGTATAATGGGTTAATCCAAAACAAGCCGTTTTGTTTAACACTTCCTTTATAATCTCCAAATAATAAAAGAACCTTTGAGTTATTCGGACTTATAACAATCAGGCCTTTTATTAAAAGAATACATATTGGCAGTAATACAATTACCAATACATTGTTGTCTGAACTAAAACCAAAAGCCATTAATAAGGCTGTTACTAATAGCATAACAACGGCTATGTAGCCATTCAATGGTGTTATGATTTTTTCTGTTTTCATAGTGAGTAATATTTAAATGATATCATTTTGATATCACAAATGTAAAAAATAATTTAATGCAAAAACAAAATACTTTTATGTTAATTTAGTTTAACTTTACGCATGAGCGATGAGGAACCAAAAGGTGCCCGACGTGTCCGTTACAAGGGCACTCACCCAAAATCTTTTAAAGAAAAGTACAAAGAGCTGCAACCCGAAAATTATGTGGAGGATGTAGAAAAGGTTATGCAGCAGGGTCGAACCCCCGCAGGCATGCACCGTTCAATTTGTGTGAACGAGATACTGGAATTTTTAAAGATCGTTCCCGGTCAGATTGGTTTAGATGCCACACTGGGTTATGGCGGGCATAGTTTGGAGATACTCAAATGCCTTACTCCCGGAGGGATGCTGTATGCCATGGATGTTGATCCTTTTGAATTGCCAAGAACACAACAGCGCTTAGCGGCTTTGGGTTACGGACCAGAATCTGTTGTGTTTAAAAAAATGAATTTTGCAGCCATCGATAAGGTAGCTTTTGAATCTGGCCCTTTGAATTTTGTGTTAGCGGATTTGGGTGTATCATCAATGCAGATCGATAATCCCGAAAGAGGTTTTTCGTTTAAAATTGAAGGACCTTTGGATTTAAGATTAAATCCTAACAAAGGAAAATCAGCCGCAGCTCTTTTGAAAACAATAGCGCCAAGGAAACTGGCTGAGGTATTTTTTGAAAATTCTGACGAACCGCATTATGAGCCCATTACATTAGCGATTGCTTCTAAAATAGAGCAGGGAATTGGTATTAACACAACAACAGATCTGCAAGAAACGATTGCGGAAGCTTTGACTTTTTTGCCGGAGAATACACGCAAGGAAGAAATTAAAAAATCCTGTCAGCGATGCTTTCAGGCATTGCGCATTGAAGTGAATGATGAGTTTGGCGTACTGGATACATTCTTAGAAAAATTGCCTTACGTTCTTGCTCCCGGCGGAAGGGTAGCTATTCTTTCCTTTCATTCGGGCGAAGACAGACGTGTAAAAAAATCGTTTCAATCTTTATATCGTGCAGGAATTTATTCTGAGGTTGCACCAGATCCAATCAGGCCTTCAGCAGAAGAGTGCTATACCAACCCGCGTGCGCGTTCTGCTAAATTACGTTGGGCAATAAAAGCCTGATTTATTTACAACCATTTTTAACCATCTCATCTCCGGCCCCTTGACTCCCCAACGATTGTGCCAGTTTCAAGTCGTTGCAGGAACCGGTTAAATCGTTCATGTATTTTTTCAATTTTCCCCTGTAATAATAAGCTCTGAAAGATTTCGGATCTATTTCGATTGTTTTATTTAGATCAGCCAACGCTAAAGCATCTTTTTCAGTTTGGTAATAAGAAATACCTCTCTCTAGTATGGCTACTTTATAATCTGGTTTAATCAGTAAGGATTCATTAAAGTCTTCAATGGCTCCTTGATAATCTTTCAAGTTATAGCGGCTGATTCCTCTTTGATAAAATTCATCATAAGTTTTTCTTATAGCTAAAGCTGAGGTGCAATCTTCAATTACTCCTTTATCATCTCCCTGGTCATATTTAATTAAAGCTCTGTAATAAAATGCCGCCTCTGATTTAGGATCTTTTTGAATAGCAGTATTCAAATCAGGAAGTGCCAGCGCATATTTTTTTTGACTGTAATAATTGGCACCTCTCCATAAATAATGTTTGGCATCATTTAATTTCAGATCAATTGCTGCATTAAAATCAGGCTCTGCTTCTTTGTATTTTTTTAATTGGTGTTTTGTTAAAGCCCTGTTATAATAAGCTTCCTGTTTAGCAGGATTTAATTCAATTGATTTATTGTTATCCGATAAGCTTTGCTCATAATTTTTGAGATCATAATAAACAATGGCCCTGTTATAATAGGCTTTTGCGTATTTAGGATCATGTTGAATGACAGTATCATAATCTGTAATTGCTTCTTTGTATCTCTTTAAATTTAGATACTGCAACCCTCTCCAAAAATAAGTTTCATACTGATTTTTTAAAGAAAGTGCCTTGTTGCAATCGGCAAGGCTTCCTTCAAAATCTTTTAGGTAGTATTTTGTAATCGCACGAAAGTAAAACGTGTTTTCATGATTTTCATCTGCCGCCGCTGCTTGGTTTAGTAAGGTGAGAGCTTCGTCATATTTTTTTAATTCATTTAATGCAGCTGCTTTATAAGTAAGTGCCTTAACGTAATTTAATTTTAATGAAATGGCAGTATCAAAATCTGCAATGGCTATTTTATAATTTTCTAACTGATAATTACAAAGTCCCCTGCTGTAAAATGCATCTGCACTTTTTCTGCCAAGAGAAATACTCTTATCAAAATTAGTGAGCCCGTCTTTGTAATCTTTAAGCTCATAAGCACATAAACCGCGGTTATACGTAGCAGAGCCGTCTTTTGGCATTTTCATGAGGTAGCTGGAATAGTCGAGGTAAGCACCGGAATAATCTTTGTCCTCATACTTTTTATAGGCCTTGGTAAACATCGGATCAACTTCATCTTTGTCTCTTTGTGAGTATAGAGAAGTGTTGATTAAAAAAGATATCGCAAGAATGTAAAGTGCGGTTTTCATTAAATAGTTTTAAGATTAAGAAGAAAGGACATCTAAAATTTTGATCATTTCAGGGTTCAGGTCTTCAATATGTTTCACCGCATCCCTGAAATGAGTATAGCATACCTGTTTGTTTACGATGCCGACCATTTCGTTAGTGTGCCCATCTTGTAGGGCCTTCACAGCGTAGTAACCAATGATGCTGGCATTCACGCGTTCCATGCAGGTTGGATTTCCTCCCCGTTGTATATGACCTAAAATAGAAATTCGAATGTCAAATTCGGGCCATTCTTTTTTTAGTAAAGTTCCGATACCCATAGCGCCGCCATTTTCATCGCCTTCCGCAACAATAATAATCCTGCTTTTTTTAGTTAAGCGCCAAGATTTTTTATTTTCAAGCAGTAGCTGCAAATCATTTTTTCGTTCTGGTATTAAAATTGCTTCCGCCCCGCAGGCAATGGCACTTCTCAGAGCAATTAATCCGGCATCTCTTCCCATAACTTCTACTACAAAAATACGGTCATGGCTTTCTGCTGTGTCCCTGATTTTATCAACCGCTTCTACAACGGTATTGGTTGCTGTATCATAGCCTATTGTAAAATCGGTGCCAATCAAATCATTGTCAATCGTTCCCGGGCATCCAACTGTTTTTATAGAATGTAGGTTACTGAACTCAAGTGCCCCCTTAAAACTTCCGTCACCGCCTATAACAATAAAACCTTCAATATTATGTTTTTGTAAAGTTTCATAAGCAGCCTGCATTCCTTCAGGTGTCATAAAACGTTTGCTGCGCGCTGTTTTTAAAATTGTGCCTCCACGGTGAATGATGTTTGATACTTTACTTTTGGTTAAATGAATGTGATCGTCATCTATTAACCCTTCGTAACCGCGATAAAAACCAACAACATCAATATGTTCAACGCGAGCTGTTCTCACGATTGCTCTGATGCACGCATTCATTCCCGGAGAATCTCCGCCTGATGTAATTAATCCTATTTTTTTCATATGTTTATTTTTTTCTGATCGCGTAAATTAATTCGTCAAGGAATTTATTATTCTTGAATATGGTTTTTTCAAATCTTCCTTCCAGTTTAAAACCGACTTTTTCTATTACACGTTGTGATGAAATATTGGTTCCATAAATTCTGGCAAAAACCCGAACAATATCCATGTTCTTAAAACCATAATCTACTATTTGTTCAATGGCATTTTTGATTATTCCTTTTCCCCAGTATGCTTCGCCTAGCCAATAACCAATTTCGGCATTCTTTCTTAATATATCCGTTTGTAAATGTAAACCAATACTTCCAACAGGTTTTCCATCTATTACAATTGCAAATATTTTAGAATTCGGACTTGACGTTGCAAAGCCTATAAAGGTTTTCCCGTTTTCAGTTGTGTAGGGGTGCGGAAAAACATCGGCCATGAACATCGCAATGTTTTTATTATTTGCGAGTTCTACTAAATGATATAGGTCGTCCAAATGCCAAGGGCGCAATGTAATTTGCATATTATTTTTTTCTTTTTCCAAGTATCCAGAACAATAAAACAGGTAATAAAAAAAGATCAGCAATAACAGCTATAATAATGGTGATGCAAATTAAAAATCCAAAATAAAATGTACTTTGAAAATCGCTAACCATCAAGCTGACAAAGCCTCCCATTAAAATAAAGGTAGTTAATAAAATTGGTTTTCCGGTTTCAAAATAGGTTCGTTTAAAGGCATAAACCAGTGATTTTCCATAACCTAATTCAATTTTTAACCGTGAAATAAAATGGATAGTATCATCGGTAGCCACCCCAAAAGCAATACTAAAAACTAATGAAGTAGCAGCCTTTAATTCTATTCCCGAAAAACCCATGATACCTGCAATAATTAAAAGCGGAATAAAATTAGGCAATATGAAAACCAAAACCATGCGCCAGCTTCGATGCAAGAAATAAGTCAGTAGGGCGATTACAATGATGGAAAATAAAAAGCCTTGTGTCATATTCGTCACCATGTATTCATTATTCCTATCAATTAAGTGCGCTGCTCCGGTTATTTTTATTTCAATATCTTTTGAATTGATATTCTTGCTAATGAATTCCTGTAAACGTTTATTAAGTTCATTTACCCTTAAACTACCAATATCACTGATCTTTCCGTTGATTCGTGCGAATTTTCCATCAACCGTAATAATCCGTTTTATGTCTTTATTATTCTTATTTGAGACGAGTTGTTTTCTGACATCTTCATAATCTTCTTTAGCAGGGAATTTTCCATTGCCGGATGTCTCATCGTTCAATGCTTTGAAAATATTTTTTGTAACCATGGCCGGTGAATACATAAAGCCTGCTTTGTATTCTTTCGTTAAAAATTCATCAACTTCATTCAACTGCCGCATCACCTCATAATCCCATACTGTTTTACCTCCTTTTATTTCAATAGCTAGTTCCAATGGCCTAACTCCACTATAGTGTTTGTCAAAAAAAATAAAATCCTGTTTTATCTTCACGCTGTCCGACAGGTCTTCCAATAAAATATTATTGACTCTAATTTTATAAACACCAATAATAGAAATAACTAATAGTAAGCATGTTGTTACTATGATCGTTTTTTGGTTCCTGAAGATCCAGAATAATATTTTACGCATCACCCTGTACGTTTTATTATCGTGATCATGAACAGCTACTAGTTTTTTTGGTGTAAAGAAATAGAGTAGGGCAGGAAGCAGGGTGTAAGTTAAGGCAAACGCAATAATAATTCCTACTGAAGTATAGATTCCAAAATCTTTGATGGGCTTAATGCTTGAAAATAGCAAAGATAAAAACCCGACAACTGTTGTAATTAAGGTTAGGAAAGTTGGAAAACCGACTTCTTTCAGAATCAACGGGTATATTTTTTGTTTTTCAGTTCCTCTCCCGATTTCTTCAAAGTATTTTGAAAAGAAATGAACTACATCACTCATGCCTGCAATAAAAATCATTGTAGGAAGCATACAAGTCATGATATCCAGCGATTGGTGCATCATTGCCATAATTCCTAATGTCCAAAAAATAGAAACAATTACAATGATCATCGGCACTACAACACCATAAGCTGAACGAAAAGAGATCCATAAAAAAAGAATAACGAGAACAAATGAAATGCCAAGAAAGTAAACAAATTCTTTTTCAAGGTTCTTTAAATACACATCTTGAGCCACGATTCGTCCAACATAGTGAACCTCATCAAAATGGTATTTCGTAAAAGCCTTTTCAATATTCCTGGCCAAACTGTCACTTTTTGTTTTACCTAATCCTTCTTTGGTTTTAATAAATATGGAAATCGATTTCGCATCTTTCGGAAAAAAGGAGCCGATGAGTTCAGGTGTATTATAAATATTTATACTATCCTCTTTATAAAGCGATTCATCATCAACATGCATTAATCTTTTTTGAACGGGTGCTAAACCACTTAAAGAAATGTTTTTTATATTGGTAGGAGAGATGACTCGATCGGTGTAAGGAATTTTTTTTAAGTCATTTGAGAGGTTCTCAATTTTTTGAAGAAAGTCTTTTTTAAAGATTCCGTTTTTATTTTCAATACCTAATAAAACAAATTCATTGTCCCATTCAAATCGATTACGGTGAGTTTCGTAAACACCTAATTCATTATCTTCATTTGGAAAAAATGCTTCAAAATCATAATTAAATTTAAGATCTTTTATTTTGAAAGCACAGAGTATACTGAAGGCAATGACAAAAACGAGGATAGATGTATTCAGTATTTTTTGAGGAATTTTCATTTTTTTATTCGAAGAATCATTATACAGTTTTTATACTTAAGTTTCTAATCAGATAAAAGCATAGTTTGATTTAATATTTTTCTATTTTTTAATAGATTCTTCGATTTTAACAGTAGCAATCTATGTCTATTTATTTTATAATTGTTATTACCAGCCCTTCATATCTATTAAATAAATTAATGAACCAATCACGCCGGCGCTTAATTCCAATTCGCGCTTATTAATTTTATCAAAAGTATCGTCCGAGGTGTGGTGGTAATCAAAGTATTTTTGGCCATCGGGTTCAAAACCAATAAGGGGCACGTCAAGTTCTTTAAGGTAACTGATATCAGCACCATGTCCGCCCGGCTTAATATACTGCACAAAGTAAGGATCCAGTAATGATTTCCAAGTCAATACTTTTTTAAAAGCACCAAGTGTTGTATCTATACTAATTCCACGTGGAGAAAACCCCCCGGCATCACTTTCAAGGGCAGCAATGTGTTTTAAATTATTTTTTTTAGTATCTTCAAAATAGGCTTTGCCACCTGCACCGCCATTTTCTTCATTCATAAATGCAACAGCGCGAATCGTATGTTTTGGTTTAATGTTTTGTTTTTTATACAAGGCTAATACTTCAATGGCTTGCACCACACCGGCACCATCATCATGCGCGCCCTGCCCGTTATCCCATGCATCAAGGTGGCCGCCTGCCATTATAATTTCATTAGGCTTTTCAGAGCCTTTTATTTCTCCCACTACATTATAAGACAATTCTTTTTTAAGCATCTCACAGCTCGTTTTTAAATAAAGTGATAAGGATGGGTTATTTTTTAATTTATTCGCTAATTGATCTGCGCCGCTATAGCTAATGGCACATGCAGGTATTTTTTTTAAGGATACAGTGGTATCATAACCCATCACACCCGTATGAGGAAAATCATTATTGATAGAACTCATGCTTCTTACAATGGTAGCAATTGCCCCATATTTTGCTGCTTTACTTGGCCCCGAATAACGGTAAGTCACCGTTTCTCCGTAACAGCTGCCAGTGCTTAAATGTTTGTGATCAAAAAATACATTAAAGAAAACAATTTTACCTTTTATGTTTTTTTCGCCAAGAGAATCCAGTTGATTAAAACTATTAACCGAAATTACCTTACCGTTTACTCCATTTTGAGATGTACCAACAGAATTGCCTAGTGCACAAACAGAATAATTTACTTTTTGTTTTGTTTTTGTATCGATTGAATAACAGGATTCTTTTGGTCCTCTTACCCAATGAGGAACCATGCATGGCTGAAGATAAACTGTATCAGCGCCGGCTTCATACATTGCTTTTTTTGCCCATATAACTGCTTTGGCTGCGCCCGGCGATCCGCTTAACCGGCTTTCAATTTTTGTACTTAAGAATTCTAAATTTTTATAACAATTACTTTTGGTTAAATAGTAATCAAAGTTTTTTCGCAGAGCAATGCTATCAGAATTTTGACACTTGCTTTTAAACGAAAGGAATAGTAAAAAAAGAATGGATATTTTATAATGGTGGCTCATGATTTATTAAAATAAATATGAGATTAAATGTACAATTTTAAAAATTAAAACTGTCCTGCTTCTATGAGTTTGATCGCTCGTTCGGTCATAATATCTTCGCCCTTAGGATCATACTCCGATTTCATATTACTGCCAAATAATCGGGCTAAGCTTTGCCACATAAACGCCTGAAATCCACCTCGCAAATCTTTTACCAATTCATAGCTCGAATTTCCCGTTTCCCGGTCAATGAGCTTTAATAAAATTTTCCCCTGAGTAATGGTTAGATCTTTGAGCGGTTCTTCAAATTCAGCTTTTAATTCTTTCTCCACCGTTTTCATGTAAACTTTCCGTGTTTTTTCATCTGGCATATTTTCCAAAATCAGATTATATTCTTTTAGTTTGGCCGCTGCTAAAATAGCGTACGGATAGACTTTCTTCACATTATATTTAGTGCGTGACCAGGCTTCGTATTGCTTTTTGTTTTTATAGCTGTACTCAGCATAAACCCAAACATCCTGTAAACGAATGCTGGGAACAGTATCGCCATTAACTACTTCTGCCCAAACTTTATAAAGAGTTTTGGAACTTTCGATAGAAGTTGGCACAGATGTTTGGGAAAAGATACTATAAGAGAAAAATAAGCAAAACACCAGGCTGCATTTAAAAACAATTCGGGTAAGACCAACAAAGATGTGGTTTACCTGTTTTTTATTGTTTAAATGATAAAGTGGTTTCATTAATTGTTTATTCCTTAAACGAAAAAGGTAACCCTTAGGTTACCTTTAAACTATACGCGGTTTAACCGCCATTTGGATTTACCTGTAGTTTCAGATGCCTGTTCTTTGGCTTTATTATTGAGCTGTGAGGCAATAAATGCACCAAATACTGAAGCAATTTCTTCTTCATTTGCATTAGTTTTATTTAACATTTCAGGTTTAAAATATTTAGGGATAAAGCCGGTATCAAACTTACCGCTTACAAACGCATCATGTTTTAATACAAAAGCGCAAAAAGATAATGTTGTTTCAACTCCGGTTATCTGATAATCCTGAATAGCGCGTAACATTTTTTCAATCGCTTCTGTTCTATCTTTTCCATGAACAATTAATTTGGCAATCATCGGATCGTAATAAATCGGAATGTCCATTCCTTCTTCAAAAGAATCATCTACACGCACACCGGGTCCTGATGGAATACGGTATGTTTTTAAATTACCGATATCAGGTAAAAAATTATTAGCCGGATCTTCAGCACAAACACGCACTTCAATAGCATGACCGTTTATTTTCAGGTCATCCTGAGTAAATGATAATTTTTCTCCTCGTGCTACTTTAATTTGTTCTTTCACCAAATCTAGCCCGGTGATCATTTCAGAAACAGGATGTTCCACCTGTAAACGTGTATTCATTTCCAAGAAATAGAAATTGAGTTTGTCGTCCAATAAAAATTCAACAGTTCCTGCGCCGCTGTAATTACAGGCTGTGGCAACATTAACGGCACATTCTCCCATTGCTTTCCTTAATGCAGCAGTTAACACACTGGAAGGAGCTTCTTCAATTAATTTTTGATGCCGGCGTTGAATACTACATTCACGTTCAAATAAATAAACGCAGTTTCCATGATTATCCGCTAGTAACTGAATTTCAATATGTCTTGGTCCGGCAGCATATTTTTCAATAAATACAGCTCCATTTCCAAATGCTGAGATAGCTTCGCTGATGGCTAATTTCATTTGCTCTTCAATTTCACTTTCTGTTTCCACCAAACGCATTCCTTTTCCGCCGCCGCCGGCCGATGCTTTTATTAATAATGGGAAACCTATTTCCTTAGCAAGTTTAGTAGCTTCCGCTAAATCACTGATAGCGCCTTCAGAACCGGGGATCATAGGAACGTTATATTTTTTCGCCGTAGCTTTAGCACTTAATTTATCACCCATCAAATCCATCGCTTCTGCACTAGGTCCAATAAAAGTGATTCCTGCTTTCTGCACTTTTCTGACGAAATCAGCATTTTCAGATAAAAATCCATAACCGGGGTGAATACCATCTACTCCTAATTCTTTACATATTGCAATGATTTTATCTCCCTGCAAATACGATTGAGAACTTGGTGGTGGTCCTACACAAACAGCCTCATCTGCATATCTTACAAATGGAGCATTTCTATCTGCTTCGCTATAAATAGCAACTGTTAGAATGCCCATTTCTTTTGCACTGCGCATTACCCTTAATGCTATCTCTCCCCTGTTTGCAATTAATATCTTTTTCATATGATAACCCCTTAATTATGAGTCACGAATATAATCATTGAGACGTTTAATATGGTAGAATTTCTAAAGAAATATTTATTTGTTAATAGATTGTGAATACTCTTAAACTCAGTTATAAATGCTTTTTGTAATATTTGTTAAAATACTAAATACTGAACCATGAGAAAAATAATGTTGAGCTTTATCTTTTTGTTTTTTGCCTCTATCATCCAGGCACAGGATAATTTTAATATAGATGAATTACCTAATATTTTGGTAAGAGAACTCAACAAGTTCAGGATGAAAAACGGGCTTGATACGTTTGAACTTAATCAGGTGTTGATAGATGCAGCGGCGATGGACGCTAAATCTTTTGCTAAATCTGGCAATGTTAAAGTAGATCCTGAAAAAGTAAAGAAAAATTTAGTGAAAGCCGGAGGCACTAAAAAAGGTGAGGAATTGGCCATGTTAGCGCCTGTTAGTAAAGGAAGAGATAATTATAAAACAGCGGATGTTGCTAAAGTGATTTGGACACGTTGGGAAAATAATAAAAAGGATAAGGAGATTCTTGTAAAAGCACAATACATGTTGATCGGCATTAAATGCGAGATGCAAAAAGATGGAAAAAAAATTGTTGTGACAGCAGTTTTTGGAGGTTATGACAGTTTTAATTCGGGCGCTAAAATGAAAAAGGAATTGGCAGTTCCGTTTAATACAAAATCAAAAAAATTACTGACTCCTGATGCCAAGGCTTGTAAAACCTGTGATAAATGGAAGAACTATGATATTCTTCAAAAAGGATTGAAAGTTGAAAATGGAAAAATTTACCTGGAGTATGCAAATTTAAAAGATCTGAAACGCATCTTAAAGAAATCAAAAGATGGCCTTGCTGTTGATATTATTCAGCGTTCACAATACGAAAAAGCAGATTATAATATTGTAGATAATAATTTACAAAATAAAGGAATTATGCAAAAGGTGATTACTAAGGACCAGGTTTTTTCAAAAAATTTAATCAAGCCGGATCCCAAGGCAAAGAAAAAAGTGAAGATCAATAAATTGAAACTTGAAATGGGGAAATTTAATCCCAAGATTACCGGGCCTTATGAATTAAATTTAATTGTGGTTCAGGATGGACATGTTTGCAAAACAGTTACTCGCAGTTACCTGGAAAGAGGCGACCAGGAAAGCAGCACACCCGTTGGTCTTTTACCTGCTGAAGAAAGTGTTGGATTAAAGCCACCATTCGAACCAAAATCAGAAAGCTCGATATTAAATTTCACCATACCTTTTGAGAAAAATAAATCGGAGTTTAAACCTGAAGATGTTGCACCGTTCATTAAAGCCTTGAATGAACCGGATTTCGTGATCGATGGACTATACATTTATGCATTTTCATCTATTGAAGGAGATGCAGGTGCCAATGCGAAATTACAGCGTAAGCGTGCTGAAAGTGTAACCAAAGTATTGCAAAGCATGCAGCAGAATAAGATCACTCCAAGTATAGAAACAAAAGATTCCTGGAATTTATTTGAATTGGAAATGGAAGATGGAAAATATGCTGACCTGGTAAAAATGGGAAAAGAGAAAGCCATCAAAAAGATAAATGCAGACGGTGCTTTATTAAAAGAACTGGAACCCGTTTTAGCGAAGCAGCGTTTTGCTCAAATGGTGATGGATGTAACTTATGATATTACCGGCGATAAAGAACAAAAGTTTACCACAGTATCTTTTAACAGAGCTATTAAAGCCAACAAAATACCACAGGCTTATAAAATTATGGAATACGCTTATGCAAAAAAAATGGATAAGCGATATACAGAAGATGTAATGGATAGTATGAAAATTCCTAACGATCCGAAGTTTGTTAACATAATGAATAATAAGGTATACTATAATTATCTAGCCAATAGTAGTATTGTGGATGAAGAAGACTATGTTGAGTTCAAGCGCCTTGAAAAACTGGATGCTACCAATGACATTGTAAGGTTCAACAGAATCTTCTGTTCTATAAAAATTGACTCAACGCTTGGAACAAAAGAGCAGCAGGGAAAAATGCAGCAGGAAATAGATGCCCTGTATAAAACAAAAATCAATAAAAAATTAGTAGATGGTTTAAATATTGAATGGCAGTTTAAGATTATAGAATCTTTAGATACCATCGATGATGCGGAGCCTTTAATAGAAGCCTGCATCAATAAGATTAAAGGATTTTATAATTTTAAAGAAGCAAGCTGGCAAAATGCTCTGAAACTGGCCTATGTATTTACAAGAGGAAAAGATTATAAGTTTTCTTCTTTTGTATTGGAACCTTTTTTAAAGGTGCCTAATGTCAGTGAAGATTTGTTGTTCAGTTATATTTCTATAGCGTCACATTTACCGGAGAAATTCTATAGTAGAACTTTTAGTGATGCCCTACATAAAGCAAAAGAAAAGAATTCTGAACGATACTGCAGGTTATTCGGAGAGCCTTATATGTCGTTTCAGGTGCTAGATAATCCAAATGCCAAGAAAGATTACAGGGAAGCAGGTTGCAGATAATTATTAGATTTTACAGATTACGCAAATAACATTAGAATAGTTATTTCAAAATTCCCTGGTTAAGAAGTTCCTGAAAATAATATTTCTCGCCTTTGTAAATGGCGATAACAAAGGCATCTTTAATCCCATTCTTTTTCGCTTTTGAAAGGATCGCATTCGTTTCATTTAAAGTTGTATAAGAACCAAGTGTAAAACGGGTAATATTATCGGGTAAAGTTCTGCGTAATGTTTTAGGCAATCCAATAAGTTTTGAATAATTAAAATTCTCAAAAATTTTATAAGCACCTATTTGTACAGTATAATCCAAACTATCAATAACTGTTTCTCCATATTTAGCTAGCAGCTCTTCATAGGTTAAACCAATAGGCCTTAAATCATCGGGTTGAAAAGCAGAAGAATCAATTTGCGTATTATTCATACGCAAGTATTCAACAGAAAATAATTCAGCATCTATTTCAATTTTAGCAAACGAATCTATTTTAGCTGTTGAAATTGCTTTTGTAATTGTTGTATTTAGATATTTATAAATAATCTCATATTCATTTCCGGAAGGAAGATTAACTAAATAACCACCTGTAATTGAATTTGAATTGAAGATGCCAGAAAAATCTTTGCGGTTTAATTTGGATCGGACAAAAATTTCTGCCTTAACAGGAGCATTATCATATTTTACATTTCCGGTAACCAACACCAATGAGGTTGGTTTTCCAAATAATCCTGGTTCCACCATATAAATATCCTGCAGTCCTTTTCCATCTTTCTTTTCGGTTGAATAATAACCTCTTTCTCCATCGGAAGAAACAATGTAAAACTTATCGTCCTGTGCTGTATTTACAGGTTTCCCTACATTATATGGAGTAGTCCATTTACCTAGTTTCAATTCACTTCTAAAAACATCATAGCCACCAATGGTATTATGACCGGTTGACGCAAAAAATAAGGTTTTACCGTCGGCATGTATAAATGGTGCATCTTCATCAAAACTTGTATTTATCTCTGGCCCCAAGTTTTTTACATTGCCCCAGCTTCCATCCGCTAATAACTGGGCAAAATAAATATCTCGCCCTCCCAAACCACCCTGTCGGTCACTTGAAAAATAAATTGTTTTTTCATCGGGAGACAAACAAACACTTCCTTCCCAAAAATTGGAATTGATCCCTTTTACTTTTTCTGGAATCCCCCAATTGTAGCCATCTAATTTACTGACATAAATGTCGCCACTGCCAACTCCTATGTTTCTATAAGTAAATAATCGTTGTCCGTCATGAGAAATATGCACAACAGCGTCATGTCCATTGGTATTGATAGCAGTAATTGGTATTGGTTCTGTCCAATTATTGAAATTATTTTTATGAGAGATCATCACATCTTCAAAATAGATCCCGTTTTTCATGTCAACCCTGTTTGGAAGGATCTGTTTTCCCCCCATAGATTTTTCTCCGCGATAGGTAAAAACCATGAAACTTTCATTGGAAGGAAATACAGGTGTATATTCAGAACCTGCTGTATTAACGGGGGGTCCAATATTGGTTATTTTAGCAACAGAAGATTTGTTATTTAGTGAAATAGCGCTTTTACATATTGCAATTTGATGTTCAACTTCATTTTTTACGTCCTTATTCAAAGGATTCATTTTATATTTTTCAAATTGTGCAATCGCTTCATTGCATTTTTCGTTTGCCAGAAGTGCTTTTCCTAAATAATAATCATAATCCGGTAGTTTTGTTTTAATAGATTCCGCCGCTTTTATAAGTGATTCTGAAACGTTTTGAAATTTGGCATCATATACGCTACAGGTCCCGAGTAAATAACCTATATAGACATTCGATTTATGCTTTTTATACAAGCTATCATAAATTGGTCTGGCAAAAAGATATTCTTGGTTACTGAAATACTTATCGGCATAATTTAGTTTTTGCCTCTCGTTAAGCAACCATTTCGAGGTATTCTCTTCTTTAAGATCAATATTAATCTGGCTATGTAATAAATTACATAGCATCAAAATAAGTAGTAAGACTTTATTTTTCATTAATATGAAGTTATGCATAAATTTTGAAAATGATGAGCAAGTTTGAGTTCAACCCCTGTTTTTTATCAGCTGCTTTTTATTCGTTTATCAGGTAAAATATTTCTGCTAAATCCAAAAAAACATAAATTACGTAATTGTATAACATTACGAAAACAAATTAGCACTTTAATTGTTTAAATTTATAAGATAAATAAATACCTATGAAATCAATTCAAAAAATACAGAATAAACAATCACGCTTATTTTTGGTAGGTTTTATGTTTATTATTGGCTGCTGTAATACCCAATGTCAAAATGCTAGCCATACTGAAAGCGTTTCTAAAAGTTTAACTATAAAAAAAGATACCCCTATGAAATTAAATCCATTAACTAAAGAAGAGCAATACGTTATTTTAAACAAAGGAACTGAAAGACCTTTTACGGGAGAGTATACCGAAAATTTTTCTGAAGGGACTTACACTTGTAAACAATGTAATGCACCACTTTATAATTCCAACTCTAAGTTCCATTCCGGATGTGGATGGCCAAGTTTTGATGATGAAATAAAAGGAGCTGTAAAGAAAACCGTTGATGCCGACGGACAAAGAACTGAAATTACCTGCGCTAATTGCGGAGGGCATTTAGGCCACGTGTTTTATGGCGAAGGCTTAACGGATAAAGATACACGCCACTGTGTAAATTCAACATCTATGTTATTTGTGGAATCAAAAGATAAAAAAGAAAACGCAAAAGCTATTTTTGCAGGCGGTTGTTTTTGGGGAGTTGAATATTATTTTCAACAGGCCAAGGGTGTGCTCAGTACGCAGGTAGGTTACACTGGTGGTTTTACAGAAAAACCTACTTATAAAGAAGTATGTGCTCATAAAACAGGACATATAGAAGCACTTGAAGTGACTTATGATCCGTCACAAACCTCGTACGAAGAATTAGCTAAATTATTTTTCGAGATTCATGATCCAACCCAGGCAAATGGACAAGGGAACGATGTTGGACCACAATACCTTTCTGTTATTTTTTACCTGGACGATACACAAAAAACAACAGCCGAGAAATTAATAGGTTTACTTCAAATCAAAGGTTATAAAGTAGCCACCCAATTGAAGAAAGCAACAATCTTTTGGCCAGCGGAAGATTATCATCAGCAGTATTATGAAAAAGAGGGCGGGACGCCTTACTGTCACCGTCGGGTGAAGAGGTTTTAATTGATAAACTTAAAAGTCTTTCGTAAAACGAAAGACTTTTTTTTATTGAAAAGCTGCGGATAATCTGGGAACGATTTGTTTAATTCGTATATTGTTCATTGGAGTTACTAATCGTTTCCGAGTTTAATTTTATTTATGATGACTATTTATAAAGTGTTTTTATTTTTCATTGTTTTAATTCTGCTCCAGCCGAAATGTAATGCTCAGAATAAAATGTTTGAATCATTAAAGGCTGAACTTAATTTAGCCAGGCACGATACAATAAGGTGTGATGTTTTGGATCAGTTGATAGAGGTTGCAGCGGAGGGCGAATGGCAGAAATATAATGAGCAAATGAAGCAGATTGCCTTAAAAAACCTGGCATTAAAACCAGGTGGCAGGTTATTAACGATTTTTAGTAAATTTTATGCGACCGCTCTTCATAACCAGGGAATAATTTATTCAGAACAATCAAATGATGAAAAAGCGATTGAATACTTTAATAAAAGTATAGAGATCAGCAAGCAGGGAGGAAATAAAAATGAAATGGCTATTTCTTTGCAAGCTATCGCCCAAATTGATATCAGGAAAGGAAATAATACAAAAGCACTGAACCAGTTGTATGAGTGTCTTAAAATTTTTGAAGAGGTAGGAGATGAGATTGGAATTGCTGATGTTCATTTAAGTATCGGGGACATTTGTTATTTGCAAAGGGATTATCTTAAAGCGTTAGAGCACCATAAAAAAAGTCATGAGCTTTATTTGAATAATAATTATCAGGTGGCGTTAAGTACTATCAATTTTAAAATTGGTGTTGATTACAATGCAATCAAAGATTATTTAAATGCACTGAAATATTTACAAAAAAGTATTGATTTAATCGAAAGCTTTGATTATGGAGCCAATTCGGTGGCTTATTTAAATATTGCACAAATCTATATATATCAAAACAAGTATGATAAAGCTTTGGATTATGCTTTAAAAGGTTTGAATATAGCAGAGCGTATGCAGAACAAGGTGGAAACAAACCATAGTCATATCATTTTGAGTAAGGTGTTCAGATTACAAAAGAAATTGGACCTTTCTGTTTTACATGCCAAAGAGGCTTTAAATATAGGACAGGAAATTTCGCATCCGGCTGAAATAAATATGGCGGCAAAGCAATTGTATGAACTATTTTCAGAAATCAATAAGACGGAAGAAGCAGCCAGATATCACCAGTTGTTTATTGAAACAAAAAATGTATTGGATAACCAGGAATCTAAAAATGCTTTACTAGAGCAAAAGCTAAGATATGAATATGAAAAAAAGGAACTCATCAGTAAAGCAGAAAATGAAAAAATATTAGTTAAACTATCTGCAGAGAATGAAAGAAAAAATCTTCAGAAAAACATTTGGCTGATTGTGTTTGGTTCTATATTGATCGTGATAGGTATCAGCTCTTTTTTTCTTTACAAAAATTTTAAGCAAAAAAATGTCATTACAAATCAGAAAAATAATTTATTAAAACAAAAACTACTTGTTTCTCAAATGAATCCTCATTTTATTTTTAATTCGTTAAACGCAATCCAGAATTATATTTTTAAGCAAGATAGTTTAAAAGCAGGAAATTACCTGGCGCAATTCTCGGAATTGATCAGGATGATACTTGATTTTTCAAGGAAAGATTATATTTCTATTTCATCAGAAACAAAATTACTAACTACCTATATGGAATTGCAGAAATTAAGATTTGAAAGTAAGTTTGATTATGCAATTATCATTGATGAAAGAATTGATGTGGAAAGCATTCATATTCCGCCTATGTTAGCTCAGCCCTTTATTGAAAATGCGATAGAACATGGTATTTTTTATAAGAAAGACAAAGGTCGAGTAGATGTCCGCCTTTATTTCGAGAACAATAATCTGATCTATGAAATTGAAGACGATGGAGTTGGAATTGATGGCGCCATGGCATTGAAAAATAAATTAAAATCTTCTTATGAATCTTTAGCAACCATTATTACCAAGGAAAGAATGAGCGTGTTAAATGAACAGTTCAAAAAGAATATTGAAATAGAAATCATTGATAAAAAGAAAACTTCAGAAGGAGATTCAGGGGTAAAAGTTAAATTTGTTGTGCCATTTAAAGAAAATTAAATTATATGATCAGGGCAATTATAATAGATGATGAGGCTAACAACCAGGAATTAATTTCTAATTTACTGGGAGCGTATGCAGAAAACATACAGGTAGTTGCCATAGCTAATTCTGTAGAAACAGCATACGTAGCAATTACAGAACACCATCCTGATTTGATATTTTTAGATATTCAAATGCCTGATGGAACTGGCTTCGATCTTCTTAAAAAATTTGAAAAAATCAATTTTAAAATCATTTTTGTGACTGCTCATCAGGAGTTCGCCATTGAGGCTTTTAAATATTGCGCATTAGACTACTTGTTAAAGCCTCTATCTCCGGCTAATTTAATTGAAGCCGTAAAAAAAGTAGAGGAATCAATAAGTAGTGAAGATTTAAATCTGAAACTAAAAACCTTATTAAGCAATATTACAGAACCTGGCAAAAACAAAAAAAAGATCGTTCTTAAAACAATGGAACGCATCTATTCAGTAGATATTAATGACATCATTCGTTTTGAATCGGATGGCGGTTACACGAAAGTGTTTTTGGTTGACGGTAAACGCATCATGGTCTCCAGGACGATGAAAGAATTTGATGACCTGTTATTGGATGCAGGTTTTTTAAGAGTACACCACTCTCATTTAATAAATATGAATCATTTGTTCTGTTTTGAAAAAGGTGAAGGCCATGTGGTTATGAAAGATGAAGCAATAGTCCCTGTTTCAAACAGAAAAAAAGATCACTTGCTTGAGCTTCTGAATATGCTTTAAAGTATTAATACTTTTTCAATAATTCTTATAATTTCACTTTGAAGATTAGTTATGTAAAATAATATATACGTATCAACTGCTCTTTTTATGATGTATGTCATAAGAATAAGTGATAATTATGAAACATATTTTGTGACACATTTCACTAACTTTGATAAAATATAAGTTATGAAATCTATTTTGGTGCCCCTTGATTTTTCTGAGACTTCAGATAACGCCTTGCAGTATGCGATCCACCTGGCGAAGTATTTATCTGCCGATATTATTTTATTTCATGTTATTTCCACAGCTGTTTTCACGAACGAAAATGATGTTTTAGCTTATTCTATGCATGACAGTATGGAAACAAGTAAAGAGGTTTTAATTGAAAAAGCAGGAAAGTTAAAACAGGAACATGTGTTTGAAGGTATTATAAAAACCTTCGTGGAAGCTGGTGATTTTAAAACAGTGTTCTATGATTATATGGCAACATATTCAATTGATCTTGTAGTAATGGGCATTACAGAGCATAGTACAAAAATAGGGCAGTTGGTATTTGGAAGTAATGCAGTTTCGGTTTCAAGAGAAAGTAATGTGCCGGTATTTATTGTCCCAAAAACCTGCACCTATAGCAAAATAAATAATATTGCTTATGCCAGTGAATATGATGTTCATGTTACTGAGCAAACTGGGTTGATCCAGATCAAATACATTGTTTCTTTGTTTGATGCCAGTTTAAGCGTATTACATGTTATTCCTGATAATCATTTGATTAATGAACTTGAATCAATGACTGATTTTTATGTTGAGCAGAAATTGGAAATGACAAATCACAAAACATATATTTTGTCGGAAAAAAAAGTAAGTGTAGCCTTGCTTGATTTTATAAAAAACCATGATATTGATATTATTGTTTTAGAACAAAAGAAACATTCTTTTTTGCATGATTTGATTTACCCGAGTATAACGAAAGATGTGGCGTTTAGCAGCCCAATTCCTATTTTAACAATACATAGCTAAATTGTAATAATATTTAATTTAAAAATTTATAAGATATGGATTCTATTGAAAATTTACATTATGCCATTGGCCAGTTAGCCTTTTCCGTTGCCTTTTCCGACGGAAAAATACAAAAAGAAGAGCACACTAAATTTCTTGAAATTGTTGTTGAGGAACTTCAAAAAAACGACTACAATTTTGATCTCTCAGGTATTGTGTTCCAGGTTTTGGAGAAAGATAAAATTGATCCTGATACAATTTATGAATGGGCCATGAAAGAAATTAAGACAAACAGCCATTATTTAAGTCCTGAATTAAAAGACAAGTTTATTTCAGTAATGGAAAAAGTAGCAATGGCGTTCCCCCCTGTTACAAGAAGCGAGACTAATATTATTAATCGTTTTAAAAAAGATATTGCCGGGATTCATGGTGATCCGGTATTTTTCAACGAGCAGATTCATTAATACTTTAATGATATTATGAAAACTTGATTTCTCATGTGGCAGCTCTTGACCGATTGCTGTGAAATTTGTAATATAAGATATTTTCCTTCCGGTTTTTCTATTGTATCTTGGTTGAAGCATCCCTATCATAAAATTAATAAGATTAAACATGAATAATTTTAATACGATAATTAATTCCGACAAGCCTGTTTTAGTGGATTTTTTTGCAGAATGGTGTGGCCCATGCAAAACAATGTCACCTATTTTAAAAGAAGTTAAATCAAAGCTGGGTGATAACTCAACCATCATCAAAATTGATATTGATAAAAATCCGGAGGCTGCAAGTGCCTACCATGTAAAAAGTGTCCCTACACTGATGATTTTTAAAAATGGTAAAGCTGTCTGGAAGCAATCCGGTGTTGTTTCTGCAAACGATTTAGTCAAATTGTATAATCAATTTCAACAGGATTAAAAAAGCTTCTTTCAAAAAATCTTGTCCTTATTTCGTTCTGAATAATAATCGATTTCGTATTTATTTATGAACTGAAATAGCCGGAATATTTGAT
Source organism: Bacteroidia bacterium (assembly GCA_014378485.1). GTDB lineage: Bacteria > Bacteroidota > Bacteroidia > B-17B0 > Aurantibacillaceae > UBA4416. Next base: position 21,559 of record JACMNO010000108.1, read on the forward strand.
GATAGGATGATTTTTTTGGAATGACTGTCAATAAATAGACTGTGAAATGAACTGTAGTTATTGCTGATCAGCATAATCAAATCTGCTTGTGTTTTTTTTGCATATGAGGTTATTCCGGTCTTGAAATCCTTTGATTTAATAGTAGTTACTTCTATTTGACGGTTGTGTGTTTCCCTGATATCGAGTTCGTTATCTGTTCTAATATGAACAAATTCTGCTTTTACTTTCAATAAATCAACTAGCGCATGAATACGTTTCGATAAACCTGCTTTCAAAGTTTCTTTATTGTCTATTGCGATAAGCATTTTTTTCATGGAATGCTTTTTATATTTTTCAGAAACGGTGATAATCGGGCAGTCAATTTTGCCCGTCAGATCGAGGCTCGTTGTACTTCCCAATAATTTCTGGATCTTACTTTTTGTTTCTAGTCCAAGTATTAACAGATTAATTTTTCTATTTTTAGCTAATTTGTTTACACGTTCTTTGATACCATCATAAGTGATTTCGATTCCAAATTTGAGGATAGGATGCTTTTTAGAAAGGTGACTTAATAAATTTTGCATTTCTTTTTCAGCATCTTTCCGGAAATTATCATTATCCAAAAACACCAACCCTGATGTGGTATGAATCAAAGGCGCAGTTAATGCATGGAACAACAGTATTTTCGAATGAGATTGTTTAGCAACTTCAATTGCATAATTAATGGTATTCTCTGACGATTTCGTAAAATCAACGCCTACTAAAATTGTTTTCATGGTTTTGTTTTTAATAATTATGTTTTACTAACCGGATTAAGCAACTAAATGAATTCGTTATAAAGATATAATGCAAAGGTATATTCTAATTTTAAAACGCCTATGATATTTATCACATTAATAGTAGGACCCTGTCAATTTTATAACATTTAATAAGGTGTCTATATGGGCGTATTTTAATTTTTATTCGGTTTTTATTATTTCAACATTAATTATTATATTTAGCGCGATGCTGATTCCTAAAGATGTAATAGAAGTTAATGGATATCATACCTGGATGGGTGAAGATGGAATTGCCAGAACTTGTGTAAAACCTGATTTTGATGTTGTTTTAAGTGATGCTTTGGAAAACATTCCCGCTGTGGCTTCTTTATACCTCTGCAAAAAATTTCCTCTATTGCTTGATTCAAGGCAAATAGGGTCTATGAGCTATGAAGCGAGGCATCATTTTTCAATGCGTAACTGTGAAACCAAGACTTGCGCGTTTGGTATTATTATCAATTCGGCAGTAAGCAGGGCGCTTGGTAATTTCTATTTAGGAATAAATAAACCTTCTGTGCCAAAAAAACTTTTTGATAATGAGATTCATGCGGTGGCTTGGCTTAAAAAATTCGTGTGTCTGTAAATGGAAGTTAAAAATAATATTTCTATGTCGGAGAACGCAAGAGCAAATGATATTCTTGAAGTTATTATGTCATTTGCAAGACTTGAGTTTGAAAAAAAAGTGCCAATCTTGGGCGATGATAATGTAATGGATGGCATTGGATCCGGTGTAAATATGCTGGGCGAAGAATTGCAACATTCTACGGTGTCGTTAAAAGAGAAAGAGCAGTTGCTTAAGGAAATCCATCACAGGGTTAAGAATAATATGCAAATCATTTCAAGTTTATTGAACTTACAGTCAGATAATATTGTTGATGAAAAAGTATTAGGCTTGCTTCGGGAAAGCAGAAACAGGATCAATTCAATGGCTTTGGTTCATGAAATGCTCTATAAGTCAAGCGACCTTAGTAAAATTCCACTTAAAGACTATATTGAAAGTTTAAGCGATAGTGTACTTAATTCTTATGCAGTTCCGGATTCAGAAATTGAATTTTGTTGTGAGATTGAAACAGATATTTATTTTGATATTGACCGAATGATCCCCATTGGTCTCATCCTGAATGAAGTAATCAGTAATTCACTGAAATATGGTTTTCCTGAAAAAAAAGGACGGATATTTGTTGGTCTGAAATCATTGAATAATTCCTATACATTAACTATAAATGATAATGGAAAAGGCTTGAAAGATGGCTTTGATTTGGATAAAGACTCGCACCTTGGAATGCAACTGGTATGTATGCTGGCTGAGCAATTGGATGGCAAATTAAAACTGGAAAGCAGAAATGGTGTAAATTACTCTGTAAGTTTTTAATTATTTTTTTTATAGCGGAACATACAATGTTTTTCATTTATTATGTGAATATTTCATGCGAAAGTCTTGTAATTTCGTTTATGTAATATTAAAATTAATATAATTGCAGCATATGCATCCGCGAAGCCTATTCTGAAAAATAAGAAAGAAGCTACTCTTAAAAAAGAGATTTTTTTTGGAGAGAAGCATGGTTAATTATAAAGCCGAAAGAAAAACAAACTGGAAGGTATTTAAAAATATAATGAAGACTGATCTTTCTAAGATTCGAAAATCTATTGATGAATTGTACGGTCCCGGTTTGAAAATAGATTGAATTTGTTTTAATCTTTTTTTTAACGATTAATACACATTGTTTTCATTTTCCGCTAGCGCCATATGGTAAGCGTCATCATTATTGTGTTATGCAATAGCTGTCATTTCTTCTTCATTCAAAGTTTTTCCGAGGATGGTTTTGATCTGAGGTAGTTTTTATGAAAAAATTATATTAGTACAAATGTTTTTAGGATTCAAAATTAATTTAAGCACATTATGGCTATTTTTTTAATTGAACCGTTTGTCTGTTTCAATGTCCAGTTTTACCATTTTTTTAACTTCTATGGTTGGCACTCCAAAATCTTCTACGACTTTTCCAAGAATCAGATAAACTCCCCAACCTTTAAAAGGATATTCTTGCAAGGTCTCTGCAAAATGAGTGGTGTCAAAAAACTCACCTTCATAATCCAAAAAAGTTCCAAAAGCCATTAGGCTTTTGTTAGAAGTTCTCACAGATTTTTGTGTCACAAAATTCCCCATAATACGTACAGTTTTACCAACATGGTTGATGAGTTCATTCGCTTTACAGTCGCCGCGAGAATTTGTTTTTAAAAGATCGAACTCAGTAAGGCTTACCGGAAATTCAAGTAACTCCAGTTCATCGTAAGCATCTTCTATTTTGTTTTTCTCCAGTTTGGGTAATTTCCATTTAAGGACGGGCTCAGTGAACAAGCTCATGGAAATGTCTTTACGTTTTCTTTCGTTGGGGTTATATAACATGTGCGCTTCCCATATCAATTCCCGTTTGTCTTGCCCGATAAATCGTAAAGCATCAATACGAATCAGAATGATGAGTTGCTCTAAAGAAATATGCGTTCGTAACTTAAAATTATCCAGCGAAGTGTAATTTCCGTTTTCTTCCCTTTCGCTCACCATCTTTTGTGCAACTTCTTCATTGAATGCTTTGATATGTATAAATCCTAAATATATATTTTTACCATAAAGTGTTGTGGTATATTCACTTTGATTTACACAGGGCAAATGAATAATGCCGCCCAGCTTCCTGGCTTCGTTCACATATATTCTTGTGGCATAAAAGCCCCCGAAATTATTAATCACAGCTACTATAAACTCTAATGGATAATGCGCTTTTAAATAAAGGCTTTGGTAACTCTCTCCCGCATAACTGGCTGAGTGGCCTTTGGCAAAGCTATAGCCGGCAAAGGATTCTATCTGTTTCCAAATTAGTTTTGAAATATTTTTATCATATTTTTTTTCCTCACAATGTTCAAAAAATTTTCTTTCAATTTCCTGAAAATGGTTTTCATTTCTTGCTTTACCACTCATCATGCGCCGCAGAACATCCGCGTCTGATAGATCAAGGCCACCATAATGATGAGCGATTTTTAATACATCTTCCTGATACACCATTACACCGTGGGTTTCTTTCAATTGCTCTTCTAAAATGGGATGAAGGTATTCAAACGGTTTTAGTTTCCGGTGTCGTACAATGTAGGCATTCATCATACCGCTTTTTGCTACGCCGGGGCGAATGACGGAGCTCGCGGCAACCAATGTTAAATAATTATCGCACAATAATTTTTTGATTAGAATTCGCATCGCGGGGCTTTCAATATAAAAACAACCCGTCGTATTTCCACTCAGCATTAATTTATTGCAGGCTTCATCAGTTTTAAATTTCTCTACCTGATGAATATCAACCGTAATGCCCTGGTTTTTATAAACGAGGTCACGCGCTTCTTTAATATGCCCTAAACCCCTTTGACTTAAAATATCTAATTTATCAAAACCAGTAATCTCCGCGGTGTGCATATCAAATTGTGTGGTCGCATATCCTTTTGGCGGCATATCCAAAGCAGTATAATAAGTCAGAGGCAGTTCGGCGATGATTACCCCACCGGCATGAATACTTCTGATACTGGGATAATCCACCACTTTGGATTGTTCTAAAATCTCCTTGCAAATTCCGTTTTCATTCAATGGTGACTTTGGATACCTGATCATTCGTTCAATATCTTCTTTCGGCAAACCGTGGATCTTTCCCATTTCACGAATGATCGAACGGTTCTGGAAGGTTACCATCGCGCCTAATAAGGCAGTATGTTTTTTACCATACTTTCCGAAAATATAATCGTAAACAGCATCCCTGTCTTTCCAGCTGTAATCAATATCAAAATCGGGTGGCGAATTTCTTTTCGGATTTAAAAAGCGTTCAAAATAAAGATCATGTTCAATCGGATCAACATCCGTTATTCGCAAGCAGTATGCCACAATACTATTGGCGCCGCTCCCACGACCGTAATGGTAGAATTCATTTTTCCATGAAAATTGCGTGATGTCCCACGTGATTAAAAAGTAAGAACAAAAATTAAGTTCATTAATAATCTCGAGCTCTTTGCGGACACGTTCCCGGGCTATGCCTTTGTCTTGTGGATAACGTAATTTTAATCCTTTCAGTGTTTCTGATTCCAATAACTCTTTATCGGCAACAGGATCTCCGGTAAACGTTTTTTTATTTTTCCGCTCCTTAAAATCATATTTAAATTCACAATTCCCGCAAATACGTTTGGTGTTTTCAATGATGTGCGGAAAACGTTCAAAGTAATTCAATAATTTATCCTTTGGAAGTATGTATTCATCAATACCAGCATAATGTTCGGGTTTAAGCTGATCAAATAATAAATTAAGATCAATAGCGCGGAATTTTTTATGGATCAGGTAACTCGCTTTATCTTTGTAGGTAGAACTTTGCAGAATCACATGCTTTTTTTGAAGCGCTTTTTTCTCCACAATGATCTTGTTCAGATCTCTTAATTGTATGCCAATGTATTCGTGATCTTTTAAAGGCATGTTATTTTTACGATACGGATAAATCACAAAACAGTTTTCGAAAGCAGGAGTGGTAGGATAAGGAATTCCTGAAAGGTTCGAATCTGTTAATAGTTCATTGATCTCTTTAAACCCTTCATTATTTCGGGCAAGCGCCACGAATAGTAGTTCGTTACCATTTCTGAACTCCGCACCAACAATGGGCCTGATACCCTCCTGAAAACAGTGTTTCACGAATTGTAAAATACCGGATGTATTATTAATGTCCGTCAGCGCCAGGTACTCATGCTGTTTTTCTTTGGCACTCTGAATAATTTCGGGAATAGATAAAGTGCCGTAACGCAGACTATAGTAAGAATGTGCATTCAGAATCATTTTTCGTCGTCTTTATTTTTTTCTGATTTTAAACCAACGGCGCGACTGATGGCGTCTTCTCCGAAGCGCATTCTTATTTTATCAAGGGCGGTGTATAAATTTATTTTCTCTTCGGTATCATCAAATAAATTTATTTGATTGAATCCTGAAACGAGGTTACTAAACTTAGCGCCAATTAAGCGAATCAAAACCCTACGGTTATAATTTTTCAGGAACAGTTCTGTTACTTTTCGTAACAGAACATCATCGGATGCCGTATATGGAATGGAGGCTTGAAAGGTGTGTGTTTGAAAATCGGAGTATTTTAATTTCAGGGTAATACAACCGGTTACTTTTTTTTGTTTACGAAGATCAAAAGCTAATGCATCCACCATCACTACTAATATATTTTTAAGCATTTCGAAATCAGTGGTGTCTTTATCGAAGGTGGTTTCTTTGCTCATGCTTTTTTGTTCTGAGTATGGCTCCACTGGATTATTGTCAATGCCGTTTGCTTTTCTCCAGATGGAGCTGCCGTTATCCCCAAGCACTTTTTGCATGGCCAGTACCGGCATGCTTTGAATGGTCTCTATTTTTGAGATACCCATTTTTTGAAGGGTCGCATTGGTTTTGTCTCCGATGCCCGGAATTTTACGAATTGATAAAGGTGCTAGAAAACTTTTTTCTGTTCCAAAATCCACTTGTCTTTCTCCGTTCGGTTTTGATTCGCCGGTAGCGATTTTGGAAACGGTTTTGTTTTTGGATAAACCAAAAGAGATTGGCAGCCCTGTTTCTTTGATAATTTTTGCCCTGAGCTCTTGGGTCCAGAGCATACTATGCTTAATGTATTTGTCCATGCCGGTAATCTCCAGGTAATGCTCATCAATACTGGCTTTTTCAAAGAGAGGGGCTTCGCCTTCAATAATTTCGGTTACTTGGTTAGAGTATTTGGAATATTGATCCATGTCGCCCCGTATAAAAATAGCATGCGGACAAAGTTGCCTGGCCATACGGGATGGCATCGCTGAGTGCACTCCAAATTTCCGTGCCTCATAGCTGCATGAAGCGACCACACCGCGGTCGGATGTGCCGCCAACAATAACAGGCTTTCCGATAAGAGATGCATCCATCAGCCTTTCTACCGAAATAAAAAAGCTGTCAAGGTCCATATGCACAATTGAGCGTTCCATGGTCTAAAGTTACTATGCTTTGTGGGATTGCTTTGCTATGAATTGTAGCAAATGGATGAACGAAACGTTAAAAAAAATGTCTCATTTATTTACAACATTATTTTTTGAAAGGATTTTTTTATAAAAAAATAGTAGTTATATATTTAATAGAAATTAAAAACAATTATGTGGCAAAGAAAATAACTAAAAAGGCGACGGTTAAAAAATCATCTGCTAAGAAAGTTCCGGCGAAAAAACCGCTAAAAAGGCAGTTAAAAAATCTGCGAAAAAAGCAACAGCAAAAAAGGCTGTAAAAAAAAACAGTTAAGAAAGCAAGCACGAAGAAAGTTGGTGATAAAAAAGTATCCGCGAGGAAAACTGTACCTAAGAAAGTGACAGCAAAAAAAATCGTCTCCAAAAAAAGTCTCTCCAAAAATAGTAAATAAAAAAGCTGCGGCTCCGGTTGCCCCCAAAATAAATGTGATAAATCCGTATCTGACCTTTAATGGGACCTGCGAGGAAGCCTTCAATTTTTATAGGGCGGTATTTGGTGGAAACTTCACTTACGTGGGAAGGTTCAGCGAAATGCCTCCAATGGAAGGACATCCGCCTGTATCAGCAGAAGTAGCAAACCTGATGATGCACATTTCTTTGCCGATAAGTAAAGAAACAGTTTTGATGGGAAGCGATATTTCAGAAGAATTTGGAAAAGTCACTGTAGTGGGAAATAATTTTGGTATTTCTATTAACGCAACCAGTGAGAAAGAAGCAGACCGTTTATACAATGCATTGGCGGAAGGTGGTAAACAAACCATGCCAATGAGCAAAACATTCTAGGGTTCTTATTGGGGAATGTTAACCGACAAATTTGAAATTAACTGGATGGTAAGCTTTGGCAATAAACATTGGTTAGAAAAACCTAAAAAAAGTGTAATAAAAAAGCCTTTCATGAAAATGAAAGGCTTTTTGGTGTATTACCCAATCGCGTTATTTTTTGTACCCCAGACGGGACTTGAACCCGTACGTCCGCGAAGACACAGGATTTTAAGTCCTGCGTGTCTACCAATTCCACCACCGGGGCATATAGGTAATACACTAGAGCGAAAGACGGGTCTCGAACCCGCGACCTTAACCTTGGCAAGGTTACGCTCTACCAACTGAGCTACTTTCGCTTGTAATTTTATTTAAAAGAACAACCAATTTTATTAATCGGGAGTGCAAAGATATGCGTTTTTTTACTTTGACAAAATTTTTTTTACTAAATCTTTAGCCGCCTAACATTCGCTTGATATCATTGAGTTTCATGAGGGCTTCTACCGGCGTTAATGTGTTGATATCCACTTTTATCAGTTCATCTTTTACAGATTCCAAAACAGGATCGTTTAACTGAAAAAAGCTTAATTGATAGTCACTTTTAGAGTTGGAAACTTTTGGATTAGGTTTTGACGTCAATGTATCGATAGAACCATTTGATTGCGTTAGTTCAACTTCAGAAAGTTCTAATTCATGATCTTTTTCCAGTTTTTTTAAAATATCATTCGCTCTGTCAACTACTTGCTTTGGCATACCGGCCATTCGTGCTACATGAATACCAAAACTATGTTCACTACCACCTTCCTGTAGTTTACGTAAAAAAATAATTTTGTTGTTCAACTCTTTCACCGACACATTAAAATTCTTAATCCGTGGAAAATACGTTGTCATCTCATTCAATTCGTGGTAATGCGTTGCAAATAATGTTTTTGCGCGGTTCTTTGGTTGAGAATGAATGTATTCGGCAATGGCCCAGGCAATGGAAATTCCATCATACGTGGAGGTTCCCCGGCCTATCTCATCCAGTAAAATCAAACTGCGATCGCTCAGGTTATTTAAGATACTGGCCGTTTCGTTCATCTCCACCATAAAGGTTGATTCTCCGGAAGAGATGTTATCGCTTGCGCCCACCCTGGTAAATATTTTATCTACTATGCCTATTTCTGCACTCTTTGCCGGAACATAACAGCCAATCTGTGCCATTAAAGTTATTAAAGCAACCTGACGCAATAATGCAGATTTACCGCTCATGTTAGGGCCGGTAATCATCATCACCTGCTGGGTGTCATTATCCAAGTAAACCGAATTGCTCACATATTCAGTTCCCAACGGCAGTTGTTTTTCAATTACCGGGTGACGGCCATCAATAATGTTAATAGCAAATTCATTGGTCAGAATAGGACGCACATACTGATTGTCCTTTGCCAGTTTAGAAAAAGATAAAAGACAATCTAATCTTGAAATTAAAGACGCATTTAACTGAATGGGAATGATGTAATCAATCAGGTCACGCACCAATGCTTCATATAACGTTTGTTCAAGCACAGCAATTTTATCTTCAGCACCTAATATTTTTTCTTCATATACTTTTAACTCAGGAGTGATATAACGCTCTGCGGTTGTCAGTGTTTGTTTACGAATCCAATCTACTGGCACTTTATCTTTATGTACATTTGTTACTTCTAAATAATAACCAAAGACATTATTATATGAAACTTTTAGAGAAGAAATTCCTGTGCGCTCTACCTCACGTTGCTGAATCTGTAATAAATAATCTTTACCACTGAAAGCAATGGCTCTTAATTCATCCAGTTCGGCATTCACGCCTTTGCTGATCACATTTCCTTTATGCAGCAGAACAGGCGCTTCTTCATTCAGTTCATTCTGCAAGCGATCTCGCATTAATAAACAAGGATTTAATTGTTCTGCTATTTTTTGCAGCGAATGATTTTCACAAGCACTTGTAACTGCTTTAATGGATTCTATTAAGTTGAGCGCCCTTTTCAATTGAACCAATTCACGGGGATTTATTTTTCCTACTGCTACTTTTGAAATCAACCGTTCTAAATCACCTATTTCTTTGAATTGTGAAATCAAATCATTTTGTAAATCCCGATGAACCATAAAATAATTCACCACCTCCAAACGTTCGTTAATTAAATCCAACTGTTTCAAAGGCAGTGCTAACCATCTTTTAAGCAAACGGGAACCCATTGGTGTAACTGTCGTATCAATAATATCTATTAAGCATTTGCCGTTATCGTGGCTGCTGCCAAATAATTCAAGGTTACGAACAGTGAAACGGTCTAACCAAACGTATTGGTCTTCTTCCACACGGCTAACTGCGGTAATATGTTGTAGGCGATCATGTTTGGTTTCTCCCAGGTAATGTAAAATAGCGCCACAGGAATGAATGGCTAAATTCAAATGTTCGATCCCAAAACCTTTTAAAGAGCTTGTACCGAATTGTTTGATAAGAGCTTCATAACCAAAGTCACGCGTGAAGGCCCAGTCATCTAAACCAAATGTATAAAAACGGTCACCGATTAAATTCAGTAAGGTCTGGCGCTTGCTTCTTTCGAATAATATTTCGTTAGGCTTAAAGCTTTGTATTAATTTTTCAATGTAAGTCAGCGACCCCTCTGCTACTAAAAATTCACCGGTGGAAACATCCAGAAAAGATACGCCTGCCTGTTCTTTATCCAAATGGATACTTGCTAAAAAATTATTGCTGCGGTGTTCAAGCACCTTATCATTAAAACTCACCCCAGGAGTTACCAGTTCAGTTACACCACGTTTTACAATGCTTTTGGTCAGTTTAGGATCTTCCAACTGATCACAAATAGCAACCCGATAACCCGCGCGTACTAATTTTGGTAAATAGGTATCTACGCTGTGGTGCGGAAAACCTGCCAGTTCAATATGAGAACCAGAGCCGTTAGCACGTTTGGTAAGCGTTATTCCAAGAATCTGTGAAGCTTTAATCGCATCCTCCCCAAAGGTTTCATAAAAATCTCCAACCCGAAATAATAAAATAGCATCAGGATATTTTCCTTTGATGTCGTTGTATTGTTTCATTAAGGGGGTTTCTTTTACTTCCGTTGTCTTTGCCATAATCAGTAGACTAAGATACGATATCCTTGTGCTGCGATTCCATTTAATTTTTAACAGAATTCTTAATATTGTTAATATTATTAAGTAGAGTTGGGCGTGTCCCCGCAAAGAGGCAGCGGGGTCGGGCTTTCGGCACTCGCTTTTTTGTTTGCACTTCGACTCCGCTCAGTGGCCAATAAAAAGAGCTCAAACAAATGCCTCAATCCTTCACGCAGTTTATATTTCACTTCCGGAGTTTAATTTTCAATCTTACGATTTACCTGCGTTAGGGATGCAAACGGAAATACTTTTTTTGTAAAACAAAAAAAGATTGCAGTGACAGCCCAATTCGGCTTCCGCCGAACACGCCCAAAAAATAATAAGCATTTAAATAAAAAACAGCATCTTTATAAAACCAATGCAAAAGCAAGAACTCATAAAAGTATGTCATGATTATTTTAAAAATAAAATAAATTCACTCACATTGATTATAAGTGAAGTTACTGAGTCTTCCAATTCAGAAAGTAAAAGCTCGGCCGGCGACAAACACGAAACAGCAAAAGCGATGATGCAGCTGGAACGTGAAAAACTAGGAACTCAACTTAAAGAAGCCGAAGAACAATTGTCAGAATTTGAAAGAATAAATTTCAACAAACTGTTTCAAAAAGTAGAGCAGGGGAGTGTAGTGGAAACAGACAAAGGTTCTTTTTTTATTGGTGGCTCTATCGGAAAAATAAAAGTTGGAGACGAACTACTTTTTGTAATTTCAGGTAAGTCGCCATTGGCAAGAGCCTTAGAAGGAAAAACAGTAAAAGATGTTATTGATTTTAATGGGATTACTTATAAGATCAAAAAAATTAGCTAAAAATTTCCGCTTATAAAAAATCTTTTAGCTCATCAACAATTTTGTTAGTGGCTCCTGAGTTTTTTCTCACGTAATTTTTTGCAAGTCTGGATGATTCAGCTAGCAACGTTTTATCTTCGATTAATAAAGTTAATTTTTTTGTAAGATCATTTGCATCCGAAACTTCAAAGCCTACATTTAAATCAATCACTTCAAAAGCCTCATTAAATTTTTTATAATTGGGTCCAAATAAAACAGGTAAACCATACACCGTTGGCTCCAAAACATTATGTATGCCATTGTTAAAACCACCACCAATAAAGGCAACTGTACCATATTGATAAATGGAAGATAAAAATCCAATAGCATTGACAACCAGAATTGGGTGTACATAAGTATCCGAATTATCTGAAAACAAATGATAGGCTAATTTATTCTTCGCCAGTAAATTTTTTAATCGATCGATATTTTTACGATCAATCTCGTGAGGTGCGATGATCAATTTTATTTGCGGGTAGTGTTCTTTTAATACAAGGTAAGACTCAATTAAATGATCCTCATCTTTTTGCCATGAACTTCCTGCAATGATGACAAAAGAATCTTTTGAAAATTCGTCAATCTCCTTAATTTGTTTTGGAGCAGAACAAACCTGTAAAACTCTATCAAAACGGGTATCCCCGGTAAGGACACCTGTTCGGATTTTCAATACCCTTAGTAATTTAATAGAATGAACATCCTGAGTATAAATTGTTTCATAAGTAGCTAATCCTTTTCTAAAATCTCTTCCGTACCATTTAAAAAAGGTCTGGTGTTTTTTGATCACTGTTGAAATTAAAAAAGCAGGAATTTTTTGGCGATCTAGTTCAAACAAATAATTTAACCAGAATTCATATTTTACAAAAATGGCTAGTTTTGGTTTTAAAATTTCCAGGAATATTTTTGCATTGGAAGAAGTATCAGCAGGTAAATAAGTAACTAAGTCAGCAAATGGATAATGCTTCTGGATCTCATATCCCGAGGGAGAAAAAAAACTCAAGACGATCTTTTGCAGAGGATGCTCTTTTTTTAATTTTTCAATCACCGGTCTTCCCTGCTCAAATTCCCCTAAAGAAGCACAATGAAACCATACTGCATTTTGTAACCCTGATTGATTTACTTTAAACCTAAGTTGTTCTTCCCAGTTTTTTCTTCCGTCAATCCACAGCTTTGCTTTAGGATTAAACAGCGAAGCTAGTCTTAATCCCAATTGAAAAGCGTGTATGCCAAGGTTGTATAAGAACATTTTATTTTGTCAGACTGAGCGGAGTCGAAGTCTATTTATTCCCCTTCGACTTCGCTCAAGGTGACAGTATTATTTTATTTATTAAAAATCAAAATTGATCTGCCCATCTTTATCCTTAAAGTTTTTAGAATTCAATTTCTCCATTGCTCTTCGGTGCAGTTCCATTGGCGACATACCATTTGCCCCAATTTGCTCATCTGCTTCATCGTAATTATCTAAAATTATTTCTTCAGAAACGCGTAAATTGATTTCCTTGACTTTATAAGACGTTAATTTTTTTCCTTTTGCTTTCATGTTTACCAAAGGCGCAAAATCAACCAAATTAACCGCCTCATCAGCAATCACCTTATCCTTTTCCTTGTTGAATTTTATATCAACAATAGGCAGGATCTGCGACGTGATCAATTCAATTCTGGAGTTTTCATTGTCAGTAATGAGCAATGTTTTATTGGTTGTGTTTTCAGGAACAAAACGCTTGGTGATGTATGATTTGCTATCTCCATCATAATAGATACAAGATAGAACCTGCTCCGGATAATATTTTTCAATTAATACAATATCATCATCGAAATGATTCAGAACATCATAGGTATATAATTTATAAAATCCTTTACTGGTAACCGTTAATACTTTATCATCTCCGGCAAATTTGCCTAAATACGTCCCCTTATTGTCCTTATTCAAACGGTGTACGGCATCATTAAACCAGTAATCTTCAGCTGCTAAAGTTGAAGACCCTTTTGTTTTTAGCAATACTTTTTTAATCGCATATTTGGTAACAATATTTCCGGTTGATGTTCTTCCTTTGACAGGAATCTCTGCAAAATCCACATCCAGTTCCATTTTACGTAAACCACTGACTGGTTTCAAAATCACCTGCACTTTTTCAGCTTCTCCGTTAGGATTGATAGTAAACCAATGCACTGCAGAGTTTGCTGTGCCTTTCGTCAGGTCATATTCTTTTTCACGGGTAATACCGGTAACATTAAAACGCTTAATAAAGGTTACACCTTTTGGACCATCCGTATAAATCATATTATAGGTGGTGCGTTCATCATTTTTCTTGAAGATAGCAATGTAAATAATGTCCTTACCAATAAATACTTTATCGGATACCTTAAATACTTTCATCTTCCCATCTTTGGTAAAAGCAATAAAGTCATCCAGGTCGGAGCAATCACATACGAATTCGTCTTTCTTTAAACTCTTACCTGCAAAGCCTTCCGCACGATTCACATATAATTTTTCGTTAGCCATAATTACTTCTGTAGCAATAATGGTTTCCAATTCTTTAGTTTCTGTTTTACGTTCTTTTCCTGCGCCGTATTTTTTCTTCAGGTTTTTAAAATATTCAACGGCATAATCAATCAGGTTTGCTAAATGACCTTTAACCGTTTCAATTTTAGCGTTCAATTCCTTCATGTGTTCTTCCGCTTTGATACTGTCAAAACGGGTGATACGGATCATTGGTATTTGGGTTAAACGGTGAAGATCTTCATCATTAATTTCCCTGATCAGTTTCTTTTTGTGAGGTTTAAAACGCTCATATAAATATTCAAATAATGTTTCTTTATTCGAATAATTCTTAAAGTCGATATACATTTCTTCTTTAATGAAGATTTTCTCTAATGAGGAGAAATGCCATTTTTCTTCTAATTCCGCTTTCTCAATCTCTAGCTCGCGTTTAATTAAAGCTAAGGTTTGTTGAGTTGATACTTTTAAAATTTCACTGACACCAACAAAACGGGGCTTTTGATCTTCAATGATACATGCATTTGGCGAAATACTCAATTCACAATTAGTGAAGGCATATAAGGCATCAATTGTTTTATCCGGAGAAATACCAGGTTGTAAATGAATTAAAATCTCTACATTTTCAGAAGTATTATCTTCTACTTTTTTAACCTTAATTTTTCCTTTATCATTAGCTGCTAAAATAGAATCAATCAGAGATCCGGTAGTGGTTCCGAAGGGAATTTCAGTAATGATCAATGTTTTTGGATTTAATTCTTTAACCCTCGCTCTGATCTTGACTTTTCCACCTCGTAAACCATCTTTGTAATCACTGAAGTCAGCAATACCTCCTGTGATAAAATCAGGAAAAATAACTGCCTTACGTCCTCTTAATATTTGGATAGACGCGTCAATCAATTCATTAAAATTATGAGGCAAAATTTTAGTAGCTAAACCAACAGCTATTCCTTCTACACCATGTGCTAAAACCAAAGGAAATTTAACCGGTAACGTAATTGGTTCCTTGTTACGACCATCGTAACTCATTCCCCAATTAGTAGTTTTTGGATTAAATATAATTTCCTGTCCAAGCTTTGATAAACGTGCTTCAATATAACGGGGAGCGGCAGCACTATCTCCTGTGAAAATATTACCCCAGTTTCCCTGCATATCAATCAACAAGTCTTTTTGACCCATTGCCACTAAGGCATCACCAATACTTGCATCGCCATGCGGATGGTATTTCATTGTATTACCAATTAAGTTAGCCACTTTATTATAGCGGCCATCTTCCAGTTCCCACATGCTATGTAAAATACGACGTTGTACAGGTTTCAAACCATCTTCCATTGCTGGCACGGCACGTTCTAAAATTACATAGGATGCATAGTCGATGAACCAGGTCTTGAACATACCTGATACATGTTTTACAGTACCTAATTCGTTGTGATCGTTATTTGTATTTTCTTCCATCTTCTTTATTCTATTTTACTTCTTCAAAAATATATTTTTCTTCAAAAGCAATGTTTTGTTCATTTAAAAATTCTAAATATTCCTCTTTAAATGATTTCACTTTATGATGTTCTTCTTGATTTTTTATATAATTAACTACTTGTTCAACATTTCTGAATGATACCGAAAAAGCTCCAAAACCTTCCTGCCACGAGAATTTTCCTTTTATAAAACCTTTTTCGTTAATGTATTTTGACGAATGTTCTTTAATTTCTTTGACAATATTAGAAAGGGATATGTTAGGCTTACAACTCATTAAAATATGCACATGATCAGGAATTCCGTTTATGATATATAATTTTTGTCCTTGGTTGGATATAATACCTGAAATATATTTATACAAATCATCTTTTAATGAAGGTATAATTAAATTTTCTCTGCCTTTTACTGCAAATACAACATGATAAAATATTTGTGTATATGTGTTTGCCATTTAATAATGTTCGGCTCCGCTAGAGCCGCGTTGTTTTTTTATCTAATAATGTTTGGCTCCTACCGGAGCCATGCTGTATTACTCTTTTTTTTTAATAATGTTCGGCTCCTACCGCAGCCATGCTGTATTGCTCTTTTTTTTAATAATGTTTGGCTCCTAACGGAGCCTTTTTCGCATTGTCCCAGAGGGACAAAACATTATTAAAAAAATCTCTTTCTATTATTCATTGCTCCAGAGGAGCAAAACATTTTCCTGTTTTTTTAAGCCTTCAATAATTCTTCTTCTGCGTCCACTTCAACACGCAGATTTTCAATAATAAACTCTTGTCGGTCCTGAGTGTTTTTCCCCATATAGTAACTTAACAATTGTTGAATAGATGCTTGCTGATCTAACAGAACCGGTTCTAAACGAATATCCTTCCCGATAAAGTGCTTGAACTCATCCGGTGATATCTCACCTAATCCCTTGAATCGGGTAATCTCCGGCTTAGGGCCAAGTTTAGCAATAGCAGCTTTACGTTCCTCCTCACTATAACAATAAGCTGTTTCTTTTTTGTTACGGACACGGAACAATGGCGTCTGTAAAATATACACGTGCCTGTTTTTGACGAGGTCAGGGAAAAACTGTAAGAAAAACGTCAATAATAATAAACGGATATGCATTCCATCCACATCAGCATCGGTGGCGATAACCACATTGTTATATCTTAAATTTTCTAGACTATCCTCAATATTTAAAGCAGCTTGCAGCAAATTAAATTCTTCGTTCTCATAAACTATTTTTTTACCAAGGCCGAAAGAATTTAAGGGTTTCCCTTTTAGACTAAATACCGCCTGCGTATTCACATCACGTGTTTTTGTAATTGAACCACTGGCCGAATCTCCCTCACAAATAAATAAAGTGGTTTCAATAGCGCGTGGGTTTTTTACATCATCCAAATGCATCCTACAATCACGCAATTTTTTATTATGCAAATTTGATTTTTTTGCACGCTCACGAGCGAGTTTTTGAATACCAGATAATTCTTTGCGTTCACGTTCATTCGCTACGATCTTCGCTTCAATAGCTTTGGCAGTTTCAGGGTTTTTATGCAGGTAATTATCTAAATATTGCTTAATAAAATCATTCACAAAAGAACGCATGGTTTGTCCGCCCGGCGCAACTTCATGTGATCCTAATTTTGTTTTGGTTTGTGATTCAAACACCGGTTCCTGCACACGAACTGAAACGGCAGCTACAATAGATTTACGAACATCAGACGGATCAAAATCTTTTTTATAGAATTCGCGAATGGTTTTTACAACCGCTTCCCTGAATGCTGCCTGGTGTGTTCCCCCTTGAGTAGTATACTGACCATTCACATAACTGTAATATTCTTCCGAATAATGTTCGTTGCTATGGGTCATAGCTAATTCAATATCATCACCTTTTAAATGAATGATCGGATAGATTATTTCGCCGGTAATATTTTTTTCCAACAAATCCTTTAAACCATTATCTGATTTATAAACCTGACCGTTGAAGTATAAAGTTAAACCAGTATTTAAAAAAGCATAGTTCCATAACATCTTATCAATGTATTCATGTATGTAATGGTATTTTTTAAATATGGTATCATCTGGCCTGAACTCTACAAACGTACCGTTAGCTTCATTTGTTTTTTCAAGCTTTGATTCTTTGACTAAATTACCACGCGAAAAATCGGCCGTTTTTGATTGTCCGTCCCTGAATGCCGTTACCCTAAAATTAACAGACAAGGCATTAACCGCTTTGGTACCAACTCCATTTAAACCAATTGATTTTTTAAATGCATCGCTATCGTATTTACCACCGGTATTTATTTTTGAAACAACTTCAACCACTTTTCCTAATGGGATTCCACGTCCGTAGTCACGAATAGTAACGGCTCCATCTTTTACAGCCACATCAATTTTCTTACCGGCACCCATCATAAACTCATCAATAGAGTTATCCATCACCTCTTTGATAAGAACATAAATTCCATCATCAAAGGCTGAACCATCACCGAGCTTACCAATATACATCCCCGGACGCATGCGGATATGCTCTTTCCAATCGAGGGACTTAATACTGTCTTCGTTATAACTTGCTATTTCTTTTGCCATACCAATTTGTTTTTTGAACTTTGTTTTTTGTTGTTTGATTTTCTTTCGATTAACTCATTTCAAACAACTAATAACGAATAACTCATTTCTAAAATGTTAATCCCCATCCAATAAATTTCCCAATCCTCCTAAAATACTACCTTCTTCTTTTCTTGAACCCTTAGCAAAAGATAAAATTCTCCCTGCCAACCGGCTAATTGGTAATGTCTGAATCCAAACTTTGCCCGGTCCGCGGAGCACTGCATAAAACACTCCTTCTCCTCCAAACAAGGTATTCTTTATTCCTCCAACAAACTGAATATCATAATTCACATCGCTTGTAAAAGCAACGATACAACCGGTGTCGATTTTTAATATTTCGCCCGGTATTAATGTTTTTTCAATTACATGTCCGCCGCTATGAACAAAAGCCATCCCATCGCCTTCCAGTTTTTGCATAATAAATCCTTCGCCACCAAATAATCCGGTACCAAGCTTTTTTTGAAACTCAATGCCAACCTGCACCCCTTTGGCTGCACATAAAAAGCTATCTTTTTGGCAAATAATTTTACTTCCTAAACGTGCCAAATCCATAGCAATAATTTTACCGGCATAAGGCGCTGCAAAAGTTACCTGACGTTTTTGCTGAGAGATATTGGTGTAAACAGTCATGAATAAATTTTCGCCTGTCAGTAAACGTTTACCGGCAGTAAATAATTTATTCATAAAACCAGAATTGTTTCCATCTCCAAACAACGTTTGCATTTGAACACCGTCCGTCATCATCATAAAACTTCCGGGTTCTGCAATTACTGCTTCCTGTGGATCCAGTTCAATCTCCACACATTGCATTTCTTCTCCAAATAATTTGTAATCGATCTCGTGATTATTCATAAGCGCCTCCGAATCTCCCCGAAGGGGAGGAATTTGTATAATTTGTTATTTTTTTACTTTTTTCATTTACAATTATCTCAATTCAATGTAACTCTTCCTTTTCCCCCTTCGGGGGTTAGGGGGCTAAACATTAAACCTAAAATGCATCACATCTCCATCAGCCACAACATATTCTTTACCTTCCACTCTTAATTTACCAACTTCCTTGCAGGCATTTTCTGATCCGTAAGTAATGTAATCGTTATAACCGATCACCTCGGCCCGGATGAATCCTTTTTCAAAATCAGTATGAATGACACCCGCTGCTTGTGGAGCAGTCATCCCTTTTTCAATGGTCCATGCACGAACCTCTTTTACACCAGCCGTAAAATAAGTTTGTAAATGCAATAAGCTATAAGCTTGTTTTATTAATTTGTTGACACCGGGTTCATCTAGTCCCATTTCAGCCAAAAACATTTGCTTTTCTTCGTAAGTTTCCAATGAAGCAATTTCGCTTTCCATTTGAGCAGTGATCACCAATATTTCAGATCCTTCACCCTTTACCGATTCTTTTACTGCATCTACATGTTTGTTTCCTGTTTTTGCAGAAGCTTCATCCACATTACATACATACATCACCGGTTTAATAGTCAGCATATGTAGATCGGCAACATAAGGTAATTCGCTATCTTCCAATTTACAAGCACGGGCCGATTGTCCGCTTTCAAGAGTTTCTTTAATTCTTAACAGAGTGTTATACGTTTTTACCGCTTCCTTGTCATTTCCGGTCTTTGCTGCTTTTTCAAATTTTTTGAGTTTTGTTTCTACAGCTTCCAGATCTTTCAACTGCAATTCCGTATCAATGATTTCTTTATCACGAACTGGGTTCACATTACCATCCACGTGGATTACGTTATCATCATCAAAACAACGCAACACATGCAGGATTGCGTTACACTCGCGGATGTTAGCCAGGAATTTATTCCCTAAACCTTCTCCTTTACTTGCTCCTTTTACCAATCCGGCAATATCAACGATCTCAACCGTTGTAGGCAGTATGGCCTGGGGTTTTACCAATTCAGATAATTTATTCAAACGTTCATCTGGAACCGTAATAATTCCAACATTTGGTTCAATAGTACAAAACGGGAAGTTTGCCGCCTGTGCTTTTGCATTACTTAAACAATTAAACAAGGTTGATTTTCCTACATTTGGCAACCCAACAATTCCACATTTTAAAGCCATTTTTTTGTTTTTGAAATTTCCGTATTTCAGTTTTGTACAACCTACAAAAACTTCAATCGGGATAAATTATTAAATTAATCTGCAAATATATTAAAATAGGCTACTAAGCTTTGTTATAAATTGTAGCAATCTTGCGCAGTTTTTAACAATTATACTATTTTTGCTGTGTATAAAACTTACAATATTTTATTTTTTAACATACTGTTATTATTATTAACATTAACGTTAAATAGTTTAATCAAATGCTATTTTTGCAGCAAAATCAATACTTATGGCAGATATTACAAAGTTAAAATCCTTATCCATTCAGGTTCGACGCGACATTGTGCGCATGGTTCATGCAGTATCTTCTGGCCACCCGGGCGGTTCATTAGGTTGTACGGAATTTTTAGTGGCATTATACAATGGTGTTATGAATCATAACCCAAAGAAATTTACGATGGATGGAATCGGTGAAGACTTGTTCTTCCTGAGTAACGGACATATTTCTCCGGTGTTTTATAGTGTTTTAGCGCGTTGTGGCTATTTTCCGGTCGAAGAATTAAAAACTTTCCGTAAGCTAAATTCCCGTTTACAGGGTCATCCGACTACACACGATCATTTACCGGGTGTGCGGATTGCCAGTGGCTCTCTGGGACAAGGTATGAGTGTTGCCATAGGAGCGGCTTTAACCAAAAAACTAAATAAGGATAATTCTATTATTTACAGTTTACACGGTGATGGCGAGCTGCAGGAAGGACAGATTTGGGAAGCAGCTATTTATGCAGCAGCCAACAAGGTTGATAATTATATTGCTACTATTGACTATAACGGCCGCCAGATAGATGGAAATGTGGATGATGTATTATCATTAGGTAACTTAAGAGCGAAATTTGAAGCATTTGGTTGGGAAGTAATTGAAACCGAAGAAGGAAATGAGATGGCAGCAGTTCTTGAAGGATTCTCAAAAGCAAAAGCATTTATTGGAAAAGGAAAACCTATTGTAAACATTATGAAAACAGAAATGGGCGCCGGAGTGGATTTCATGATGGGAACCCACAAATGGCATGGCTCTGCACCTAACGATGATCAATTGCAGAAAGCGCTTGATCAGTTGGTTGGAAACGAAGTGGATTACTAGGAGTTATAAATTTTAAATGTTGAATTTTAAATGAATGTGGTGAAGGAAAATATTTTTTTAAAATTTATTTTAATTATTCATTTAACATTTATAATTCATCATTCATCATTTTCTCAACCCACCAACCGCATTCTATTTATTTTTGATGATTCCTACAGCATGTATGCTCCATGGAACAGCAATATCAAAATTGAGGTGGCAAAAAAAATTATGGGTGAATTTTTAGACAGTTTAAAATCCATCCCGAATTTAGAACTAGCCCTGCGTTGTTATGGTCACCAAACTTTTATTAAACCTGAACGTAATTGCAAGGACACTAAACTTGAAATTCCATTTGCGCCAACAGCCCAAAATGCCCTGAAAATAAAACAACGCATCCAAAAACTGGAACCCCTTGGTACCACTCCAATAGCATACTCATTAGGAGAATGCGCCTCTGATTTCACACCATGCAGTAATTGCCGGAACATCATTATTTTAATTACCGATGGGATTGAAGAATGTGGAGGAAACCCTTGTGAAGTGTCTGCCCAATTACAAAAAAAAGGAATCTTTTTAAGGCCATTTGTTATTGGTGTTGGTTTAGATGTAAAATTTGCTGATGTGTTTGGTTGCATGGGTAAGTTTTATGATGTAAGTAATGAAGCTAATTTCAAGGACGTATTGAACTTAGTATTAACAGAAGCAATCTCGCAAACAACTGTGCAAGTTGATTTATTGGATATCCAGAAAAAACCAACCGAAACAGATGTGAACATGACTTTTTATGATTCCAATACAAAACAGATCAAATACAATTACCTGCACACATTGAATCACAGAGGCAACCCCGATACGTTAGTATTAAGTCCCAATATTACCTACGACCTTATGGTTCATACAATTCCTCCAATAGAGAAAAAAAACATATCGATTCAGCAAGGAAAACATAATGTCATACCTGTTGATGCTCCGCAAGGCTATTTAAAATTAGAATTAGAGGGTGCAATAAGTAAATATTATCCAACCTGTGTGGTGCGAAAAAAAGGAGAAATGAATACACTGAATATCCAGGATTTCGGAAAGACAGATAAGTACCTCACCGGAAAATACGACCTTGAAATATTGACACTTCCACGCATTAGGTTAAATGAAGTTGAAATTCAGCAAAGCACTACAAATACCATCAAAGTGCCGACCTCAGGCAATGTATATATTGTAAAAGGCGGAACAGGAGCAGGAAGTATTTTTGCAGATGATGGTAAAAAAATGCTTTGGGTGTGCAATTTGAATGCCGGTTTACAAAATGAAATTATTTATCTTCAACCGGGAAATTATAAAATGGAATTCAGATATGAAAACAATAAACAAACAATCAATACAATCGAAAGAAAATTCATTGTCACATCTGCACTCACAACGAACATTAAACTGAATTAAATATACAACTATGAGAAAATATCCATACACAGAAAAAAAAGACACACGTTCCGGTTTTGGAGCAGGTTTACAACAATTAGGTCAAACGAATCCTAACGTTGTGGCATTATGCGCCGATTTAATTGGTTCATTAAAAATGGATGCTTTTAAAGCAGAAAATCCTGATCGTTTTTTTCAGGTGGGAATTGCGGAAGCCAACATGATTGGTATTGCTGCGGGTTTAACCATTGGTGGAAAAATTCCATTTACTGGAACATTTGCTAATTTCAGTACAGGCCGTGTGTATGATCAGATCCGTCAAAGCGTTGCCTACTCCGGAAAAAATGTAAAGATCTGTGCCTCACATGCTGGTTTAACTTTAGGAGAAGATGGAGCTACTCATCAGATACTGGAAGATATTGGTTTAATGAAAATGTTACCACATATGTGTGTGATTAATCCTTGTGATTATAATCAAACCAAGGCAGCCACCATTGCCATAGCCGATTATGAAGGTCCGGTTTATTTACGTTTTGGCCGACCGGTCGTTCCAAACTTTACACCTGCTGATCAGAAATTTGAAATAGGAAAAGCTGTCATGTTAAATGAAGGCACAGACGTAACCATTATTGCTACGGGACACATGGTATGGAAAGCCATTGAAGCCGGCGAGAAATTAGCGGAGTTGGGTATCTCTGCAGAGATTATCAATATCCACACAATTAAACCATTGGATAACGAAGCAATTTTAAAATCAATTGCCAAAACAAAATGTGTGGTCACGGCTGAAGAGCATCAAATGAACGGTGGATTAGGAGACAGCGTAGCTCAGTTATTATCTCGCCACACGCCAACGCCACAAGAATTTGTAGCTGTTAATGATAGCTTCGGCGAAAGCGGAACACCTGATCAGTTAATGACCAAATATGGTTTAGATACTGTAAATATTATTGAAGCGGTGAACAAGGTTATAAAAAGAAAATAAAAGTTTCACGCAGATTTACGCAGAGTGAAACGCAAAGTTTCGCAGAAAAAAAATTAGATGTTACGTCTGCCGAATTAATCAGCGATTCTCTGCAAGGAACTTCTCTATTTATAATATCTCCCTCTTTCAGATAAAACTCTGCGTTATCCCTGCGAATTAATCAGCGATACTCTGCGAGAAATTAAAACTACTCATGATGGTACTTTTCATTTTTCAAAATAGAAAAGCCTCTGTATAATTGTTCACAAAAGAACAGACGGATCATTTGATGAGAAAACGTCATGTTGGATAACGACAACACATAGGAGCTCTTGTCTAAAATCGATTTATCAATCCCAAAAGGACCACCAATTAAAAAAACAACTCTTTTACAACCAGAAACCATCCGTTTATTCAAAAAATCTGCAAATTGAATGGATGTAAATTGCTTTCCATGTTCATCCATACAAACCAAAAAATCAGATAGATCAAGTAATTTTTGGATTTCCAAAGCTTCTGCTCTTTTCTGCTCCTCAATAGGCTTCTGTCGAACTATTTTTGGCATTGAAATAGTCTCAGTGCTAAACGAGATGTAATTCTTCAACCTTTCGGTATATATTTTAACTCCTTCCACAAGGTAAGAATCAGTTGTCTTTTCAATTTGTATAAGCAGGATTTTCATTTATGAGCTGAGTTTATGTAGTTTTAGGCACAATAATTGCTCTTTACGATTCAAATTTACAATATTAATGAAACTATTTGTTATTACTTTAATTAGCGTCTTCAGTTTATCTTTTAATTTAAAAGATATAACTGACGATGTTGCTAACGCCCTCAAACAAGGTAGTGCATCTGAATTAGTCAAAAATTTTGCTGATAAAGTTTCTATTAAGGTACTTAACCAGGAAGACCTTTTGAGTAAATCACAATCTCAGGCTTTAATTGAGGACTTTTTCTTGAAACATAAAGTTAAAAGCTATCAAACTTCTCATACCAGCATCGTAAACGGAAATCAACAATTTATTACCGGCGCTTTGGATACTAATACAGGTAAATATAGAATTTCCATATTAGTGAGAGGAAATGTAATTTCGCAGTTCAGAATAGAACACGATAATGAATAATTACATTTTACAACACAAAAAAAATTTCAATTTTAAAACTTTCGTTCAAAACGCCTTACAGGAAGATGTCGGCGACGGGGATCATTCTGCCTTAGCGACAGTCGCTCCTAATCAAAAGGGTAAATGCCATTTATTAGTGAAGGAAAACGGTATCATTGCCGGAATTGAAGCAGCGAAAGAGATTTTCAAAATAGTTGATCCTAAATTCAAATTTACCCAATTCATAAAAGACGGGGAACAGGTAAAGATAGGCGACATCGCTTTTATTGTTGAAGGGAACACACAGACACTTTTAACATTAGAACGGCTTGTATTAAACATCATGCAACGTATGAGCGCTATCGCCACCAAAACAAACTACTTACAAAATTTATGTAAGGGCACTAAAGCCAGAGTGATCGACACTCGCAAAACAACTCCGGGATTTCGTTTTTTTGAAAAATGGGCTGTCGTAATTGGTGGTGGGGCTAATCATCGTTTTGGTTTATATGATATGATTATGATCAAAGACAATCATATTGATTTTAGTGGTGGTATTATTGAAGCGATTGATGCAACACATGCTTACCTCAAAAAAACAAAAAAGAAATTGTCTATTGAAGTTGAGACGAGAACGTTGAATGATGTAAAACTTATCATACCTAAAGGTGGTTTTCAGCGCATCATGCTGGATAATTATACCATTGCTGATACAAAAAAAGCGGTAGTATTAATCGGTGACAAATATGAAATTGAAACTTCAGGTGGTATTACTGAAAAAACGATTGCTGCTTATGCAAAATGTGGAGTCGATTTTATTTCAGTTGGTGCTTTAACGCACCATGTGAAAAGTATGGACCTTAGCTTAAAAGCAATTAAATAAATTACTTACAACCGCAATCCTTATCACCACACTTTTTTTTAGTAATTTTTTTATAGGCCCTATATGCAATATATACAAGAGCGGCCACCAAAATAGCTATCACTAATAGTTCCTGCATTATTTCTCCTCTCCTAATTTTGCTAAGTTCAGCACTGGAACTTTTTGTGTAAGTTCCTGTCCTAATACTTTAATTACTACTTTGTATGGCCCTGTGGGTAAAGCACTCAAATCCATGATATAATATTCTGTATTTTCAATCTCATAACCGGCGACTTTAACATCCAGGTGATCAAATACATCAACTTGTATCTTTCCTAAATTTTTTCCTGCTATTGATAAACTATACCTATTATAAAAAACCGGTAGTAATGTGATAAATCCTTGCTCCTGATTTAATTCTTTTTTGTTATATATATAATTCACCTTTTTTTTGGGTTGAGATGAAAATAAATCGTTGTCAGTAATTGTTTCAGGCGTAAACTCAAACAATTTATACCGTTCCTTCAAATCATAAATGGTGTCTTCCTGGCTCCAGACCCTTACGTAATCAATTAAAAAAGAATTAGGGAAATTGGTTTTTTCATCGGGACCAGGATTAAATGCTTCCTTGTCTTTTGCCACCGCGTTATTAATAATTAAATTTTGTGCCGTTTTAAATTCTCCTTCAAAATAACCAATGGGTTGCCCGTTTAAAAAAAACTTCACATAATTTGGTTGCCATTCACCTGAAATAATATTCCATCCATTTGCTAAACTTTCTTCTGTTTTTATCCAGGCTCCCCAGTTTTTCTTTAAATTGAGAAAACCACCTCGGTAATCTTCACAACCTTTAGGGCAATGCACATCCACATGTATTTGGTTATCACGATCTCCCTTGCCTTCATAAAAATCTATTTCCTCATTGGGATTACCACCAAATAACCAGAATGCAGGCCACATCCCTTTTTCTGCATTTGCTTTAAAACGCATTTCAAAATATCCGAATTTATATCTTTTTAAAGAACTAAATGCTCCTCCTGAATATTCAAAATCGTACTCATTTGCTGGTCCAACGGTCTTATTATATTTCGCCAGATATTTTTTATCAATGTCCCATTCATTAACTTTTTCTTTTGTTTTCTCCTTTTTTGTGATCAATGCTACTGTTCCGTTTTTAAATTCAAGATTCTCTTGCTTATAAATGAGATCAAGGCTCATTGCAAAATTGCCCCATGGATAACCGTTTTTCCATTTCTCCGTATTTAACACATCATCTGTAAATTCATCATGTTCCTGCAAATACCATTTTTTAGAAGTATTGGATTGAACCTGCCACATCACCTGGGAATGACAGAAGAAAGTAAGGAAGATAAAACAAACTATAAATTTGAGTATGTGCATTTTTTAATCTAAATTTCAGTACAAATTTAGCTATAATCTTTCTTTAATTATGAAAATCACCTTATTCATTTCATTACTGTCTACTTTCATACAAATGAAAATCACGGCCCAGGTAAAATGGCAGTTAAATAAAGATACAGTTGTTGCATGGCACTATGCAGATGGCGACGAATTTAATACGCAGACTCTCAACACAAACAAATGGAAATACTGGTACGGCTGGGGCAGGAGCATTTTTTCAAATAGAGAACAAGCATATTATACTGATGGTTTAAATCATGAATTGAAGGACGGCTGTTTGAACCTATTTGCAAAAAGAGAAAGACTTGAAAAGAGAACGATTGATTGGTTAGAGGATACTGCATCTCTTTACAGAGGAGAAACGAATTTCGGTCAAAATAAAAGAGTGTTTGAATACTCCTCCGGCATGATTCAATCACATGAAAAGTTTAAATACGGATACTTTGAAATAAAGTTCAAGATGCCTGAAGAAAAAGGATACTGGCCTGCATTCTGGTTATACGGGGGCGAAGAAATTGACTGGATGGAATTGAAAACCGAAAAGAAAAATGCCATCCACGTTGGAAGACATAGTCCAAAACCCGAAGAAAACAGAATGAGAAACTATATCCGAAAGAAAACCTGGGGAGACTGGGTTTATTTCAAAGGTAATTTATCATGTGAATGGAATATAGTTTCGGGTGAATGGACACCAGAATATTTAAAATATTATTTGAACGGAGAATGCATTGCTTATTCTAAACTTTCGCTAAATACTGAGAAAGTATTATGTGCTAACTTAGCTGTTCCTGGAAATAACGGACCTTTTAAACCGGGCCCTAAGCCCAATATTAAAAGATCCGGTGATTTCACAATCGATTATATCAGAATATGGTCGAATGACCCGAAAACTAAAAACATTAATACTGCAAACACTTTCGAAAACCATGGTCATTCGAAAATTGGCAAAACCAAATTAAAATCAAAAACAAGGTTTTTATATGGGAAGAAAAAAATTCACGCCAACGAAGGATTAACCGTTACTTTACTGCCTCTAAAAAACAATCAATTTGAGTTACAGGTGTTGGGCAAAAAAATTCCATCAACATCACATTACAGCATTCTTGACTCGGACAAGGCATTCATTTATACAGAAGGATTAAAGTTTGGATCAAGCATCATCGACCTGAACACTTACACCGGAAATAGTTTTGAATTAAAAATCAATTACCTGGAACAAACCGTTACCCATAAGCTTGACAAAAATTAATTTAGCCGGTATAATTTATATTCATTGGTGGGCAAGCTAATCTGGGTATACTGGTACTTTTCATTTAATTCGGGTGATGTTTTTGTGATAAAATACTTCCTGAATTTATTTTTAGGATCAAGTTGAATGTCGTGGTTCCTAAGCAAATAAAATTGAAAGCTCCAGCTAAGATAAGTCTCAGGGTCCACACCAACTAATTCTTCCTTTTGTAAATAATTTCCAACAACTCTCACCTCATTTAACAGTGATTCATCCCTGCTGATTTTACCCATTTGAGAGCCCGAAAAGAGCAACACAGTAATTAACATAACGAAAGCAGCAATATTTAAACGTTTCCGATACTTAGGATTTAAAACCATTAACGTCGTTTGTTTATGTATAAAATCGGAATTTATATAAGCTAATGACAAGGCAAAAAAAGGAATACTTGGTACTAAATAAAAATTCTTCTGAACCATCGTGATCATTAATGGAACTGAGCCTGAAAACCCTAATAATAGCATAAAGAGAAATAGTTGTTTATCTGTGCTTTTCAACGAAGTATACCCTCTTTGCTTTCTTGAAAAAAAACAAAGTACCAAACAAATCAAAACAGATGGTAAAAACTCAAAAAACAAATCTCTTAATATAAAGAGCCTGTAATTAATTGTTGATGTCACTTCTATTCGGTTCAGCAATCTTTTAGTGAGATAAAACTCCAGGCTTTCTTTGGCATGATGATTTGTAATAATAACCGCCACGTAAATCACAATGAAGGTTAGTAAAACAACTCCCGTGTAAAATAAAGCTTCCTTTAAGCTTATTCTTTTTAAGGTCACATAAAATAATGGAACAGCTACAAGCGGAAATAGCCCCGGGAATCCTTTTGTCAAAAAGGCGCAGTAAATCAATGCACCAGAAAGAACAAAATTTGGAACCTTGTACTTTTCTTTAAATAAACCTCTCAATGTAAAATAAACAGAAGCCAAGGTGAAAACAGATAGTAACGTTTCGATCATGTGGTTTTGGTAAGTCCAGAAACAAACAGGTGTAATGATCCACAATATAACAGGGAACCAACTGGTGGTTTTGTGCTGTCCGACGTAGGTTGACGATATCTTCCAGATCATATGTATGAAAAAAGCTGTTGACAGCAACAAGGAAAAAGAAAAAATGCGTTCTGTATAAATGCTACTTCCAAATAGTTTGAAGAAAAGTGATTCTATACCGTAAAATAACGGAGGATGTTCCATAAAATAAAGTGAATTCTGCCTGCTCCAGGTTCTGCTTAATATAGGAAACCAAAAACTTCCTTTACCATCAGCTAAATTTTTAGAAACGCAAGCATATTGCACGCCATCCATAAACATACCATCCTGAAGCAGAAAGGGCAAAACCAAAAACGTGATAACTGCAAATGTAAACAGGTAAAACGGCCTGTAATTAGTATTCCCTGCATCCATAAGTTACGCGAGCTAAAACAAACTTATTAAATATAATAGTTGATTAATATTCGCTAAAAGTAAAGCTAAAATTGGTATTTTCGCTACAAATTTATCACAAATGATCACAGCAGAATCTCCAATTAAGTTCGATAGACGTAAATTAAAAGATGATACGTTATTACAACTTTATAAAAATATTTTAACTCCACGAATGATCGAAGAAAAGATGTTGATTCTTCTTCGTCAGGGACGAATTGCCAAATGGTTTAGTGGAATAGGGCAGGAAGCTATTTCTGTTGGAGTTGCTACTGCTTTGAACCAGGATGAATTTATTTTACCAATGCATAGGAATCTGGGTGTGTTCACCACGCGCGGCATTCCTATGAATCGTTTGTTTTCACAGTTTCAGGGCAAGCCAAGTGGCTTTACGCAAGGCAGAGACAGAAGCTTTCACTTTGGATCTCAGGAATATAATATTGTTGGCATGATTTCTCATTTAGGTCCACAAATGGGCGTAGCTGATGGAATTGCCTTAGGGAATAAATTACGTGAAGAAAAAAAAGTAACGGTTGTGTTTAGTGGCGATGGAGGAGCGAGCGAAGGCGATTTTCATGAAAGCATAAACACAGCGGCAGTATGGGATTTACCGGTAATTTTTATAGTTGAAAATAACGGTTATGGGTTATCTACACCAAGTAATGAGCAGTTCCGTTGCAAATCATTTGCTGATAAAGCCATTGGTTATGGCATTGAAGGAGTTTCGATAGATGGCAATAATGTATTGAAAGTATATGAGACAGTGAAAAATTTAGCTGAATCTATCCGTGAAAATCCTCGACCCGTTTTATTGGAGTGTGTAACCTTCCGTATGCGCGGACACGAAGAAGCATCAGGAACTAAGTATGTACCCAAAGAATTATTTGATGTATGGGGAAGAAAAGATCCGGTAAATACTTTTGAGAAATTTTTAATTGATGAAGGTGTATTAACAGAAGATATTATTGAAAATTTAAAAGCAGGCATCAAAAAAAATATTGATGATGATTTGGAAATAGCTTTTGCTGAAACGTTACCGCCACCAAATACAGAAAAAGAAATAGCAGAATTGTTTATGCCTTGCACGATCGAGGATACTTCTGGTCAACAAGGCACTAAAACAAACAAACGTTTAATCGATGCGATCAGTGATGGAATGCGTTTAGCCATGCGCAAGCACGATAACCTTGTATTAATGGGTCAGGATATTGCAGATTATGGTGGCGTGTTTAAAATTACGGATGGCTTTGTAGAAGAGTTTGGGAAAGCACGAGTGCGAAACACACCTCTCTGTGAATCTGCTATTTTAGGTGCCGGTTTTGGTTTATCCATCAATAAACATAAAGCGATGGTAGAAATGCAGTTTGCTGATTTTGTAACAGAAGGTATGACGCAGATCATTAATAATTTAGCAAAATCTCATTATCGTTGGGGACAAAATGCCGATGTGGTAGTTCGTATGCCAACAGGCGCAGGTGTTGCAGCCGGTCCATTTCATAGCCAAAGTAACGAGGCCTGGTTCTTTAAAACTCCGGGTTTAAAAATTGCTTACCCTGCTTTTCCATCTGATGCCAAAGGATTATTAATAGCCTCATTTGAAGATCCTAATCCTGTGATGTTCTTTGAACATAAAGCGTTATACAGAAGTATTGACGAAGATATTTTAGACGACTATTATACCATTCCCTTTGGTAAAGCGCGTTTAGTAAAAGAAGGTGCTGATGTTACCATTGTTACTTACGGACTAGGTGTTCACTGGGCAATGGAATTATTAAAAAATAATCCCGAAATTTCTGCAGATCTCATCGATTTAAGAACACTGGCTCCTTTGGATACTGAAGCTATTTATGCTTCTGTAAAGAAAACCGGAAAAGCATTTATATTACATGAAGACACTTTAACCGGTGGTATTGGTGGTGAACTAAGTGCTTTAATTACGGAACATTGTTTTGAGTATTTAGATGCGCCTGTTATGCGTGAAGGAAGTTTAGATACACCGGTGCCAATGAATGCGAATCTGGAAATTAACTTTTTACCAAAAGAACGTTTTAAAGAAAAGTTAAATAAATTATTGAGTTATTAATTGGGCGTGACCCCGCAAAGAGACAGCGGGGTCGGGCTTTACGCTTCAATCTTTTGCTGCACTTCGACAAGCTCAGTGATCTGCAAAAGGATTTCCGCTGCAATCCCTCACGCAAAACCAACACTTAAAAACTATGACAGTATCTGAAGATTTTTTAAGAAGCGCAAACCGCCAGTTTTTATATTATAAAACCTTAGGTGAAAAAGCTATTGAACAGTTAGAACCAAAACAACTGTTTATTTCCGTAAATGAAGACACTAACAGCATTGCTGCGATCATCAAACATTTACATGGTAATATGTCGTCTCGCTGGACAGATTTTTTGACCACTGACGGAGAGAAAGAATGGAGGAATAGGGATGGAGAGTTCGAGGAGAATATAAATATCAATTTTTCCGCGTCTCGTCACCCTGAACTTGATTCAGGGTCTCAAGAGATGCTGAATCAAGTTCAACATGACAAACAACAAATAGAAACCAAAAAGCAAGAACTCCTTAAAACATGGAACGAAGGCTGGGATTGTTTGTTCAAAGTATTGAACGATTTGAAACCAGAGCAATTAGCACAAACCATTTATATCCGGAATGAAGGTCACAGTGTTTTAGAAGCCATTAACCGGCAACTGGCGCATTATCCTTATCATGTTGGGCAAATTGTGTTTTATGCTAAATTGTTAAAGAAAACCGAATGGAACAGCTTATCAATTCCTAAAAATAAGTCGAAAGATTACAATACCGATAAGTTTTCAAAAGATAAAGTAAAAAAGCACTTTACGGATGATGAACTAGACAAATTAAAATAATTTTATGACCTGCTCAAGGCCAATGTTATCGGCTTTTTAGGCTGGTCTATCTGTTTTAAGAAAGTAAATTCATCAGGTTTCATAAATAGTGGAAAAAACCACCAATCTAATCCAAAAAAATCGTCTATCTTTACATACAGTTTATAAAAAACTGTATGTCAATCAACACTAAATATATCTTTGTTACCGGCGGTGTAACATCTTCTCTCGGAAAAGGAATTATTGCCGCATCTCTCGCTAAATTATTACAGGCAAGAGGCTTTACCGTTACGATTCAAAAATTAGACCCATATATTAATATTGATCCTGGTACTCTAAATCCTTATGAACATGGCGAATGCTATGTTACCGATGATGGGGCTGAAACCGATTTGGATTTAGGGCATTACGAGCGTTTTTTAAATGTGGCAACTTCACAGGCAAACAATGTTACTACCGGGCGTATTTACCAGGCTGTGATCGACAAAGAGCGTAAAGGTGAGTTCTTAGGGAAAACTGTTCAGGTTATTCCTCACATCACAGATGAAATTAAAAACAGAATTAAGATCTTAGGGAAAACTGGTCAGTTTCAATTTGTGATTACAGAAATTGGTGGTACTGTGGGTGATATTGAATCATTGCCATACATTGAAGCAGTTCGTCAGTTAAAATGGGAGTTAGGAGATGATTGCACGGTAATTCATTTAACACTATTGCCATACTTAGCTACTTCAGGTGAATTAAAAACAAAGCCAACACAACATTCCGTTAAGTTATTATTGGAATATGGAGTTCAACCGGACATTTTAGTTTGCCGTTCAGAACACGCCATCAGCAATGATATCAGAAGAAAAATTGCTTTGTTCTGTAACGTTTCTCCTGACGCAGTGATTGAAGCGTTAGATGCCTCTACCATTTACGAAGTTCCATTATTAATGGAAAAAGAAAAACTGGATGAGATCGTCTTAAAAAAATTAAACATCAACCAGGTTACTGAGATCAAATTGGATAAATGGAAATTATTTTTGAATAAATTCCATAATCCACAAAAACAGGTGAAAATCGGTTTGGTTGGTAAATATGTTGAACTGAAAGATTCCTACAAATCTATTGCAGAAGCATTTATACATGCCGGTGCTGTAAACGACTGCAAAGTAAACGTGGAGTGGATTCATAGCGAAAGCCTCACAGATGAAAATGTGAAGGAAAAATTAAAAGGCCTGAAAGGAATTTTAGTGGCACCAGGATTTGGGAACAGGGGAATTGAAGGAAAAATTTCTGCTATTAAGTATGCCCGCGAAAACAATATACCATTCTTCGGAATTTGTTTAGGGATGCAATGTGCAGTGATTGAATTTGCGCGTAACGTTTTAAATTTAAAAGATGCACACAGTCGCGAAATGAATCCCGCTACCAGCGCACCGGTGATTGATTTACTGGAAGCGCAAAAGAATATTTCTCATATGGGTGGTACGATGCGTTTAGGTTCATACCCTTGCCGCATTCAAGAAGGAACACTCGCTCATAAAATATACGGACAAACAGATATTAATGAGCGTCACCGACACCGTTATGAATTTAATAACGAATACACTAAATTATTTAAAGATGCGGGAATGGTACTTTCGGGATTAAATCCAAATGCTGAACTGGCTGAAATTGTGGAGATCCCAACTCATCCGTTTTTTATTGGCGTTCAGTTTCACCCGGAGTACAAAAGTACAGTAGAAAATCCACATCCTTTATTTGTGAATTTCGTAAAAGCTACGTTAGCATAATTTTGAAAAAATAATTTAAAAAGCCTTCATCAATTACATTTGATGAAGGCTTTTTAATTTTAACCTAATCCTGAGCCATCGGCC
Organism: Bacteroidia bacterium; assembly: GCA_014378485.1. GTDB lineage: Bacteria > Bacteroidota > Bacteroidia > B-17B0 > Aurantibacillaceae > UBA4416. Next base: position 56,090 of record JACMNO010000108.1, read on the forward strand.
TCTTTTAACTCATTTAAACTTTTATACCTGTCTTCGAAATCGTATATTTAATAATTACATGCGGTTTAAATTTTTATATTTTGTTTTATGTTTTTGTTCGTTTACAATTATGCGGGCCCAAACATTCTCCATCAATGGTAAATTAATTGATGAAAAAAAACAGCCCGCTATTGGAACTTCTGTCATTCTACTAAAGCCCGATTCATCCTTTATAAAAGGAACTACTACTGATGTTGACGGAAAATATAAAATTGAAGAAATCAATCATGGAACATATATCCTCAAAATTTTAAGTTTAGGGTATAAGCCTGATTTTAAATCCATTCAATTGGAAACACAATCCATAGACCTTGGCGCGATAGCATTGAAACAAAATTCCACTAATTTAAAAGAAGTTACCGTGGAAGCGCAAATGGCGTTGGCCACTCAAAACGGTGATACCACCAGTTTTAATTCAAAAGCATATAAAGTCAATAAAGATGCGACCGCAGAGGACCTTGTTTCAAAAATGCCAGGCGTAACTATTATAGATGGCAAAGTTCAAGCGCAAGGTGAAGAAGTAAAAAAAGTATTAGTGGATGGTAAAGCATTTTTTGGAGATGATGCCAATGCCGTTTTAAAAAACATTCCGGCAGAGATCATTGATAAAGTTCAGGTGTTTGATAAGAAAAGTGATCAGTCACAGTTTAACGGATTTGATGATGGCAATACCACAAAAACAATTAATATCGTTACCAAATCACAATTTAAAAATGGCATGTTCGGAAAAGTATATGGAGGATATGGTTACGAAGATAAATATAAGAGCGGCGCAACCGTTAATAATTTTAGGGGAAACAGACGAGTTACTGTTTTGGCACAATCCAATAATGTGAATGAGCAGAACTTTTCTTCGGAAGACCTGGTGGGAGTTAGCAGCTCCGGCGGAGGTGGCGGAGGAAGAAGAGGTGGCAGCGGACAAGGAGGGGCACCGGCCAATGCCAGTGATAATTTCCAGATCAGTAATCAAAACGGGATCAATACCACTTCATTATTCGGGTTGAACTACGCTGATAAATGGAATAAAAAAACAGAAGTAACAGGCAGCTACTTTTTCAACTGGACACAAAATGATTCCAGGTCTACACTGCTTCAACAATATATTTTAGGTTCAAATAATGGTTTGATTTATAATGAATCGAATAATTCGGGAAGTGATAATTTTAATAACCGAATTAATTTTAAACTGGAAACAAAACTGGATTCAATGAATTCTATCGTGATCCAACCCAAGTTATCTTTTCAAACTAACCAATCTGCTAAGAAACTATTCGGAGCAACCACGAGAGAATTACAAAATTTAAATAGTACTGAGAATAGTAGCTCTTCCAATTTAAGCGGTTATTCAATTTCGGTTCCCTTGCTATACCGTCATTCCTTTGTAAAAAAAGGAAGAACATTTTCCATTAACGCGACTCCTGCCTTCACTAAAAACTACGGGGAAAATCAGTTGTATACTTTAAACACATATTACAGAGACACCTTGTTTTATGGAGATACTATTGATCAAAAATCAAAAATTTTAAAAACCGGGAATAGCATTAACGGGAACATCTCTTATACGGAGCCACTTAATAAATTTAATTTCTTACTGCTTAATTATACGGCTTATTACACTGATAATTATTCTTCTAAAAAAACATTTGATAAAAATTATAGTGATTATAAATATTCGGACTTAGACAGCAACCTCACTAACGTTTTTAAAAATCAGTATCAGTCTCAATCAGGAAGTTTAGGTTACCGGTTTCAAAAAGAAAAATTTAACTTCTCTTTAAATGCGGCTTATCAATGGGCGCAGTTATCCAAAGAACAGGAGATTCCAACTCATTATCAACTCAGCAAAACATTTGAATCTGTATTACCATCGGCGCAATTACAATATAAATTTTCTCCTAAAAAAAATCTCCGCTTAAATTACCGTACCAGCAATAATGCTCCAAGCATTGATCAATTGCAGGATGTTGTCAATAACAGTAATTCCCTGCAATTAAGTACAGGTAATCCTGAGCTGAAACAGGATTTTCAAAACAATTTAAATATTCGTTATTCAGGTGTTAATACAGTAAAAGCAACTTCTTTCTTTGCGTTATTAGGCGGAAATTATTCAAACAATTATATTGGTAACAGTACCTTAATTGCCAACCGGGATACTGTGGTTTATAATTCCATTTACCTTCAAAGAGGATCGCAAATAGTTCGTCCCGTAAATTTAGATGGATATTATTCACTCCGTTCATTTATCAATTATACGTTTCCCATAAAGAAAATAAAAACGAATTTAAGTGTGAATGTCTCTGGTAATTATAATAATGTCCCCGGTTTGATTAACACAAAAACAAATTTTGCTAAAACAGCAACCGGTGGTCTTGGGTTAGTATTCAGCAGTAACATCAGTGAACAATTTGATTTTACATTATCTTCAAACTCTTCTTATAGCCAGATTGAAAATACGTTACAGTCATCTTCTAATACCACCTATTTATCGCAACAATCGAAACTAAAGCTTACCGCAAATCCGTACAAAGGATTTGTTTTACAAAGTGAATTTACGAATACTTATTACTCAGGTTTAACAAGCGCTTTTAATCAATCCATTTCTTTATGGAATGCCGCCGTAGGTTATAAGTTTTTAAAAAACAAACAAGCAGAACTACGTTTAACCGTGTATGATATCCTAAACCAAAATAATAGTGTGACAAGAACCAATACAGACAGCTACATACAGGATTCACAGACCAATGTATTGAACCGTTATTACATGCTGACCTTTACCTATAATTTTAAGAAGTATTTTGCCAAGAAGGAGGAAGGTAAATAAAACATAATCTCCTTGTGGTATGTCACCCTGAACTTGATTCAGGGTCTCATGAGATGCTGAATCAAGTTCAGCATGACTGGCAATAATTTTTCTTAACTCATTCAAAGCACCTCTTTACTAAATAGCTATTAATTGCAACTGGAATAGCCCTATTTTAGATGCAACAAAACTATTCTATGAAAAAATCACTATCAACAATTATTATAATATTTATTTGCTCATTTGCATTTTCACAAATTACATTGACATCTACGGTGAGCAATGTTAGCTGTTTTGGAGGAACTAACGGATCCGCTACTGTTACTGCAACAGGAGGGACAGGTTCATATACTTATACCTGGTTACCAACGAATACCAACTCCGATATAATAACAGGATTGGCTGCAGGAACTTATACGGTGAATGTTGAAGATGCGGTGGCAAATACAAGTTCATTGGTTGTGACTATTACTGAACCTTCACAACTATTAGTAAATGCTACAACAGCTAATGTTGTATGTAATGGTACGAGTACGGGGACTATTAATGTAATAGCTTCAGGTGGAATAACAACTTATTCATATAATATAAATGGTGGTGGGTATCAATCACCTTCTGTATTTTCAAATTTTCCTGTTGGCATCTATCTAATGGGTGTTAAAGATGCAAATGGATGTGTAACCTCAAATACTGTTCTAGTTAATCAACCTCCTCAAATGACTGCTACCATAACACAAACGAATGTTTTTTGTTTTGGTTTATGTAACGGTTCTGCTAATGTATCTGCTTCCGGAGGAATTGCACCTTATACCTATTTCTGGTCAAATGGAAGTACAGGCCCTTTTGCTTCTAATTTATGTTTTGGAACTTATAATGTAAATATTAATGATGCCAATGGATGTGTATCTTCTCAAACCGTTGCAATAACTCAACCAACTCAATTATTTTCATCTTCAACTGTTACAAATGTAACATGTGCAGGGGTATGCAATGGTTCTTTTAATATTATAGCAACTGGTGGTATACCACCATACACCTTTTCAACAACAGCTTTTGGGCAAGCAACAAATAATAATTATAATCAATGTGCAGGGAATCAAACTATTACTACTATTGATGCTAATAATTGCGTATTTCAGAGCGTCATTACAATCACACAACCACAACAATTAATGACTACTACTGCAGCAACCAATGCTAATTGTGGTCAATCAAATGGGAGTGTTTGCGCAGGAATTTCAGGGGGTAATCCACCTTACAATATACAATGGAGCAATGGAGCTTCAACCTTTTGTAATAATAACATACCTGCTGGAGCATATTCGTTTACTGTTACAGATGCAAACGGTTGTACAGTAGTTTCGAGCGGTTTGGTAAATGATATAGCAGGTCCAAATGTCTCTATTACAAGTTTCACAAATGTTACCTGTTTTGGTTTAATGAATGGCGGTGCAACTACTATGGTAACAGTTGGTGTAAGTCCATATTCTTATTCTTGGAGTGGTAGCGCAACCTTAACTACTTCTTCCGTTTCAAATTTAGATGCAGGATTATATAATGTAACTGTTACAGATGTTAATGGTTGTGTCGGCACTCAAAGTGTATTAATCAGTCAGCCACAGCAAATAACTGCCAGCATGAGTTTTACCAACGCCTCTTGTGGTATGTGTAACGGACAAATTTATGCGACGGTTATGGGAGGCACTCCTTCCTACTCATTTATATGGTCACCACCGGCTGCAGGAAATACCGGAGCCCTTAATAATTTATGTCCAGGCATCTACACATTTCAAGTAACAGATCAGCTGGGATGTGCTGAAACAGCCACAGTAAACATTGCATCAATAGGATCGGCAACTATTTCCGGAATTACAACTTCATTATCCCACATAGATGAAACGTGCACTAATATGAACGATGGTAGTATAGACTTAACAATTGGTGGATCTAATTCCGGCCCTTTTACATACCAATGGAACAACGGAGCTACAACACAGGATGTATTAAACCTTCCTGCTACTTATTACTCTGTCAAAATTTTTGACTCAGCAATGAATTGTCTAATTGTTGGGGATACAATTAAAACAAATGGATCTAATTGTGGTTCCATTTCAGGAAATGTATTTTTCGATAACAATAACGATTGCATTAAAAACAGCGGTGATAGTGATTTAAGCAATGTTCAAATGATTGCTAATCCAGGAAACAAAATTTGTTATAGCAATTGGAGTGGTGATTATTATTTTAATAATTTATCATTAGGGACTTACACTATTACCTCTGCTACGAATGCAAATATGATTGCTACCTGTGCAACAACATTAAATGCCACCATAAATTCAGGATCGCCTAATTCAATAAACAATAACTTTTCAAAAGAGTATATTCCTGTTACTCAACCGGATCTGTACACATCTGCCTATTCTAATGGAATTGTACCAGGGTTTGTTTGTCGTATGAATTACCTTCTGCATAACTATAATACGTTTAATGCGAATGGTGTATTTAAGGTAACTTTACCTTCGGCATTTATTCCAAATATCACTAATACCTATCCAACAGCTTATACTTTATATGGCGATACCATTATTTGGAATTTCACCAATATAAATTACTCGGGATGGAATGTAAATTTCTATGTTGATTTCACAACACCTTTAAGCACGCCATTAGGAAGTACCTTTACATCTTGTATTTGGGCGCAACCAACAGTAAGCGATTTAAATTATGCAAATAATAATTATTGCTATTCACGTACAGTTAATGGTTCTTTTGACCCTAATGATAAAACTGTGAGTCCGGTTGGTATTGGAGCTAATGGCGACATAGCTGCTACTGAAACAGATTTAACCTATTTAATTCGTTTTCAAAATACAGGGAATGGACCGGCAGTAAATATTATGGTGAAAGATACTTTATCTCCTAACGTTAATATCAATACTTTTGAAATGCTAGGTGCAAGCCATAACTACAATATTGATATTTTGCCCGGAAATGTATTGCGTTGGAAATTCAACAATATTATGTTAGCAGATAGCGGCACTAACGAACCTGCCAGTCATGGTTATATTCAGTACCGAATCAAACGAACAAACAACAATGCACCCGGAACACAAATTAAAAATACGGC
>JACMNO010000109.1 GCA_014378485.1 Bacteroidia bacterium
CAACTATTTTAAAGAGTTTACTTTCTTTTTTATGCAAGGCATTTGCAGAAAATATTTGAAAAGGTTTGCATCATTTAGCAGCACATTTATCATACGTTAGTAATTGTGCGGCTGTTTTGGGCGAAAGAGAGCGAACTACGATTTTTTAGGCGGCACTGAGGAGGCTTTTTGTGCGATAAAAAATGGGAGTTGGTCTTTCGCCTTGGGTTTTTGTTTCTTTTTTGCCAAGCAAAAAGAAAGTAAAAAGTAAAATTGACTTATTGAGTGAACCCTATTTAAAAGTATTGAGCCAATCTATTGCACTTTCTTTATTTGTAAATAATTTTGTAGGAACTAATGGCTTATTTATTTGTAAGAAAAAATTGGCAATTACGCTCATTACTATAGAGTCTATTATTATGGCTCCGCATTTTACTTTGTTACACCCATCTTTGGATGCTAAATATTCTCTGGCCTCTTTGGTTATATGCTTTACGTTTTTTATACGTACGAGAATAGGATAATCTTTATCACCATACAATTTAACTCTGTGAGCAACTCCCATTTTTGCAATGTTAAGATCGACGGTTTCACTTTCTAAAACACATAATATAATTCCATCTACTTGTTCAACAGTTACGAGTTCTTTTATAGGTGAGGTAATATGCATAGGTAATAAAATTAAAATATTTGTCCGGAAACCTTATTACATTTTACTTGTTATGTTTTTCTGTGATGATAATTAATTTGCTTTAAGATGGAAAATGAAGTCAGATTTTAATTAGAAAGCCATTCCTTGGCATGTTCTACATTGGTAAAGAGTTTAGTAGGTACTAAAGGCTTATTAAGAGTTAAAAAAAAATTTGCAATAACCCGTGTAACGATTGAATTTGTGATGATTGCACAGGATTTTATTTTTTGGCAAGCTTCTTTAGAAGCAAAATAATCTCTTGCATCTTTCGTAACGTGTTGTACATTATTAATATGGATAAGTAATGGATAGTCTTTATCACCATATAATTTCATTCTATCTATGACTGTTGATTGTGCCATTTTTAAATCAATGAACTTAGTTAAATACGTGCCCACTAAAATGCCCTTAGTCAATTCCAACATTACTATTTTGTTTTCTGATTCGTGAGCCATACAAATAAATTTAAAACTTTAATTTTTAAAATCACTACCGTTAAACGGGTTTTTAGCACAAAACGATTATTTAACATATTCACCACCTTCCAAATAATGCTGCGCGAAAAATACAGGAGATCAACTGTTTACTGTGAGTTCTCCTTAACAAACTCTTCGATCCTTTTCCAAACTTCTTCATTATTCATGATTGAATTATGGTCCTCATCCACTTCTAAAACGCTGGTTTTCCCTTTCCAGACTTTAGTCAATGCATAAGCGTGGTGTTTTGGAATAATTTGGTCATTTTTTGAGATAAGAGCCAGCATGGGTGACGAAATACTTGGTGCATATTTGTCAGATTCAAAGCGGTGATTGATCAGTAAACCTATTGGCACAAAAGGATATTTTTCGAATGCTACATCGATCATATTTTCATATGGTGTTATTAAAACCGTAGCGTTTGTTTTACGTTGTGATGAAAGATAGGTTGCGACACCTGTGCCAATACTTCTCCCAATAACAATCACACGATTGGGATCTACTCCGGGATCTGCTATTAATTGACCATACACTTCCAATGCATCACTGAACATAGTCTTTTCTGAAATAAGGCCTTTGCTCAAACCAAAACTTCTGTAATTGACAAGAGCCATTACCGTGTTGGGAAAATAGTTTTGATACTCCATTAAATGGGAAACTTCTTCGGCGTTACCTCCAAAATATAATACGAGTGGGAGTTTTTCTTTAATAGTATCTTTTGAAATAAAACCATAAGTGCGGTTCCCATCTTTCATTTGAAAACTCAATGTATCAAAATTAGGGTTTGCTTTGATGATCTCAGCTATCTCTTCAGTAGTTGTGGGTTGGGGATGAAACAATAAATTATCTTGGCTGAAGTACAGCAAAGCACAAATACCGGAATAAATAATCACGATAATAATTCCGATGATTTTAAAAATTTTAATTAATTTTTTGTTCATGATTATTTTTTTAAATATCCTGTCGTATACCTACTGTTTTTCAAATCTTTTTCGTTTACTTCCTGGTACTTAATCCCCTGTCCTGAAATAAAATACCTACCTGATCTCGCTGGTTTTTCGTTTATTTTATAATAACCTGAAGCGTTTGTGGTAGTCGAACCAAGTTTAAACGTAGCACAAAAATTTCTGCCATCACGTGGATTACAAGCTTCCAATGATACAGAAATCCCCTCAACTCCTTTTCCACCAATGGTGTCATATATATATCCTTCACATATAACTTTTCCTAACTTACGTTGTTTCGAACAAGTAATATTCAATAATGTCAAAAAAATAATGGTTATAAAGAGTATTTTTTTCATACCTAGAGATAAAAAAAGGCGGTTAAAACCGCCTTTCAATTTTCTATTTCGCGTAAGCCGTGGCTCGCACTTCCCGTATCACGGTTACTTTCACCTGTCCAGGGTAAGTCATTTCGGTTTGAATTTTTTGTGAGATATCAAAAGCTAATTGTTCCGATCCTTTATCATCCACTTTATCTGCTGATACTAATACACGTACTTCTCTTCCTGCCTGTATGGCATATGTTTTTTCAACACCCTCATAAGATAATGCTAAAGCTTCTAAATCTTTTAAACGCTTCATGTATTGCTCTGCAACTTCGCGACGAGCGCCAGGACGAGCACCACTAATAGCATCACATACCTGTACAATTGGTGAATATAAAGTTGTCATCTCAATTTCATCATGATGCGCTCCAATGGCGTTGCATACTTCTGGTTTCTCTTTGTATTTTTCTGCCAACTTCATACCTAAAATAGCATGTGGTAATTCCGGTTCTTCATCAGGTACTTTACCAATATCATGTAATAAACCGGCACGTTTTGCAATCTTAGGATTTAAGCCCATTTCGCTGGCCATGATCGCACACAAATTTGCTACTTCTCTGCTATGTTGTAGTAAATTTTGTCCGTAAGAAGAGCGGTATTTCATACGGCCAACCATTCTTATTAATTCAGGATGTAAACCATGAATTCCAAGGTCGATACAGGTACGTTTTCCTGTTTCAACAATTTCATCGTCAATCATTTTTTTCGTTTTCTCAACAATCTCTTCAATACGAGCCGGGTGAATACGTCCATCCGTCACTAACTGATGTAAAGATAAACGGCAAATTTCTCTACGAATAGAATCAAAACAAGATAAAGTAATAGCATCTGGTGTATCATCCACTATAACCTCTACACCGGTGGCAGCCTCTAAAGCACGGATATTACGGCCTTCACGCCCGATGATACGTCCTTTGATTTCATCGCTTTCAATATGGAAAACCGTTACCGAGTTTTCAATAGCAGTTTCAGTAGCTAATCGTTGTATAGATTGTATGATGATTTTTTTAGCTTCTTTATTGGCATTGATTTTAGCTTCATCCATAGTATCTTTAATGAATGCCATAGCCTCTGTTTTAGCTTCAGCTTTCACGCTTTCAATTAACTGCGCTTTAGCATCATCAGCACTTAAGCCGGATACTTTTTCCAATAATTCTACCTGCTTACGATGGGATTTTTCAATCTCTTCGCTTTTCTTTTTATAGAGCTCTACCTGAGAGGCTAGTTGTATTTTTTGCTGTTCAAGTTCCTTGTCTTTTTTTGTGGCTTCTTCTACTTTTTTAGCAAGGTCGCCTTCGCGTTGTTTGGCTTTGTTTTCTAAAACAACTATTTGTTGGTTGCGTTCGTTCACGCTTTTATCATGTTCTGCTTTTAATTGCAGAAATTTTTCTTTGGCTTGTAAAATTTTCTCCTGTTTTAAACTTTCTGATTTTACTTCAGCTTCTTTAATCAGGTTTGTTTTTTCCTGAACGCTGCTTTTATTTAAGCGAGAGTTGGCAATAATAAAACCTGCAACTACGCCGGCAATTAATGCTACGGCTATAAATATGGTTGTTAACATAATTTTTTGTTGTCGCACATTGTTTATACTATTTAAACATATTACTCAGGGCGACTATCCGAATAATTATTTAACAAAAAAAAACGCACAAAGCTTTGAATTTCCTCAAAATTTTGTGCGTCAAAAGATCTTTTTAAAGACGTTATATCTGTTTATTCTCCTGTTTGTTTTATATTTTCTTTATGCAGAACTAACATTTTCTCTACATCTTCCAATATTAACGATAGAGTGCTTAACTCCTGTTCAGCATGGTTTTTCTCTTTAACTAACTGGCTCACCAATTGTAAAGTAACCATTGCCAAAACATCTTTCTTATCTTTTACCCCGTAATTTTTTTCAAACTCCGAGATTTTTTGATTTATTAGTTCAACTGCTTGTTTAACGCTGCTTTCGTCTTCGTTTTTAACTTTGAGCGTATATAATCCGCCGGCAATTTCAACTTTTACACTTACATCGCTCATTAAATCAAGCTAATTTTCTTTTAAGCACTCAACAGAGCTATACATTTATCAATTTCACGCACCAACTCATTTATTTGTTTTTTCATAACAGTTTTTTCGGAACTGTTATTAGTAGAACTTCCTGCTAAAATAACATTTTTTCTGTGATTATCCAATTCAGTTATGTCAATATTATGAGAATCAACATGTTGCGAAATTACAGCAACTGTTTCATTCATTTTTAATAACTGGTTGGCCATTTCTTCTTTTTCATTCAACAAGCCTAAACGCTCATCACTTAACAAGTCAATTTGTTTAAACAAACGATCAATAAACGCATCTTGTTCTTCTATTTTAGAACTTGATTTGATACTAGTGATTTCAGACTGGTAACCTAAAATAGATGATGTTAATTCTGCAACTTGAGAATTTAAAGACTCGATAGATGATTGGTAAGAAGCTAATTCCGTTTCCATTTCAGCTTTGGCAGAAAGTAAATTGTTATATGATTCCTGTAAAGATAAACTTCCTTCATTTAAAGAAACTGCATTATTTAACTCACCGCGCACTGCACCGAGTTCTGCTTTTAACAAATCCAATTCCGTTTGCAGAGCCATGTTATTAGCAGATAAATTAGTGATCTCGTAATTTTTATTATTTAATGTTTCTTTAAAATCAGCCGACTTTCCTTCTGCAATAGTTTTTAATTCTGTTAACTCAGCACTTAGCAATTGTAATTCTTCCTCTGCTACTTCAAGTTTATCAGTTGTTGTATCAATTTCGCTTATCAGCGATGTGTTTTCGGTAAGTAGTTTCGTGAATTCAATATCCTTGCTCTGTAATTTTTGAGCGTGATTAACTTCAGCTTCGTTTTTAAATGTTTCAAAGTTTTCTTTTTCTAAATTGAAAGAGACAGATAATAATTTAAACTGCTCTTCTAGTTCAGAGTTAGATTGAGTTAAGCTATTAATTTGATTGATCTTGTCTTCAATAGAAGTTGTTAATTCGGCAAGTGTAGAATCTTTTTCAGAAACAAGACTTTCTAGTTCTGTTATTTTAGAATTTAAAATACTTACTTGTTCATCAATGCTTGCTAATTGCGAATTTTTAAAAGAATCAAACTCTGAAGATAAAGAATTGTAAAGATCAATTTGTTTTGTAATCTCTTCTGCTTTTGTTTGAATATCTAATGTTAGATTATCAACTGTAGTATTTTGTGCATCGATATGATACACCATCTCACGAATTTTTTCCTTGTAGTGCTCATTCTCAATTACCATTTTACTGATGTCCTCTGATAACTTCGAGTTTTGGGCGGTAGAATGAATCAGGGTATTTGCTAGTTTCTCTTCATATTCTGCTTTTATAGTTTCCAATAAAGAACCGGAAGAATTAGACGTTAATGATAATTCATTTTCATAGAAAGCCTTTAACTCATTTTCTTTTTGAGTATAGGAATAAGTTAAAGTTTCGATTGTTGAATTTAATTCTGTTTCAAATTCGGTTTGCTTTTCCGCTAATAATATATTTAAATCAGAGATTTGTGATTCATAAGAATTAATCAGCGATTCTTTTTCATTCGTGTAAGCACCTGTTAAAGAAGAAATCTGATTTTCATATGAAGAAGTGATTTCTGATTTTTGAGAATTCCACTGGGAAGTTAATCCACTGATCTTTAATTCATATTCATTGGTTAAGTTTCCTACAGTCTCTTCGTTTGAACCCGAAAGGGAAGCCACGCGGCTTTCTGATTGCTGTTTCACAGATTCAAGTTGAGAAGAAAACTCAAATTTTAGTTGTTCGATTTGATCTTCATATGAGGAGACGGTTTCCTGGTAAGTCCTATTGAATGTGTTGGTCAGGTCGTTGATCTTTGTTTCCAGTTCTGCGCGAATACCGCTCTGTTGGTAAGTAGTATTAGATTTTAATTCTGATAACTGCTCTTCATAGGAAGATCTTAATATAAAAATTTCTTCAGTAGAAGCAGCATTTAGTTCAGAAATACGTGATTCGTATTCGGATGAAATAGAAGCCAGCTGGCCGTTCAATTCATCAATCCTGCTTAATAAATTATTTATTTCATCTTGCTTTTCCTGTAATTGCTCACGAATGTTGTTTCTTAATTCCTTGAAAGAGTTTACTTCGCTTTTGTAGTTCGTATTGTCACGCTCCATTACAACCAATTTGGTATTCAATACGTCAATAGAAACTTGCAATCGCTTGCAATCTTCATCACGCTGAATGAGTTGGTTGCGGTAGTCGCTTAATGATCGTTTAATTTCGTTATACTCTTTACGCAGCGCTACATCGCTATTTAACACTTGTTGTAATTCTGATTTTATATTTTCTACATTCATGCTCAATAAACAGTTTGTTGTTGGTTAAAAATAGAGTTTAGGCGAACTCATTTTACTTAACCCTTTAACTTTACATCAACAACTCGTTGTTAATTAACTTCATACAATTTAACCTTACCTTAATGATAAATTTCAGAACGCTTATTTTTCTTTTTTTCGTCTCCAGTTCTCATTTTTATTTTGCGCAGTATAACGGTTTGGGTTTTATTTATCCGATTGACCGGGATGTTATTGTGACCGGTAATTACGGAGAAATCCGACCAAACCATTTTCATGCAGGCCTTGATTTCAGTACAGATCCCAAAATAAATTTACCAATAAAATGTGTGGCCGATGGTTATGTGAGCCGGATAAAAATCAGCAGCGGAGGTTATGGAAGAGTGATATATGTGACTCATGCAAACGGTTATGTAAGTGTTTATGCGCATCAAAAAAAGTTTGCTGAGAGGATTGACATTTATACTAAACAGCAACAACGCGAAGTAAAAAAAAATGAACTGGAATTATTTCCCACACCAAATGTTCTGCCAGTTAAAAAAGGAGAGATCATTGGATATAGCGGTAATTCCGGAAGTTCTACCGGGCCACATTTACATTTCGAGATCCGGGAAGAAAAATCAGAAATTCCCATCAATCCTTTATTAGTTTATGATGTTAAAGATAATATCAAGCCGGTTTTAACACATGTAGCTATTTATAGTACACGTGATACAAATGTTATTTCGCAATTGACTAATGTGGCAGTAAATCCTAAAACAGGTAAATTAACATTGCTGCAAAATATGTTTGTTTTAAAACAAAATACATTCGCTCTTGCATTTGCGGGTTATGACCAATCTAATGGCAGCACTAACAAAAATAATATTTATGAGGCTAAGGTAAAGTTGGATGGTAACCTTATATATAACCATCAGTTAAATAATATCAGTTTTGATAATGGTCGCTACGTAAATTATTTTAGCGAGAAGCTCAATGGTATCAAATTTCAAAAATGTTTTGCACCGACATGTTATGATATTGCTATTTATAAAACTCTTGTGAATGGGGGAAAAATTGAATTGAAGGATACGCTGTTGCATAAAATCGAATTAATAGTTGCTGATGAAAAAGGAAATGAAAGCACACTAACATTTTTTGTAAGGGCAGAAAAAACAGAAGGATATATTATTAAGTCTACCATGAATGTAAACTGTCATTCTGATTTTGTGATTAAAAAAGAAGACATTGAGTACACAATCAGGGCTGGTTCAATGGTTAATCCTGCTTCAGTAGGTGGTTATTTTAATAAACTGGGAAAGGCTGTTATTGGTAATAAGAATGATATTCTTTTAAAACCATTCTCCCTTTCGTTGAAAGTATTTAAGCCGATTAAAGGTAAAGAAAATAAAATGGTTGTAATGATTGATGATAATTGTTTGACCGGCAAATATGAGAATGGTTGGTTTAAAACAGAAAGTAAATCTTTCGGGATATTTAGTATAGCATATGATACGATTGCGCCTATGATATCTTTTCCATCAAACAAAAAGAAAACAAAAATACAGCCGGCTCTTTCAGATACTAAAATCATAAAGTTTGAAGTGGGAGATCAAATGAGTGGTATTTCAGATTATAACATTTACTTCAATGGTGTTTGGCAAATTGCAGAATACGATGCCAAGAGCTGTATTATTACATGTGCTATTTCTGAGAAAACAGGCGCGCTGAAAATAGAGGTTACTGATAGAGTAGGGAATAAGACGGTTGTTAATAAAGAGTTTTAAAAAGAGACAATTGGTTATTTGGGAAGAGTTGTTGGAAGCTATCATCAAACAACTAAAAATCCCTCCAGCAACTTCTTAGTCTTCCAGCATCCAAATTGCTTCATTCAATTCACCAAGTGCTTTGTTGTTGTTTTGTGATTTTGCCAAATTTACACCTTGTTTGTAATAACTTATAGCAATAACAATTTTGTTTAGTTTTTCATTGACCTGCCCTAACTGGTAATAACAAGGCAAATAGGAAGGATTAATTTCCAATACTTTTCTAAGCTGTGCATCCGCGTCATTATAATCACCGGTAGAAAGATGTTCCATCGCTAAAGCATAATTCAAAAACACATCGTTGGGTTCTTTTTCCAACATATCAAAAATTAGTTCTTTACGCGGAAGTTTTTCCATTTATTCTCCGGAGAATTGTTTTAAAAATCGCACATCATTTTCAAAAAACAAGCGCAAATCTTTTACCCTGTATTTTAACATGGTAATTCGTTCTATGCCCATTCCAAATGCGAAGCCACTATATTTCTGACTGTCGATGCCGCAATTATCCAATACCTGGGGATCAACCATGCCGCAGCCTAAAATCTCTACCCAGCCGGTGTGTTTACAAACGTTACAGCCTTCTCCTTTACAGATGGTACAACTAATATCTACTTCAGCGCTTGGTTCTGTGAAAGGAAAATAACTCGGGCGCATTCTTATTTTTGTTTCAGTCCCAAATAATTCTTTCGCGAAAAAATTCAGTGTTTGTTTTAGATCGGCAAAGGAAACTTTTTCATCAATGTATAAACCTTCAATCTGGTGAAACTGACAATGAGCACGCGCACTGATGGCTTCATTACGGTAAACTCTACCCGGGGAAATTGTGCGGATAGGTGGTTTTTGATTTTCCATGATATGCACCTGCACTGAAGAAGTTTGTGTTCGTAAAACCAGTTCCGGATTTAACTCTACATAAAACGTATCCTGCATATCGCGGGCCGGATGATTTTCAGGCGTATTTAAAGCAGTAAAATTATGCCAGTCATCTTCAATTTCTCTGCCATCACTTACGGTAAATCCAATACGGGCAAATACATCGATGATCTGATTTTTTACCAAAGATAAGGGATGTCTCGAACCAACCTGTATTGTTGGATCACCGGGTAATGTTAAATCAATTTCCTTCTTGGTTGGTGAGCTTGTCGAAGCATCATGTTTATCTTTTAATTCATTAATCTTATTCTGCGCTTTTGTTTTAAGCTCATTTAATTTTTGTCCAACCTCACGTTTAATGTCCGGCGCTACCGATTTAAAATCATCAAATAAAGAAGTAATCTCTCCTTTTTTACTTAACCATTTAATACGGTATTCTTCAATTTGCTCTTTGCTTTGTGCTGCAAAATCTTCAACTTCAACCAATAAACTGTTTATTCTTTCTAACATAATAAATTTGATAATTCGCACAAATTTAAGCAATTTTAAGTAGTGAAAATACACCCTCTATTTTATATCTTTTTTAGTTGTTTCCTCCTAGTTACAAAGTCTTGTGGGGCACAGTCTATGCTGAGTTATAAAATATTTGATAACGATACCATTAACATCACCGACAGGGATAGTTTAAAGCAGGGAGTTTGGAAAGAATTTTGGTCAAACGGTGATTTAAAAAGTGAGGTTTCCTACAAGAATAATAAGAGGCAAGGATTGGCCATCAATTGGTACGATGAGCCTGATTGCGTTGAGAAAGAAGTATATTATAAAGATGGGCTTCTTGATGGCCCAATGATCTCCTATACAAAAAAATGTAAAAAAAGTATTTTTGAAACCTATAAAAATGGCGTCAAAGATGGGCTTGAGTTAGAATATTATTCAAACGGGCACATCAAAGCGGAGGGTAAATATAAGAAGGGTAACCTGGATGGTTATTATAGAGTGTATGATAAAAACGGTAATTTTTCTTTTGAAAGCCGGAGTAGCGATAATGAAACCAATCTGGAGCCGAATATTGCTGACACTGCTAGTAATTTAGTATTTAATGTTTTGAAGAGGAACAAAGAATGGAAAAACAAGCTCATTGTGGCGGATCTTACTGGTAGTATGTATCCTTATGCTCAACAAATCAGCACTTGGTTGAAACTTCATTTTTTGAAAGATACCACGAGTCAGCATTTTGTTTTCTTTAATGATGGAGATAAGAAACGAGATGAAGATAAAAAGATCGGTGCCACCGGTGGCGTCTACCATTGCAAAGCCAGAACAGTGAATGATTTAATCTCCGTTATGGAATCAACTATTAAAAAAGGAGCAGGAGGTGATGCACCCGAAAATCCTATAGAAGCTATTATTTTTGGATTGAACAAAAGCGGGAAAGTGGATGATGTAATTTTGATTGCAGATAATTGGGCTAAAGCAAGAGACATCAAATTACTTGCGCGAATTAAAGTGCCGGTAAGGGTAATTTTATGTGGCGTTTATGAGGGCATGGAGATCAATGAAGATTACCTGAATATTGCCTATAAAACAAAGGGTTCTGTTCATACGATCGAGCAGGACATTACAGATCTTATGAAGCAAAGCACAGGTAAAAAATTCAACATCAATGGCGTGGATTATATCATAAAAAACGGCAGTGTCAAAGTATTTTAAATATCTTATCTTTATCGCCTAACTTTTGTGCGCGTTTACCATCAAATATCTGAATTATCAAGCCTTGCAAATTCCATTGTAACGATAGGAACTTTCGATGGAGTACATTTGGGCCACCAAAAAATTATTAAGCGTTTAATAGAATTGAAAACTAAGCAAGGAGGCGAAACCGTTCTGTTTACGTTTGATCCGCATCCGAGAAAAATTCTATTTCCCGAACAAACAGATCTGAAGTTGATTACCACCACAGAAGAAAAATGTGAGTTGTTAAAACAGTTTGGAATTGATCATGTATTGATATTTCCTTTCACCAAAGCATTTTCGGAAATGCAGGCTAAGGATTATATCTCAGATATTATCTCACAAGGATTAAAAACAAAAACATTGGTGATCGGTTATGACCACCGCTTTGGCAGTAACCGTGAAGGAAATATTGAAACACTGAAAGAACTTTCTTCAACTTACCAGTTTGAGGTTGAGGAAATTCCTGCGCAGGAAGTCAACCAGTTAAATATAAGTAGCACACGAATTCGTAAAGCAATTGAAGAAGGTAATGTGCAAACAGCGAACGAATACCTGGGCTATTATTTTTTTATTAGTGGTGTCGTTATCAAAGGAAAACAATTAGGAAGATCACTCGGATATCCAACAGCCAATATTTTTATTGAAAATATCGATAAATTAATTCCAAAGATTGGTGTGTATGCTGTAAATGTGATCATTGGATATGCAACCTATAAAGGAATGTTGAACATTGGCACTAATCCTACAACCGATGTAGATAAATTGATTAAGATCGAGGTGAATATTTTTGATTTTGACCGTGAGATTTATGGAGAACGAATTAAGATAGAATTTGTTAAGCGCATCAGGGATGAAGAAAAATTTGCTAATTTAGAAGAACTTAAGCAAGCCTTAGCAAACGATAAAAAATCCTGTTGTCATGAATAAACTTTTTTTTAAATTAATCCTGATTATTGTATTATCTTTTACTTATCAGGAAGCAAAGGCTCAGTCGTTGGACTCACTTACACTTGATACCATGCAGGCTTTTGTTTCTATCCAGGAAGCTATGAAGAACCCGATTGCTGTAATAAAATTGTCGCTTAGAAAACAGCATTTAAAATCATTCCCAAAAGAGATTTTCCAATTTAAAAATTTACAGTACCTTGATATCAGTAAAAATTCAATTTCAGAATTGCCTGATAGTATTGGCCTGCTTGCAAATCTCCAATATTTTGCTTGTAGTAAAACTGGATTAAAACGTTTACCAAAAGACATCGGCAAACTGGTAAATTTAAAGTATTTGAACCTGAATCAAAATGACCTTGAAACGATTCCAACGCAAATAGGTAATTTAGAGAAACTCGAAATCCTTGATCTGTGGAGCAATAACTTTGACGAATACCCTTCAACTTTTTCAAGCCTGAAATCGCTTCGCGTGCTTGACCTACGGAATATTCTTATCAGCGATGAGGTTCAGAAAAGTCTTACCAACATGCTTCCACGGGCAACGGTGTATATGTCGCCGAGTTGCAAGTGTAAATGGTAGATTTATGAGCTAAATTACTTTGGTTCTGTAATAGTTTGTAATCTTAATCGTAATGATATTTACAACTGTATATCAATAATTCTTTATCCCTTATTTGATATACAAGACGATGTTCTCTATCAATTCTTCGCGACCAAAAGCCAGCCAAATCGTATTTTAAAGGTTCAGGTTTTCCGATACCGTCAAAAGGGTTAGATTTGATTGCTTTGATCAGTTCATTGATCTTTTTTAACATTTTTTTGTCCTCCGTTTGCCAACTGGTATAATCTTCCCATGCAATTTCCGAAAAAACAATCCGCATATTTATTTTAAATCAGTTGATTTAATAGTAATAGCTTTTCCTTCTTTCATTTGTTTGATGGATTTAAAAAGCCTGTCAGCATTTTTTTGAGAGCTAAGTAAATGCATTGTCTCCATCATTGAATTATATTCAGCTAATGAGATAATAACAGCACCTTTGCCATTAGAACGCTTTATGACTAAAGTTTCGTTATTATCTTCAACATCATCTAAAAACTTTTTTAGATCGGTCCTGAGTTCAGAATAATTTGCAGCAATCATTTTTTTTGTATTATTAAGTACAAATATACGTACTTTATTGAGTATAACAAAAATCTACTTTAAACTCCCATTGATTTTAATTGCTCTTCTAAAAATTTAATACCTTCTGTAAAGCTGTGTGGGTTATACCCCAAGTCTCGTTTTGCTTTATCAATTATGAATCCGGTTATAGGAGGACGTTTCGCCGGTTGTTTGATATCAGCAGATTTGGAAGGTTTGATCAGTGATTTATCTAGCTTATAATAGTCAGCTACTAAATGCGCCACTTCAAGGATATTTAAAAAATCTTTTCCCGAAATATTATAAATGCCGCTTGCTTTTTTCTCGGCAATTAAAATACAGCCATCAGCCAGATCTTCGGCTAATGTTGGGGTTCTGTATTGATCATCGACTACGTTAATGGTTTTTCCTTGTTCTAAATTTTGTTTCACCCACAATACAATATTGCTGCGACTCATATTGTCTACAATGCCATACACTAAAACAGTACGAGCAATGGCCCAATGAAGCGATGAAACTTGCACTATTTTTTCGGCAGCCAACTTACTTTCTGCATAATAACTTAAAGGATTTGGTATTTCATTTTCATCTAAAGGCCCATGTGTCCCATCAAATATAAAATCAGTAGACAGATGAATGAAATGAGGTTTATAAGCAGGATCTTTTTCTGATAATTTTTCGAGTACGCTCACCTGGTTTTGTACGGACGTCACATTCAATAGCCAACAGGCTTCTTTCTCAGTTTCGCATGCATCCACGTTAGTCATGGCAGCTGTATTGATTACCACATCGGGTTTGTATTTTGTAAAAACATCATCCACAATATCATAACTGGTAATTTCTAGTTCGGTGTATTCATATCCTGATGTATTTACCAAACGATTTTCTCCCCGAGCTGTTGCAATACATTGGACATTGGTTTTATCCTTTAGTTTGTAAACTAATTTTTGTCCTAATAAACCGTTGGAACCTGTGATCAGAATTTTTTGCATGAGGTAAATATACTAAACACTAAACTCAAATTCTTAATTTACAATCTAATTTTAAAATGAAAGTTTTGTTTATTGGAAGATTAATTTTTCGAATATGATGTTAGGGATTCCGGGAACTACATTAATCTATATATTCTTAAAAGCCTAAAACTTCCCGTACTTTTTTTAATTTTTCCTGAGCCATTTTTTTAGCTTTGGCTTCTCCTACCTGTAATTCTTTTTCCAATTGAGCGGTGTTATTCATCAACTCATCATAACGCTTTCTTTGGTTTTCAAACTTAGAAAGAATCAATTCATATAAAGCCGTTTTAGAGTGCCCGTAACCGTAGCCGCCTTTGCTGTAATTGGCGCGCATTTCTGTCACCTGATTAATGTCAGCCAATAATTTATAGAGTTTAAACACATTGCAGGTATCCGGATTTTTTGGTTCTTCTAAAGGCGTGGCATCTGTGACAATGGTTTTCACCACTTTTAGTAATTCCTTTTCTGGTAAAAATATATTAATGTAATTGTTGTACGACTTACTCATTTTTTGTCCATCTATTCCAGGAACGATCATCACACTTTCATCCACTTTTGCTTGTGGTATAACAAAAATTTCCTGACCATACTGAGCATTAAATTTCGCAGCAATATCTCTAGCAATCTCAATGTGCTGCACCTGGTCTTTGCCTACGGGAACAAACTCTGCATCGTATAAAATAATATCAGCTGCCATTAACACGGGATAAGTAAATAATCCGGCGTATACATCACTCAATCGTTCTGATTTATCTTTGAATGAATGGGCATTTGCTAGCATCGGGAAAGGTGTAAAGCAATTCAGGTACCAGGTTAATTCACATACTTCAGGAATTCGGCTCTGACGGTACAGCATGTTTTTTTGAGTATCGAAATCAAAAGCCAACCAGGTTGCAGCTACAGAATTTACGCTATGGATGCGTTGAGCGGCATCTTTTTGTGTAGTTAAGGAGTGAAGATCGGCAATAAAAAACAAGGAATCATTTCCAGGTTGTTTGCTCAATTCAATAGCAGGCATAATGGCTCCTAAAATATTCCCTAGGTGAGGTATATTGGTACTTTGTATTCCGGTAAGTATGCGTGACATTGTTTAATTATGAGTTAAGAACTATGAGTTTAAATTCTCGTAATAAAAGTGAAATTAAATTCCTTTTACAATTCCATCCTGTGAGGATCTGATGAAATCGACTATTTGTTTCCTGGTTTCTGAATCTGGAATTTCCTGTTCAACTAATTCCAATGCATTTGTGAGGTTATGACCACGTACAAAGATCAAACGGTAAATATCTTCTATCTGGTTGATCAATTCTTTATCAAAACCCCGACGTGAAAGACCAACAGTATTTACTCCAATATATTGTAACGGATCGCGTGCTACCCGGATAAATGGCGGAACATTTTTACGCACTTTTGAGGCACCTGCTAAAAAGCTGTGAGCGCCAATAGTAATAAATTGCTGAATGGCTGTGTAACCTTCAATGATTACAAAATCTTCAATAGTTATATGGCCCGCCAAACCAACGTAATTAGCTAAAATAACATTGTTCCCAACGATGCAGTCATGAGCTACATGTGAATAAGCCATAAGCAAACAGTTATTTCCAACAGAAGTAATCTTCCTGTCAGCTGTTCCTTTATGGATGGTAGCATATTCTCTGATGATAGTATTATTACCAACAACTGTTTTTGCTTTTTCTCCTTTGTATTTTAGATCTTGAGATACTACTCCAATTAATGCACCGGGAAATATTTGGCAATCACTGCCAATTGTTGTGTCAGGGTAAATAATGGCGTTAGGATGAATATATGTATTGTCTCCAATGACAACATCTTCATAAACAGTTGCAAATGGCTGTATGGTTACATTGTTACCTATGCTGGCTTTGGGACTGACGTTTGCAAGAGGTGAAATCATATATTAATTATTGGTTTTATTTATGCTAATTGAGCTTCCGTTTTTTTTACCTCTACACCTTTTACTTTAACAATCTGTGCCATCATTCCACCTTCCATTACCGGTTTGTTATTTACATAGGCAACTCCGCGCATATGGCAAATCCCACGGCGAATAGGAGTAACGAGATGTACACTAAAGACAACGGTATCTCCCGGAATTACTTTTTGTTTAAACTTAACGCCATCAATTTTAATGAAGTAAGTCAGGTAATTTTCAGGGTCTGGTACAGTTCCTAAAACCAATACGCCACCACATTGTGCCATTGCTTCAATTAGTAGAACTCCCGGCATAACAGGGTTTTCAGGGAAATGACCTTTGAAAAATTCTTCATTCAGGGTCACATTTTTCACACCTATCACATGATTTTCTGACATTTCCATGATCTTATCTACCAACAGCATTGGCTGACGGTGAGGTAATAATTTCATGATGTCCATAGTGTTCATCAATGCAGGCTTGTTCCAATCGATTTTCGGATAATCTTTTTCTGTTTTTTGGATCTTTGCTAGTGCTTTTAATTTTTTAGCAAAAGCAATATTTCCTGCATGACCAGGTAGGGCTGCCAAAACATGGATTTTCATTGGTTTCCCAACAAGCGCTAAATCACCAACAATATCTAATAATTTATGGCGGGCGGGTTCATTAAAGAAGCGAAGTTTGGTATTGTTTAATACACCACGACCTTTTACTTCCACATCCGGTTTATTAAATACTTTACGTAAATGGTTTAATTTTTCTTCAGGAAGATCACTGTCCACTAACACAATAGCATTATCCATATCGCCACCTTTTATTAAGTTATGCGCTAATAAAGCTTCCAACTCTCTTAAAAATACAAATGTTCTGCAGGGCGCTATCTCCTTTTTAAACTGGCTGATATCGTACATAGAGGCATGTTGTGTTCCTAACACTTCGCTACCATAGTCAACCATTACTGTTACTCTAAATTCATCTTGAGGAACAGCAAGCATCTCTACTTTTTTGATTGGATCTTCGTAAGTTAAATTCTCTGTTAACTCGTAATAATCACGAAACGCTTCTTGTTCAACGATTCCGGCTGTCTCCAATACTTCAATAAAATTCAAAGAACTTCCGTCCATGATTGGCATTTCTGGTCCGGTTATCTGAATCAAACAGTTGTCTATATTCATTCCTACCAAAGCGGCTAATACATGCTCCGTAGTATGAACGCGTGCACCATTTTGTTCTAGGGTAGTTCCGCGAGATGTATCTACTACTAAATCGCAATCTGCATCAATCGTTGGCTGACCATCCAGGTCCATTCGTTGAAATTTATACCAATGGTTTTCAGGTGCCGGATTAAAAGTTAAGGTAACAGGAGCTCCTGTATGTAAGCCTTTACCAGTAATGGAAACCGCTTTTAGAATTGTTTTTTGTTTATCAGCCATAAGTTCTCTTTTGTCAGTCTGAGCGTAGTCGAAGACTATTTTATTTTGCTGTCGCACTTCGACTCCGCTCAGCGTGACAGGTTATTATTTATTTATTTTAATTTTTTTTCTATGTTGTTTAATCGGTCGTTTAATTTTGGCAATGATCTAAAGAGTACATAGCTTCTTCTGAAATCCCCTAATGGAAAGGAAGGAGAGCCTTGTACAATTTCATTTTCTTTTTCGATGGAAGAGCCAACGCCTGCTTGGCCTGCTATTTTAACGCCATCTGCAATTTTTATATGCCCAACAATTCCAACTTGTGCGGCAATCATTACATTCTTCCCAACTTTGGTAGATCCTGCCACACCGGATAAACCGGCAATAACGGTGTTTTCGCCAACTTCTACATTATGCGCAATCTGTACAAGGTTATCTAGTTTAACGCCTTTGCGTAAAATAGTGGAGCCAAGTGTTGCCCTGTCAATCGAACAGTTGGAGCCAATCTCAATATTATCTTCAATAATTACATTTCCAATCTGTGGTACTTTAGCAAATTCTTTTCCGTCCTGAGGTGCAAAGCCAAAGCCATCGCTGCCAATAACCGTGCTTGAGTGAACAACAACATTATTGCCGATCTTACATTCATGGTAAACTTTTACTCCGGAAAACAAAGTGGTGTTATCGCCAATGGTGCAGTTATCGCCAATGTACACATGCGGATAAATTTTGGTATTGTTGCCAATGTTCACATTATTACCAATGTAAGCAAAAGCGCCAATGTAACAATCTGTTCCATGTTTGGCTGTTTCGCTGATAAATGAAGGTTGCTCAATGCCTGTTTTGTTCCCTTTAAACTGGTTATACATCTCCAGCAGAGTGGCAAAACTGGCATAGGAATCTTCCACGCGAATCAATGTGCAACCCGGTTTTACCGGTTTTTCAAGAGAAAGCGTTTTATTAACGATCACAACACTAGCGTCGGTATCGTAAATATAATTGGTGTATTTTGGATTAGCTAAAAAAGACAGGGTACCGGCAACACCTTCTTCAATTTTTGAAAGGTTTGACACGGTTGCGTTCTCATTCCCTTCTACCGTTCCGCCTAATAAGGCTGCTATTTGAGCTGCAGAAAATTCCATCTCTCAAATATATGGTTTTTCTACAAAAAGGCAATAGAAAGTGCCTTTTAAAACCTAACATTTATTGTTTGAAAAGTACAGAATTGTTTTGAGGTTAGCGTGAGGGATTGCAGCGTAAATCCTTTTGCCTGGCTCCTGCAAAAGATTGCAGCGTAAAGCCCGACCCTGCTGCCTCTTCGCAGGGACACGCCCAAATGAATAAACAAATTAATTACTTATCTCAGCGTGATACTTTGCTTCAAACTCTTTAATGATCAAATCATTTTTACGAATCGAAGCCTTGAGCCATTCAATATAAATATCTTCCTTTTCGGATTGATTTAAGCCATAATCCGGAACTTCTTTTCTGATCCTTGAGCTGAGCTGGTGCATACATAGAGCCGCGCATACACTGATATTAAAGCTCTCGGTAAAACCATACATCGGTAATTTTACAAATTCATCGGCGGCATCCTCTACATCTTTGGAAATTCCCGTTAATTCGGTACCAAAGACCAATGCAAAGGGTTTTGATACATCTAACTCATCTAATGAAATACTATTTTTATGAAGTGATGTAGCCACGATCTTATAGCCTTTTTCTTTTAACTCTGAAAGGCAGGAAGCGGTATTGTTTTCAAATTTCTGGTAACGGTTTAAGGTCAGCCATTGGGTAGAACCCATGGATACATCTTCGCTTATTTTATATTTATTCCGGTTTTCAATAAAGTGCGTAGTTTGAATACCGAAAATATCCGCGCTTCTTAACACGGCACTGAAATTATGGGCCTGATAAACATCTTCCAAAACCAGGGTCATGTGATTGGTTCTTTCTTTCAAAACTTCTTTCAAACGGCCTTTACGGCGTTCGCTCACAAATCCTTCAAGGTACTCGGTCAGGGCTTTTTTATAGGCAATGTCAGACATGTTGCAAAGATATGTTTTTTATGTAATCCTTCATGTTTACAAGCCGCAAATCCCTAAATAATATGTACATTTGCAAAAAAATAATTAATAATGAGTAGAGACAGTAGCGGGCCTAGAAAAACTTTTTCAAAAGGAGGTTCATCAGATTTTAATAAAAGAAAATCTTCAGGTTCCGATAAAACAAAACGTCCACGAAGTTCAGAAGGCTCCTCGTTTAAAAAACGTGATGGAGATTCTACAGAAAAACGATCTTATACAAAGAGATCGGATTCTGACGGGCCACGCAAAACATATGGTGATTCTGAAAAATCAGGAGAAAAAAGGACATACGGTAAAAGACAAGACGGAAGTTTTAAATCTAAAAGCTTTGGTGGCGATAGTGAAAAACGTTCTTATACAAAAAGAGATGATTCAGACAGACCACGCCGTAAATCGGATGATGGTGATAGCAAGCCATTTGTGAAACGTGCGGATGGCAAGTATGAAAGTGCTGGCCCACGTAAAAGTTTTGGTGACGGTGAAAAACGTTCCTATACGAAAAGAGAAGATTCAGATAAGCCACGCCGCAATTCGGATGATGGAGACAGCAAGCCGTTTGTAAAACGCGCGGATGGAAAGTATGAAAGTGCCGGTCCACGTAAAAGTTACGGTGATGGTGAAAAGCGCTCTTATACTAAAAGAGAAGATTCAGACAGGCCTCGCAGAAGTTCTAACGATGGCGAAAGAAAGCCATTTGTTAAACGCGAAGATGGAAAATACGAAAGTGCAGGACCTCGTAAAAGTTTTGGCGACGGCGAAAAACGTTCTTACACAAAACGTGAAGATTCTGACAGCCCCCGTAAATCTTATGGTGACGGAGAGAAACGTTCTTATACAAAAAGAGAAAGCAGTTCAGAAGATAAACCACGCAGAAGTTATGGCGATGGAGAGAAACGTTCTTACACAAAACGTGAAGATTCCGACAGCCCACGTAAAAGTTATGGTGACGGAGAAAAACGTTCCTATACAAAAAGAGAAAGCAGTTCAGATGATAAGCCACGCAGAAGTTATGGTGATGGCGAAAAGCGTTCCTACACAAAACGTGAAGATTCCGATAGTCCGCGTAAAACTTATGGTGATGGCGAAAAACGTTCTTATACAAAACGAGAAGATTCTGACAGACCAAGAAAATCATATGATGATAAAAAAGCATATGATAAACCATACGAAACTAAATTATCAAAATCGGAGCGTGTTGTAGAGAAATCTAAAAAAGCAGGTCCATCCAAAACATCTGATCAAAAAGGTGTGAGTGATGAGGCAGTTCGTTTGAACCGTTATGTTGCCAATGCAGGTATTTGTTCCCGCAGAGAAGCAGATGTATTGATTGCGACCGGAGTTGTGAGCGTGAATGGAAAAATTGTAACTGAAATGGGTTATAAAGTGAACCCGACAGATGCAGTTACTTATGGCGGCGTACCAATTAAAAATGAAGTAAATAAATATTTGGTATTAAATAAGCCCAAGGATTATATCACCACAATGGATGATCCGGAGGAACGTAAAACCGTGATGGAATTAATTCGTAAAGCATGTAAAGAGCGTTTGTATCCTGTTGGAAGATTAGACAGAAATACAACCGGTGTTTTATTATTTACAAATGATGGTGATTTAACGGCTAAGTTAACACATCCAAAATTTAATGTAAGAAAGATTTACCATGTTGTTTTAGATAAACGCATTACTTCCGAAGATTTTAAAACATTGGCAGAAGGCGTTGAATTAGCGGATGGTTTTACCAAACCGGATGCGATTGAATATGTAGGCGAAGGAAAATCAGAATTAGGAGTTGAGATTCATAGCGGACGTAACCGTATTGTGCGCCGTTTGTTTGAACACTTAGGATATGAAGTTATGAAACTTGACAGGGTGGCTTTTGCAGGTTTAACTAAAAAAGATTTACCACGTTCAAAGTTCCGTTTCTTAACACCAAAAGAAGTTGACTTTTTAAAAATGTTGGGATAGATTTCTCACCCCAGAGACACAGAGTTAAAAGAGGAATACTGATTAGTATTCCTCTTTTTTTTATATTTGAGGAATTGATAAATACTTCTTTCTCTGTGCCTCTGTGGTGCAATTAATTTAAAACCATGAATAAAATATATTACCTCTCCACCTGCGATACCTGTAAACGAATTATCGCCGATTTGGAATTAAAAGAAAAAGGCTTTGTTTTTCAGGATATCAAAACTGAAAAGATAACAGCTGCTCAATTGGATGAAATGAAAACAGTTGTAGGTAGCTATGAGGCCTTGTTCAGCAGGATAGCAAGGAAATACAAGGAATTGGATTTAGGTTCAAAAAAACTCACTGAAACAGATTATAAAAATTATATTTTAGAGGAATATACTTTTTTAAAGCGTCCTGTTATTTTTATAGGCAATAAAGTGTTTGTTGGTAATACAAAAGCTGTAATTGCAGAAGCGAAGGAAGTGTTATTGAAATAACCCTATCAACTTCTTAGTTTTTTCAGTATTATCCATGGAATCAATCAAAGCTTTCCTATTTTCAATTTCCTCTTCGGTAAATTCTTTTGAAAACAAGGAATGAAGAGCGTTAATGTATTCTTCAGCTGAGTTTGCTATATGACATGCGGCGCTTAATTGTGTTCCTGTTATCATCATAGTGTTGGCAATCACAAACCTGCCGGAATACAATACATTCAATAATTTTAATTTTAATCCTGTTGACTGTTCTGTATATAAGCAATGAATTTGTGCATCTGCTATAAGAGTTTGCATTTCCTCTTCCGAACAATTTTGCTTTAATGTAATGTGAACATATTTTTTAATTGTTTCAACTAAATATTTTGGTGGATTTAATCCGGCAATAATAATCGGCTGTGTAATTTTAGAAAACACATTTTCAATCAACCATATAGCCGCATTGTAATTTTCGGAAACAGATAAATTACCGTGATATAAAATATAATTGCCTTTCCCGGGTTTGCATTGCAATTCATCAAACCCATGAAAACTTGGTAAATAAACTGAAGGCGTATCAGGATAGGTTGCTTTAAAATAATTCAGATCCTTTTCTGAAACTGATAAAATGCAATTGGAATGAGTGATTTGTTTCTCGAAGCGTTTTAATTTATTGGCTTCCAGTTTTAAATATGTTTTTTTTAAAAAAGATCGTTCACCTTTCGCTAATTCAAAAAAATAATCATGTTCAATATTACTGTGTCTGAACAATTTTTTTCGGTTCTTCAGATCAGGATCATTTAATAAATAACAGGTATGCAATACTTCGAACAGGATTGGATAATTATCTTTTAGTAAATTTTGTTTCAATACTTTACTGATCCTTGATTTAACATTAAAAGGAAGTAATGATAGCTGATTAAAAAGTGACGAGTCTCGTTTATAATAATATACGGCATCACAAATTTCTTCTAATTCTGCAGCATGTTTTCTAACGCCATAAGCAAAGCAATGCAGGATCACTTTAATGCCTTGCTGATGCAGACATCTTATTTTATGAAATACATCGATAGCGCCACCATAATTCGCAGGGTAGGGGATATCAAATGAAATGATATGTAGATGGTCTTGCACTTAAGCAAAGATAATCTAAAAAACGAATTGATTCAGAGGCATTATAAACACATAGTTACATAGAGCGTTTAAGAAAAGATTGCTATGTGCATATGAGTTTTATTTTTTAGAGTTTATTCAAACATAAAGTCGTTTGAAATAATACCGCCATTAAAATTTGTTATAAAACTTCCGTTTGGTTTATAAATTTCAATTTTTGATTTTTGATTATAATTAATGGCATCCGAAACATAGATTGTATAGTCTTTTGGATTCACACCAAGACCGTAAAAATTTTTAGATCCCTCGCTGATCAATTTACTTGCCGGCAAGATACTTGATGAGATTTGAAATTGACACACTCCGTTATTGAGATAATATAAAGTGTCATGTGTTTTATTTATGCATAATTTATTTGGAATATCACCCAAATTAAAATTTAAACTTTGTTCCACCTGTAATGTGACAGGGTTGATCCTGCTGAGATTTCCTGCTTGTGTTGAATTTCCGCGACTTAATACCCAGACCTTAGAGTATTTATCAATGCAAATACTTGAACTTCCTTTCCCTACATTAATGCTGTCTGTAAGGACATCAGTTGTGGTATTCACAACGTAGCAATAGTCGGAATTAGTGTTGGTGATAAAGGCTTTATTATATATCAGTACCATTTCTTCAGTACCTTTCGTACAAGGAATAGAACCTGTGATTGTGTTCGAATTTAAATCTACAACTTGAACGGAGCTGGCATACAAATCACTTACATAGGCTTTATTATATGTGATTGGTAAAAAATAACGAGGAGAATTAAAACCTGTAATAATTGCCGTTCTTACAAAATCAGAAGCATTTACCACCACAATTTTATTGGAGTTGTTTATAACAATGTAATAGTGATTATTGTGCTTAGCAATGCTTTGGCAAACATTTCCAAGTGTTGCTCCTCCGTTTTGTTGTTGGTCGTACTTATCAATCACTGATCCTGAGTAAGGGTCATACAATGAAATTGTCCCAAGTCCCCAGCCATAATTTCCTTCGTTGGTAATTAAAACTTTGGTCTCAGCATTAACGCTTACCGCTGTTTTAACCGGTTCCTGTGGCTTGTCTTTGACACAAGAACTCAGTAGAATTAAAGTAAACAGGTTAAGGAGTAACTTCATCTTTTTTTATTTAACTCCACAAGCTAATAGTTAATTTAGCCTGTGGAGTAGTTGGAATTAAAGTTTAATAAATTTTATCTTTTTAGAAGATTGCTGATCTTTCATTTCAAGAAAATAAATGCCGGCTTCCAGGGTTTCAACAGATATTTTTTGTTGATTGGTTCCAATAGAAGAAGTGAATTGATTTGTTTGCAATTCTTTTCCTGTAATATCATAAATGGTCATCATGATTTGTTTCGATGATTTGGATTCATAATTCAATATGATATTCTGAGAAGCCGGATTTGGAAACAATGAAATGTTTAAATCTGCACTTAACTCTTCTATACCAACCGTACTTTGGATGGTGAAATTATCCATTGAAAAAAAAGCGGGTGTATTCATAAATCCAAAAGAGTTATCAGAGGACTTCATATCGAAACTGATACTATCAACCTGACCTAATGTTGAACAATTTAGAAATTGCCAATTCTTGATCACGTAGTCGTTAGCTGTTCCTGCTGCTCTGTAATCTGCTAGATAGAAATGAATAGTATCTGTTAATACACTACCGTTTCTGAAGCCAATAACTGATAATTTAAACCAATCTGGATATTGTCCTTGTGCAATACTAGCTCCGGAACCTGTACCGGTAGTATCACCAAATCTTCTTGAAAATTGATCCCCTTTTTTTACAGATTTCCATGCAAATGTTGAATTGGTGATGTAAAAACCGCTTACCGCCGTTGTATTATTTGAGAAAGTAATGATTGCTCCACTTTGAACTGTAGCGTAATTGTTGCCTGCGAAAGCTGTACCAGTAATTGCACCATATATGTTTGGATATACATTAATTGTATCGTTTACGTTTGTGTAAGCCGAGCCTGATTCCCAGTAACCTCCAAAGGAAGTATTCCAGGCATAACGAAAAGTAACTCCACTATTAGAAAAATCAGCATTCGTTGTGTCTTTGTAATAAGAGTTCGGCGATAAAGTGAATGTGTCGAAGCTAACGGTTTGACCGATAACAGAAGTGCCTGCAATAAAGGATAAGGCTAATGCCAGTTTAGTAATTGTTTTTTTCATGTGTTTTTATTTTAGTTGATTAGTGTTTCGTTTTCTGTTTTCTTTTTTGGTTTATGATAATTTAAGCAAATACCTACTTCGTAATTTCTCATAGGCATGGGATTGTTGGATATCACTACATAATTTTTATTGAAGAGGTTGTTGATATTGCAAAATAGCTGCGTGTTTACTGAGCTGAATGAATAGGAGTAGTTGAATTTTAAATTAGAGATGTAATAAGGATTTAACCAAGCTGTATTATCACTTGCGGTAAATCGATAGCCGGTGTAACTGTTGTTGAACTGCACTTGAAAATTTTTGTATCCCACCATTAAACTTCCTTGTCCGTTATAACGTGGCGTAAATATTAATTGTCTTCCTTCGGAATTATCATTTTCGGTATTGTTTCTTTTATTGGTAGACAATACATAAGACGTGTTAATGATAATTTTAAACAGGAAATCCTTTTTTAAATAGGTTAAATCTGTTCTTGTTTCTGTTCCCCGACTATATACTTCAGCAATATTTTGAGGACTCCAGTTTGAGTTGCCTGATGGAAGCCACATGATCCAGTTAGTGGTGTGCCTGTTGAAATAAGTAGCTTCGATAAATAAGGCCAGGTTATTTTTTTTATAATTTATTTCAAGGCCTCCTTCTAATTCATAACTGTCTTCAGGTTTTAAATTTGGATTGCCACCCGGTTTCCAGTAAAGGTCATTTAAGGTTGGTTGCCTGAAAGATCTGTTGGCATTTACTTTTGCTGCCAGCAGTTTAGTTAACTGATAATGAATGCCGGTGTTGCCGGTAAAAGGGATGAACGTTTGATCAGTGAATTCTTTTCTTACCGCGATATTGTAACTGAATTTTGAATTCAATAAACTCAATTTATATGCAAGGAAAAAAGCAACCTTAGATAAATGATGATACTGATTTTCACTTTCATTATTTTCTTCAGTTGCTAAGATCGTATTGTAATTTGTAAAATTTACCCCGAAATTAAATGTATGGTTATTGTGTGAGATCAGATTGTCATTTTCCGCTATAAACGTTTTGATCGTGCTTTTGCTGTATAGATTACTGGCGCTATCGGTATAATTTAGCTTATCATTAAAAAATCCCAGGCGGATTGTTGAACTTAAGCGGCGCTTCAAATAATTCCAATCCGCATTTAATTTTAAATTTTCATCTTCCTGGTTTTTTTTACTGGCAACTGTTGTGTATGATGGTAAATTCCTAAACATTGAATTATACCATGCGCGAATATTTATTTTTTGAAAGGGCGAAACATAAGCAGAGATTTCCTGCAACAGGCCTTTGGCAGTATAATTTGCGTGTATAACCTGCTTGTTGGGATTTTCTTTATCTAATGTGTCTTTATAATTATAGTTGTTTTCTGAAGTAGTGAAATATATTTTGGTGTTAGACACTATTTTTTTATAACTTAATAATACGCCGGTTGCTATTTTTTTGGTATCAAAACTTCCGGTACTCATTTGCAGTTTTGTTTTAAAGCCCTGGTTAAATATTGTTTTATTTTGAAGGTGAATGCTCCCGCCAATAGCACCACTGCCCCACAAGGAACTGCCGCCACCATATTCTAAAGTAACATTATCAAAGAACAGCGTCGGAACAATGCTCAGATCCGGCATACCTAACATGGCATTCTGAATATTTAATCCATTCCACAGTAAAGCTGTTTGATAAGAGCTGCCTCCTCGCATACTGGTAGTGGCCATGTTTCCATTACCATAAGTTTTTATATGAATTGTCGATTGGTTTGATAACAAGTCTGCCAAAGATGTTGTGTTATAACGTGCTAATGTTAAACTATCAATGGAAACTGATTTCTTTGAATTTTGCAGTAGTTCCTGCTTGGTTTGGAAAACAGAGACTTCAGGCAGTTGATGAAGACTTGTATCTTTTTGCTGTGAATAAATAGTAACGGAAAAGAAAAAATATAAAAGAAACACACCAACAGATGACGCAGTTTTGGATAAGATATATGTCCTTGTACTTTTCATTTTTACTTTTTACAAAAAAAGCTACAAGGGAAAATAAAAAACAATATGTTGCCTGAACATTCTGTTTTCTGTTAGCTTTTGTTTCCCCGAAAGCTTCAAAATGCGATTTGGCAGGTCTTCTGACTCGTCTTTGTTTTTAAGCCTTCCCGTTTGTCTGAGACTCACAGTGGCACATGATAAAAACATTATTTAAGACTTACAGCAGCGGGCACTGTTCATGAATTTCACATGATTCCCTCTTAATTTTAATCTCATTTAAAAATGATATAAAAACCAAATTGCGATGCAAATGTATGTAATAAAAAACAAAACCGCGCATTTAATTAAATGCGCGGTTTAAAATCAGTATTTATAAACTATTAGGTTCCGGCTAACATATCTCCCCATGACGCACCATCAGGTTGGTCTTCGGCCTTAATACTTAAAACAGGAACTTTAGAATGATGAATCACCTGCAAAGCATAAGGTCCTAAAAAGAAACCGCTCAACTCAGCATCCTGATCTGTCATAATAGAGATTAAATCACCTCCGACTTTTTCACAATAATTTACAGTGGCAACAGCGCGGTTTTTTACATTTTCAACTAGTTCAGTTGTACATGCAACTCCTTTGTCTTTTGCTGCCGTATCAACCTGACGAAGCATTACCTGCATTGCATGTTTTTTATTTTCTTCATCATCTGCTAAAATTCCTACGGCATAAATCTGTGCAGAAAATTGCTTGGCTAATTCAAGTGTTAAAACAACTTTATGTCTGGTGTGTTCTGAAGTATCTATTGGTAAAACGATTTTCTTGTAGCCGAATTTATTCGCGTGTTCACTCATGGTTAACACAGGGCATGGACTTTTTGTTAAAACTTTTAAAGCATTACTGCCTATGGTAAGGTCTTCCCAGGCACTATACCCATGTGTACCCATCACAATTAATCCTGCATTGATTTCTTTGGCAAATTTTATTATTTCAGCAGTTGGGTTCCCTGAATTAACAACCGTTGTTACAGTAATACCATTATATTCTTTTCTTATATCCTGCGCAAGTTGTTCCAGTTTTGCCTGCACTGCAATAGAAGCTGTTTCAATATTATCAATCGTGATGCTGGGTGTAAATACATTAAATTTTTCCCAATGCCTTGTAATTATATGAACTAAAAAGATTTCTCCTTTGGTATACTGTGCTAAAAACGCACCATGTTTGATAGCCAATAGCGCAGTGTCAGAAAAATCTGTGGTAATGATAATTTTTTTTGTATTAAGATGTATCATATGTTTTGTTTAGTTATTTAAAGTTAGAAAATAATCTTTGTAGTGTATTATTATGAGCATTAAAAAGTGTTCTAATTTATAATTTAAATTTCATTATTTCTGATAATTATCGTAACAATCATTACAATATTCACAGATATTAAAGATTAATGGTTAATGACCTCGACATCTTTTACATTGTGTTTGTGTTTAAAAAAAATGGCGAACAGTATGGCAATGATCGCAGAATAAATCGCAAAATAGGTCCAGATTCCCTGCCAGTTCTTATCTCCATTGTTTACAATAAAATAGTGATCAATCATATAGCCACTTACTTTACTGCCAAGATATGCGCCCACCCCGTTTGTCATCATCATAAATAAACCCTGAGCGGATGAACGGATTTTTGAATCAGTAGTTGTTTCTATAAATAAGGAGCCCGATATATTGAAAAAGTCAAATGCCATTCCGTATATAATACATGACATAATAATCATCCACAAACCATCGGTTGGGTTGCCATAAGCAAATAAGCCAAAAC
This sequence comes from Bacteroidia bacterium, assembly GCA_014378485.1. Lineage (GTDB taxonomy): Bacteria > Bacteroidota > Bacteroidia > B-17B0 > Aurantibacillaceae > UBA4416. The sequence goes on from JACMNO010000109.1 coordinate 29,321, forward strand.
GTAATACCCATGCGATCATACTGAAAAGCATCACCTTTTTTATACCAAATCGTTTTAAGAAAAAAGGAATAGTCAGAATAAATACTGTTTCAGAGATCTGAGAAATAGACATAATAATAGTTGAATATTTCACCACTAGTGAATCCGAATATTCAGGAACTTTTTTAAAATCATCTAAAAAAGAATCGCCATACATATTGGTGAGTTGAAGGGCGGCACCTAAAAAAATGGAGAAAATAAAGAACAGAGCCATTTTGTAATTTGTAAAAAGCGTAAAAGCTTTAAGCCCTAATTGTTCAATAAATGATGTATCCTTAGCTATCGACTTTTGTGGAGGGCATTTAGGTAATGTAAAAGAATATATACCCAAAATAATGGCAAAAATGCCGGCGATGATAAATTGATTTGCATTTGCTTTACTACCGGTTAAGTTTGTAATCCACATTGCTACAATAAACCCAATTGTTCCCCACACTCTTATTGGCGGAAATACTTTTATGACATCATAATTATTATTTTTTAATATGGTGTAGGCAATAGAATTAGAAAGTGATATGGTTGGCATATAAAAAATCATTGCTAAAAAAATAACATAATACAATGTATCAGGATCATTTACATATGGCACATAAAATAGAACGATGCCATAAAGTACATGTAAGATTCCATAAAGTTTTTCCGCATTTAACCATTTGTCGGCAATAATTCCGGTGATGGCAGGCATGAAAAGAGAGGAGAGTGCCAGGGTTGAAAATATGGCTCCAAACTGAGCGCCCGACCAGCCTTTTGCATTAAAACAATAGGTGCCGATAGTAATTAGCCAGGCTCCCCAAACAAAGAACTGAAGAAAACTCATTACAATCAAACGCATTTTTAAATTCATAGAAGTAGGTTGCTAAAATTATTTCATCACAAGGTATAAAAAAAAATTAAAATGTCACTAATGGTTTCATACAGTATTATAAATTCCAAAACAAGGAAATCATGAACGTTAAACGCACTTTATTTGCAACACTAGTGAGCATTTGCATTACTACAGTTTCCGGGGGAAAAACAGTGGTTTCCCTTCAAAAAGCTTTTGATAAAAACTACATCACTGCCAAAGCTATTTGTAAAGGAGGCCTGGAGTTAGACTATTTGATTTCTAATTTATTAAAGGATTCGTTATTAATTGTTATTCCTGCCGGATGGAGATTCAATTCAGATGCCGGTAAAAATGATTACCAGGATATTTTATTAGCGCACGAAGAAATGCTGGTATTAAGGCCAAAAGAAACTAAAAAGTTTGATATAAGAGGATATTGTTGTGAAGCTACCAAAGGGGGTCCACAAAAGGGAGCGCCCTATACATTGGGGAAAATGGCTGATAGCAGCCTGGTAAGCCTGGCGCGATACCTAAATTGCCATAAGGTAGATTCAAATACGGAACAGTATAGTGTTTGGGCTATCAGCGATGGTAAAGAAACCGCCAATATTACAAGCAATGATGATTCTATTGCTGCTTTATTAAGAACCTTTGTGGCTACTGTTAAACGCGAACCCTTACCTTGGTACACATTATTAAAACGGTCTAAAATTACAAGTTCGGGCGAAGTGCAGGACCACCCGGTAAGGTTTAAAGCCGATATTAATTACAGTGTATCGGAAACCTGTTACTCTTATTGTTATATCGTCGATTCTAAGGGTCAAAAGGTTTCTGAAATATTCGGAAAATGGCTTTTACCTGAAAATACTGAGTATAACTCAAATTTCAACGTAGCCGGTTTAGCAAAAGGCGAATATAAATTGGTTTTGGAGGCAAAAAACACAACCGTTTTCGAAAAAGCGTTTAAGATATAGTTCTCAATTACTTGATTTATTGCAGAGTTTATATATAAGTTGTCAATTTATTGTTTTTTAGATGTTTCGTTAGCATAATTCAATTAATTTTTTACTTTTGCAGGAAAATAAATTAAAATTATGTATTGGACTTTAGAATTAGCATCGTGGTTGGAAGATGCACCTTGGCCTGCAACTAAGGATGAGTTAATAGATTTTGCTATTCGTTCTGGTGCACCAATGGAAGTAATTGAAAATTTACAGGAAATGGAAGACGAAGGTGAAGCTTACGAAACCATTGAAGAGATTTGGCCTGATTATCCAACAAAAGATGATTTCTTCTTTAACGAAGACGAATATTAATAAGATAAAAAAACCAGCTAAAAGCTGGTTTTTTTATAAGTGAATTGTTTTTAATCTTTATCCATCGGATTTTCTTTTCCTCCAGCTTTCCTTTCTTTCTGTTTTGCTTTTAGGATGCCAAATTGCTCAGGTGTTAGAACAACTTTTAAATTCTGATGAGTTTGTTTTCGGTTAGCAACTAATTCTTTATTTTTAGCTTCATCCTTAGGTTGAGTTTTATATTTCTCGTTAATCTCATCTGCTTTTTTAACTTTAGTCAAAAACAAATCATAAACCTTTGGTTTTTGTTCAGGTGTAAGGTTAACTTCTGTGCTTAAGGTTTCCATTTGCTTTTGCGCGCGTTGTTCCGGTGTCTTTTTTTCGCGGGCTGAGTGATCAGCTTTGGTTGGTTTAGCTATTTCTTGTGCACTTACAGAGGTGGCAAGTGCAATGAAACATCCTGCTAATAGAATTACTTTTTTCATGTGAATGGTGTATTAGTTAATAATTGATTCATTGTTTGACGCAATTATTAGCCGAAAGTTTAATACCCTGATAGAATATTAATATTGCACTTTTGGAATCATTCCCCTAATCCCCATATCAACCGGATATTCATTACCGGTTTCAGGTTGATAATATCCGTCTCCGTTTGGATCAACAAATTCAAAACTATTATTAGTTGATAAAGACACTGTGACGATAATATCGTTTGTGATGGTAGTAGGAATGGTTAAGTTTAATGGATTTCCATTAACGTCTGTAAATACTGCCGTCACTACACAACTTCCGGCAGGAATTGGAGAATTAGCAAAATTCGGATTTACAACTGTTGTAGATCCGGCAGGCGCTTGCCCATCTCCTTTCCAATAGCCATAACCATTTATATAAGTTTCAAATCCCCAATAACCTTGCGGATGATTTACATTAGGGCCACCAACAGATGAAGAAGGAATATAGTCCTGATCTTTAATTTTGTATTTGGTAACATAAGTTTTATAACCCAAGAAAGACGCCACCGTTCCAGTACCGATATGATTTCCGGGTAATGCATTGGCTTTGTATGGAATAGTATAATTTTGGTAAGAAAGAGATAATCTTAACCATTTATAGGTTGCTCCGGGTGTTAATTGGCTCAATGGAATAGAGAAAAATGTGACCCCTTCTTTAACAACTGTAGATTTGCTAAACTGTATGGCTGTGGTACCACCTGCCGCTGTTTCAGGTGCGTGGTAAAGTACGTTGCCACCACCTAATGCTGTTAAATCACCGGGAGCTAATTCAATATAATGTGCCGCCATTTGGTTAAATATTGGAGAATAGGCACTATGGCCTGCCGGTAATGAAGTTAAAGGATTACCAAAGGCATCTAATCGGGCCTGGGTAGAGTCGAATTTGAATTTAAAAATTAAGTGCGGGCCTGTTCCTGTAGATGTCCAAACAGTGTCAGGATATATTTTTTCAGGTGTCACGGTTGTAGTTGGAGTTTCTTCAGGGGCAGCTTTTTCTTTTTTTTTGCAGGAAAACAGCACGCTGCAAATTAATAGTAAACTAAATATCTTTTTCATAGTAAATTTTTGTTTAACGAATATACAAAAGAAATCATTTATTTTTTTAAAAAACAATTCCCTGCCGTAAAAGCAAGGAATTATAGGTGTGCAGTAAAAAATAAAGATTAATTAAACAATCGGTTCTTCGTTTTTAGGAAGGATAGTTGAGTTTAACTCCTTTTCTTTTTCTCTCTCATTGTTTTCTTTTGCCAGTTCTATTTCTTCAGCAATATCTTTAGCAAAAGGTCGTTTCCCGAAAATAGTTTCCAAATCTTCTTTAAAAATAACTTCCTTTTCCAATAGCTTTTCAGCTAATTGAGTCAGTTTTTCTTTATTGGCTAATAATATGGCTTTTGTTCTGGCATAAGCAATATCAATCATCTTCTTAACTTCTTCATCAATAATTCGGGCAGTGTTTTCACTATACGGTTTATTAAAACTGTATTCACTTTGTCCTGAGCTATCATAGTAACTTACATTACCGATCTTATCATTTAATCCGTAATATACAATACTGGCATAAGCCTGGCGTGTGATTTTTTCTAGATCGCTTAATGCACCGGTAGAAATTTTACCGAAAATAATTTCTTCAGCAGCACGACCACCTAGGGTTGCGCACATTTCATCAACAATTTGTTCGGTAGTAGTAATTTGCCTTTCTTCCGGTAAATACCAGGCGGCTCCTAATGAACGTCCGCGTGGCACAATGGTTACTTTAATTAAAGGAGAAGCATGTTCACACATCCAACTTACCGTTGCATGTCCTGCTTCATGAAAAGCAATCACTCGTTTTTCGGAAGGAGTAATGATCTTGTTTTTCTTTTCCAGTCCGGCAATTATCCTGTCAACCGCATCTAAAAAATCCTGACGAGTAACTTGTTTTTTGTTAACTCTGGCTGCAATTAAAGCAGCCTCATTACAAATGTTTGCAATATCAGCGCCACTAAAACCGGGCGTTTGTTTTGCTAAGAAATCAACATCAACAGATGAATCAATTTTAATTTTCTTTAAATGTACTTTAAATATTTCCTTACGCTCAACTACATCCGGCATGTCAACATAAATTTGTCTGTCAAAACGGCCTGCGCGCATTAGGGCTCTATCTAAAATATCAGCACGGTTAGTAGCAGCTAAAATAATTACGCCGCTATTGGTACCAAAACCATCCATTTCTGTCAACAACTGGTTCAAGGTGTTTTCACGTTCGTCGTTTCCGCCGGCTGCTGCATTTTTACCACGTGCACGTCCAATCGCATCTATCTCATCAATAAAAATAATACATGGCGCTTTTTCTTTGGCTTGTTTAAATAAATCACGCACACGTGAAGCTCCAACGCCTACAAACATCTCCACAAAATCAGAACCTGATAAAGAGAAGAAAGGAACTTTAGCTTCACCGGCGACTGCCTTTGCCAATAAGGTTTTTCCGGTTCCCGGAGGGCCAACTAATAAGGCACCTTTTGGAATTTTTGCACCAAGGTCTGTATATTTTTTAGGGTTCTTTAGGAAATCAACAATTTCCATCACCTCCACTTTTGCGCCATCTAATCCGGCTACATCATTAAATGTAACATTTACATTGGAGTCTTTATCAAACAAAACAGCCTTTGATTTTCCGATATTAAATATCTGTCCGGCTCCACCACCTGCGCCACCGCCCATTCTTCGCATCATCACAATCCACAAAATAACCATAATGGCAATTGGTAACATCCAGCCTAAATGATCACTCCATTCTGTTCTATCTTGTCGTGAAGGAGAAATTCTTAAGGACATCGGTAAATTAGCATTAGCCTGAACCTGGCGTACTTGTTCCAAAAAATCTTTTACATCAGGAACAGACACTTTAAAATGAGGGCCAGGTGCGACTTTAGGATTAGGAAACAATTGAACCATTTTTCCGCTTTTATCCGGTTGAAAATAGCGTTGCAATCCTAAACTATCCTTGCTGATGGTAATTTCAGCCGTCTTTTCGTTTACAATCACAATTTCTCGCACATCGCCTTTAGCTAACATGTTTTGCTCAAATTGTGTTTGATCTACTTCATAAATTTTCCCTTCAAAATCCTGTCCAAAAAACACAAAACCTAAAAGGCCAACAATCACTAACCCATAGATCCAGTAAAAGCTATTGCCTCCGTTTGAACCTCCGGCGCCTGAGCCACCAAAAGGATTGGCAGGTTTTTTACCAAAACGGTCTTTTATTTTTTCAAACTGTTTTTTCCTTTCTTCTTCAGGAGAAGGAGGGGTAGGGTCATCGGTTTTTGGTATTTTATTTTCTTCTTGTTCGTTGCTCATAATCAGGAAATATAACGTATAGTTTTATGTTTTTTTTCTTAGTCTTCTATTCTTGTAACTTCGCCGTCAGCCCACAGGCCTTCTATATTGTAAAATTCACGTGTTTCTCTCAAAAAAACATGAGCCACAATGTTCACGTAATCAATCAGGATCCATTCTGAATTTTGGCGGCCTTCGCTGCGATATGGTTTTTCACTTGTTTTTTTCATCACAAATTCCTCTAACGTATCTGCAACTGCATTTACATGCGTTGTGCTATCAGCATCACAAATAACAAAGTAATCGGCCACACGATGTTCTAATTCACTAAGGTTTATGATAGTGATATTTTTACCTTTTTTTTCCTGCATACCATAAACAATGGCATCCAGTAAACTTGTTGTTTCTTCTTTAGTGGATGATTTCTTTGGGCGTTTAGCACCTCCTGAAACTTTCTTTTTATTTTCTGTATTGGCAATGCGATTCGCTTCTTTTTGTAATTCTTCCTTTTCTGTTAAAGGTTTTTTTACTACTTTCTTTACTGCTGCTTTTTTGGATGCAGCTTTTTTTGGAGCAGCCTTTTTTGCTGAAGATGATTTTTTAGCCGCTGCTTTTTTAACTGGTATTTTTGCCATATTTTTTTTGTTGCGAATGCTATTCTGTTTTATACTTTTGTTTTGTTGTAAGCAACAAATTTAACCTTTTTTTTTGCCTAAATGGAAACATTGTTTATTGGAAAGAACCTGCTTTTTTTACACGAGGTTGAAAGCACCAATACTTATGCCATGAACTTGTTAAGGAATGTTAATCCTATTGAAGGAACAGTGGTTTACACTGATCATCAAACTAAAGGAAAAGGCCAACGTGGCGCCACCTGGACTAGTGAAATAGGGCAAAACATTACCGCTTCTGTTATTTTAAAACCACATTTTTTAGGGCACAAACAAACTTTTTATTTAAGCAAGATAAGTGCATTGGCTGTTTATGACGTATTGACTGAGATTTTACCCATTGGTCAATATGACATTAAAATTAAGTGGCCTAATGACATATTGGTAAACCATCAAAAAATAGCCGGTATCCTTATTGAGAATAGCTTCCTCACAAATTCAATTCAGTATTCAGTAATAGGAGTTGGTTTTAATATCAATCAGTGCGAATTTGATGGCTATGAAAGAACAGCAGTTTCACTGAAGCTTTTGTTGAACAAGGATATTGACAGAACACAAATTATGGAAATGCTTTGCCGGAATCTGGAGAAATGGTATTTAAAATTAAAAGAACAAAAGCTGCATTTGATAGATAGCACATATTTGAGCATTCTGTTTGGAATAAATCAGAAATTGATGTTTGAAAACTCGAATGGTATCTCGTTCAGAGGGGAGCCTACAGGTGTTTCTAATGAAGGAAAACTGATTGTTATACTCGAAGACTCAACTTCTAAAGAGTTTGACATAAGGGAGCTTAAATTTTTGATATGATCTGTTTTTAATAAAGATTGATAAGTCGTTTCTGTTTTTATTAAAAGGATTTTTATTTTCGTGAAATGAAATATATAATTTGTGCCTTATTAAATTTTACAATTTTATGTTATGGACAAACTCCTTACACATCATATTTTACTGGTGATGTGGCCGATGTAACCACTAACACGCAATATGGTGTTTGTTTAATGGGAGGCGCCACCGAGGATAACAATGCGATGATGTGGTTTTTAAATAAAAGCGGCGGAGGAGATATTGTTGTTTTAAGAGCAACCGGAACAAACGGATATAATTCTTACTTATATAGCGGCGTAGGGGTTACTGTTAATTCGGTTGAAACCATAGTTATTAATAGTTTGGCAGGGGCAAATGATTCGTATGTGAGGCAGCAGATAAGAAATGCTGAGGCCGTATTTATTGCAGGAGGAAACCAATTTGACTATATTACTTATTGGAAAAATACAGCCGTTGATAGCGCTTTAAATTATTTAATTAATACAAAACTTTGTCCTATTGGCGGCACAAGCGCAGGCATGGCCATTCAGGGTCAGGCTTATTTTTCAGCAGCTGTTTCCTCAATAACCAGTGCTACAGCCTTATCAGATCCTTATAACTCAACAGTAACCATGGGTAATAATGATTTTTTGCATCATCCTTTATTAAACAAAGTTATTACTGATACCCATTTTGATAATCCGGATAGAAAAGGAAGGCTCTCCGTATTTTTAGCAAGACTTTTTCAGGATAGTTCCCAGTCATATTTTGGAATAGCCTGTGATGAATACACAGCAGTGTGCATTGATGAATTGGGAATTGCAAGGGTGTTTGGCGGCTTTCCAACTTATGATGATAATGCTTATTTTATTCAGGCAAATTGTACATTACCAAATAACCCTGAAAATTGTTCTGTAGGGCAGCCACTAACGTGGAACAGAAATGGCGCTGCCTTGAAAGTGTATCAAATAAAGGGAGATGTAAGTGCCAACAACTCTTTTAATTTAAATGATTGGATGACGTGTTCGGGAGGTTCATGGCAAAACTGGTCCGTAAACAGTGGTGTAATTTCATATAGTTTAAACACAAGCGCGCCAAATTGTTTAACCACTGGCATTAATCAAAGAGAGAATCAAGAGGGCTCGTTTTTGACTCCAAACCCGGTAACTTCTACCTTGTATATTGGGTTAGAAGGAGTTTCAAAAAAAATCATCATATACAATGCCTTAGGAGAAATAATATTTGAAGATCTGGCTTCTCACGAGTTTGATTTCACTAATTATACTGATGGCATGTATTATGTGAAAATCGAAACCGATGGCAAGATAAGTAAAGTTGAAAAGATTATAGTTAAACATTAATCATCAAATGTAAATGAAACAATATCACGATTTAATGCGCCATGTTTTAGAGCATGGAGTAAAAAAAGAAGATAGAACAGGAACAGGAACTGTGAGTGTATTTGGTTATCAGATGCGTTATAATTTAGCGGAAGGTTTCCCATTATTAACAACAAAAAAACTGCATACAAAATCAATTATTCATGAGTTATTGTGGTTTTTAAAAGGTGATACCAATATTAAATACCTTAAAGACAATGGTGTTCGCATTTGGGACGAATGGGCTGATGCAGATGGAAATTTAGGTCCCGTTTATGGATATCAATGGAGAAGTTGGCCAACGCCCGATGGAAAACACATCGATCAAATTTCTCAGGTGATTGATATGATTAAAAATAATCCGGATTCAAGAAGGTTAATTGTGAGCGCCTGGAATGTGGCAGATATCAACCATATGAAATTGCCGCCTTGTCACGCTTTTTTTCAATTTTATGTTGCTGATGGAAAACTAAGTTGTCAGTTGTATCAACGCAGCGCAGATATATTTTTAGGTGTTCCTTTTAATATTGCATCTTATGCTGTTTTAACGATGATGGTAGCGCAGGTTTGTGGTCTGCAATTAGGCGATTTTGTTCATACATTAGGTGATGCGCATTTATATTCTAATCATATTGAACAGGCAAACCTTCAGTTAACAAGGGAATTGAGAACATTGCCCACATTAAAGATCAACCCGGAAGTAAAATCTATTTTTGATTTTAAGATAGATGATTTCGTGTTAGAAAATTACGATCCGCATCCGCATATTAAGGCAGAGGTGGCTGTATAAAAAACCACGATAAATTTTTTGAATCCATAGAATACAATTACCTTTAACGCAAATTTCAATTATGAGTGATATTAAAACAGTATTAGAAAGTGCAAAAACACAAATGGAGAAAACAATTTCTCATTTGGAAATGGAGTTGGCTAAAATTCGTGCAGGAAAAGCAAACCCAACAATGTTGGATAATGTGATGGTTGAGTATTACGGAGCCAAAACCCCATTAAGTAATGTGGCTAGTGTTAATACGCAGGACTCCAGAACTATTTTAGTTCAGCCCTGGGAAAAAACAATGTTAACGCCAATCGAAAAAGCGATTCAGGCAGCAAACCTGGGATTTAATCCGCAGAATGATGGAATATTGATTCGTATTGTAGTGCCGCCATTGACAGAAGAGCGACGTAAGGATTTGGTAAAAACATCCAAGTCGTGCGGTGAAGATGCAAAAGTTGGTTTAAGAACTATTCGTAAAGAATCGATCGACAAAATTAAAGCGTTGCAAAAGGCAGGATTGCCGGAAGATGAAGCTAAAGGTGGCGAAACAAAAATGCAAACGATTACAGATGAATTTTCGGTAAAATGTGAAAAACATTTAGAACAAAAGGAAAAAGAGATATTAACGGTTTAATTTAAATAAATTCTAATTTAAAAAGCCTCGTGTGTTTTAACATATGAGGCTTTTTTATTTACATAAATTAGCAGAGAACTGATCTGGAAGCAATATATTCTGATGGTTCACGCCTTTAATTACATTATCTTTACGATGTACAAACAAGTACCTTAAAAATTATCTACCATGAAAAAGAAATCTATGACAATGATTCTTGGGCTATTAGCAGCGGGAACATTTTTTATTACCAGTTGCACAAAAACACCAACGGCGTGCTTTTCTGTTGATAAAGGCGGTGTGGCAAAAGTTAATGAAGAAATTCAATTTGATGGCTCTTGTTCAACTAATGCGAAGTCCTATTCCTGGGATTTTGGCGATGGGGCATCAAGCACAGGAACTTCCGTAAAACATAAGTATGCTACTGCGGCAACTTATGCTGTAACACTTACTGTTAAGAATAAGAAAAAGTCAGCTACTTTAGTTCAAAATGTGACGATCAATCCTTAATTATTTAAGTATTTGATTTAGCATATTATTTTGTGAAAAAGTACGATTAACTAAAAACTCCCACTGAATATTTGGTGGGAGTTTTTAATAATATAAAATTTAGTGGCTATATTTTACTCTGCTCTTTTTATAGTACATCCAATGGATTTTGTTTCCTGTAGCTTTGGAGTTTCATTTTTACTTAAAGCATCTACTGCATCTTTCAGGTAATGTGCTTTAGCTAAAGCTGCATCTTTTACATTATCATCAATGGCTCCTTTGTAAATTAATCCTTTTGCATTAAACAAAAAACATTGTGGTGTTCGTGTAGCGCCAAATGCATCAGCCACCTTTGAGTTTGCATCCAGTGAATAGGAACAGGTTAATTTTTGCGAAGCAGCATATTTTATCATGGCATCAAAACTATCTTCTTCGGTACGTTGCCCTTCGTTACTATTAATAATAACACATCCAACACCTTGCTTTAAACAATCATCAGATATTTCTTTGATGCGGCTCTCGCTTAATTTCACATACGGACAAGTATTGCAAGAAAAAATCACTAAAAGTCCCTTTGCTGTCTTTACAGAATTAAGGGAAATCTCCTTACCGCTCACATCTTTCATTTTTTCATCCGCCATTGGCAAAGCAGCATTTAATCCTAACTCAGTACCTGCCGTGGTATTAATAAATGATAGTAAAAACCCACAGGCTACCAGTAATACAAAAAATACAAATCCTTTTTTCATTTTAATTAATTTTAAGCTAAAGTATATAAATATTTAGGCATAATTTTTTTGTTCCTCTACTATTAATTAACATTCGTCTAATTGGCTAAATAGTTTAGGAATTGCAATAGTTTGTATAAATGAAATGTTTTAAATGCAATATTAAATTAACGTATTCTTGGAGGTGATTTTTTTAATAATTGAATAATCTTACCGTAAGATAGATGATACTATCATCATGTACTTTTGAACTGTTAAAGGCGAACATCCTACAGGTATTTTATTTCATTTTTCTGTGACATAATTCAACCAAAACCGCCTCATTAAATTAATAGTTTAAATTCAAAATGCCTTCCTATGATAAAAGCAATGAATAAATTTTATAGATTATTTAAAATAACAAAACGGAGTATGTTTTTGGTTTTATTATTAAATGGTTTAAAAGGTCAATCCCAAATTTATATTAACGAAATCATGATAAATCCTTCAGGACCAAACGATGGAGCAAATATGCCAAATACAGCAGAGTGGGTCGAGTTATACAATAGTTCAGCATCAGCAGTAAATATTGGTTGCTGGTTCTTAACAGATGGTGATTTTGCAGTCACTTTTCCATCTGGTACTACAATAGCCGCGAGTGGATATTACACAATTGCCAGTGCAGCCGGGAGTGGTTTAAGTCCTAACTTAAATTGGGCAACCTGTGGTTGTACCTCCGGCCCGGCAGGCGAAATAGGTATACTTACAAATAGCGGTGAACAAGTTATTTTATATAATTCATCATCAGGAATAGAGGACGCAATTATATGGGGAGGCGGGCAATTACCAAATGGAATGATAACTTCGGTTTTAGGTTCATGTACTCCAAAAAATGTTACTTTTCCGGCAAGTGGTGCAACTTATGAAATTATTGGAAGCAACACAGATGGAGTTTCAAAAGAACGCGATTTTGATGGTAGTTCAACCTGGCAAAACGGAGGATCAGGAACATTTGGTGCATCTAATGGCGGTGTTATTTTGCCAATAGCTCTATTGGATTTTTATGCCACTAAGAACGAACATAAAAATGATATTATTTGGAAAGTTGCTTCTCAAGAAAATATTATATATTATACTATTGATAAAAGTAACGATGGAGTTAACTTTACGGAAATGGTCACTGTATTGTCAGGTAATGTAATGGAGGTCACAACTTATAGCGTCATTGACGAAAATCCATTTGAGGGTATTAGTTATTACCGTTTAGGAACGCAAGAATCTAATGGCACTTTAAATTATCAGAAAATCGTTTCTATAGATCGGGAATCCAAAGAGTGGAACATTAAACATTACCAGTTTGAGCAAAATTTAGTTATGGAGTTTAAAAATTCAGTGCCTGCTGGTTGTGACATTTATTTATTTGATTTGTCAGGGAAATTATTAGCACAGGAAACAGTGAATCAACCTCAAACTAAAATTAATACGTCTTTTTTTGCGGCAGGTATTTATTTCATTAAAATAGACTCTCCTTATAAAACTGAAAATTTTAAGGTTGTCATAACAGAGAACTAATTTCTTACAATAATTTTTGTAGTTTTTTTGTAGAAACTTAATAAAGTTTGATCCTTACCAAATCCTTATTTTTTTAACAATTTATTGATGATAAAAACATAACAATAATGCTTAAAATGTTTAAATTTGTTTAATAAGTGAACATCCTATAGGAATTTAATTGTAATATTAAATCAATCCGAAACCGCTTTAAACAAATTGAAAGATTTTTTAAATGGCGAAATTATATACATGCAAATTTAAATTCGTAGTTAAAGTTTTTACTTTACTATGCGTGTTGAATGTTTCGAAAAGTTGGGGGCAGATTTCTATTCCAAACACAACTCCAGTAACAGAAAATTTTGATGCAATGGGCGTTTCTGCAACAGCATCTTTGCCGGCAAATTGGAAGTTTAGTGATGCTGGAAATTCCGCACCAACATGGGCAAATGCTGGAAATTTCACAGCCGTTAATATTCAAGCAAGTTCTGGAAATCCAGTAACTGGCGGTAGATATAACTGGGGAACAACATTAGCAACTGATAGAGCTTTGGGAGTAATGACATCAGCAGGTTATGCTAGCCCAAATAGTATAATGGCTTTTTATCAAAATACTAATGCAGGTAATTTAACTCAATTAGCTGTTAGTTATGATTTAGAAAGGTACAGAATTAATACGACAGCTGCTTCTGTACAATTTTATTACTCATTAGATGGCTCAACGTGGATTGCTGCTGCGGTGGGCGATGTACCGGCTGCAACAATTGGAACTGGTGTCAACGCTTATATTTATGCGCCGCAAGCAACTTTTCCTGTTGGTAGTTTTAATATAACTGGGCTTAATATATCTACAAATGGAAGTATTTATTTAAGATGGAACTTAAATACAGGAGCAAGTAATTCACAGGGTATCGGTATAGATAACGTTAGTGTTACTGCAACTTTTTGTACCCCGCCAACAACAACTATAACACCAACTTCACAAACAGTTTGTGCCAATGTAACTACAGCAATTACTGTTACTAGTTCCGCGACAAGTCCTGGATATCAATGGCAAATGAGCGCTAGTGGTAGCGGACCATTTATAAATGTAGCAAACGGAACACCAACTGGAGTTACTTATACTTCAGGTACAACTGCTGCTACATTATCTGCTATCGGAACTGCATCTGCGCAATATTTTTATCAATGTTTGGTAACAAACGTTAGTGGTTGTACAGCTACATCGGGTACGGTTTCATTAACTATCAAGGCAGCGCCATCAATTACCTCGCAGCCTACAAGTGTTTATACTACGACTGCAGGAATTGCCTCCTACACTGTTGCAGCATCAGGTACTGGGTTAACATACCAATGGCAGGAAAACGGCAGTCCAATTGCAAATGGAGGTGTAAATCCTACTTATGCTGGTGCAACTGCATCGGTGCTCAATGTTACAAACCCACTCGTAAGCATGAGTGGTCACACTTTTCAATGTGTTGTTGCAAACAGTTGTGGTACTGTAACAACGGATGGAATATCAACAATAACTGTTACCTCTATTGAGTGTCCAACTTTAAAAGGCGCATTTATTGACGCATGTGCAGGAACATGTGGGGAAGCCCAGGGGGAAGCTGTATTTTTAAATACTGGCGATTATAGCGTTAATGTTACGACAGTATCGCAAGCCACTGCAAACGTTAATCTTTGGTATGGAACAACTACATCTTTAACACAAGCTAGTGATCACCTTACAAACACTTATGTAAATAATGCTGCTGCAGTTACGTGTTTAAATAGTTTTTCTGGTTGTGCGGGAACATTTGTGGATGCTTTGGGAACAACAATTCCAACTCATGCCGAAATTATGATAGTTCGATCAGATTTTTGTTGCTCAGCTACTCCTGATAATAACTTTTCTGGTTTATGTGGAAGTGGTGCAGTTATTTATGTTTTGTTTTCTAATGATGCCAATTGGAATTCAGGCGGACAATTTAAAAACAATACTGCCGGTTGTGGAATGAGATATTTTCAATTAAATTCTGCGTCTACAAGTTGTACATTTACTACTAATTACGATGCTTGCAGTTTAACCCCATTTAGTTCTAGCAATGATGGAGGTACTGTGACGTGGCCCGCTTCAGGGGGCGCTCCATCGTCATATGTGAATACTGGCTGTAATGTCCCGAAAGTTATTTTACCTATTGATTTGTTGGATTTTTATGCCACTAAAAACGGTAAGAAAAATGATGTGGTTTGGAAAGTAGCTTACGAAGAATATGTTGGGTATTATACAATTGATAAAAGTAATGATGGAATGAAATTTACAGAGTTAGCAACTGTTTTTACCAATAATGAAACTGAAAGAAAAACTTACAGTGTTATTGACGATACTCCGTTTGATGACATTACGTATTACCGTTTAGGAACCAAAGAAAAAAACGGTAAAGTAAATTATTATAAAATTATTTCTGTTGATGAGAAATCATCTGAATGGAATTCGATTCATTACCAGCAACAACAAAATTTAGTAATTGAATTTAAAAAAAACCTTCCAAAAAATAGCACCATTACAGTATACAATTTATCGGGTCAGTTGTTAGTTGAGAAGGCAGCTAAAGAATCTCAAACAATTATTAACACAGAAGCTTTTGCCGAGGGTATTTATTTTGTAAGAATAACGACTCCTTATAAAACCGAAAATTTTAAAATCATCATTTCTAAATAATAGTACTATAGTAAAATCTACCTATGAAGAATAAATTTATTTACACCATCCTTTTTGTTGCGAGTATTACTATTAGCTATTTGTCTTTTGGTCAAGTTATCTACCAGCATAATTTTGGCACTTCCACTTTCACGGCAGTTAATCCCTACGGCGTTGCTCCAAGTACTATTGATCCTGCTTTAAGCGCTTCTCAATGGACCACTTCATTTGCTTCAGGATTTAGTAGTTTAGCAGGAGCTACCGGCCAGGCATTAAGTATTAGTAATTCAGGTGGTACACCAACCTATTCATTAAGTTACACGGTTGCTCCTGGTTTTTTGTGCGATATCACAAAATTTAGTTTTTGGCGTCAAAGAAGTGGAACAGGCGCTCAAAACTGGACCTTAACTGTTAATGGAATTACAACCATAGGGGCAGGAACCACGCCAACGGTGGGAATTTCCACCGGTACATTACTTGTATCAAATGCTGCAAATGGTTTATCAGGTGCCGTTAACGTTGTTTTGCAATTATCTGGTGCAACAGGTACCGGTTCTTTTAGGCTAGATGATTTCACATTGTACGGCAATGTCTATTCTTCATGCACTGCTCCAACTATACAAGCAACATCATTAGTATCTTCCGCTATCACAACATCATCTGCTAACTTAAACTGGACTGCGGGAAATGGAGGAAACGTTATAGTGTTAGCACGTCAAGCATCTGCCGTAAACGCCACGCCACTATCAGGCACTATTTATGCGGCTAATGCTGCTTTTGCACTCGGACAACAAATTGGTGTAGGAAACTATGTAGTTTATAATGGCGCTGGTACATCAGCTAATGTTACAAACTTAACTCCTGGAACTAATTATTATTTTTCGGTATTTGAATATAATAGTGCAGGAACATGTTATCTGATACCAGCATTAACAGGGAGTTTAACCACTGTAGGATGCACTCCACCAACTATACAATCTTCTTTATTCACTTCATCATCCATTAATAATACTTCGGTAAATGTAACTTGGACATCCGGAAATGGTGGAAACGCTATTGTATTTGCCCGCCAAACAGCTCTTGTAGATACTTTTCCTATTAATAATGTTACTTATACTGCAAATAGTGTTTTTGCAAGTGGTCAGCAAGTTGGTCCTGGAAATTATGTTGTTTATAATGGAATAGGAAATTCTGTAACTGTTACAGGATTAAACCCTGGGACAGATTATTATTTTTCCGTATTTGAATATAACAGTGGTACTAATTGTTATTTATTGCCTGCATTAACCGGTACGGTAATTACTACTAACACTATAACTCCCGGGTCAACTTGTTTAAAAATTAAAACGTTATTGATAGATGCTTGCGGATCTCCGGAACCACTTAACGAAATGGTGTATTTTCAAAACGGCGCTCTGCCGCTGCCAATCAATCAAATTTCCATAGCGGGTGCACCCACATCAGGCGTTTACGCATTAAACAAATGGCCTAATAATAATAATTTGTGGAATGGCTTGGTACAAAATGCTACTACGGCCAGTAAGGTTTCTGCCATTAACAGTACTATTACGGCTTGCGGTTTAGTTTTAGAGCCGCCATTAGTGGGCGGAATAGGAACAATACCCGCTAATGCAAATGTTATTTTAGTAGGTTCACAAAATATGTTGCCTTTTGCAAATTCTTTTT
This sequence comes from Bacteroidia bacterium, assembly GCA_014378485.1. Taxonomy (GTDB): domain Bacteria; phylum Bacteroidota; class Bacteroidia; order B-17B0; family Aurantibacillaceae; genus UBA4416. The sequence continues at coordinate 46,675 of JACMNO010000109.1, forward strand.
CAAATTTAACTGATACGGTATATATGGTTTTTCAGGCCGTTACAACTACTACTGCCGGACAATTTACTAATTTTACCGCCGGTCCGGGTACTCGTTCATTTGTTATCATCGATAATTTACATGCTTGTACCTCAAATTCTGTTACATACCAACCATGGAGATTAATAAATATTGGTGATGGGGACGCTGTAGCTTATGATGGCTTTAATAATAGTACTTATTTTAATAGTGGATGTCAAGCTCCCTATATACCTTTCGCTGTAACGGTAAGTCCAAATCAAACTGTTTGCTACAATAGTGTTGCAACGGTAACCGCTACACCAAGTGGAGTTTATAACTCTGTATCTTGGTCTGGCGGTACGGGTGTGTTCTCAGCCCCTTCATCCCTTACTACAAGTTATACCCCGGGTGCTTTCGAAACCGGAACTGTTCAATTGACATGTTCTATTACCAGAACCTGTGCCAGTAATAGTTTTTCGGCATCAGCTACTGTTACTATATCAATCACATCTTTACCTGTATTTTCATTAGCAGCTTCTAATGGATATTCTTTATGTCCAAGCTCGATAAGCGTTATGACTTATTCTGTGATTAATGCCGCTAATGCAGGTGTTATTACTCCAAGCTGGAGTTCACCTTCAGGTTCCGGAACAACTTATACTGTTTCTTCTCCAAGCGGAACGGCTTCTGCAAGCTATAGTTTAAATTTAACTAATGCTTGTGGTACTACTCTCAATACTTTTACTGTTTACCCTTTAGTTTTGCCAACCGTAACCTTAAGTGCAACCACACTAACAGCCTGTGTAGGAAGCACGCTATCATTAAGTGCTACAGGTAATACTACTAATTTTAGCTGGAACAATCCCATATCAACAAATTCAATCGTAACAGTAACGGCAAATACTACTACAACCGGTATCGTAACAAGTACAAATAGTTGCGGTTCTGCTTCTAATACCTATACCTTAACGGTGACGCAAAATCCAAGTCTTATGGTTAATAATCCTAACGTTACTTTATGTGCCGGGCAATCTGCAACTATAACCGCTACATCCAGTTCAGGAACTTATACTTGGATGCCTGGCAGTATAAACACTAATTCAATTGTTGTAAATTCGGCAGGAACGCATACAGTGACTACAAGTAATGTGTGTAATAGTTCAAGTGTAGTGGTTAATGTTTCATTTAATGCCACACCCACACTAAGTATTTCTACAAGTTCTAACTCTTTATGTGCTGGTGGCCAAACAACATCCACTTTGTCTTTAGTTGGTAGTACGGGTTCTTACACCTGGAGTACAGGTGCTAACACACCAACATTATCTATTTCAACACCGGGCGTTTATACTGCTACGGTAAATGCAGGTGTATGTGGTATAGCAAACGCCAGTATAAATATTAATGTACTAATTACGCCAACATTATCCATTGCAGCAACATCTACTTTATTATGTAATAGCACTACTGCAACTTTAACGGCATCCAGTAATTTAAATAATTTTAGCTGGAGTAATTCGGCAACTAATACTCCAACAATCGCAGTAACCACTGCAGGTGTATATACGGTTTCTGTTTCAAATGCCTGTGGTGCTCCAAGTGCTTCGGTTAATTTGTTAGCTGATGTAACGCCAACATTAAATTTAGTTTCTAATACACCAACATTATGTCCAGCTCAATCAGCAAGTTTAACTGTAAGCGGTGGTATTGCCCCATATACCTGGTCAAACAGCGCATCTACCGGTACGGTAGTTACAACTAATGGAGGAACTGTTTCGGTAACTTTTTCGAATGCTTGCGGTACTGATACCAAAAGTATTTCTGTTTCTATTGTTCCAAACCCAACAGTTACTTTGACTACTAATTCGTTTACAGTCTGTTCTGGAAATGTAATTAATATCATAGCTAATAGCACTAATAATAATTATTCATGGTCTGGGTCATCAAATACTAATGCAACCTTAACGTTAACAGCATCTGCAACTACAACGGGAACTGTTACTTCAACCAATGCATGCTCAAGTTCTTCAGATTCTTATACAATTAACGTTGTTGCTGCTCCAACATTGTCAGTTGATTTTGCAAATATAAATTTATGTACAGGGCAAAGTGCAATTATAACAGCCACTTCAAGCATTGGGAATTATACCTGGATGCCGGGTGGAATTACTACAAATACCCTGATGGTAAATAGTGCGAATGTTTATACAGTAGAAACCTCTAATGTATGTTATACTTTAAGTGCTACTTCTTCTGTGGTTCCACTCTCTTTACCTGTTATAAGTTTAACATCTAATACCACTACAATTTGTCCTAACGAAACAGCAACCTTAACAGTTACCGGTGGAACAAGTCCTTATGTTTGGTCTAACAGTTCAAGCACTGGTTCAGTTGTTACTTCCAATGGAGGAACAGTTACAGTTTCAAATACGAATGGATGCGGAACGGCTTCGCAAACAATTAATATTAATGTGATAAATATAAACGCAAGTATTAGTGCAAACCCGACCAGTGGAGTAAAACCTGTTATTGTTGATTTTACAAATAACAGTAATGGTGCAATTAATTATTCCTGGAATTTTGGAAATGGAAATTCGGCCAATACACAAACTGTTTCGTCACAAACTTATTCGGTTGCCGGCACTTATACTGTTTATTTAACGGCATCAAACGGTTCTTGTACTGATACGGATTTTTTAATAATCACTGTATTAAACGAAGAACCAACTCTAATTATTCCAAATGTATTTACGCCAAATAATGATAGTGTAAATGATGTGTTTAGAGTAACCGGATTTAATATTATAGAGTTTAATTGTACAATCGTTGATCGTTGGGGATTACAAATGTATCAATGGGATACTATTAAGACAGGTTGGGATGGTAAATCGAATGGGAAGGAAGTGCCTGACGGAACTTATTTTTACATTATTATTGCGAAGGATATAGATAATAGAGAAATAAAAAAGCAGGGGGCTTTTTCTCTATTTAAATAAAGGTAATTTAATTTCTTTCGCACATCTAAAGTGACCTTCAGGACAAGCTTTATATCCATGCAGTCCACAGGGTTTGCAATATAGATCTTTCACTTCTATAACCGATGAAATGTAGGATAGAGGATAAAATCCGAAGGACGGAACTGTGGAGCAAAAGAAACCTGTTGTTGGAGCATTACCGGCTGATGCTAAATGTAAAGGACCACTATCGTTCACATAATTCATTTTAGCATGCTTCATTAATTCACAGGATTCCAATAACGAAAGTTCTCCCGCTAAAATCTGAATCGAAGAATGATTACTTGCACTCTTTATTTCTTCGCATAATAGTTTGTCAGTTGGTCCGCCTAATAAATAAATAGTTACTTCTTTCGGAATGCTATTAGATAGTTCGATCCATTTATCTTTTGGAAGTTGCTTAGTGAACCAAACTGAGGAAGGAGCCATGCAAACAAACGCCTGTGAAGTAAACGGTTCTATTTTTAAAAATTGTTTGAACGTTGGATACAATTTTGGTTTGGCTGCAACCTTATCAGTGATTGATGCTATCAGGTCGTTGTAGCGTTCAGTTTCATGCCTTCCATCGCCAATCTTATGTTTTGATTTATTATTAAATAAAAAAGAGAAAGGATTTTTATCATAACCGGATGTATATTGTGCTTTAGAAAATGCCGTTAAAAATCCTGAACTGGCATAACGGTGCAAATTAATAACGGTATCAAATTTTTGTTTTCTTATTGTTTTTAATAAACTGAATAAGCTTTTGTATTTGCCTTCCTTTTTATTCCACACCAGTGTTTGCGCCAAGAATGGATGCTCTTGGTATAAAGATTCATTGCCTTTACGAACGAGGATTGAAATTCTGGACTGCGGAAAAAACGAATGTAATTTTTCTAAAACGGAAGACGCTAAAATGGCATCACCAATAAAAGCAGTTTGAATAACAAGTATGTTTTGATTTTTCAAGTTTTATACAGCCACGTTATGTTCCCTTAAAGCATCATTTAAGGAAGTTTTTAAATCGGTACTTGCTTTACGCTTTCCGATTATTAAAGCACAAGGCACCTGGAACTCTCCCGCAGGAAATTGTTTGGTATAGGAACCCGGAATAACCACGCTCCTTTCAGGAACATAACCTTTGGTTTCTAAAGGCGAATTTCCAGTTACATCAATAATTTTCGTAGACATTGTTAAGCATACATTAGCGCCTAATACAGCTTCTTTTCCAACATGAACCCCTTCTACCACAATGCATCTTGAACCAATGAAACAGTTATCTTCGATAATTACAGGTGCGGCCTGTATAGGTTCCAACACGCCACCAATTCCAACTCCCCCGCTTAAATGAACGTGTTTGCCAATCTGAGCACAACTACCAACAGTAGCCCAGGTATCCACCATGGTTCCTTCATCAACGTAGGCTCCTATATTTACGAAACTTGGCATCATGATCACACCTTTGGAAATATAAGAACCATAGCGTGCTATGGAACCAGGAACTGTTCTGACACCAGCGACAGCGAAATTGTTTTTTAATTTCATTTTATCATGAAACTCAAACGGGCCAACTTCCATGGTGTGCATCTGCTGGATAGGAAAGTATAAGATGACTGCCTTTTTGATCCAATCATTAACCTGCCATTTGCCATCCGGCTTTGGTTCAGCAACCCTGATTTTGCCTTTATCAAGGTCTTCAATAATTTGTCGTATAGCATCCTGGTTAGAAGGATTTTTTAATAATTCCCTGTCATCCCAAATGGATTCGATAATGCTTTGCATAAATTTCGGTTAAAATTGTTTGCAATTTAACTAAAATAAGTATATTTGCACTCCAATTTTTTGGATTGGTTGTGTAGCTCAATTGGATAGAGCATCTCACTACGGATGAGAAGGTTTGGGGTTCGAATCCCTACACGATCACACTAAAACCCTTTGAAAAGCAGAGGGTTTTGCTTTTAATAAATGGTGAGAGTATCCGCCAGTTGGCGAAATCGAATTCATATCCGCTGGTTAGTGGACAAGAGTTCAGAGTTCTTTAAAATAAAATATTTGGTGAGGTAGCTCAGTTGGTTAGAGCATCGGATTCATAACCCGAAGGTCACGAGTTCAAATCTCGTTCTCACTACACACGAGTTCATCACGCTACAGCGTGACGTTCTCACTACACACGAGTTCATCACGCTACAGCGTGACGTTCTCACTACAAAGTCCATTCGTGCCCTGCGAATGGACTTTTTTATGTACAAATGTTTACTGTTTACGTTTTATATTCAGAAAAATACAATAAGATTTATATTGGATATACGTCCAATATTGAACAAAGACTATTGGCTCACAATGAACTGGAAACAAAAGGGTATACGTTAAGGTATCGACCGTGGAAAGTAATTTATACAGAGATTTTTCCAGAAAAGCTAGATGCCCAGAAAAGGTAAAAACAATTGAAAAGTGCCAAAGGCAGGGAATTCATTTGGTCTTTAGTTAGTTAGAGCTAAGTCAAATATCGAAACACATAAATCATTATTTCCAACTACAGTTAGGGTTCACTCAAAACACTGAAATAGTAATAGATTCAACTATTTTAAAGAGTTTACTTTCTTTTTTATGCACGGCTTTTGCGGAAAATATTTAAAAAGGTTTGAATCATTTAGCGGCACATTTATCATACGTTAGTCACGCCATGGCATGAGTGCGGCTGCTTTTTGCGAATTGCGGAGCACTCATTTATTCCTATGCATAATATAAACAACATGAATAAAGAGTGCGAACTACGATTTTTTAGGCGACGCTGCGGAGACATTTTGTGTGATAAAAAATGGGAGTTGGTCTTTCGCCTTGGGTTTTTGTTTCTTTGCAGTTTATCCTGAGCGCAGTCGAAGGACCAAGCAAAAAGAGAATAAAAAGTTAAATTGACTTATTGTGTGAACCCTAAATACACAGGTTAAAATAAATTCCGAAGTGCAATTTAGGCGTTCCGAAATAGTAAAACTTAAAAACGAGCTTAAAAATTAATAATTAATCGTATATTTGTTGGGTATAACCAACATTAAATAAGTAATTAAACTATAATGACGGATAATAACAACATACATATCAATGCGATGAGTGATAACGCTATAGTGGAAACTATAAGCGCCTTCATTAAGCATCACCGTTTAGAGCAAAATAAAACTCAATCTCAGTTAGCTGCTGAAGCTGGTATCAATCGTTCTACTATGGTAGAATTTGAAAAAGGACAGCGAGCAAATATGATTACATTTATTCAATTACTGAGAGCATTAAATTTGTTACATGTATTAAAGCAGTTTGAAATTCAACAACAATTAAGTCCTATTCAATTGGCAAAACTTGAACAATCAAAACGTAAAAGGGCTTCAAAGACAAAAACAGCAACAAAAAAAACTAATTCAAACTGGTCGTGATAACAACAGCTTTTATAAATATTTGGAATCAACGTGTGGGAGCTATTGCCTGGGACTCACTTACTGGCCTCGGCTCATTTGAATATGATAGTACATTTTTTAAAAATAGCTGGAATCTTTCTCCAATTAAAATGCCTATTGAAAACGCCAATAGAAGAATTTTTACATTTAGTGAACTACGAGATATAAAAACATTTAGAGGATTACCTGGCTTATTGGCAGATGTATTACCTGACAAATATGGTAATGCATTAATAAACACTTGGCTTACTCTTAATGGTAGGGCATCAGACAGTTTAAATCCAGTAGAAACACTTTGTTTTATTGGCCAAAGGGGTATGGGAGCTTTAGAATTTGAACCTGTAACACAAAAAACATCAAACAAATCAAGTAAAATTGAAATTAATAGTTTGGTTGAAGTTGCTGAAAAAATATTAGCAGGTAGACAAGATTTTAGCACAAACTTAAAGGCAAATGAAGAAAAGGCTTTACTTGATATTTTAAAGATTGGAACATCAGCAGGTGGAGCAAGAGCTAAAGCGGTTATTGCATATAACTCTAAAACTAAAGTGGTGCGAAGCGGTCAAGCCGATGCACCAAAAGGATTTGCACATTGGTTAATAAAATTTGATGGAGTAACAGATAAACAGTTTGGCGCATCTAGTGGTTATGGTCGTGTTGAAATGGCTTATTACTTAATGGCTAAAAATGCAGGTATTGAAATGACAGAATGCAGACTGCATGAAGAAAATGGAAGAGCACATTTTATGACAAAAAGATTTGACCGTGAACACGGAAAAGAAAAACTGCATGTGCAAAGTTTTTGTGCCATGCAACATTACGATTTTAATGAGTTAAACTTATATAGCTATGAACAATTATTTGAAACCATGCGAATGCTTGGCTTACATTATCCTCAAGCAGAGCAACTATACCGAAGAATGATTTTTAATGTAATGGCACGAAACTGTGATGACCATACTAAAAATTTTATGTTTATCATGGATAAAAAAGGCGTATGGAAACTTTCCCCTGCTTATGATGTTTGCCATGCTTATAGGCCAAATAGCGAATGGGTTAGCCAACATGTGTTAAGTGTAAATGGTAAAAGGAAAGAAATTACAAAAGCCGATTTGTTAGAAGTGGCAAAACAAATGAATGTAAAAAAAGCTGAAGCCATTATTAAACAAATTGCAGATGTAGTAAGTAATTGGAGCTATTATGCAGACGAAGTAAAGGTTGAAAAAAAATTAAAACAAGCAATACAAGAAACATTGATTATACTTTAAGGAATTATAGCTCGTGGAAAAAATTACAAAAGTCCACCCACTAAGTAAAAGCGAAGATTTTTTACAGGCAAATATCGAAACACTTAAATCATTATTTCCAACTATAGTTAAGGAAGGTAATATTGATTCGAAAGAATTAGAAGCTTTACTAAGTGATGAAATAGAAACTTCTGATGATTACTACCGCTTTAATTGGGCTGGTAAAAGCGATGCAAGACGTGAGGCAAATAAATCTTCTACTGCAACACTTAGGCCTGCAAAAGAGGAAAGTGAAAATTGGGACACTACACCATAGGCAGGGAATTCATTTGATCTTTAGTTGGTTAGAGAAAAAAACCATCATTTTATTACTAACAATCCTTACAAAATTCTTATTATATCTATTTTATCAGATGCTTGTATTTTCATAAATTAAACTCTAAAAAAAGTATTACTTTTATTTCTGATTTGATCTAAAAATAATTCAAATTAAATTTGTTTAAATCAATACACTGCATAAATTTACAAGGTTTTTAAAACGATTATAAAATGGATAGGTTAAAAGATAAGTTTCGCGAAAAGGCAGTGCCTTTAGCGGCAGAAATTAAAGATATTATCAAAAATCATGGTGATCTTAAATTAGGCGAATATACTGTAGCTCAAGTTTACCAAGGAATGAAGGGTATGATTGGTATGGTTACCGAAACATCTAAATTGGATCCGGAAGAAGGAATTCGGTTTAGAGGTTATTCTATTCCCGAATTGCGTAAGCATTTACCAAAAGCGCCTGGTGGTACAGAACCATTGCCTGAAGGTATATTTTATTTAATGCTGGTTGGTGAATTGCCAACACAGGATGATGTGAGTTTTATCACCAACGAATGGCAAAAGCGAAGCAATGTACCTAAACACGTTTTTGATGTCATTGAAAAATTACCTACTGACACACATCCGATGACACAGTTTGTGATCGGGATCATGGCGATGCAAACAGAAAGTTTATTTGCAAAGGCTTATGCTAAAGGCATTAACAAAAAAGATTATTGGGATTATGTATACGAAGATTCAATGAATCTTATTGCTCGTTTACCAAGAGTTGCAGCCTATATATACCGTCGTAAATACAAAAATGGAGTTCATATTGAACCGGATCATAAATTGGATTGGGCAGCTAATTTTGCTCACATGCTTGGTTACGAAGAATTTGATATGAAGCGCCTAATGCGTTTATATTTAACGATTCATGTGGATCATGAAGGAGGAAACGTTTCTGCACACGCAACCCATTTGGTTGGCTCAGCATTAAGCGATCCGTATTTAGCCTTTGCAGCCGGTATGAACGGACTTGCAGGCCCATTACACGGATTGGCAAATCAGGAAGTATTAAGCTGGATCATGGAATTGAAAGAAGCGTTGGGTGGCGGATTACCAACTAAGGAACAGATAGCTGATTATATTAAAAAGACATTGGCTGAAGGAAAAGTAGTTCCGGGATATGGCCACGCAGTTTTGCGTAAAACCGATCCACGTTTTACAGCCCAGCAGGACTTTTACAAAACCTATATTAAGCATGACAACATTTGTGAAATAGTACAAATGGTATATGAAGTAGCCCCTCCGATTCTTGAATCTACCGGTAAGATCAAGAATCCATGGCCAAACGTAGATGCTCACTCAGGTGCTTTACTAGTTCATTATGGAATGCATGAATATGATTTTTATACTGTCTTATTCGGTGTTTCTCGTGCATTGGGTGTGTTAGCTAGTCTGGTGTGGGATAGAGCAACAGGCTCTGCTATTGAAAGGCCTAACTCAACTACTACAGAAAATATTAAAGCCAAGATCAAGGCTGCGCAGGAAGCAAAAGCTTAGAAAGGAGCGATTTATTAAATTTAAATCCCATGCGCAACGTTGCGGATGGGATTTTTTATTATTGAATTGAGGGGGCAACCCCCTTTTATTTACTGTTAATATAATATAGTTTTGATTTTAGTATTAATTTAAACTTTAAGAATATGAAAAAGATATTACTATTATTAGGAGGTGTTTAATTTCCATTAAAACAAGTACCATTTAATTTATACGATTTGACACTTTTTGTAGAGTGAATATTGTTTACTCGAATTTATGTTTGAAAATCAGGCTTTGCCTGATTTTTTTTAGCATATTTCTAATCACCTTTTTGTGATGTAATACCCTGCTAATCAGTCCGCATCGGATTAACTTATTTTTTATATCTTTAATGACACTATGTTTAAATCAAAGTCATTATATTTTTCTGTTTTCTTCTTTTTGTGCTTCTTTCTAAATGCCCAGGATCCGAAAAATATTGAGGTGCTGAAGAAGCAAATCCAATCCGGTAAAGATGATACAATAAAAATTAAGAGACTGCTTAACCTTTCGAATAAGTTAAGCAGTTCAGAATTTAAAGAAGCGATCAAATATGCCAATACAGCGCTTGATTTATCTTTTAAATTAAATAGCATAAAAGGAGAAGCAAATGCCTATAACTCTATGGCTGATGCCTATTGGTTTCATTCCGATTACAAAAAGGCACAGGAATATTATTTTAAAGCATATCGGATCAATGATTCTATCCATGATCAAAAAGCCATTGCCTTCTCCTTATATAATATTGGCTGGATTATCTGCATTCAGCAACATAACTACAAATCCGATAAGTATTTATATCAATCACTTGCAATCTATAGTTCTTTAAAAGATACATTAGGGCTATTGAAAATTTATAATGCATTGGCTAGCTATTATGTTGACAGGTATCAGAACGATAAAAGTAAAAAAGTCTATTTTGATTCTGCCATTGCTTACTTTAATAAAGGAATTGAATACGCCAAAAGCGCCCATTATTACAATGATTTGGGACGTATTTATGGTAATCTTGGAGATTTATTTTATCGACAAAAAGATTTCGCTACGGCCACCTTTTATAATAAAAAGAGTTATGAAATCGATCAAAAAATCAGCGATTCTACAGGTATGATGATTTGTGTATTGAATATGGGTTTATGTGAAATGGAAAATAATGAGGTTGAAAAAGCCATTCTTAAATTCAATTTTCTTCATGGGTATAATCAGCGCCATGATATTAAAGATATGGAAGTATTAGCGCTTCAAGGATTAGCGGAATGCAATTTTAAATTAGGTAATTATAAGGATGGATATTTGTTTTTTCAGAAATATTCAGATATGAAAGAAGAAATGGATAAGGAAACTTATTCTACAAATATCAGCAATATGCAGAGTTCATATTCTCTTGAGAAATCAGAAGCTAATGTTGAGCAGTTAAAACAGGCCAATGAGATCCAGGAATTAAAAAATAAAAAAAATACTTATTTTATTTTCGGTCTTTTAGTGGTAGCCTTTATTGTTATGACTGTTGCTGCTCTTTTGTTCAGACAAAACAAGCAAAAACAATTGATCAATATTCAATTGAAGGAACAAAATCATATTATTGCTGAGAAAAAACAGGAAATCGATAACAGTATACAATACGCAAAGGGAATTCAGCAGGCGGTTTTGCCGGATCTTGCCGAACTTGAAAATAGGTTCCCACAGAGTTTTGTTTATTACAAACCAAAAGATGTAGTGAGTGGTGATTTTTATTGGTTTGGTGAATTCCAGAATGAATTTTATTGCATCGCTGCGGATTGCACAGGACATGGTGTGCCCGGCGCATTAATGAGTATTATTGGCGTTGATAAAATAGTACAGGCAATTTTTGAAAAGAAAATATCTGAGCCCGGAAAAATATTATCCTTTTTAAATAAACAGATAAAGAAAGTGCTGAAACAGCATTCTGATAAATCCAAACAAATGGATGGAATGGATATTGCCCTATTAAAATTCAATAAGTCATTAGACGAAGTGGAGTTTTCAGCTGCAAACAGACCCTTAATCCTGATAAGAAATAGTAATACGTTTGAATATAAAGCCGATAAAATGGCTATTGCGGGTTTCACTTCAGATCAGCAGGAATTTTCAACAACTAAAATCAGCCTTTTAAAGAACGATTCTTTATTTATTTTTACTGATGGTTACGCTGATCAGTTCGGTGGAGAATCCGGCAAAAAATTCATGTCAAAAAATTTGAAAGAATTATTGGTGTCTGTTTCAGAGCTTTCTTCTGTTGAACAAAAACAAAAAATAGAAACTGCCTTTAATAACTGGAAAAAAACCTATGAACAAGTGGACGACATTTTAATTATTGGTATTAAAATATAAAAATGACAAAAAGGGTTTTTATAATTATTTTAGTTTGTTTAGGATTTATATTCTTTTTTCCTAAAGAATCTTCGCACTCTTGGGGATTTTACGGCCATAAACGTATTAACAGGATGGCCGTATTTACTTTGCCTCCTGAAATGGTAGTTTTTTACAAAAAGCATATTGAGTTTATAACTAACCATGCTGTTGATCCTGACAAACGTCGTTATGGTGTAGAGGGGGAGGCACCAAGGCATTATATTGACATTGATCATTATGGAGAACACGCATTTGACAGCGTGCCAAAATTTTGGAAAGCCGCCGTTGACAAATACACCGAAGATACTTTAATGGCTTATGGTATTGTTCCATGGCAGATCGAAAAGCATTACTACAAATTAATGAACGCCTTTAAAGATGAAAATCTGGACAGGATATTATCTTATAGCGCCGACCTTGGTCATTATATTGCGGATGCGCATGTGCCTTTGCATACAACGGAAAACTACAATGGCCAATTTACCGGTCAGCGTGGCATACATGGTTTTTGGGAAAGTAGAATCCCTGAGTTGAAAGCAGAAGATTATGATTATTTTGTAGGCCGCGCCAAATATGTTGACTCTCCAATTAAATCAGCGTGGAAAATAGTTTATGACAGTCATTTGGCTGTGGATAGTGTTTTGAAATTTGAAGCGATGTTAAATAAGGATTTTCCAACGGACCGGAAATATGCTTTTGAAAACAGGGGCAACATCATGATTAAGACTTATTCACTAGAATATACTAACCGTTACGATTTAATGATCAAAGGTCAGGTAGAACGCAGAATGAGAGAAAGCATTGCAATGGTTGGAAGTTTGTGGTACACGGCATGGGTAAATGCAGGAAAGCCTAATCTTGAGAAGCTAGGGGTAAAAGACATTAGTGATTCCCTGAAAATACAAATGCAAAAGGAAGAAGAATTATACCTTCAGCAAAAAATAAAAAACGCAAAGGGTCATGATGATTAGTTTTTTAAACAGTAACAAACAGCTTCTTCCTTTAAATAAATACCATTGATTTACCTTTTAATAAATTTACCTCCAATATTTTTTCCAATATTTGTTTCAATTTTAAAATAAAATAATCCGGCAGGCCATGAAATTGATTCCTCTTTAAATAACCCTTCTTCATTAGAAAAAAAGGTATTTAACAGTTTTCCGTTTTGATTATATATTTGTAATGCACCTTTGGAATTACCTAATAATAATAAAGTTTCAGAAATAGGATTATTATATAATAAATACCCATTTTCTGAAATGTCATTAAAAATAACTGATGTAATATTTGAATAATCCTGTGGCGGAATAAAAATCCGGTAATAATTAAAAGAATTTTTTAAAGGTTTTTCATCCGTAAAAAAAATATTTTGTGGTTTTGTTAAATCACCGCAAATAGCATTGTAATCATAAAGTATTTCAAAATTAACCGAGTCGGATGATCGTTGTATCTGGTAACCGGTGCAAGAACTACCCGGTGTAATAATAAAACTAATCAACATATTTTGTTTATGCTGAACAGATGCCAAATTTTGTATACGTGATTGGGCAAGGGAATTAACACATGCCAAAAAACAAAAACTGAAAAACATTATGTTACAATATATTCTCATTCTCTCTGTAAAGATAAACAAACTGCAAGTAAAAGATTTTACATAATTTGTGTATTGTGTTAAATTATATAGGGTCTATTTTCTAATCTCACGAATAACATCTGTGATTCTTTAAAAATAAATGTTAAGGGAAGAATATTTACCCGCAAAAAAATAAAGAATGCTAATTTTGTAATGGGATTAATAAATTCTAAAAAATTATTGCAATCTCAAGCAAGAATGTGGTTTTAAATGGAAAAATTGCATTATTAAAACTACCACAGTTGAGGAGTTGAAGCACTATGCAGAAGATTGAAAAAAATTCCAGGCAGAAATTGATGCCATTAAAGAACCCAAACAGGAAATCCGTTTTTTGGCTAATGGCATTTTGGTGGTTAAATAAAATCCGTGGAAAATTATTAAATAAAAAAGCCCATTCGTTAATTGACGGATGGGCTTTTTTGTGATAAAGAATTAATATTATACTTTTTTATTGCCTATCATGGTAAACTCATTGACAACAATATTGGTAACATAACGTTTAACACCGTCTTTATCTGTATAATTATTATTTTTTAATTTCCCGTCAATGGCAATCTCCGTTCCTTTTTCTAAATATTTGGCCGCAAATTCTGCTTGGCTTCCCCAGGCGGTTACATTATGCCAGGTGGTTTCAGTTACCTTTTCTCCTTTTTGATTTTTAAAGGTTTCATTAGTAGCAATTACTAATCTTACCATTTTTTTTCCTCCTTCTAAGTTTTTCACTTCTGGAGCTGTTCCTAAATTACCAATTAACTGTACGCGGTTTCTTAATGTGTTCATGATTTTCTTTTTTAAATTATTAAGTTTTCTATAAATTAATTTTGCCGTTTTTGATTTTGAAGCGCTTCATCATTTCGACGATACAAAGGTAAAGACTGTATCAAAAATTATTCGGTTATAAAATGTTTGTATCTGAATAAAAACACTTGTAGTCGTTTGTAATTGATAAATATTTTTGTTAAAAAGCCCTGAAATATTCAATTCCAGGGCTTTTCAGGATTAATTTTTAATTATTTTATGGACAAGGATTTTTCCGGTATTTTCTAGCTTTACTTTCAAAAGATACACTCCATTATTTACGTTCATAAGATCAAGATTAAGTGAATTATGGCCAACCTCTATTGTTTTAGCAGTTTCAAATACAACTTCTCCTGTATAATTGATAATCTCAATCAGGATATTTCCTTTTGTCTTAGCCGAAACATCACAGTAAATAAGATCCTTTGTAGGATTTGGACGAACGTTAGTTATTTGTTCTTTTTCTTTTGATAGATCAATACTAATTATATTGGAATAAATATATGATAAATTAAAATCCACTTGTTTTAAGCGGTAATAAGTGATTCCTGTTAAAGTATTTTGATCAACATGATTGTATACTGTTTTTGATATACTATTTCCTTTACCATCTTTGGTTGCTAAAACTGACCAATTATAACCATCTGAAGATTTTTGTAATTCAAAATAATCATTATTCTGCTCAGTTTCTGTGGCCCATTCCAAATTTATTTCTTCATTTTCATTGATATATGTATTAAAATATAATAGGCCAACCGGCAAAATAATAGCACAGTTGGTGGTTGCCGATGCGCCCGGAGATTGATTCAATGTAATGTTTTGAATAATATTTGCATAGTTGGTAACTAACACAATATATACCTCTCCGGTTTGAGCATTAGCAATATTCATTTGTTCTGTGCTGGAAGAAGAATAACTGCAATCTATAGGTAAAGGATAACTTGAACAATCGGCTTGACCTGTTGCAAGATCCGCGTAAGGACCCCACATGGCAAAGTCAACATCTGACCCTGCAGTCAAATCAACTTCCATAGTTCCTGGAGTTGCAATTTCAAGGTAAAACCATGTTGGGTTTGGTTTTGTAGTTAAACAACCATAGTTGGGGCCTACGGGGGCAGCGGTTCCACCTGATTGTGCCTGAAATATATATGGTGATCCTGAACATATAGGCTGCATTAAATTACATGTTGTATTTGTAGGTGGTGGTGGTGTTGGATTAATACATAAACTAAAAGTTGTATTTTGGCCTGAAATCGAAGTAGAAGAATATATCCTGACGTAATAAGTATTACCTATGCTGAGTCCATTTATTGTACTACTGTTAGGATCGCTGCAAATTAACGCTGTTCCTAAGGATCCACATACGCCAGCATAGACGGAATGATATAAGTCTGTTGTTGATCCAACAACATTATTTAAATTTATATTCATTGAAGTTGCGTTTGCTACAAAAGAAAACCATATGTCATCATCTGCAGTTCCCAAACAGGATCCTAGCGCTATTCCGGACGAAGTAGCTCCGGAAATAGTTCCTGCCGTCTGAACGGTACAAGTTCCCGGTGCTGAATTCACTGCAGCAGCAGTAGCTGCACATGGGTCGTCGTTGGGTGGTGGCGGAGGCGGTGCAGCGATACAAATGTTTTGTGTGGTTATTACTGCACTCGACCATGTAAAAAGTCTTACATAATAGGTTTGATTAACCGTCAACCCTGTGATGGTTCCACCGGCATTGTTATCAGTACATAATAAAGATGTCATTGTACCTCCGCAGATACCGGAAAATACCTGCCAATAGATATCCGATGCGCCTGAAACATAAGTAGCAGATAAAATTTGCGTAGTGCTCGTCGCAACAAATGAGAACCAGACATCATCATCTGGAGTGCCTGAATTGCTGGTGCAGGCTCCTGAAGGAGTGACACTGGAATTAGTGGCTGCGTTGGTCGATTGATTAGTCAATGTAGCACATGCGCCGGTTGTTGGAACCACTGGAAAAGCTGTAGCACCAGCACAATTATCATTTGAAGGCGGAGGCGGTGGTGCAGCAATACATATGTTTTGACTAGTGCCCCCTGTACTCGACCAGGTGTATAATCTTATAAAATAAGTATTACCAATCGTAAGACCTGTAATAATTCCCCCTGCGTTATTATCAGTACACAAAATAGCCGTCATCGTGCCGCCGCAGTTACCCGAAAATACCTGCCAATAAACATCAGTATTTCCGGAAACATATGTTGCAGATAATAACTGGGAAGTACTTGTTGCCACAAATGAAAACCAAACGTCGTCATCGGGTGTTCCCCCATTGGTTGTGCATGCACCTGATGGAGTGACATTTGAATTGGATGCGCCGGTTGTATACTGGTTCAATAAATTGGAACATGTTCCGTTTGTTGGTACTGCGGGAAAAGGAGTAGCCGTTGAACAATTATTATTTGTAGGAGGAGGCGGAGTAGTTGAAATACATATATTCTGAGATGTAACATCTCCACTATAATAAGTGTACATTTTAACGTAGTAAGTATTGCCTATTGTCAAGCCTGTCATGGTTGCTCCTGCATCTGTATCAGTGCACAATACCGCGATCATGGTTGCACCGCAGCCGCTTGAAAATACCTGCCAGTAAATGTCGGAGACTCCTGAAACCCTGGTAGCAGATAGAATCTGAGTAGTGCTTGTAGCGATAAATGAAAACCACACATCATCATCTGGTGTACCTAAATTACTGGTACAAGCGCCGGATGGAGTAACACTGGAATTGGATGCCGCTGCCGTAGATTGATTGGTTAAATTGGCGCAGGTCCCATTTGTTGGAACTGCAGGAAATGGGGTTGCATTGAGGCAATTATCATTCACAGGAGGACAGGTGGTAGAATTTGAAACTACCGCATTATCGGTAAGAGTACAACCTGATGCGGTGTGCGTTAATGCCCATCTTATTGTCACCGCAGTATTTGCAGTTACGGTACTTACACTGGAGGTGGCTGAGCTCGCATTTGAGAATGAAATACCAGTGCAGTTAATGGAACAAGTCCAAGCGCCTGTAAAACCATTAGGCGCCGCTGTTGCTGATAGCGCAAAAGTCCCTGTTGTACAGGATATCTGATCCACGCCAGCGTTTGGGGTTGGAGGATTTATGTAACTAATTCTTATTTCTCCTCTGCCTCCCGTTCCACCTATTTCAGTTTCTGTTCCTCCACTTGCGCCTCCGCCAGGTGCATTTCCGTTACTTCCAGGTGATCCGGTATTACTTGTAAATCCAACGGGACCATCACCACCATTTCCTGCACTAGACCCACCCGCTTGCAAAGAACCACTAACTCCATTTGCTGAAGATGACGCTCCTTCACCACCACCACCACTATTACTACCTGTTCCATTACCGCCAGTTCCACCAGTGAATGTTCCTGTTCCACCGGTTCCACCATTAAATGTGCCAGTCGAAGATGTAGCGCCTGTCCCGCCGTTCCCACCCGTTGCCGTAACAGTAGTTGTTCCAAATACTGCAGTAGTTGTCCCGCCTTTTACCCCAGTAGATTGAGAACCACCACCAGTACCACCAGTACCAACAGTATAATTATATGAAGTTCCTGAAATAACACCAACCGAAGTATTTATAGTGAAACCGCCGCCGCCGCCGCCGCCGCCGCCATCAGCATTACCCGTAAATCCGCCGCCACCGCCACCGCCACCGCCCCAGCATTCAACTGTGATGGTTGACACACCGCAAGGAGGAATAAACGTACCGGAAGCTGTAAGGGTAACAGTGGTGGTTTGTGCTAGGGAAATAAAACACGAAATAGAGAACAGGAACAGGAGAAATTTTTTCATAGGACTTTATCTGAGGACAGGGGGAAGGAGCTTATTCGTAAGAAAGAATGTTTTCTTTTTTAATACTATATTTTCTTAAAGCATCAAATAAATCAGTTTCATTCATTAACTCGTTGTGCACTAAAATAAATTCCCGGTTGTAATCTAAAACCGATGTTAAAATCACTTTTTCTTGCCAGGCAACAAACTCGTCTTTCATGTCAAGTACCATTTTTTCCGATAGATCCACTGTTGAAATCCTTAAAGTTTTTGTTTTTTTATTGATCTCGATTTCTTTTGGTGGACTTGATATAACGTTTTGAGAAAAACTTGATTTGAAGGATACAATCAATATGACAACTAGAATTATTATTTTCATTTTTAAAACATAAGTACAACTATAAAATTAACGCTTTAGGTTGTATAATACAACTGTCCAACTCTTGCAGTGTATGCGCTGCAACCTTTGTAGAATCGCCAAAATAGTCACTCAATCGAAAGATTTGTTAGCTTGATGCTCAAGAAAATGACATTGATTTTTTTCGAACTCTTATAGGTCTATTTTTTACTCTATAATTTTTAGACCTAAATTGATTTAGTTATAAATATAAAGTTTCTAGTCCGTCTGTAAAATTAGCTAGGCACTAGAATTAATGAATTATTGTTTTATGATTTTTTGAGTTTCTATTTTACCGGAATTCTCAATGGATACTTTTAATAAGTAAATTCCTCACTCATATTTGTTAAGATCTAGATTTATTGATCTGTAACCTCTATCCAATATTTTTTCTTCAGATGAAATAAGAATATGCCTATTACATTATTTATATATAGAATATTTATGTAGCGAATTAAAATTAGTAGTAAATAAAGTAAAAAACCACCAAAAGAAAATTTATTTACAAAACATAATTCTTGCGCACAACAAAAAATTAACCTGTAAATAAAGAGTTACAATGAATCTATTGCTGAAAATTTAAAACTTCCGGACGGCAGTGATTAATTATATGGAACTTTTAATTAAATAGCGTTAAGTATAGAAGCAAAAATCCTTTTTGCCTGTTCTTTTGCAATCACGCCTTAGCGTGAGACGAGGATAGCCTGGTCAGCCAGCCGGCGGAAACGCCCAAAAATCACCCCTTTAGTTTTGCCCTCAGCGTTACCGCACAAATTACAGAGGTAATAGTTCCTAAAAATAAATTTTTAAAAACAATACTGGTGCATTCTTTAAAAAGAGTCACCTGTTCAATTTCTTTCGCTATCAAATTCGGAATTTCTGCTTCAGTAATTTTTAAATGACCGTTTCTAATTTGAGTTTTCGCTAATTCAAAACCATAGGTCTGAATGAAATTAATTTTATAAGCTTTAAAATCCAAAGTAAAAAAAATGCATTGAAATAATACTAAAATAACGGTACTAAAAATAATAAACTTCAGTCCTTCTTTCACAGCATCTTTACCGCCAATATTACCATGATATAATGTGTTTTTCGCATACAACATGGCAAAAACACAAAATGGTATAATCAATAACCAACCAATAATGGTTACTTTATTAATATGGTTTGTAAAACCTCCGTAAAATGTAATGCAGGTGGCAACAATAACCAGTATGCTGTAAATAATAGGATATAAAAAGGTTTTCGTTGACATAATTTTTAAACGGAATGATTTATTAACGGTTCATTCCAATTAAAAATTCTTCGTTAGATCTTGTTTTGCTTAATTGGTTTAATAAAAATTCCATCGCTTCAACAGGATTCATATCCGATAAATGTTTTCTCAGAACCCATAGTCTTTGTAATGTATCTTTATCCAGTAATAAATCATCTCTACGTGTAGATGAAGAAGATAAATCAACCGCCGGGAAAATCCGTCGGTTTGCAATCTTCCTGTCTAATTGTAATTCCATATTACCTGTACCTTTAAACTCTTCAAAAATCACCTCGTCCATTTTAGAACCTGTTTCTGTTAAAGCAGTGGCAATAATGGTTAAGGATCCTCCGTTTTCAATTTTACGGGCGGCTCCAAAAAAACGTTTTGGTTTTTGTAAAGCATTTGCTTCAACACCACCGGACAACACTTTTCCGCTGGATGGCGCTACTGTATTATAAGCACGCGCCATACGCGTGATACTATCTAATAAGATCACTACATCATGTCCGCATTCAACCATACGTTTTGCTTTTTCCAAAACAATGTTGGCAATTTTTACATGTTTTTCTGCAGGTTCATCAAAGGTTGATGAAACAACTTCAGCTTTTACACTGCGAGCCATATCGGTTACCTCTTCTGGGCGCTCATCAATTAATAAAATAATTAAATAAACTTCAGGGTGGTTATAGGCAATGGCGTTAGCGATATCTTTTAATAAAACTGTTTTACCTGTTTTGGGCTGTGCCACAATTAAACCACGCTGCCCTTTACCAATTGGCGCAAACATATCAATGATACGTGTACTGTTATTCTGTAAAGGATGGCCGGTTAATTTTAATTTTTCGGAAGGGAACAACGGTGTTAAATAATCAAAGGGAACACGATCCCTGATATAAGATGGTTCGCGACCATTGATCTCTTCTACTTTTACTAATGGAAAAAATTTCTCTCCGTCTTTTGGAGGGCGAATTCCACCTCGCACAACATCGCCTGTTTTTAATCCAAATAATTTTACCTGGGATTGTGAAACGTAAATATCATCCGGCGAACTTAAATAATTATAATCTGAACTTCTTAAGAAACCATAACCGTCAGGCATCATTTCTAAAACACCTTCGCCAATGGCAATACCGTCAAAGTTATAATAAACCCTTTCAGGTTTCGGTAACTGTTTATGCTCATTTTCTTTCGCATCGTGCATTTCCATTCCATCTGGCGTTTGAGGTTTTTCTTCCGCTTCAATATTAATGGCTAAATCATTATTCACAACAGGTTTTGAATCTGTCTGTTCTGTATGTTGATTTTGATTTTGCTGATGCTGTTGTTGCTGATTTTGCTGTGGCTTATGATTGTGAACAGGCACTTTTCTAATTGGCTCTTCTCTTTTTTCTCTTTCAATCCCGCCCTGACGGGATGGTTTTTCGAAAGCGGGTTTTGTTTCAGCTATGATTTCAACTGGAGACTCCTCAAATAAAGGTTTTTCAATTTTCGTTTCTCCTTCAGCCGGTTTTTGAATACGGGGTTTTTTTGTTTTTACTTCAGCAGTTTTTTCAATTTTAGAAAAAGAACTGGAAGCCTCTGTATTCTTTTTCGGGAACTGCGAAGCTACTTGAGCAGCCAGTTCATTATTTGCAGCCTGTGCATCAATGATTTTTAAAATCATGTCGGATTTTACCAATCCTTTTGCATCTATACCAAATTGCTTACAAATGTCTTTTAGCTGGGGTAAAACCCTGCTACTTAAATCTAATGCTTCAAACATAGTTATGTTTAATAAGGGGAATAATAATTAAAAAAAGAGTTTTTTATTTTAATGTTTTTTTGTGATTTAGAACTACAAGGTAATGCAGATCTTTTTTACGATACCGCAAGTATAAGCATTAATTTTATAATACAAAATATTTTAAAGATAATTTTTACATCAAAAAAAGTGAGCTTTTAATCAAAAAAAATACCTTTGTTGTATGAGTAAGTTTTTAATTGTTGGCTTAGGTAATATTGGCGATGAATATGCCCATACCCGCCATAATATTGGCTTTGATATATTGGATTTTTTAGTTGCTGAAAATGACCTGAAATTTAAATCTGATCGCTTAGCGGATTTAGTGGAGTTTAAATATAAAGGAAAACAGTTGGTTCTCATCAAGCCAACAACTTATATGAATTTAAGTGGAAAAGCTTTGAATTATTGGATGCAGAATGAAAAAATCCCAATTGAAAATGTTTTAGTGATCGTAGATGAACTGGCATTACCTTTTGGGAAAATTCGTTTGGGCCCAAAAGGCAGTGATGGCGGACATAACGGCTTAAAAAATATTCAGGAAGTTTTAAACACGAATCAATATGCTCGATTGCGTTTTGGAATCAGCAATGAATTTAATAAAGGAAACCAGGTAAATTACGTGTTGGGAAAATGGAGTGATGAAGAAAATAAAGCTCTTAACGAAAGAATAAAAATTGCCGCTGATGCCATTAAAGCGTTTGCATTTATTGGTTTGGCCAGGTGCATGAATGAGTTTAATACTAAATAAAGTGTAAGGAGAAAGTGGTAAGGTATAAGGCGTAAATAATAGTTCATACCTTTCTCCTTATAACTTCTAAATTTGGTATCTTGCTAAAGGAGTTACAGCCAATCCGCAAAATTCCTGTTTTAAAAACTTATAGTATCCTGTAATTCCAATCATCGCGGCATTATCGGTGCAATATTCAAATTTCGGAATATAGGTTTGCCATCCATGTTTATTTCCTAACTCCTCTATCTCTTTTCTTAATCCAGAATTTGCTGATACGCCTCCTGCAATGGCAAGTTGTTTGATTCCGGTTTCCTTGCTTACCGCTAATAAATTTTTTAATAAATAATTAATCAAATGAGATTGATAAGAAGCACAGATATTATGTAATTCTTTTTCAATAAAATTTGGATTTAGTTTTGTTTGCTCTTGTATAAAATATAGAAAAGCTGTTTTTACACCACTGAAACTATAGTTGTTATTTTGTAAGCGGGGCATCGGAAATTTATATTTTGTAGAATCACCCAATTGCGCAAATTTATCAATAAGCGGTCCTCCGGGATATGGCAGCCCTAATATTTTAGCTGCTTTGTCAAATGCTTCACCAACGGCGTCATCTTCTGTTTCTGCTAATAATTCAAACGTCAGATAATCTGTGATTTTTACAATTTGTGTGTGGCCACCGCTAACCGTTAAACATAAAAAAGGAAACTCAGGATGTTTGGTTTCTTCATTAGGTTCTTTGATAAAATGCACCAAAATATGCCCCTGCATGTGATTGACTTCAATTAAAGGAATGTTTAATGCAAGAGATAACGATTTAGCAAAAGATAATCCAACCAACAAGCTTCCGCTTAAACCCGGGCCTCTTGTTACAGCAATAGCATTGACTTGTGAAAGATTGATGTTTGCTTTTTTTAAAGCAGCATCTACAACCGGTACCATATTTTTTTGATGATCCCTGCTAGCCAATTCAGGAATTACTCCGCCATATTGTTCATGAATACTTTGGTTGGCAGTTATGTTCGATAATAAAATATCATTTTTAAGAACCGCGCAGGAAGTATCATCGCAACTCGATTCTATGCTCAAAATAAAAACATCTGATGGGGCTTGTAAATTTATTTTCATTTTTATTCTTGCCGGTTAAACTCAATAACTTAGGCTATATTAACGTAATAGTTTTAGGTTATTTAGTTATTTTTATACTCTGTGAGTGGATTTGGTAAAATTACAAGAATATTATGGAAAACGATATTGTTTTCTCTGCTTCTTGTTGTTGTTGTTTTAAATGTCTTTTACCTCGCTGTTCAAACGGAATCTTTTCAAACCTATGCAGCACATAAACTAACCGCTTATTTAAGCAAAGAGTTGGATGCGAAAGTTGAAATTGAACGCGTAAGAATTTCATTCATCAGAAATGTTACTTTGCAGGGAGTGTTTGTGAGCGATAAACATCATGACACGCTGGTGTATGGAAAAAACATATCCGTAAATGTTAGCGGGTTTAATTTCACTGAAAAGCGACTAAAGCTAGATGAAGTAGCACTGACTGGTTTAAAAGTAAAATTATTAAAATACAAAAATGAGGAAGACTGGAACTTCCAATATTTGGCTGATTATTTTGCGCCAAAAAATAAAGTAAGAAAGGATACCATTCCTTTTCCATGGAAAATAACATATGGTGATCTAAAATTAAATAATGTTGATTTTACTTATCACTTATTAAAAGATACAATCAGAGTGGTAAATAACATGAATTATAATAATATACATGTTACTGATGTTTATGGAACCTTTACTGAATTTGATTTTAAAGATGATACAATCTTTGCACAGGTCACTAATTTTAGTGCTAAAGAGCAAAGTGGGTTTACATTAAAAAACCTTACAACTAAAGCTAAAATTTCATCTGTAGAATTACGATGTGATAATATTTACCTGAAAACTGCAAACAGTCTGTTAAAAGGAAAATTATTGTTTAAATATGATCAATGGACAGATTACCAGGATTTTATTAATAAAGTATACATTAACGCCACTCTTAACGACAGCACTTCTGTAAGTTTTAAAGATATTGCTTATTTCTCAGAAGAGCTTAATGGTTTTACTGAAACAATTGCTGTTAATGGAAAAGTTCGTGGTTTTGTGAATGAATTGAGTGGAACGGATATGAATGTTAGGTATAGAGATCATACACAATTTGTCGGCGATTTGAGTATTTTAGGATTACCCAATATCGACAGCTCATTTATTCATTTTGATGCAATACGCTTGTCTACGTCTAAATCCGATCTTGAAAAATTTCCTTTACCGCCGTTTAATAAACCTACTTTCCTTAAGCTGCCAAAAGAATTAGCAAAGTTAGGTGTTGTATCTTATAAAGGAAAATTTGACGGGTTTATTAATGAGTTTGCAACCTATGGAACTTTTAAAACAGATGTGGGAAATATAAAAACGGACCTTCGTTTAAAGAATAATTCTAAATCAAAGCTTTTTGAATACTCCGGCACTATAACTACTAATAATTTTAATTTATCGAGGTTATTTCCTGAAGTTAAATTAGTGGGTCCTATTTCGCTTTCTACTAAAATTAAAGGAAAAGGATTTACCAAAGAGGAGTTAGATGCCACTTTTGACGGTATTGTTAAATCGGCGTCATATAATGGCTATCAATACAATAATATAAAGTTAAACGGAATGTTTAAAAAACAAATTTTTACGGGCTATGTGGTGAGCAGAGATACCAATGCTAATTTTGATTTTAACGGCACCATCGATTTTAATAATAAGGTTCCTAAAATGGATTTCATTTCTACCATCAATAATTTCGATTTGGAAAAAACGAATTTTGCTACGGCACAATTGAATGGCAGAATTTCATCACAGATTTTAATTAATCTCAATGGAAATAGTATTGATAATTTAAGTGGCCTAATAAATTTTGATAATACAATTTATAGCACAGCTAATAAAATATATACGCTTAGCAGTTTTAACCTCGAATTGGACCAATCCACTGCCGTTAAAAATATAAAACTGAATTCTAATATTGCCAACGTTCAGATAAATGGCAGATACAATCTAAGCACACTACCCGATGCTTTTAAACAGTACATGAATGAGTACTTCCCTACTATTGTTAAAACAAAATCTAATTTTATTTATAGCGATAAGGCTGATATATCGGTCAAAATAAAAAACTTTACTATTGTCAGAGAGTTGTTTGTCAAAGACCTGATGATAAGTCCCAATACACAGATAAATGCATCCTTTGATGCTTCCATCAACTATCTGTATCTTAAAGGCAATAGCGAAATTATTGAGTACTCTGGTATTAAATTCAGGAATAATGAGATTAGTGTCAATTCTCTCCCAAAAGGAGTTTCTTTTGCTTACAATGCAAAATCAATTAATATTTCAGATAGTTTTGCTTTTAAAAATCCTAACCTGACATTCGTTGCAAGAGATAAAACTACCGATTTTAATCTGAATTGGGATAATTTAACGAGGCCTAACAATGCCGGCCTTATCAACGGCAAAGTTATTTTTGAAAACACAAATGCAACTATTCTTTTAGATAAAATCAAATATGTAGTAGAAGATAGTGTGTGGCAAATTGTGAAGGCGAATCCAATTGTTATCGATACTTCTTTATCAGTTCGGATCAACTCCTTAACTTTTTATAATCAAAATCAGTTAATTACCATTGATGGAAGATTATCAAAAAACAGTAACGATAAGATAGATGTTTTTATTCAAAATTTTAAACTAGCTCAGTTAAATCCTTTTTTAAAAAATGAGAAAATAAATATTGATGGAACATTAACTGGCAATACTAGCATTTTTGGGGCCTTTGGAAAAACACTGGTGTCAAGTGATATTAGTTTTAATGATCTTAAGTTAAATAATAAGCTCATAGGATACGGCAAAATAATAAGCGAATATAACCCGGAAAAAGAATTCATTAACATTAATGGCTATTCAGCTTTCGCAAAAGACTTTGATGGAAACTTAATGAAGAATATTGTTTTTGATGGATTCTATTATCCTAAGAAAAAAGAAGAAAATCTTGCTATTACTTTTAAAACGGAGCCGTTTGATCTTTCTTTGTTGCAGCCGTTTCTCCAAGATATCCTCACATTTAAAGTCGGCTTTTTGAATGGTCATGGAACAGTAACAGGAACGCTTGAAAAACCTGAGATCAATGCCAAGT
Source organism: Bacteroidia bacterium (assembly GCA_014378485.1). GTDB lineage: Bacteria > Bacteroidota > Bacteroidia > B-17B0 > Aurantibacillaceae > UBA4416. The sequence continues at coordinate 73,246 of JACMNO010000109.1, forward strand.
TGAAATTTTTTAAATGCATCATGATTGTTGATTTTTTAAATGTTCAGTACAGTGTGAATGGCGAAGTGGACATTACACCAAAACAGATCAATTTTGAGAATATTGTGATTCGTGATAAAATGGGAAATAGGGGAAGCGTTTACGGTAATATTTTCCATAATAATTTTAAAGATATACGTATTGACTTTGATATAAATACTACTAAATTGATGGTGTTAAATACTACAGCTGCAAATAATCCAACATATTATGGCACGGCCTACGCGTCAGGAAACGCCGGTATTTATGGATTTTTGGATGATATAAAAATGGAACTGAATATGAAAACCAATGGTGGAACTTATTTTTATATTCCATTAGATGGCCCGGCAGAAATTGGCAGTAATGATTTCATTAGGTTTGTAACAAAAGATACGATTAAGACGGTTGTAAAAAAGACAAAGTCAAATTTTTCTCTTGATTTTAATTTGGAAGCAACCAGGGATGCTGAAGTGCAGTTGATCTTTGATGAGAAGTCCGGTGATATTATCAAGGCCAGAGGTGATGGTATTCTGAATATGAAAATAAATTCGAAAGGCAAATTTGATATGTTTGGGGATTATGTGCTAGCATCGGGAGACTACCTGTTTACTTTGGAAGATTTTGTGACCAAGAAATTTGAAATCCAAAAAGGAAGTTCTATCAAATGGAATGGCAACGTTTATAAAGCAAATATCGACATTGTTGCTAATTATAAGCAACGAGCCTCTATTAAGCCGTTATTTCCTAATGATTCTTTAAATAATTATAATAAGCGCTTTCCTGTTGACTGTAAGTTATACATGAAGGATAAATTAACCTCACCTGATATTTCTTTCGGAATTGAATTGCCAACAATCGATGAAACGACCCGATCAGCCATTAGAAGCATTTTAAGTGATGAGAATGAATTAAATCGTCAGGTATTTTCTTTGTTATTGCTTCGTAGTTTTGTAACCCCGATTTCTGTTGCAGGGTCAGGTGGAATTAGCGCCGGTGGAGCAGCAGCAGCTACAGGTTCAGAGATGCTGAGTAATAAAATGAGCAATTGGTTAAATGGTGTTACTAAGGATATTGATATCGGCGTTAATTACAGACCGGGAGGAACTTTAAGCAGTGATGAGTTGGATCTGGCGCTCTCTAAACAATTATTTAATAACAGGCTTTCAATCGATGGTAATTTTGGTGTTGCCAGTAATAACGCGCCTAGCAGCAATTCTACTGCTACTAAGAGTAATAATTCAGGTAACCTTATTGGAGATGTAACTCTTGAGTATAAATTATCTGAATCCGGACGATACAGGGTAAAAGGTTTTAATAGAAGTAACGATAATACGGAAGCTGCAACCAGTGGCGGTCCTTTTACGCAGGGTGTAGGTATTTTTTACAGAGAAGAGTATGAAAATTTAAGTGAACTATATAAACGATACAAGGCTAAATTTAAAAAGAAAGAAGAAAAATAAAACAATATTTTTTCATTTTTCGAAACTTACATTGAAATGATAATTTGTTGTAATATTATTGTTAAGTATTGATAAATATAGTGTTTCAGGCAATCTTTTATGGTTTTTAAACAGTTTTTTGGTTAAAATCTTTGTAAATTTATAATGGCATAAGATTTGAATTATATAAAGCCACAAAACAAAAAGACGAAAATGAAAAAAAAGATAAAATATATTGCACTCTTCGCATCTGCGATAATTGCTTCAGTAGCTTTAAGTTCCGCGGGTTATTATGTTTCCACTCAGGATAAATTAGAACAAATTATAATTCCCACGGATCATCCTAAAAAAGATATTCCTTCCAGACCAAATGAAGCGTTTAAAGAAGGTGAAATTTTAGCTTTCCGCTTACATTACGGTATGATGGATGCTGGTGAGATTGTAATGGAAGTAAAACCGGATTTAATTGAAGTTGCCGGACGAAAGATTTATCATGTTGTTGGTAACGGATATTCAAAAGGAACTTTTGATTGGTTTTATAAAGTACGCGACCGTTACGAAACATATATTGATAAAGACGCCATGTTGCCATGGATGTTTGTTCGAAGAGTAAATGAGGGGGGGGTGATTATTAACCAGGATTATACTTTTAATCATTATACAAACAAAGTAGATGTTGGAAGCGGAGAAAAAGTAGATGTTCCTGAAGGGACACAGGACATGATTTCAGCTTTTTATTCAGCACGAAACCTTGATTTAACAAATGCAAAAGTGGGAGATGTTTTTACAATCAATAGTATTGTTGATAAAGAGATTTGGCCTTTAAAAATCAGGTATGTAGGTAAAGAAAGAATATCTTGTGAAATTGGGACTTATGATTGCGTAAAGTTCAGACCAATAGTTCAAAAGGGCAGAATCTTTAAACATGAAGAAGATTTAAATGTTTGGTTAACAGATGATAAAAATCATATCCCATTAAGAGCTCAGGCTAAACTGGTGGTTGGTTCAATAAAGCTTGATATCATTAGTGCCAAGAATTTAGCTAACCCAACATCTGAAGTTAAATAAAAAATAAACAAAAAAATAATGAAGAGGATATTGTGTAAAATCAATATCCTTTTTCTATTTTTAGCCTTATGGAATTAAAGAAAGAAATTGTTGATAGAGTTAATCAACTGGAAGAAAAATTTAGCCTTGTTGGGCAAAGCCTTGATAGTTATTTGGATGGGCTTTTATTATCAAACTATTTAACTTATTGGGATTACATACAAGTTGATACGTTACTTACTTTACAAAATCCTAAGACTGATTTTCCGGATGAAAAAATTTTCATCATGTATCACCAGATTACAGAACTCTATTTTAAATTATCATTACATGAAATGGAGCAAATTGGAAATAATGGAAAAATTATTCAGCCAAATGGCCATGATCTTGGATGGAAAGAAAAGCTCGAGGTTAATTATTTCACGGAAAGAATTACGAGAATAAACCGATATTTTGAATCATTGACGAAATCATTTGAAATCATGGTTGACGGGATGGAGAAAGAGCAGTTCCTGCGCTACCGCATGGCTTTATTACCAGCAAGTGGGTTTCAAAGCGCGCAGTACCGTAAAATAGAAATTTGCGCTACAGATTTTTTTAATTTAGTTGATAAAGATGTAAGACCTTCCTTACTAGGCAAAAATCCTACTATTGAAGAAATGTTCCAAAATATTTATTGGAATAAAGGTGCAACGGAATTATCAACAGGAAAAAAAACATTAACTCTTAATCAGTTTGAAAAAAAATATGGTGCAGAGTTTATTGAACTTGCAAAAGAATACCAAAGTAAAAATATGTGGGCAAAATATAAATCACTTTCAGAAAGTGATCAGAAAAACCCAAAATTAATTAACGCTCTAAAAGAACTCGATGTAAATATTAATATCAATTGGCCGCTTATGCATTATAAAAGTGCTGTGCGATACTTACAACAAAATACAGAAGATATTGCTGCAACCGGCGGAACAAATTGGCAGAAGTATTTGCCTCCGCGCTTTCAGAAACGCATTTTCTATCCTGAAATATGGTCAGAACAAGAACATGAGGACTGGGGTAAAGGTTGGGTTGAAACTAACGTTTTTAGAGAGAACCGATAGTCAGGCAATAATATATATTTTTAATCGTTATTATCATATTGAAAAAAGCTGTTATATATATTTTAATCGTTTTAAGCAACTCTGTTTTTGCTCAATTAGGTGGAACCAAAACGTATAGTTTTTTGGACCTACCGGTTCCTGCGCGTTCAAATGCTTTGGGGGGCGCATCAATGGCTATTTGGGATAAGGATGTAAACCTTGGTTACAGTAACCCAGCTTTATTAAACCCAAGTATGTCCAAACAACTGGCATTTAATTATGTCAATTACGTAGCTGATTTAAATTATGGGAATTTTTTATATGCTTTTCAACTAAAAAAATACGGAACTTTTGCAGCAGGTTTACAGTATTTTAATTATGGAAAATTTGATGGGCGAGATGAATACGACAAAGAAACGGGAACTTTTAAGGCAGCAGATTATTCGTTGAATCTTGCATTTGCAAAAACACTCGATAAAGACAGTACACTTTCATTGGGAGTTGCGCTAAAAACTATTTATTCTCATTATGAGATTTATAATTCATTTGGAAGTGCTATTGATGTCGGATTAACCTATCATAATAAAAAACAATTCACCGTTTCTCTATTGGCGAAAAATTATGGCAAGCAATGGAAACCATATTCAGATAACGGCCCCAAAGAAAATTTGCCAACAGACTTTCAACTGGGCTTTAGTAAGAAAATTCCTAAAGCACCCTTCAGGATAATTTTTCAATATGATCAATTATTAAAATGGGATTTAACATATGTAAACCCGCAAAATCAATCAGGTGATATTGATCCGTTTACCAATAAGCCCATTGTTAAAACAGCCAAGCAGAAAAGAAACGACAAAATTAAAACTGGGTTAGACAAATTTGGAAGACACCTTGTAGTTGGTACAGAAATTATTTTAGGTAAAAATTTCATGATACGGATCGCCTATAATTTCAGAAAAGGAAAAGAAATGGCCCTTCCTGACGTTAAAAAGGCAAACGGCTTATCGCTTGGTTTTGGTTTTAAAGTTTATAAATTTCATTTGGATTATGCGTATTCCAAATATGCTTTAACTGGCAATTCACATACCATTGGGATCACAACAAATCTCAATTATTTCAATAAAGCCTCTAAATAGTTTTCCTTTCCTAAATTTGTTTCGAATTATTGCTGTAAATTTATGGCATGAGGAATTTTAATGTTCGTGTTTATGGAATTCTAATACATGATAATAAAGTGTTGGTTTCCGATGAACATATCAAAGGCATGAACATTACAAAATTACCAGGGGGCGGTTTGGAATTTGGGGAAGGCACGATTGATTGTGTTATCCGAGAGTTTAAGGAAGAACTAGGACTAGATATTGAAGTGATATCGCATTTTTATACAACTGATTTTTTCGTGAATTCTGCCTTTAGTGTTAATAATCAAGTAATCGGCATCTATTATCTAGTAAAAACCACACATCATTTTGATCCGGCAAAAGCTGGGTTCAAAATATCTAAAAAAGTGTTTGATTTTGAAAAAAAAGTGGAAGGAGCACAGTCATTACGTTGGGTGAACCTGGATTCCATTTCTGAAAACGATTTTACATTTATTATTGATAAACGCATAGGAGATATGCTTGATAATAATCTGAAATAATTATTTCAGTTCTAATTCCGGTTCACTAACCCCTTCATTTAAATTTGTGGCTGCGTTGATAACTGGAAGAATTTCAGACCGTACTTTCCGGGTCTTTTTTCTTTTTTCAACTCTTTGAGAAGTTTCTTTTTTAATGTTGTTTGTCGAAATAATTTCTTCTTTAGGATTATCTTTGGTTAATTTGATGGTGTCTTCTTTCTTGTTTTCAATAACTAATGTTGATGTCGATTTGTTTGAAAGAACTGAAGGTGTTGGTATAACCTTAATTGATGTATCCAGGGTTGCTTTTGCTATTTGAGTTTTGGAAATCGGTTTTACCGTCTTTTCAGAAATTTTTACCGCTTTGTGTATGTTGTCAGGATTAGCAAGCAAGGGAATTTCACTATCAATTGATACTTTTTTCTTAAAGTCAATAAAACTAAACAATATAGCAGAAAGACCACCAATCAAAAAAACAAATAACACGGGTACAATAACAGAACGGCTAATGCTCATATTAAAGGATGGTATCATACGTCCGATAATCAAAGAAGATTTTGATTCCACTGTATGTAAGCTGTCGAATTTGTTCCAGAGCGCATCATTATAGTCCAATTCAGCATCCTGCATTGTTAACCTGATATGGCGCTCATCTAATTCATAGCTAAACTGGCTGCTCATCATTGCTAAGTTTTAAATTTCGTTCAATGGTTTTCTGCAAATTAAACCTGGCCTTCTCTAAATTAGACTTTATGCTTTGTTCACTTGTATCCAATAATTCTGATGCCTGAGATAATGAATAATTATCAATGACATGTAAATTAAAAATCAATCTCTGAGATGGCACCAATGCCTGCAGGGATTGTAATAAAGTGTCCTGTTTTACATTTCTTAAATCAATAAATTTACTGTCCAAGAAAAGATCGTAACTTGTTTCTTTGTATTCAACAGCTTTTACAGTGCTGGCAACATAATACTCGTTTCGGATACTTTTAAGATAGTTAATGGTGAAGATAATGAATTCATTTCTGATAAATTCATCAAAAGTGATTGTATTTTGACTCTTAAATTGAGGTAATTTTGAAAAAACTTCAGCAAACCCACTTAATAAAACCTGTTCGGCTTGAGCGGCATTTTTAGAATATCTTAAAGAAATATAAGATAATTTACCATAAAATGTTTCAAACAGCTGCTTTTTTGCAGTTTTGTCGTTTTTAAGACATGCCGATATTAGTTCAGCTTGGGACATAAGTTAAGTTTCTGAGTAACTTATACACAAATAATGAACAAAAAGTTACACTTTACTTCATAAATTTTACTTTATCCATATAATTTACAGGCAGTTTCTTCTTAAAATAGAATTTTCCGACTTTCAGATCACCTTTTACTACAATATTTGCCTGACTTCCCATATTTAAAAGGTTTAAGGCATCCATTGGATTAATTTCTGATAAATTGGAATTCAGTTTAAAGGAATAAACTTCTTCCGAATTAGCATGAATGCGAACTTTTCGATTTAATTTGGCTCTCCCCAAACGCATTCCGCCAAAAACAACTTCAAATTCAGAGGGATAAATATTGAAACCTTTTGAATTAGGATTTTTAATTTTTACCTGGATCTGTGCCTCCAGATTTTCAAGCGTCAGTGCAGTAAGGTTGAAACCATCAATATTAGTTACTTGTATCTCCTGGAATTCTTTACAGGAAAACAAAAATGAAGAAATTATAATGATAATGATTTTAAATTTCATGATTTAAAGATATAACAGCAGTTTGAGAATAAGTTACAAATAAACTAAAATGAAACGTAAAATGTTTTTTTAATTGATAACACTAATTTTTATTTTAATAATATTACCTTCGGATTACATGTCGGCTACTGTTCCAAATAATTTCATCGTTTATAAATCTTCTGCTGGAAGTGGTAAAACCTTTACGCTGGTGAAGGAATATTTGAAGTTGGCTTTGGTTGACGAACAAAACCTTACTAAAGCTTATAAAGGAATTTTAGCGATTACCTTTACGAATAAAGCGGCCTCTGAGATGAAATGGCGCATTATTAAAGCGTTAAAAGAGATCAGTTCCGAGGCCAATTTAATGCTAAGTTCCTTGATTGCTATTGAGTTGAATATTCCCGGGGACGATTTGAAAATAAGAGCCTCTACTGTACTAACTGAGATACTGCACAATTACTCTGATTTTTCTATAGGAACCATTGATAGTTTTACTCATCGGATTATCCGGACATTTGCACTTGATTTGAAACTACCGATTAATTTTCAGATTGAAACGGATTCTGATAAGGTGTTTAAAAAAGTGATTTCCACGCTCATTAATAATTTAGGGAAGGATAAATTAATAACGGATTATTTAGTGCAGTTTTCATTGGCTCAGATCGAAGAAAATAAAAACTGGGACCCTGAGCAAACTCTCATCGATTTCCTTAAAGAAATCAATAAAGAAGGTGTAAGCGATTTAGTATATAAACTAAGCCAATTTGATATTTCTGATTTTGAAGAAATCAAAAAAAAATTAAGATGCGCAACGAAAGAACACGAAACGTTTTTAAAAACCAATGGAGAAAAAGCACTACAGCTTATCAACGAAAAACAATTAAGTGCCAATGCTTTTGCAAGTGGAGGATCGGGCATTTATAATTTGTTTGTGAAACTCGCAACCCTGAAAGCTACCTCTACAAATGAATTGTTTGGCGCTAACGTCACCAAGACTTTGGAACAGGATAAATGGCATGGAGGAAAAGCAAACGCTGAAGAAAAAACTGCCATTGATAGTATTAAATCAGAGCTGGATAAAATAGCTTGTGAAGTTTTAAATTTTCTTCAAATAAATGAACAGCGATATAATGTATTTAAGCTGATCTATAAAAATATTTATGCCATGGGTTTGGTGAATGAGTTGGCTAAGTTGACCAACGAATACAAAACGGATGAAAATATTTTGTTTATTTCAGAATTCAATGAACGCATTTCGGAAGTTGTAAATAATGAACCAACCCCTTTTATTTTTGAGCGTTTGGGTGATCGTTACAAACATTTTTTACTGGATGAGTTCCAGGATACATCGGGCATGCAATGGCAAAATATGTTGCCCTTAATTGACAACTCTTTAGGCAATGGTAACCTGAATTTAATTGTCGGTGATGGCAAGCAATCTATTTACCGCTGGCGGAACGCTAATGTGGAGCAGTTTGTAAATTTGCCTTATGTGAAATCCGAAAACAAAAATAAGTTGTTGATGGAAAGGGAAGATTCCCTGATCCGTAATTTTGATGAGAAGGTATTGAATAAAAATTACCGGAGCGAAAGCGTCATTGTGAAATTTAATAATAGCCTGTTCGAATTTTTAGCCGCGAATGTGCTGAACATTGATTTTCAGAAAATATATCTTAATCAAAAGCAAGAGCATAAGGCAGAAGAGAATGGTTATGTGAGTGTTGATTTTGCTGACCTTGGAGAAGAGGAAACTGATACCGTAAACACGCACTTAATTTTAGATTATATTAAAAAAGCCATTGATGATGGTTATGAATACAGCGATGTTTGTATTATCATACGTCAGAATCGCCACGGAAGCACTGTGGCTAATTTTTTAATTGAAAGTGGTGTTCCCGTTGTTTCTGCCGATTCTTTATTACTGAATAATGCCAAAGAGATCACAGTAACCCTTGCTTTCCTCAAATATATTTCTAATCAAAAAGATTTAGTATCGGCTTCTGTAGTTGTAAATTATCTGCATGATACACACTTGTGTGATGAAGAACAATATGTTACTTTTCTGAGGCTCTTAAATGTTTCTAAATCTAAAAGTCTCTTTGATATACTAAAAGAATGTCAACTAATAGTAAATCTTTTAAAATTAACGGCTTCCAATTTATTTGACAGTTGCGTGGAGATTGTTGAGGTTCTTGGATTAAGTAAACACAATCCGCAATACGTTCGATTTTTTCTGGATGAAGTGTTGGGATTTCTTCAAAGTAATACTTCCAATACGGCTTTGTTTTTGGATTGGTGGAACCGGCGATCAGCGAAGGCTTCGGTGATCATACCTGAAGGAATTAATGCGGTTAATATCATGACTATCCATGCATGCAAGGGTTTAGAATTCCCCGTAGTGATTACTCCCTACCTTGCATGGGAAATTGAGAAACCTCAATCTATCTGGGTAACAATTGATGATGAAAACATTGACCTTCCGGTGGCTTTGATTAATACGACTAAAGCGACAGATGAAACAGTGTTTCAACCTTTAGCTGAAAAAGAAAGACAGCAACAGGCTTTGGATAGTTTAAATATGTTGTACGTTGATTTTACGAGGGCAGTTGAAAGGCTTCATATCATTTCACCAAAATTGAAAAAGAAAAGTGCGAAGAATTGCCATACGTGGTTAACGGTTTTTGCGGAAACGCAGGAACAATATGACCCCATTAATTCCATATTGGAATATGGAATACTTAGTAAAAAGGTAGGGGCTTCACATCAACGTAAATCAGGAATGGAACAAATTAACATATGTCAACTTGCATTTAATCAAAATCCTGATCTGATTAAAATAAAAGGCGCTTCAGGTTATGATGTGAATGAAGAAGTAACCAAAGCAAGAGAATACGGAATATTGGTGCATTATATTTTATCAAAAATAAAAACCAAAGATGATGTTGGAGAGGTTATTTCCAACGCCGTTCTTTCAGGCGACATTACAAAAGAGGAAGCCATAAAGATGTCAGGCGATATTAGCCGGTTGCTATCCATCCCAACGATCTCTTCTTATTTTGAGGAAGAAGGCAATATAAAGAATGAACTTGAAATTCTCACTTCCACTGGTGAGGTGCTTCGCCCAGACAGGGTAGTGGTGCAAAATAATACAGCCACTGTTATTGATTACAAAACCGGGAAACGGAATGCTCAGAAATACCATTCCCAAATGCAGGATTATGAATATGCACTTTTAAGTTTAGGGTATACGTCTGTGAAAAAATTGTTGTTGTATATTCACGAGCAGGAAGTGGAAGTGTTGAGTTAGGTTATTACCTCATTTATTGTAAGTTTAATTACTATAGGAAAAAAACGGGCCAGGAAACTTGAATTTAAATAAAAGTTTCCTATGTTTGCGGCCGAATATTTACTGTTTATGAAAAACGTTTTCTTATTGATTTTCGCCTTCATTGGCCTGAACATAATAGCTCAGGAAAAATTTACCATCAGCGGTTATGCTAAAGATGCCAAAAACGGCGAAGCGCTTATTGGCGTTACGGTTTACAAAAAAAATTCGCAGATTGGAACAAGCACCAATGAATATGGGTTTTATTCCTTAACACTTTCAAAGGGACAGGATACCGTTGTATTTTCTTTTATAGGATATAAAACAGTTTTTAAACCACTTGATCTAACTTTTAATCAAACATTAAGTGTGGAAATAGCTGAAGAAGGGAAGGAACTGGAAGAAGTTGTTGTTTCATCAGAAAGAGAAGATAAGAATATTACGAGCATGGAAATGAGCGTGGCAAAACTCGATATTAAACAAATACAGAAAATGCCTGCCTTGTTAGGAGAAGTGGATATTATTAAAAGTATTCAGTTATTACCGGGTGTGACAACTGTTGGCGAGGGCGCCAGTGGCTTCAACGTTAGAGGTGGAAACATTGATCAAAATTTAGTGTTAATGGATGAAGCGCCGGTGTACAATTCTTCACACCTTTTTGGTTTTTTCTCCATCTTTAATCCGGATGCGGTAAAGGATGTGAAACTGATCAAAGGTGGTATTCCTGCGCAATACGGTGGACGGGCCTCCTCTGTTTTGGATATCCGAATGAAAGAAGGGAACAATAAAAAAATGGAAGTGAATGGTGGGATTGGTTCTATTTTTAGCCGATTATCCATTGAAGCGCCCATCTTTAAAGACAAAGCATCTTTTATTGTAGCAGGCCGTAGAAGTTATATTGATGTTTTAGCAAAACCATTATTAGCAAAAAGGCAACCCGGTTTAAAAGATGCCAAATTTTACTTTTATGATCTCACTGCAAAATTAAACTGGCGCATCAATGATAAGAATACGGTATTTGCAAGTGGTTATTTAGGACGTGATGTGTTTGGAGCGGGCTTTACTTTTAATTGGGGAAATACAACTGGAACGCTTCGCTGGAATCACATCTTCAACAGCAAATTATTTATGAACCTTACCACATTTTATAGCAATTATAAATATGAATTAGGATTTAAAAATGAAGGCAACAATCAAAAATTTGAATGGCAGTCAAACATCATTAATTATAGTTTTAAACCAGACTTTACCTATTACTTAAATAGTAAGAACACAATCAAGTTTGGGGCGCAGGGAATTTTATATACATTTAAACCGGGTGAGGCAGTTATCACTTCGCAAAATGGCGATGAATCTAACATTAGTTTACCAAATCAATATGGCGCAGAATATGCAGGTTATATTGATAATGAACAAAAATTATCTAACCGCTTTACGTTGCAATATGGTTTACGTTGGTCGTTTTTTAATTACTTAGGGAAAGGAACTAAATACACTTACCGCGATACCATTCCCAATGAAAGTAAACCTTTAGAGAAAGAAGAAACCATCGGAGATGGAAAAAACATTGCCATGTATAATACACCTGAACCACGTTTGGCCGTTAATTATACGATCAATGATAAGAGTTCAGTAAAATTAGGGTATAACAGAATGTCGCAGTATTTGCATATTGTATCCAATACGGCAGCATCCACACCGTTAGATATATATACTCCTGTTACTAATAATATCAAACCATTAATTTCAGATCAGATCACCTTAGGGTATTTCAGGAATTTTAAAGATAATATGTTCGAGACTTCTGCAGAGGTGTATTATAAAGATCTTCAAAACCAATTGGATTATGTGGATAATGCAAATCTTTTATTAAATAAGTACTTGGAATCTGATCTTATTCAAGGCAAAGGCAGAGCATATGGTTTCGAGTTATATTTAAAAAAGGCAAAAGGAAAACTGAACGGATGGGTGAGTTATACGTTATCAAAAACAGAACGCCGAGTGAGAGGGATCAGCAATGATGAATGGTTCCTATCAAAGTATGACAGAACACATAACATTAATACAGTGTTGATCTATGACTTGAATAAACGATTCAGCTTTTCTGCCAACTTTATTTTCCAAACAGGTACACCTGCTACTTTTCCTACTTCTAAGGTTGAGGTTCAGGGTTATGTTATTCCATATAACACAGATAATAAACGTAATAATTACCGTAACACTCCTTATCATCGTGCTGATATTGGCGCAACGTTTAACCTATCCCCAAATAATAAAAAAGGACGCAAGCATGCCATTGTGGTGAGTGTTTATAATTTGTATAACCGAAGAAACGCTTTCTCTATTTATTTCAGGAACAATCCCGATTATCCTGTAAATACAGAAGCCGTTCGTTATTCAGTGATAGGGTCTATTATACCGGCAATTACTTATAATTTTAAATTTTAAGAATATGAAGACTATAAAATTATTTTTGTTCGTTACAGGTATTTTCTTTTTAACTTCCTGTGAAGATGTAATTCAGGTAAAATTGGATGAGGGTGATCCGATGATTACGGTTGATGCTTTTATCAATAGCATGATGTCTCAACAAAAAGTGAGATTAACATACACAGATGCTTATTTTAGTCAGAAGCCAAATGATCCTATTGCCGGAGCCACCGTTCGTTTAAAGGATCTGAACACCGGTATTGATTATATTTTTTCGGATAATAATAATGGGGATTATGTACTAACACCAACGGATACTTTTAAGGTAGGCCATGATTACCAGCTCACAGTTACTCACCAGGGTTATGACTATACATCAGTTTCCCGCATGAACCGTTCCACAGGGGTAGATACTTTGGTGTCGGAATTTAAAGAAGCAGGAGGATTAGGAAATGCTGAGGAAGGATATAAATTTATTTTTTTAGGTTTTGATCCTCCGGGCGATACCATTGATTATTACTGGATCAAATCTTACCGTAACGGTGTGTTTTTTAATAAAGGCGGTGAAATCAATATTTGTGTAAATGCTGCTTATGGTGCAGGAGCAGATGGTTTCCCGTTTATTACTCCTATAGCTGAATCGATTACGCCTTTTGGAGAAGTATTTCAGAAATTTGATGTTTGTAGGGTTGAGATACACTCGATTAATTTGGAAACTTTTAATTTCTTAAACCAGGTTTTTACACAAACAACCAACTCTGGTTTATTTGCAACTAGTCCGGAGAATGTTAAAACAAATATAAAAAACACAAACAACAATAAAGTAAAAGTTGTTGGCTGGTTTTGTATGAGCACAGTTGGTTTTAAGGAAGGCGTAGCGCAGTAATTACAATTGTAGTTTGTCAATTCTAGGGGGTCGAGAAGTTTTAGTCAAAAGAAATTTTTAATAATTTCTCGGTGCCCGCAACCACCTTACACCGATCATCCATCCGGTAACCAACTATCCAAATGATGTGTTCTTTATTTTCAAGAATCCACACATTTTCTTTTTCAAAAAGGGATAACTTGTGATCTTTAAAAAAATCACTAAGTTTTTTAAAACCATTCATGCCAAAAGGTTTGAACTTATCGCCTATTTTCCACCTACGAAGAGTTAAAGGAAATAAATGATCGTTATATGCAATAGTAATTTTGTTTTTGTTATCGGAAAATTCTGCCAGTTTTGTTTCTTCAAAATAAAATTGAACAGGCAGATATTTGCTATCATCCATGGAATGAATCAGAAATTCTTTAGGTGAATTTTCTTTATCAATCTTTTGAACAACGATAAATTTTCTGTCAATAACCAATTCATGAGAAGCAGTAGAAAATTGTTTTCCTGTATTATTTTCTGAAATCAGTACTTCTGTTAATTGTTGTATTTGAATGGTCTTAAATTGTTTGGGATAAAGCCACTCAAACAATAAGGTTTCTTTTTGTTTTTCGGCAAGTAGAAGGTTGATATCAATATACAGTAGATTATTCTCTTCTTTACAAATCAACAGGTACTTCATCTTTGCATATTCAGTAACAATCTCGGAGGATTGTTTAAAAAACTGAATGGAGGTATGAATGGTTTCTTCAAGGGATGGATTTAAAATTTTCAGTTCAGGCAAAATCTGGTGACGGATGAAATTCCGTTTGTATTTGACTTCCTGATTACTGCTGTCTTCTCTGTATAATAAGTGATTTTTAGCAGCGTATTCTCTGATATCATCTTTCGTTGCGAACAACAAAGGCCTTGCTATAAAATTCTGTTTTTCTGGAATTCCCTGGAGGCCTTTAATTCCAGTTCCCCTTATCAGATTCACAAATAGGGTTTCTACATTATCGTTTGCATGATGCGCTGTTAAAATATAATCAAAATCATACTCTTTTTTTAATGATTTGAACCAGTTATACCTAAGATCTCGGGCAGCCATTTGTATGGATATTTTATGTTCGGCTGCATAGTCTTTAGTATTAAAACAGGTGAGATGAAAAGGCACATTCATTGAATCAGCAAAACTTTTGCAAAACGCAGTATCATCTATAGCCTCTTTGCCTCTTAACTGGAAATTGCAATGTGCCAACTCAATTTGATAACCGGCTTTGCTTAACAAATCTGTTAAAACAACTGAATCAACACCACCGCTAAAGGCCACTAATAATTTATCGGTCTTATTAAATAAAGCGTTTTTATATATGTTTACTTCTAGTTTTTTAAGCACAACCAAATCTACATTTAATATCGCAAAAATTAAAACATAATCCTGATGCCTCTGCTTTGATTGATAAAGGAATTTTTCAAATGGAACTCTTCACGCAAAAATTTGCAAGAAACTTAGGAAGATGATTTTAAGTGCAAATCCTGAAATTATTAAAAACTAAAAAATAGTTTTTAATTGATACGAGGAGGTAATGATTTGTGGTTTCTTAGGATTTAAAAAATACGTTATGTTATTATTCTTCACAGGCATCATAGTAAAAGATCATAAAAAAATTCTTTTGAAAACCCCGGTAATTTTAATAACAGTTACATCACTTACTCTGAATTGAGTAAAATAGATTTTGAAATAATTATTGAATTGTTGTTTGAGTACACTAATAGAAATGGAAAAATTATTATGATTACAGCGACAAAAAATAAAATAGTTGTTATTCCTTACGATGTAAAGAATAGTTAAATCAATAAAAACATTGATCTATTTCGAATCATCTACCTATTCTCATTTTAATGAATACATGATGGGGATCACAGATGCCAAAAAGGTGGAAATATTTAGGAAACGGATCAACTAGGGCATTGAAAAATGGACTTCCAAACTGGTGATGCACGATAAATATAAGCGGTGATATTTTTTATGGCGTGCCGGCGCAAAAAAAACGGCGCCGTCGGGCTTTCCGTTTCAATCTTTTTATTCTCACGCAATAGCGTGAAAATAAAAAGGATTTCCACTTTAATCCCTCACGCAGGGTTACAGCTATAATTAAAATTTACACGTTGGATTCGCTGTTGGTAAGCTCGAGGGCTGTAAACGTAAATCCTTTTGTCTAGCTCTTGCAAAAGATTGTATACGCCAGCTAGCGGACATGTTCCTGCTGTCTCTTTGCAGGAACGCGCCCCGAATGATATAAAACACAATTGAAAATATTAAGTAGAAAACTGTCTTATTTATAAAAGAAAAGGATAAATTAGCTGTGTTAGAAACAGGATGAAATTATGAGCACTCAAAAAAATATTACAGTTGTAGGAGCCGGATTAGTAGGTTCCTTAGTCTCTATTTATTTAGCAAAACGTGGGTATAAAGTTGATATTTATGAGCGCCGCCCTGATATGCGAAAAGCAGATATCATTGCCGGCCGTTCCATTAATTTGGCTTTAAGTGATCGTGGCTGGAGAGGTTTGGAAGGTGTTGGCATTGCAGATGAGATCAGGAAAATTGCCATTCCAATGTATGGTCGTTCTATCCATTTAAAAGACGGGACTTCCGCTTACCAGCAATACGGTAAAGACAATCATGCGATTTATTCTGTATCGCGTGGTGGCATTAATATGCGACTGATGGATATGGCAGAACAACAGCCTAATGTATCAATTCATTTTGAAGAACGCTGCGATAAGGTAGACCGGAAAAACAATGAAATGGCTTTTCATAATACCAATACAAAGAATGATACTAAAGTAAAAAGCGATTATGTATTTGGTTCAGACGGTGCATTCAGTGCCGTGCGTGCTCAAATGCAGTTAAACTCCGACAGGTTTGATTACCAGCAATACTATATTGATTGTGGTTACAAAGAGTTGGTTATTCCCGCAGGGCCGAAAGGCGAACATCTGATTGAAAAGAATTGCCTACATATTTGGCCACGAGGAAGTTTTATGATGATAGCCCTGCCTAACATGGATGGCAGTTTTACATGTACCTTATTTTTCCAAATGGAAGGGCAAGTATCATTTGACGTTTTAAAAACTGAAGCAGATGTATTAAATTTTTTCAAAACCGAATTTGCAGATGCGGTTCCATTAATGCCAACTTTGGTAAATGATTGGTTTGCGAATCCAACATCAAGTCTGGTTACAGTAAAATGTAAGCCATGGGTGTTTGATGACAGAATAGCTTTGATTGGTGACGCGGCTCACGCGATTGTTCCTTTTTACGGACAAGGTATGAATTGCGGATTTGAAGATTGTGTGGTGTTAAATGAATTAATGGATAAACATGGCGACTTAAATGCAGCGTGTTTACATGAATATGAAACTTTACGTAAACCGGACGGAGATGCGATCGCCGACTTGGCCATTGCTAATTTTGTGGAGATGCGTGATAAAACAGCCGATAAAACATTCTTATTACAAAAGAAAATAGAAGCACGCTTCAATGAAAAACATCCGGAGAAATGGATACCACTTTATAGTATGGTAACTTATAGTCCGCATATTCGTTACAGTGAAGCTTTAATATCCGGGAATAAACAGCAAGCCATTATGAACAAGATCATGGCGAGGGCGGACATTGAATCAAAATGGGATAGCGAAGAAGTGGAGAACGCAATTTTAAATTTACTGTAAATTTCGGTTCATCTAAACAGACTCCGTAGGAGTCAAATATGAATTGTAAACGATTATACATTTTATGTGCGACTCCGAAGGATGTCGAATAAAATAATAATTATAACGCCACAATGTGGTAAAAAGAAAATAATGGACGAAAGATTAATTGCCTTTGAACGATTGCTAAATATCATGGATGATTTGAGGGCTAAATGTCCGTGGGATCAGAAGCAAACCATGCAAACATTAAGACATTTGACCATTGAAGAAACCTATGAATTGAGTGATGCAATCTTAAAGAAAGATCAGAATGAGATCAAAAAAGAGATCGGTGATATTTTATTGCACCTGGTATTCTATGCTAAAATTGCAAGTGAGACCAATGATTTCACAATCACTGATGTTATTAATTCTTTGTGTGATAAAATGATTTTTCGTCACCCACATATTTATGGAAATGTGAAAGTAGATAATGCGGAGCAGGTAACTATGAATTGGGAAAAAATCAAGCAAACTGAAGGAGACAAAGGTGCTTTATCCGGTGTTCCTAACAGTATGCCTTCGTTATTGAAAGCCTTGCGGATACAAGATAAAGCCAGAGCGATAGGTTTTGATTGGGATAGACCCGAACAGGTATGGGAAAAGGTACAGGAAGAACTAAGTGAATTTCATGAAGAAGTGTCTTCGATGAACTCAGCGACAGATGAAGAGTCAAAGAAAGAAAATCAAGTTAAGCTGGAAGCAGAATTTGGTGATGTATTATTTTCATTGATTAATTATGCACGCTATTTAAAAATTAATCCTGAAGACGCTTTAGAAAAGACTAACAAAAAATTCATGTTCCGTTTTAACTATATGGAACAAAAAATAAAGGCACAGGGCAAAACATTAGCAGGTTCTACGTTAGAGGAAATGGATGTATTTTGGAATGAGGCTAAAAAATTAGAGTAAATAATTAAACACGATGTATGTCACATCGAGCGGAGTTGAGAACTAATCAGAACACTTTTTAAGAACGCTTCTCGCTAAAACTCTTACTCGCTCAAATGTTCGCTGAATATTTTCCGTGCTCGAAGTGACATTGATTTATTTACCATAAATTAACTTCATCATTTCTTCGTCCTTTCGGTATACATCAATATATAATTTTAAACCAGTGCTATCTGCATTTGCAGTATAATAACGTGTGTAAATTGGTAAAGGTTTTTTTAATTTTATTTTACGTTGTACCGGTGTTTCAAAATATAGTTGCAAACTATCGTGGGTATAATGCACACTGTCATCCCTGACTAAAAAATCTGCGAAGTCAGTAAAATTTTCTAAGCGAATGCAGCCGTGACTTTGGGAACGTGAGCTTGTTTTAAAATATCTTTTTGAATTGGTGTCATGCAGGTAAACACCATAAGGATTATAAAAATTAAACTTAACAACCCCTAAACTATTTTCTTCGCCGATCCGCTGCCTGAACCGCACCGGTAAGTAATCTTTGGTATAACGTTTCCACGGAATTTTAGTATAATCCAAAACGGTGTCAGCAAATCCTAGTACTTCAAAGTTTTTTCTTCTGAGATAGGACGTGTCATGTTGCACGGCTGGTAAAATTTCTTTAGTAGCAATACTGATGGGAACGTTCCAATACGGATAGATCAGCATATGATCTATTTTAGCTTTTAAGATTGGTGTCTGGTGATCAGGCTTACCGCATACAATAGCGGATTGCATCACTACAGTATCTTTTTCATAAACGGTTAACCAAAAAGAAGGAATATTAATAAATACATATTTGTCAGGAAATTTATTTTCCCATCGCCAACGTTCCATGGAGATGCAGATTTGCTGAATAATTTTTTGACGATTATAGGAAAGCGCCTGTGTTGTATATTTTCCGATTTTGCCATCCGGCTGAATGAACCATTTTTTTTGAAGTTTATTTAATGCCTTTGCTAATCGGACGCTATCACCTGATAAAGATGTAGTATCGTAAAAACCTTGTTTGATCAGGCTTCTAATAATGAGTTGCCGTTTGATCAGTGAATCTTTTTGACTCACAAAAGGAATGGAATCTATTTGAAATAATCTGGTATCATTCAGAATAATTGCTAGTTCTTTTTTCAGCATCCGATAATGATAAAATTTTGGTTCGAGAGAATCCAACGCCGCTTTTAAGTTTCCTTTATTGTATCCTGCAAATAATAAACTATCCCAGCTTTTATTTAATTTATGAAAGTTGGTTTGTAATAGAAGGCTGTCTGCATAAAAACGGCCTTTATTGAGATGGGCACCTATTAAAAAATAAGCATCACTTAACATCAGATCAGCTTTCACTAAAGCGGTCACGTTGATGAGATCCTTATTAGAATGGATCGAATCAATATTGCTCAAAATTTTCTGTAAGTGATATTGTTGGGGAATTAAGCCATAATAAACACTTCCTTCAATCAGGTTCAATAAATTTTCGCCTTTGCTGTTGAGTGTAGCTTCATTGAACCAGAGCAAATGGTTAGAATAATGAGCTTTGAAATAACGATAGCAGGACAGGTAATCCGAATCTATAGTCAATGCCGTATCTTTTTGCATATAGCCAATTACAAGACTCTTTATTTCTTTTTTAAGATCCTGCGGGGCACACACTTTAACCGTTTTGGTTTCATCGGTATCTTTAGAACAAGAACTTAGCAGGAATACAAAAAGTATTAAAAGACATAAGCCCATCCGACTAATGACGGATGGGCTTATGTTTAAGCGGTATGGCATAAATTATTTACTGACGTTAAATTTACCTGTTTTTAAAATCTGGTTGTTTTTATCAGTCACCTGATACATGTAAACTCCGCTTGCAAAATTAGTTGTGTTCATTTTCGCTTTACCCATTTCAATTACATCTGTTGCTACAACTTTTCCATTCATATCAAATGCAGTTACTTTAGTAGCTTCATTGCTTGGAGTAGAAAAATTAATGAAGTTTGATGCAGGGTTAGGGAATATAGATAATTCAATATTAGCTTTTTGAATTTCATTTACGCTAACGATGTCAAAATTCTTCTGAACTGTAACAGCTTTAGTTATGTTAGTTGTAGGAGTTCCTGAAGCCTGTGCAGTTGTAATAATGGTGTTATTTGAAATACTGAAAACGGGTGCTTTGGAAGCTGATGGCGAATAATAATCATAATTTTTAGTAGTCATATTAATATCAATCATTCCAAAAAAAGTTGAAATAGTTCCATTAATATTTTTTACGGTCGTTAGTCTTATTACATCAGTAAAAGTCTTAGAAGAATTTGAGCCAGTAGAAGCTGCAGTAGGAGCTTGAACGGTTAAAGATCCGGTTGCATCAGCCGTAACACTTACCGTACCGGTAAAATTCCCGCCCCCAACGGCTGAGGTTATTGAGCCAGAAACTGCGGACGAAGTTGATGATAAAATTGCCATTGGATAAACGGCGCTCGCTTCCGGGTTAGAATAAATAATAGAACCAGAAACTCCATTAAAAGAAATATCTCCGCCATAGTAATTTAATACATTGGAATTTAGCTTGTAATATGCCTGATCAGTTGAACTGGCAGACACAAGAACATTTGCATTGGGAAACACAGTGTTTGAAGATGTGGATGTTGTATAGTTTGATAAAGCGCCAGATGCATTAAGAGTGTACGTCCAGCTTTTGTTTATTCCGCCTGTACCAGCGAAAATATTTGATGTATCACAAAGCAAAGTGGAATAATTAAACCCTGGTATTGGATTATGATTTGCCTGAGTTAATGTTTGTGCACCAAGAGCTAACTCTAAAATAGTAAACAATGATAGTAGAGTTTTTTTCATGTGTTTGATTTTTAATATTTCCCTCAAATGTATCTAAATTTCAGGGAGTTGCAAAATTTATTACGAGCTTCGTGATTTTAAGAAAAATTAGAAAACCATTTTGCCGGGGTTTAAAATCAGGTTCGGGTCAAATAACCTTTTAATATTTCTCATCAATTCCAATTGGTATTCCGGGAATACAATTTTTAAGTAGTCTTTTTGCACTAAGCCTATTCCATGCTCACCGCTAATGGTACCACCCAATTTTTTGCATAGTTCAAATATTTCAACAATGCCTTTTGGTAGTTCTCTCTCCCAAACTTCGTCGCTTAAATCTCCTTTAATAATATTAACATGCAAATTGCCATCACCGGCATGTCCGTAGCACACACTTTTAAAGCCGTATTTGGTTCCAATCTCCTTCACACCTTTTAATAAAATTGGTAACTCCGCTCTTGGCACCACAGTGTCTTCCTCTTTATAAACTGAATTGCTTTTAACAGCTTCGCCCACTTTACGGCGGATCTTCCAGAGCGACGCTTTTTGTTCAGCACTATCTGCCATTAAAATTTCATCACAGCCATGTTCTGTCATGATGTTACTAATGGTTTCGCAATCATTAAACAATACATCCATATTATTTCCATCCACTTCTACAAGTAACAATGCCTGCCACTCGGGTTTAATTGTAAAATTCACTTCCCCGGCGTATTTAATACTCCAGTCAATGGCATCCCGCTCCATAAATTCCATAGCGCTTGGTGTAATACCTGCTCTGAACGTAGCGCCTACTGCCTCGCATGCTTTTTCAGCAGAAGTAAACGGCACAAGCATTAGTAAATCGTATTTAGGTAATGGTATTAACTTAAAAACAATTTTTGTAATAATGCCCAATGTTCCTTCGCTGCCAACCATCAGGTGTGTTAAATTATATCCGGTTGAATATTTTAAAGTGTTAGCGCCCGTCCAGATAATATCTCCGTTTGGTAATACCATTTCAATATTCAATACATAATCTCTTGTGGTACCATATTTTACAGCTTTTGGTCCGCCACTGCTATGCGCAACATTTCCTCCTAATGAACAACTGCCCCAGCTGGCAGGATCGGGAGGATATAATAAACCTAATTTTTTTACTTCCTCCTGAAATACATAATTGATCACACCCGGTTCTACTGTTGCCTGTAAATTGCGTTCATCTATATGGAGGATCTGATTAAAACATTCCATACTGATTATTATCCCGCCATAAATTGGTAATGCACCACCGCTTAGTCCGGTACCAGCACCTCTTGCTGTTACAGAAATTTTATGTGCATTAGCCAGTTGCATGATCTTTGAAATTTGTTCAACTGTTTTCGGTTTCACCACCACTTCTGGTTTATAAACCAAATCTTCCGTTTCATCTTTACCGTATTTTTCTAAATTATCAGCGTCTGTATAAACTTGATCATTGCTTACAATTTGTTTCAGCAATTCTATATGTTCAAAATTTATTTTAGTGTATTTGATTTCCACGTTTATTTTTTAAAATAGAGGTTAATTATTTTTTCCGCTTCTTCTCGTTGTTGAGTGCCAATTAGAAATGGTTTTTTATTGACGGTAAATAGTTTAATACCATGTTCTCCTGCTACGTTGTAACACCAGCCATTTCCTGACAAACTGTATTTAACACCCCAACCGCCATAGTCTGTTAAGGGAGAATATTTTACAACAGAAATAGATGTTATAGAGTCCCAAGTTATATTTCTTTTGCAAAAAGGAATGCCGCGGTAATTTACAATTATACCTTTTTCGTTAATGGCTGTTTCTAATTTTAAAAATAAAAACCAAATAAAAATCAGTATCAAAAATGAAATCATTATAATAAAAAACAAGGGTTCTTTTTTATTATTTTTTGTTTGCACTAAATCTAGTTGAACCAGCAAAAACATCACACTAATAATAATTACGGGAAACCCAGCAATGATATAATGCCACCATTTTCTGAAATTTTGTTCTTCACTAAAATCTAAATTCATATTTATTGATGCGTTATTTTTTTAATTTAATAACGGCCCATTCATTTTTATGATAACTTTCTAAAAATGTAAAACCAATGTTGTGCGCAAGTTGTTTTAATTCATCCACATCAGCTGTAAAAAAACCGCTTAATAATAAATGCCCGTCTTTTTTTAAGGAAGAGAAATACGAAGGCAGATCCTTCTTCAAAACATTTTTATTGATGTTTGCCAAAATAATTCCGAATGTTTCTGTTGTTGGTAATATGGAAGCATCTCCTTTTCTGAATTCAATTTCAGACGCATTATTAATAGCAGCATTTTCAATAGAATTTTCAATGCTCCAGTCATCAATGTCAATTCCTAAAATAGTGTTAGCACCTAATTGCTTGGCTAAAATAGCAAGTATTCCGGTTCCGCAACCCATATCAAGTACTGCCTGGTGATTAAAATTAAGGCTAAACATGGTTTTGCTCACCAACCAGGTAGTATCATGATGACCTGTTCCAAAACTCATTTTAGGAGTGATAACAATATCATGTTTTGCAGTATCAGATTTTGGATGAAAGTGCGCCCGGATACAAACTAAATCATCTACATAAACAGGTTGAAAGCTTTTTTCCCATTCCTCATTCCAATTCGTTTTTGGAATAACTGTACGAACATAGGAAAAGGAAAAATCTTCAAATGTTAATTCTTTCACTAAGTCTTCATTATCAAATTCTTCCTGAATATAGGCATCAAGCCCTGTTTCGTTTTGGGTAAAACTTTCAAAACCAATATCGGCAAGTAGGGCAATTAAAATATCTGAACCGGGTTCAGGAGGTGAAACAGTGAAAGAGTATTGAATATAATCCATAATCAAATGTAGGGATTATGAGTTTGAGGTGGAAGGCAAAGCACACAATTTATGAAAATTATTTTTTGATTTCTTTTCACAAAAAAAAGCCTTCTGCTAGTTAGCGGAAGGCTTTTTAAATAAATGATTTGGTAAATTACTTTAAATCACATGTTGAAGTTGTTGTAGTAGTTTCTGTTTCAGTATATGCTCCAGAACCTGATCCACCACCAGTTCTAACTCTAGTATCAGTATCAGTAGAGCTAAAGCAAGAATATTTTCTTTTAGCATCTTTCTTTTTCATTTTATCAGAAACTGTAGTTGTAATATCTGCAGTGGTTGAATTAGTTGTATTATCAACTAAGAAAGCATTATTTGTAGTGTAATCTGTAAACGTTGATGATAAAGTTGAAGTTGTGCATGTACAAGTTCTAGCTTTACGACAAGACGCTGCGAATAAGCTTAAGCTAATAACAGCAAGTATAGTTATTTTTTTCATTTTCAGTTTTTTTATTAGTTTAAAATTATTTTAATTTACAATCAGTAACAGATGTACTAGTGGTGGATACATTTCCGCTTGTACTAGTGTTTGTTTCAGTGTCTTTTGTACATAGGTATTTAGCATCAGACTTTTTCATTTTTGTATAAACTTCTGAACTTGTGTGAGAAATTACAGTTGTGCTTCCACTATTCGTGTAAGTACACTCACATGTTCTACTTTTTTTGCAAGATGCAAAAGATGCAACAGTAATAACTGAAGCTAATAAAATAATTTTTTTCATTTTTTGTTTTTTTAAGTTTGTGTAAAAGTAAAGGTTTTTTTTGAAATACACCTCTATTTAATTTAGAATGATTATAAATAAGATGCCTAGAATGAGCCGATAATTTGACAAAAATCGTCAGCTTTAAGGGAGGCACCTCCTATCAATCCGCCATCTATGTCAGGACACTGAAATAATTCCTTTGCATTTTGAGCATTGCAGCTTCCTCCATATAATATGGAAATGTTATTGGCAATTGCCGAATCGTATATATCTGTAATAATACTACGAATGAAAGCATGAATTTCTTGTGCTTGCTCATTTGAAGCTGTTTCTCCTGTTCCAATGGCCCAAACAGGTTCATAAGCAATAATAAATTGTGAAAACTCTGTAATTGAAAATTGAGATAAAACAGAAGTCAATTGTTCTATGATCACTTTAAAATGATTTTCTGCTTTGCGTTCTTCAAATGTTTCACCAACACAAAGTATTGGCTGTAGTTTATTTGCCAAGACTTCTTTTATCTTTAAAACAAGGTCTGAATTTTTTTCTTTGAAATAATTTCTTCTTTCACTATGGCCAATTAAAACATATTGGCATCCAACAGAGTGTAGCATACCTGCGCTGACTTCGCCAGTATAAGCACCGCTGGAATGTGTATGACAATTTTGGGCTCCTACAGAAATTGTTTTTTCATCACCAATCATTTTTTTTACTTCGGTTATAAAAGGAAAAGGAGGAAAGATAATTGCTTTAACTTGATTAAAACCGCAGGCGTGCGAGACGATTTTTGTAACCAATTCATTTGCTTGTGCGAGGGTAGTGTTCATTTTCCAGTTACCGGCAACTATTTTCTGTCTGTTCATTTTATTTAACTCTAACCCGCGGATCTAAAACACCGTAAGCGATATCCACAAAAATATTGGTGACCACAAAGATGGTTGCAAAAATAATGGTGGCGCCCATTACAACAGGAAGGTCGTTTTTGGTTAAAGCTTCAAACACTTCATAACCAATTCCTTTCCAGCTAAAAATATATTCTACAAAAACAGCACCGGCCATTAAACCGGCGAACCATCCTGAAATAGCCGTGATAACTGGGTTTAATGCATTCTTTAAGGCATGTTTAGTAATGATAGAAAACATGCTTAACCCTTTTGCTTTAGCTGTTCTTATATAGTCCTGTCCCATAACATCCAACAATGAACTCCGCATGAGTTGAACAACAATGGCAAGTGGTCTTATACCCAAAGTTATAGATGGTAGAATTAAATTTTTCAATTTTAATTTTTCGCCATCCCAAACATCAATATCATATAAACTACCGGTTGGTGATAAGCCGGTATAATCTGCTAATACATAACCAAATAGCCAGGCTATAATTAAACCTACAAAAAAGGAAGGAGCCGCCATTCCTAAGACTGCTAATACTAATGATAAACGATCATACCATGTATTTTGGCGGATAGCGCTTAAAACCCCTAAAAATATGCCAATAAAAGTTGCAATGATAATAGAGCTAAAAGCTAGTACAGCAGTTTCTGGTAAGGTTTCAATGATAATATCTGAAACACGTCTTTTGGTAATGTATGATCGTCTTAAATAAGGCAGTTTAGCGACTATCGATTTATTACTTCCAAAGCTGATAAGTGGTGTCCAAGTGTATTTTTCAGGATTTAAAAACCAATGGCTCTGATTATTGCTGTTATTATGAATAGAAATAGGCGACAAATCGTTCAGGTACATTGCATATTGTTCCATAACGGGCCTATCCGTCCCCAAATCTTTATGGATCGCTTCTACTGCGTCTTTGTTTGCTCTTTGTCCCAGCATAATGGTGGCAGGGTCGCCGGGCAATACATTAAATAAAAAGAAAATCACAGTAATCACACCGTATAAAACGAGAATGCCGTATAATATTTTTTTAGTAATGTATTTGATCACAATTAAAGAGCAAGGCTTGAATCTGCTAAGTAAATAAAATATTTCAGTAAATAAAATATTTTTAGCGAAAATTAAAGTTTATGTTTTGCATTAAAATTTTAAGGTAAATTTGTAAAGATTGAGATTTAATAACAAAATAGCTGCCTATTTACTGCCATTTTTTTGCATTACAATCCTGTTATCACATCAATGTGGATACGCTCAAAAGGTAGGTTTGGTAATGAGCGGAGGTGGTGCCAGCGGGTTGGCTCATATTGGCGTACTAAAAGCCCTTGAAGAAAATCATATACCTGTAAATTGCATTGCCGGAACATCTATTGGCAGTATTATTGGCGGCCTTTATTCGGCAGGTTATTCGCCTATCGAGATCGAGCAAATGGTAAAGGATCAGACTTTTGTAAATTTAACCAAGGGCGAAATGTCACCCAAATATGGCTATTTTGTTCGGAAACGGGATGATTACGCTTCCTGGAGAACTTTGAAACTGAATTTAAACAACTCCTTAATAAGTAATTTAGCAACTAATTTAATTAACTCAGTACCCATTGATTTTTATTTAATGGAAACTTTTGCCGGCGCAAATGCAGCTTCTAAATACAATTTTGATAGTTTAATGATTCCTTTCAGATGTGTCGCTTCTGATATTCGCAAAAAGCAAAGCGTGGTGTTCAGGGATGGCGATATGCCCTCTGCCATCAGGGCGTCTATGAGTTACCCATTTTATATAAGACCAATATCAATTGATAGTACATTATTGTTTGATGGCGGATTGTATAATAATTTCCCTTCAAATGTGATGTATGAAGAATTGTACCCTGATTTTATTATTGGAAGTTCGGTAGCGGCGAATTCGCAATTACCAAATGATGAAAATTTGTATTTACAGCTGCGCAATATGTTAATGAGTAAAAGTAATTTTAATCCTGTTTGTGAAAACGGAGTTACTATTCAGCCTTGGGCAGATGTCAATATTTTTAATTTCGAATCCGCACAACGTCTTATTGATAGTGGTTATGCGGCAACTATACGACAAATACCATCAATAAGATCCTGCATTACCGAATATGAAAATGATTCTCTGCTAAATAAAAAACGAAAGGTGTTTCGAGAAAAGGCATTCAATGAAAAAATCATATACAACAAAGTTGTAGTAAATAGTAAGGATAAAAATTTAAATTATTTTATAACAAAAAGTATTGGTAAGAAAAGAGAAACATTCACTTTAAAACAACTAAAAAAACAATATTTTAGAATGATGGCCGATGAAAAAATCAAATCGGCTTACCCAACAACAAAGCTCGATACCGCTACAGGAAAGTACACATTAACCCTAAACGCTAAAAAAGATAAGCATTTATTTTTCGATATAGGTGGTAATTTATCTAACCGACCCATTAGTAATTTTTTTCTGGCACTGCAGTATAATTACATAGGTAAAATTGGAATAACCGCTTATGCCAATGGTTATCTTGGAAAATTAAATTCGAGTGCATTAACAAAGGTAAGATTTGAATTCCCAACCAAAATCCCATTTTATATTGAACCTTCTTTTACTATTTCGCGATGGGATTATTACAAGAGCAGTGCTCTGTTTTATGATTTCGAAAAACCTGCTTACCTTGTGCAGGAGGATGTTTTTAGTGAATTGAATATTGGTGTTCCGGTAGGGAATATTGGAAAAGTTGTATTAACAGGTGGGATGAGTGAGTTGAAGAATAAGTATTACCAGGTAGATGCCTTTACGAGGCTAGATACAAACGATGTTAGTGTATTTGATTTTTCTTACGGACAATTGTCTTATGAAATAAATACATTGAATAAAAAACAATACGCCACAGAAGGAACCAAGATTTTTTTGAGGGCAAAATTTGTGAGTGGGCTAGAAAGTTACTATCCAGGGTCTACAGCATTAGATACAATCAATTTTATAAACGGCCCGGGACATGATTGGTTTAATATAAAATTGACAATCGATAAGTACGTTAAACCTATTAAATATTTTAAAATCGGTGTATTTGCTGAAGGAGTTTATTCTAACCAGGATTTTTTCAGGAATTATTCAGCTACGATTCTATCGGCACCGGCGTTTAACCCTATTCCTGAAAGCCAGACTTTGTTTATTGATGATTACAGGGCACACCAGTATTTGGCCGGAGGGCTAAAAGCAATAGCAACCCCCTATAAAAATTTTGATATTCGATTTGAAGGGTATCTGTTTCAACCCGTTTATTCAATCGTAAGGGCTCCAAAAGGAAAAGCAGACTATTCGTCAGCTTTTTTATATCGGCATTTCCTTGGCATGGGCGCTTTTATTTATCATTCACCGATTGGACCACTTAGCATAGGTGTTAACTATTATGATAAAAACGATAACAGCTTTTCCTTCTTCTTTCATTTCGGGTATACTATTTATAATAAGAAATCCCTTGACTAATAGTTTAATCCCTAAGTACGATTGCCTCATCACCACCTGTTTAGATTAGTTTACTCATTTAACATATTTTAAATAAATCAATCGCTTAATTGCAGCTAAATTTGGAAAACACATAATTCAATTAAATTCTTATTTTTGAGTACTTTTTATCTTATGAAAAAATTTCTATTAAGTCTTTGTTTGTTATCAGTTGTAACAACTATTACTGCCCAAGCCAATCAGGGTCACGATATCCGTATCAATTTCAAAAACTGTAAAGATACCGTGATGTATTTGGCATTTTATCAATTCGATAAATCTTACCTGGCTGATACCTGTAAAAAAATAGTGAAAGGAAATATTGTATTTAAGGGTAAAAATACTTTAGAAAAGGGTGTTTACTATCTCGTTAGCCAGGATAAAGCAAGATACTTTGATTTTTTTATCAGTGATAATAACCAAAAGATCTTGATGAGCACTGATACAGCTGACCTCGTAAAAAACTTGAAATGCACCACCTCAAAAGAAAATGATGATTTTTTTAATTACATAAAATTCATTACCGCAAAAAATAAGGAATACATTGAGGTGAAGAATAAAACCAAAGGAATGAATGCAAAAGATTCTGCAGCATTTATGATGGAAAAAGGAAAAGTTTTGAATGAAACTGTTATAGCGTATGAGAAAACATTTTTAGAACAACATAAAGGAATGTTTGTGGGTGATGTAATCAACCTTAAGATGGAGAAAGAAGCAAAGGATATTCCTAAAGCATCAAATGGCCGTCCGGATAGTATGTATGTTTATAATTATTACAAAAATCATTTTTGGGATGGTGTTAATTTTCAGGATGATGGTATTATGAGAACACCTTTTTTTGCTGATCGTTTAAAAAGATATTTTAATACTGTGATCATTCAAAACCCTGATACGGTAAGTGCTGAAATTGACCGTATAATGGCAAAAACAAAGGCAGGTACAATGATGCAAAAATTATTAATTGCACATTTTCTGTTTACTTACGAATCGTCTAAATTAATGGGCTTTGATAAAGTGTTTGTTCATGTAATTGATAAATACATCAGGACGGGTATGGCAAAAGAAGTGTATGACGAAAAAACAATTGAAAAAATTAAGGAGCGCGGTGATATTTTGAAACCATTATTATTGGGCAGTCAGGCACCTGACCTTTTAATGATTGATACCATTGGCCATAAACAAGTTGCTAAAATAGGTTTTGATACGGTTAAAACAAGCCAGGGAGCTACTAAACTGTATTATGATAATGTTCAAAATCTGGCACAAACTTTTGTTTCATTGTATAGTTTAAAATCAGATTATATGGTGTTGGTTTTTTGGGATGTAGATTGCGGACATTGTAAAACAGAAATTCCAAAATTACTAGAAGAGTATCACGCATTAAAAAAAGAAGGTTACGACATTAAAGTGGTAAGTGTTTATACACAACATGAATATGAAAAATGGCGTAAATATGTTGTTGAAAATAAACTGGATTGGATCAACTTGTATGATGGTGTTCACATCAATAACATAAAAGAAAAATATGATATTTATTCAACGCCGGTAATTTATATGCTGGATAAAAATAAAAGGATCAAAGCCAAGCGCATTGGTACAGAGCAAGTAAAGGATATTATCAAGCAGATGGAAAGAGAATATAAAGCAGAAAAAAAATAATTAAATTTAAAAATTCAAAAGCCGTCTTCTGTTCAGTGGGCGGCTTTTTTGTATCATAGTTGTTCAAATAATTAGGGTTCACTTAATAAGTCAATTTTACTTTTTATTTTCTTTTTGCTTGGCAAAAAAGAAACAAAAACCCAAGGCGAAAGACCAACTCCCATTTTTTAACGCACAAAATGTCTCCGCAGTGCCTCCTAAAAAATCGTAGTTCGCTCTCTTTATTCATGTTGTTTTTATTATGCTTTAGGAATAAATGAGTGCACCGCAATTCGCCAAAAACAGCCGCACTCACGCCATGGCGTGACTAACGTATGATAAATGTGATGCTAAATGATGCGAACCTTTTCAAATATTTTCTGCAAAAGCCTTGCA
>JACMNO010000110.1 GCA_014378485.1 Bacteroidia bacterium
GGTAAGCCTTGGAAAATGAAAATATTTTATATAATTATAAAACAGCATCAAAACCTCCACTTACCTGTGCAGTAATAGAATGATGATGATGTATTTGATTAAATTTTAGCATATTGTTGCTACAAATATAAATTAAAATTTATTAACTAAACAAATTATTTTGTTATATTTTTTTTACGCCCTATTTTATTGATTTTTCAACACCTATAAAAGTGAACGTAAAATTTCACCAAATCTAAAAACATCTTCAAACGAATTGTATAAAGGAACGGGCGCACAACGTATCACATTTGGTTCTCTCCAATCGGGAATCACGCCGTTTTCAATTAGTTTGTTGTATAAGGTTTTTCCTTGCCCGTGAGCTACAATGCTAATTTGGCAGCCTCTGTTTTGTTTTGGAGTTATGATCTCCAAACAATTATTTTTTTGCTTATTAATTTCTCCAACAACAAATTCTAAGTATTCAGTTAATGCTTTACTTTTTTCGTTTAGCTTATCCATACCTACTTCATCAAAAACATCAAGCGAGGCTTTGTAAGCAGCCATTGATAAAATTGGGGCATTACTTAATTGCCAGCGCTCTGCAGTTTCAATAGGTTTGAACTCTTTTTCCATTTTAAAACGAGTTGCTTTATCATGTCCCCACCAGCCTGCAAACAAAGGCATGTCTGTATTTTTGTGATGCTTTTCATGAACAAATGCTCCGGCAACACTTCCAGGCCCTGCGTTTAAATATTTATAAGAACACCAGGCGGCAAAATCAACATTCCAATCGTGTAATGCTAATTTTAAATTACCTGCACCGTGCGCTAAATCAAAACCAACGATGGCGCCTGCTTTATGTCCGGCTTCAACAATGGCTTTCATATCAAATACTTGTCCGCTAAAATAATTAACACCGCCAATCATTATCAATGCTAATGAATCTTTATTATCTTCAATGGCTTTGTATATATCTTCATGCCTTACTTCATATTCTCCTTCACGCGGAGCAATTTCAATTAAAGCATCATTTGGATTGTAACCGTGAAATTTTATTTGTGATTGCAATGCATATTGATCGCTTGGAAAAGCTTTGGCTTCACATAAAATTTTATAACGTTGTTTTGTTGGGCGATAAAACGATACCATTAGCAAATGCAAATTTACGGTCAATTGATTCATCATTACAACTTCAGATGGTAATGCACCAACAATTCTTGCAGTTTTATCCGTTAAAATTTCGTGGTAACTTAACCATGGATTTTTAGCCAAAAAATGACCTTCAACACCAAATTTTGCCCAATCATTTAATTCTTGTTGAATATAATCTTTAGTAGTTTTTGGTTGTAAACCTAAGGAGTTGCCTGTAAAATAAACCATATCAGTTTCATTGTGTTGTGGGATATAAAATTTATTTCTGTAAGAATTTAACGGGTCTTTTGAGTCAAGATCTTTTGCAAACTCAAGTGTATTTAAAAAATTATTCATAATAATAGATGTATAAAAACTGTCTAAAATTAACAAAAAACCTCTATCTAAATTAGTTATCTTTGAATAGTGTCTTTTTCCAATAATATACAATTAGTAAAAAAACTCTCTTTCCAAAAGTTGAGCAATGCTTTTAAAATATGGATGAGTTATCATGTTTCTAAAACACGAAAGACCTCTTCCAGTATGGGATTTCCTATTAGTATGGCCATTGAACCAACTACGAGTTGTAATTTGCGTTGCCCTGAATGCCCTAGTGGTTTACGCCAATTTACAAGGCCAATTGGAATGTTAGAACCTGAATTTTTTAAAACAACCATTGATTCGGTTTATAAAGAATTAATTTATTTGACATTTTATTTTCAAGGCGAACCTTATTTAAATCCCAACTTTTTAGATATGGTAAGGTATGCTTCTGATAAAGGAATTTACACATCCACTTCTACAAATGCTCATTATTTAAATGAGGATCAAGCCAAAAAAACGGTAGAAAGTAAATTAGATCGTTTAATTATTTCAATTGATGGTACAACTCAGGAAACCTACCAGCAGTATCGTATTGGAGGAACATTAAGTAAGGTTATTGAAGGAACTAAAAATATAATACAGGCTAAAAAGAAATTGAAAAGTAATACACCGCACCTTGTTTTTCAGTTTTTAGTAGTAAAACCAAATGAACATCAATTAGAGGATGTTAAAAAACTGGCAAAAGAATTAGGTGTTAATGAAGTCGTTTTTAAAACAGCCCAGGTATATGATTTTGAAAATGGAAATCCACTGATCCCTGACAATATTAAATACAGCCGCTACAAAAAAAATGCGGATGGTACTTATTCAATCAAAAACAAATTATTGAACCAATGCTGGAGAATGTGGAGCAGTTGCGTGATAACCTGGGATGGAGTTGTAGTTCCCTGTTGTTTTGATAAGGACGCTAAACATCCGTTGGGCGACCTGAAAATTCAATCTTTTAAAGAGTTGTGGGGATCGCTTAAATACCACGGATTCAGACAATCTATTTTAAAGTCACGTGAGGAAATAGACATCTGTAAAAACTGTAGTGAAGGAACAAAGGTATGGGCCTAACTATTAGAGAATATCAGCCACAGTAAATGTACTTCCACCCACAAATACCAGGTCGTTTACTTGTGCTTGTTTTTTTGCTTTTTCAAAGGCTTCCGCTACTGTTTTAAAAGTCTTCCCTTCCAGACCCGTTTTTTTTGCCTGCACACTCAGTTCTTTTTCATCTAGTGCTCGTGGAATGCTTGCTTTACAAAAATAATAAAGAGCATCTTTTGGGAGAAGTTTAAGAATACCCGAAAGATCTTTATCGTTTACAACTCCCAGGACGAAGTGTAATTTTTTATAAGTATAACGTTTTAAATTTTTAAGTACTTCTCTGATCCCATCTTCATTATGCCCGGTGTCTGCAATAACCAATGGATTAGTTTGTATAATTTGCCAACGTCCCTGTAGCCCGGTTATTTTTTGAACCTGTTTCAATGCATTAGTAATATCTTTTTCTTCAATGATAAACCCTTTTTTGGTCAGTATATCTATTGTTGTTAAAACACCCATGAGATTTTTTACCTGGTAACTCCCTTGAAGATCTAGATCATACTGATGTTTTGTGTTGGTCTTCTTATGCAGTAATTCAACCGACATAAGTTGATTGGCATGGACTGTTGAAATAACTTTGTAGTTTTTATCGGCAAATTCTATATTACTCTTTAATAGTTTTGCCTTATCATTGAATACAGAAATAACTTCCAGTTGTGTTTCACTTATAACAACAGGAGCTCTTGATTTGATGATGCCTGCTTTTTCAGTAGCGATTTTTGACAAAGTATCTCCTAACAAATTAACATGGTCCATTCCAATATTTGTAATGAGGGAACATACTGGATTGATGACATTAGTTGAATCCAATCTTCCACCTAGACCTACTTCAACGATTACCACATCAATTTCGTGTTGGGAAAAATAATGAAAGGCCAATCCAACGGTCCATTCAAAAAAAGAAGGTTCAATTTTTTCAAAAAGATCTTTATAATCTTCCACAAATTTCACCACTTCAACTTTTGGAATCATTTTTCCGTTGATCTTGATTCGTTCCCTAAAATCAACTAAATGGGGGGAAGTATACAGTCCTGTTTTATATCCGGCCTGCTGTAGAATAGCAGCCAGCATGTGTGAAGAAGATCCCTTTCCGTTTGTACCGGCTACATGAATACATTTAATTTTTTTCTCCGGATTGCCAAGTGCATTACAAATCGCAATAGTGTTATCAAGATTTGCTTTATAAGCGGCCGCGCCATCACGCTGATACATGGGTAATTTGGCGAATAAATAATCGAGGGTTTGCTGGTAATTCATAAATCGTTTTGATTAAATGATTTATGTTTTACAAACCACATAAGATTAAAAACTAAAGATGATAGTGATCGTTCCTTTTTGTTCTGTGAATTCACCACTCACATTAAAAGTAGTTGCTAGGGCAGCTTGTCTTGCTTTTGCTTTTAACATGGGACTGCTTGTTGTTGTTCCCCTGCCATTCGGATCTGCTTTAATTACTTTACCCGTTTTATCTACGGTGATTTCAACTACTACTTTACCTTCTTCTTTAGTATCTTTAGATAAAACAGGAGGAGTCATAATGCTCCTGCCTGATAAACTGAATCCGTAACCACCATTACCCGGTCCTTTTCCTGGCCCATTGCCGGGTCCGTCACCACCACCATCTCCGCCACCTGTTCCGCCATTTCCATGAGTGTTTGGGTTTCCGTCAGGACGCCCATCATTTCCTTCATGTCCGCTGTTTCCATCACCTCCGCCGCCATTATTTCCTTTATTCTTTTCAAATTTTTCTTTCAAAAGTTCAGCTGCGGTTTTAACTTTTGGTTTTACCGGAATCACTACAGTTTGATTCGTTGTGGTATTCTTCGTTTCTGTCTTTGTCATGTTAATATCTTCTCCGTTTTCAGAGGTGACTATCTCCTCTGCGCTATTTTCTTTTGGAGAAGGTGTTACTTCTGTGCTTTCAACAACTTTAACGGCATCACCAATACCATTATTCTCTACATTCCCTGTGCCTTCAATTAAATTACCGATATTAAATTCAATACCGCCACCGCCTCCCGGAGCTTCAGGAAATGGAGGATTAGGGGTAATGATTGTGTAAAATATTAAAAACAATAAAAGCAGGAGAAATATCAGTAAGGAAACTCCTAGTGATATTAACCTGTTCTTATTTTCTTCGGCTTGTGATAGAACCATGATTATTTTCCGTTGGATGGTTTGGTTGCCCATACCATTTTGCATTTTAATTTATCTACAATGATCATCACATCCACCGCATCCTGTATGCTCAAATCCTTGTCCATTTGCAAAACAACAGTTGGTTCCGGATTACCATTGATCTCCGTCACCAACACTGATTCTAATACTGAATAATCTACTTCTTTACCTTCTACAAAATAATGCCTTGAACTTGATACATCTAAATGAATCGGTTTTTTATTATTTTCAACTGGCCTGGTGGGTTTAGAGCTAGGCAGGTTTACTTTAATGGCATTAGGGCTTACCATGGTTGACAGGATAAGAAAGAACAAGAGCAGAAAAAACATAATGTCATTTAATGCCTCTGTGCTTACTTCCGCTTCTTTATGTGCTTTTTTACGTAATCCCATTATTCTTTATGAGTTAAGATTTATGATTTAGAATTCTAACTTTTAAAATCCGATTTCTAAATTATTTCGAAGGTTCGTTTAAGATATCTAAAAACGCAATTTGTGTTTCTTCCATGCGATGTGCCAATCTATCGATACGTGCATTTAACCAATGATAACCAACAAAGGCAATTACACCAACAATTAAACCACCACATGAACTAACCATTTTTACATATAAACCTGAAGAGATTACCTCGATCTCTACTGTTTTAGCAATTGATATTTTATAGAAAATTTCAATAACGCCAATAATGGTTCCAATAAAACCAAACATCGGTGCTATACGTCCTGTAATATTCAATATACCCATGTTTTTTTCAAGACTTGATAATTCATTAGAAGCAGCTTTGTCCATCGCTTCACGGATTTCTGTCATGCTTTGGCCGATCCGGGAAATTCCCTGTTCAAGCATAATAGACTCCGGTGTATTTACGCTTCTGCAAAGATTGCGTGCATTAGCAAGGTTTCCGCTATTGATCATATCTTTAAGACTATGCAATAATGTTGGGTTTTTCTTTGAAGCCTTAGAAATGGTTAAGAGTCGTTCAACCATTACATATATTGACATTAACAATAATATGGATAATGGGATCATAATAACCCAGGCCTGGGCTATGATATCAAAAACATGCATTTCATTTGGAGGCAGTTCGGTAGCTGTTTGTATACCTGTTACTGCGTTCTGTGCTGCGGTATCTACAACGGCAGAAGCAACGGTATTGGTTATCTGAAGAATGAATGACATCATAGAGCTTAAGTTTTAATTACACGAAGTTACTTTAGAAAGAAGAGGGTAAATTAAATCATAAGTGATGTTTTAAACAGATTTGTGTTAGTATAACTTTTTTTGCTTAAAAAGATACTGTTTAACAAAAGAAAAAATCTTCCGGTATGAAAGATTTTTTGAAATTAAGCGGGAAATTATAGATCTTAATTCAAATGCAACCGACCGCTTTTTTTGTGCAGTGATTGACCAATTATATCTTCAATCATATGACCGCTTTTTTCAAGTGCAGATCTGTTTTTAGGAATAAATTCATAAGCACCCTCAAGCAGTGTACAAATAGAAGTGGTAATATTCTGAATTTGAGATAACACAATAACTTTACAATCTACCCCTCTTTTTTTCACAAGTTCCAAAATACTCAGAGCAGAATAACCATCATTTAAAAAATAATCGGTAAGAATAATATTCACGTCGTTTTGAAAATTTCTTGCGCAATCAGAATAGGTAGTGAATGAAGCCAATTCAAACGTAAATCTTTTTAGTAAGGCGCACCGCGCGATATGAGTTTTTATGTATCTGCTCATTAGCTTATTGTAAAAATCATTATCTTCTAGTATAACAATTTTAAAATGGGGATAATTTTTCATGACCTAAAATTTTATAATTTGTATATTAAATAAACTGAAGGCTATTAATTGTTCACTTTATATATTAACAGCCCTCAGTTTCACTTTTTTAAATCCCCCTTTTATATCAAGGGTTGTTATTTTACCTCTACTACCAGGTATTTTGAATAACTCCAAAAACTTTCCGGGTCATTAATTGTCAATTGAGCCATTTCATTTTCTGTTGCATTTACAGTATACGAATTAACAGGATGTCGGGTAATCAGCTTTGCTCTTTTTCCGCTTAAGACGATTGAAGTCGTTTCTTTTTGACTTAACTCTTTGAATTTGGATTTGTCAAGGTTTTGTTGGAGTGTTTCAACTCTTCCGATTCCTAATACTCCACCTTCTTTTCGAATAATATTATTTCCTTTTAATTCTTTATAGGTTCCTTCTTTGAAGTAAACTCTGTTAAGGTTTTTATCCAAAGTTGTATTCTTTTCAGATAATGAAGCCAACTGACTGTTTTTTTCATCTAATTGTTTATTAAGATCATTGATCTTAAATTCATTCTGAGCTAACACTGTTTTTAATTCTTCAATTTCGTCTTCCTGCAATTGCATTCTTTCTTTTGTCTGATTAATTGAGTGAACCAATTGCTTCTTCCCTTTTTTATAGGCAGCGAGGCTTTTTTCCAATTGAGCTAGTTTATTTTTATTTTCTTCCAGCAATGTATTGATGATACTGATGTTGTTGACGATTTCTTCTTTTTTAGAGAGTTTTAAATCTGAATTAATTTTAGGACCCATAATAATCATCCCTTCTTTATCTTTGATCTTATCTAAATTATTATCGATCTCATCCAGCGTTGCTATGTATAAGCCTTCTAAAGAGTCTCTTGTTTTTTCATCTGAACGTATCAGATTCGAAATCTGTGCATCGTGTTCATCTTTTAGAACCGTTTCCTTACAACTATTCAATAATACTAGAGAGGATAGGCCTAAAAAGACACTGGTTATTTTATTACTAGCTATCATGGTTTTTCTGTTTTAAATGATTAATTATTCTTTTAATTTGATGAGCATATTTAACATCTAATGTTTTGGCCAATCATAGACAATAGAAATGCCAATTCGTAAAACACTAATAATCAAATGATTATGCAAAATAGAATTCTAGGGTTTTTCTTTTTTTGAAAAACTATTCTTAAAACGAGAATTTAATAAGAATTAGAACATTAGTGATTTTCGCTATCTTCTTTTAAGATGCGATATAAGGTAGATAATCCAATATCTAATTTTTGTGCTACCAACTTCATATTATCATCATATTTTTTGAGGTAATTTTTGATGATCCTTAATTCATATTCTTTTAAAGTCATGTCTTCAGAAAAATTCTCAGAAATAACGTCAGATGATGATAAGTTGATATTTTCGGCAAGGATGGTATCGGCATTACACATCACAATAGCAAGTTCAAGAGTTGATTTTAATTCCCGTACATTCCCGGGAAAATGATAGCTCATTAATTTACGCTGAGCTTCATCGCTCAATGTTTTTGGTGTCAATTGATTTTCTTTACAAAAAACATCCATAAAATATTTGGCAAGAATCAATACATCTTTTCCTCTTTCTCTTAAAGGTGGTAGTTCTATTATTAAACCGTATAACCGGAAATAAAGATCTTCTCTGAATCTGCCGCTTTTTACTTCTTCCTTTAAATTACGATGGGTAGCCACAATGATTCTGCAGTCTGTTTTTACACACACATTGCTTCCAATTCTCGTGATTTCTTTTTCCTGTAGAACCCTTAATAATTTAGCTTGTACTGTCAGTTCCATCTCACCAATTTCATCAAGAAATAATGTGCCACCGTTCGCTTCTTCAAATTTCCCTATTCTTCTGGCCAATGCACCTGTAAACGCCCCTTTTTCATGACCAAACAATTCGCTTTCAATTAAATCGGCAGGAATAGCAGCCACGTTAACTGCCACAAAAGGTTTGTGTTTACGGTTTGAATTGTAATGAATAGTTTTCGCTACTACTTCTTTACCAGTTCCGGTTTCACCTGTAATGGTGACCGTAATATTAATTCCAAGTGCTTTTTCTATGAGTGCGGAAACATTTTGCATGGCAGTGCTTGAGCCAATAATGCTTTGGGAAAAATCATGCTTTTTCTGAAGCTCTTTTTCCAGAACTATGATTCGTGATTTAAGTTTTATGTTTTTTTGAACGTTATTAATGATTGCCAATAAGCGGTCTTTTATATTTTTTTCCTTGA
This sequence comes from Bacteroidia bacterium, assembly GCA_014378485.1. Taxonomy (GTDB): domain Bacteria; phylum Bacteroidota; class Bacteroidia; order B-17B0; family Aurantibacillaceae; genus UBA4416. Next base: position 8,814 of record JACMNO010000110.1, read on the forward strand.
CGATGTAATCATAGGCGCCATTCTTAAGAAGGTTGAGGGCAGTTTCAATATTATCCTGTTCAGATATAATGATGACTTCGGTATCCGGACTTTGTTGTTTTATTTTTTCCAGAACATCTTCTCCGGTATTATCCGGTAAACGATAATCAAGAGTTACCACATCAGGTTTTTCATGGATATTTTTAAAAAACTCAGTGGCTGAAAAAAAACTTTTTACCTGATAATCAGGATTTAACGATATGGTATGAGATAAGAGTTTGTTATACCACTCATCGTCTTCTAAAACAAAAATTGTAAAAGCCTTCACCGCCATAAGTTTATTTTAAAATACTTTTATTACAAATATACCTGTAATTCGAGATTAACTTCTGCAACATCCCGTTTAAGTTGTTGCAATTTTATACTTAACTGGTTTTCAACAGGCGCTTGTTCCCTTAAGTTCTCAAAATATTTTAGTGTTGTATATAAACTGTTTGCCTGAAAGTGTTTGCAGGATGGCAGTATTTTATGAGCTATTTCCGAAATTTTCAGCCATTCCTTGTCTATCAATAAGGACTCTAGTTGTTGTAATCCTTCGTTAATGGATTTATGAAAAATAACAATCATTTCTTTTTTAAAATGTTCATCGCCGTTGGCTATCGAAAATAATTCATCAAAACTCAGTTTGTTAGATGTTGATGTTTTTAAAATAGGTTCATCTTCTATAAGCATTTGCCCGGTTAAATAGGCGTATAGTGTTTCCAATAAATGTTTTTCATTAAAGGGCTTAAAAATAAAGCCGTTAAAACCTGCCTGCAAACATTGATTCGTTTTCTCATTATTAATAACAGCAGTGGATGCTAACATAATGAGGTCTTTCTCAAAAAGACGAATCTCTTCACAAGCCACGATGCCATCTTTTTCAGGCATCCTCACATCCATTAATACAAGATCAAAATGATTATTTTTAACCTGGGTAACAGCCTCATTTCCATTAATTGCTTCAGTAATATTTGTATCAAATTTTGCAAGTATTGTTTTTAATAACAGCCGGTTAAATTGTTCATCATCTACAATTAAAATATGTTTGTTTTTCAGAACAGCACTTATTAGTTGTTCTGATATTCCGGGAGTTTCTTCCTTGTATTTTAAAATATCACAGTGTGAATAAGGAAAATGGATTGTAACATCTGTTCCTTTATGTTCCAGGCTTTTCATCTGTATACTACCCCCAAGGTGTTCCAATATTTTTTTTGTAATTACCAATCCCAACCCGGTTCCGCTGTATTTATTAGGCATATCGGTGTGGAGTTGCTCATATTCATTGAATAGTTTTTTAATTTTTCCTTCCGGAATACCGATCCCTGTATCATTAATCCTTATTTCAAAATATTGTGTATGTTGATGTACCTCTTTCTTCACTTTAACTGAAACCGAGCCTTTATCGGTAAATTTAATCGCGTTGCCGATTACATTATACATGATCTGCTTTAGTTTGGTAAGATCAGCATTAATGTAATCAGGAACATCAATATCAATCATAAAATTTAGCTGAAGGTTCTTGTTAATGCATTGTTGTGTGAAAAGTATTTTTATATTTTCAAGCTCGTTTTTAATATCAAAATCTATTAGTTCTATTTGTATTTTACCGGCCTGTATTTTTGAATAATCAAGGATATCACTGATTAATTGAATGAGGTGATTGGTGGAGTCTTTTACAATAGTGAGATATTGATACTGTTTTGAAGTGAGATCACTTTTCAAAACCTGTTCTGTAAAACCATAAATCGCACTTAGCGGTGTTTTTATTTCATGACTCATATTTGCCAGGAAGGCTTCTTTTGTTTTGGCCAGGTCTTCGGCATTTTGTTTTGCTGAGATTAATGCCACTTCATATTGCCTTTTTTTACTAATATAATTCACGATTAATAAACTAACAAGAAGTAACAGCAGCGAAATGATAGCGGAAATAATGATCGCTAAAGTTTTGATGGTATTGACATCGTTATTAGCTGAGTTGATTTTTTGAATGGTGGATTCTTTTTCTACTTCTTCCATTTCATTAGAGAAAGAACGTATTTTATCAACGATATTTTTTCCCTCATTGGCAAGTTTTAATTCCAGCTTTTTTCTCTCAGTTAATTTTGCGCGTTGAGCCTTTTTTACTTTCTTAACTTCTTTTTTTAATTCTACTCCAATTTGCTTTGTCTGTTTTCCATAGACACTATCTCTAACTACAATCGGTGCATTTTGAATAGTGTCAGTTTTTTTTTGTTTTTTACCAAATAATCTTTTAAAAAAACTTTCTTTTCTTTTAACTGTATCTTTAAAATTATACGGCGCGGGGTTTCCCGTTATTTGCTCTTTCGCATTTTCTTTATAAGTTTCATCGATTTTAGCAGATATGGCATTTAATTCATCTATGATTTTTGATTCATCATCTGCATACAATTGTGTTTTTAACAATTCAAATCTTTCTTCTGATAAAATAATCACACTATCAACGATAGTTCTTTCCCTATAAGAAATTATTTTTGTGTCCTCAAGTTCCTCCAATTTTAAATCAAAAGCAGATACAGATGTATAAAACGAAACCAGATACTCTCTATCAGAAGTTAAATTATATGATTTTACATTATTTTCAGCCTCCCTGATCTCAATAAGAATTTGGCGCAAGAGAATTGAAGTTCTTGTATTGTTTTCTGTGGAGTTGGTAACGTTTTCTGCAATTGCAGATAAATTCTTGTAAAGCAATGAACCAGTTAGGCAGACCATCATCACAACCACCAGTAAAGTGATGATAACCTTTAATTCAGATAGTTTTTTCTTCAGCCACATATGATTTGTTATGAAAGACAATGGAGGCTTTAAATTGAAAATAATTCAATAAATAGGCTTAATAAATTTAAGAATTTTTTATAAAAAAAAGGAGATTAATTCTTTGCAATAAAAAAGCTATCTTTTTAATTGAAGCCGGCTTAGTAATCCTTCCAGGCCAAACATGAACGACATCCTTGAACATATAAGAGATCTTGCATGGATTTGGGACTTGTATAGTCATCTGATTATTTAAAAAAAATATCTATATAATTCTTTTTCTAGTTACTCAATATCCCGTGTCCTGCAGGGTTAGGCTATTAATCCGTCCAAATAGAGAGTGGAAAGTATAGCCGCAACCATTGTGGTGGTGCTGTGATACAGACATCGGTAAACCTCTTTCAAGTTATGTTGTATAATGGTTGCAACGATGAGAAGTTTTTGAGAGGGCGCATTCATAAATTAGGCGTTGGTGTCTAGATTCATTTCTAAATACTACAATTATAAGTGAAGGATACTATTGTTTTAATCCCACTTTATTATTAATGTAAAAGATATTTTGTACTTGTAGGTGGCCTAATACAAGTAAAAGATATTAATATCTTTTAACTTTTTCAAAACGGACCTCTTTCCAGGCCAAATATTAACAAGATTCTTGAAGATACAAGGTATATTGCTCACATTTGGGCCTTGTGCGGTCACCTGATAAAAGACGCCTAGTAAGAGTAAAACTTACACACTAAAGTAAATAAGAGTCGCCCTTTGTAAAGATGAATGGCTAATATTAAAATCTTTATATCAAAGAATTTAGCGTTTAGTAAATCCAAATTCTTATTTAGGGTTCACTCAAAACACTGAAATAGTAATAGATTCAAATCTTTTAAAGAGTTTACTTTCTTTTTTATGCAAGGCTTTTGCAGAAAATATTTGAAAAGGTTTGCATCATTTAGCTGCCCATTTATCATACGTTAGTCACGCCATGGCCTGAGTGCGGCTGTTTTGGCTAAAGAGAGGGAACTACGATTTTTTAGGCGGCACTGCGGAGACATTTTGTGAGATAAAAAATGGGAGTTGGTCTTTCGCCTTGGGTTTTTGTTTCTTTTTTGCCAAGCAAAAAGAAAGTAAAAAGTAAAATTGACTTATTGAGTGAACCCTATTTAATAAAGACACAGTAAAATAATTTATTTTTCCTAGTTGCATCTTCTTTCCTGATAATTCATTTACTTATATTCTCGCTTTAGCAACTTGCCTATCAAATAATCTATAAAATCTGCTCCTTTTTGTGTTAAATTAAAAAGAATCAACAATGTAAATACTACCATTGAGATATTTGTACTTATAAAAGACAGGCAAATAGAAATTATGGAACAAAATACTGGAACTAGAAGTCGAATATTACTATGGCGAACACTTTTGGCTGTCATTTTTATATCTTCATAAAGGTTATATTTAAGAATAAATGTTTTCATATTAAATAAGGAAATTCCAATCAGAATAATATTTAATCCGTAGAGAAAAATTGCCAGTTTTGTATAGTTATATCTTCCGATCAAATGAGTTGTGAATGGAATAAGCCCTATAAAAAATAAAAACAAGGCATTATAATTAGTCAATTTTGTATTAAAAGATTTCGCATTTAAAATCACATAACAATGTGCTCTCCAATAAGTAAAAAGTAATGAAAAGCTTAATATATAACTCAGAAATAAGGGGGTAAGTTTTGTCAATGAATACCACAGCTCTCGGTTGTTAGTAGGTTTATCGAATTCAGGCACTCTAATTTCGATAATCAATAATGTCATAACGATGGCAAATATTCCATCAACTAATCCATCAAGTCTTGATGTTTTCATAATTTAAAAAATATAAAATATAGATGATTATTCTTCTTTTCAATGGCAACTAACGTTCGCCGTTTAAAAAATAAAAGGAATGAATGAATTGTTCATCCAGTCCTTTTATTTCTTGGCTTATTTTTCTTTAATGTAAGAATTCGAAGCCTATTTTACCTTTGTATAAGCGTTACGTTACTCTGCCTCATCGTAAAGTTTTACATCAAGCTTTGACATATCACCGTCTTTTTGTTTTGATTTCAATATTGATATAAAGCCATTAGCTGCTTTAGCGTTTTCTGCTTCTTCAATTACCAGAACATGGTTTTCATTATCTACCGAGCTGCAGATGTTTAAAACTTTAATACCAGCTTTCTCGCGAAGAGCTGCTCCCGCATCAAACATTTTTTTCCATTCGGTAAAGTTTTTTACCTCTAAAGAAACGATCATAATTACTTTTCCGTTTTTAGATATAGTAAAAGCAGAAACGATGGTCATAGTTATAAATAAAACTGCGACTGCGAATATATTTTTGATATTTTTCATATGTTATTTTTTAAATGATTTGGTTTAATATTTTAATTTCCGGTGTTGATATCACTCCCGATTGTTTCTCTGCCACTTGTAGTTCAGGGCTTGATAATATTGCTTTTGCAATTTCAGCGCTTGGCATTTCAGAAATTATTGTAACATGATTTTCATCTTCCACTGATTGAAATACTCCTTTTATAATAATGCCTAATTCTTTGCGCATGTTTGCTCCGGCTTCAAAGCCCTCTTTCCATTTTGTAAAATTCTCGACTTTGTGTGAGTTAATAATTGTAGTTGCCATCTTTTTCGTTTTTGTGATTAATAATTTATTACATCACAAAAGTATAGGGCAGGGCAGTTGAATAACGTTGACTAAAGTCAAGAAATTAACTGTTGAATATTTTTTTTCGGATCCGGCTTAATGTTTCTGGGCTTATTCCTAAGTACGATGCTATATAATGCTGTGGCACTCGTTGAAATAGTTTGGGTTTTGCCTTAAGTAAGTTTAAGTATCTTACCTCCCCCGTTAGTGTATGATGTTCGACCATTTGTTGCTGTAATGATGCAGCCCATTTTTGGTAACCTGTTAAATGTGCTTTGGTCCACCACGAAAATTCAATAAAGGCTTGTTCCCAGTTCTCTGCGCTTATAGTTAATAATTCGCATTCTTCAATGGCCTGAAAATTATAGATGGAAATAGTTTTGTTTCTGATAGATTGTAAATCTCCAATAAAGTGTCTTTCTTCCGCAAAATATACGATAGACTCTTCGCCTTTTTCATTCATGATATATTGCCGTAAACAACCTTTTAAAACAAAGATTGAAAATTTGGGAACTTCACCTGATTGCAGAATAAATTCGTTGCGATTAAATTTCCTGAACTCCCATAAAGTCAAAAATTTTTCAAACTCTCCTTCAGGTATTGCAACTCTTTTCTGAATTTCTTCTAAAAAAAGAGCTGTGTCATATTTTCTAACTTCTTTCTTTTCAGACATACTTTTTATCGAATATTATTAGTTAAAGGGAAAATAAGATGTTGTTATTGTAAAATAAATCAAAATCACTTAAAATCCCTAGTAGAATTCGAACAATTAACCAGCAAATGATAAATGATTTTGTGTTGCGATGTTGATTTTATCAACAAAATCCCTTGATAAATAAGACTTTATTAGTGGTTTTCCGTTTTACTAACCAAAAGGAGACTTTTTAAGTTTAATACTGTCAGTGCTAATCAGTTTCATTTAGTTGGTTTTAGCCTTATATCTCTTATTAAGATTAGTTTTTTAAAATACTTAGTTCGTTTCAGCTTTGTGTAGTTTGCTTTGCTACTAGTATTAGCACCGTATCGTTACCCACAACAAATAAAAAAAGCCCCCAGAATCATTGATTTCAGGGGCTTATAGCACTTTAAAAAAGTACCCAGAAGGAGATTCGAACTCCCACGTCTTGCGACACATGCACCTCAAGCATGCTTGTATACCATTCCAACACCTGGGCAATTAACCACAATTGTTTTTGTACACTTTCCGATAACAACCGAAACAAACGCAAGAGAAATAGAATGCAAAAATGACAATTATTTTTGATTTATATATTATAATCCAATATTAAATCCAATTTGAATAATAGGATTTGGATAAGGAGATAGTGGTGTTTGATTGATGTTATAAAAAATGGCCGCAACAAAACTCCCTCTTTGTGAAAATGGTTGCCTGTAACCGCCCCCCACTAAAATATTATCAACCCAAACTCTACTTCCCGGAATGATAGATCTGTAATCCAAAACACTTAATCTTTCTAAGCCTGCCTGAGCGAAAAAGTTTTCGAAAAATAGATATCTTCCAAAAGCACCGCCTCCATAAACTGTAGAAACAAATTTTTGGTTACCATACGTCTGGCTATAATAATTATAGGTGCCTGTAACACCTAAAGAAAACTCTTTGGTGATCTTACATCCAACCAATGGCGATATATTGATGAATGTACTTGAGCCAAACCAAGCGCCAACATTTCCGCCCACGTACAATCTTTCTTTAAAGGTTCTGAAGTCTTTTGGCGGCATCGGATTTTGATTGACGGGGTGCGATGGTGATGGAGGCAAATTATTTTCCTGCGATAAAACAGTGTGCTTTATAACGACAATAAGTAATGTGTACAGGAACAGTTTATTCATTTCACTTCTTCGTAATCCACATATTCACCGTCATTTGAACTGAAATGCGATTTTTGTTTTACATTTTTATCAATTTTCACTTCACCTTCTTTGCCCAAATAGTTGTCAGAATTCAAATACTTTTTTTTTGCTTTCGGCACAAAGGCATTATAAATTTTATAAACTAACCACATGACAATAACTGCCCAAACTATATTACGCAAGACCTGTATTTTTAGTAATGTAAAATTACATTATTTACCAATAGTATTTTGCAATTAACAAAAATTGCAAAGATTCATATAACAAAAAACCCTTTCAAATTTAATCGAAAGGGTTTTTAAATCTATTATATAATTTCTTATTCTACATCTTCAGAATTTTCATCTCCTTTAACCTGAGGCTTATAAATAGGCTTGTCAGATTTAGGTGCATTAGGATCTACATAATCCCAGTTTACAATACGGAATACAGTACGACGGTTTTTCTGGTGTAAAGCATTTTTTTCTTCTTTAGTTTTTGCTTTATTAATCACTACGTCTTTGATTAATAATTTTTTCTCACCCCAACCTTTTGACATTAAACGAGCAATAGGAATTTTTTTCTCATTAACTAAGTAGTCAACACAGGATTTAGCACGTTCTTCAGATAAGATCTGATTTTTCGCATCATTACCACGGCTATCCGTATGTGCTTGCAATTCAATTACAATACCAGGATTATCAATTAAAGTTTGATATAGGAAATTTAATGAATCTTTAGAATTTAATGGCACGTGAGTATCATTAGATGGATCTTTTCCTGTAGGGTCTACTAACAACTCCGCTTTACCTAGAGCATATAACACTTGAGGGAAACGGATTTCAGCTTTAACTGGAGTTAATGCAAAATCTTTGACAAAATCTTTAGATTCATTCTCATCCACTGTAGTTAATTTACCCATGTCTTTATTAGCCAAGAAGCCTAACTTGAAAGATTGAGAAGTTGTGGCTTTATCTGTAGCAACAGTTACTTCATATGAAGTATTTTCTTTTAACTTATAATTATATTTTCCATCAGGACCAGTTTTAAATTCATACATATCGCCACTTGATCCTTTTAAATGAATAAGTGCATTAGCAATTGGCTCGTTGTTTTCTTCACTTACAACTGTACCGGTTAAGTTAAAGTTCAATGGTGGTAACACGAATGAATAGATATCATCGCTTCCTTTACCGCCTTCACGGGTAGAAGTAAAATAACCTTTCATTTTTTTACCTTCGAAAATAATACCGAAATCATCACCTGCAGAGTTCATTGGTGATTTTAAATTCTCAGGAGCTTTTGAAAATTTCCCACTTGCATCTCTTTCAGCTTTAAATAAATCTAAACCACCCATTCCTAAGTGTGTATCTGAGGAGAAGTATAAAGTTTTGTTGTCATCAGCAATGTAAGGGTAGCCTTCATTTCCGGAAGTATTAATTTGTGAGCCAAGGTTAACCGGCTGTCCCCATTCTTTTGCTTTTGAATCCATGGTACTCATCCAGATATCATTACCACCTGAACCACCTTGTAATCTAGAATCAAAATACAAAGTGTTTCCATCATTAGAAATAACTGCGTGACGGAAAGAAACTGTATCAATATTGAATGGCAATAAAACCGGGTCACCCCATGAAGGACCTTGTTTTTTACAAACATAGATCTGACATTTTAATTGTTTATTCTTTGCTTCCGGACAACGAGTCATGAACATTAAGTCTCCTTTTTTAGAAACGTAAGCCCCACCTTCATTCATCTTAGAAACTGCAGTTGTTACTAATGCAACCGGTGTACTCCATTTTCCGTTTTTATCTAATTTAGTTTCATATAAGTCAGAGTGATTTTGCCCTGTTGTTACATCAATAGTACCCTGGGCACCTTGTCTTGTAGATGTAAAGTAAAGAGCGTTGTATTTTTTATCAGAGTAGGCGGGAGCAAAATCAGATTCTTTTGAATTGATTAATGCCATGTTTTCAACCTTTAAGCGAGTTTCAGGAGTGTTTTTAGCATCTTTCCATTGCTGAGCCAATTCACAAGACTTTACGCCATTTTCTCCGCGGGGATCAGAAGGCATTTCTTTTTTATAGTTATTGTATTCAACAATAGCCTCAGGATATCTCTGTTGAGCTTTTAATACGTCAGCCAGGTTTAAAATTGCTACCGGATCAGGGTATTTGGCTTTAATTGCCTTAGTATAATAGGTTTCAGCACCTTTTAAATCATTTATCTGCTGATATGAATTAGCAGTTCTGAATAATATTTTTGCTTTCGCATCAGCTTTCTTCACTTTGGTATAAGCCTGTTTGTAAAGCTCAATCGCATTGAAATACTGATGGTTTTCGTATGCTACATCCGCATCTTTTAAATAGTTTTTCTGAGCGCTTACAGAAAACACAAACGCAAGGATAGCTGTAGTGGTGAGAGCTAGTTTTTTTAAGTTTTTCATAGGTTAATTAAACTTTATAAGGTGCTAATATATATATTATTTTAAAACTGCAAAAATTTATTAACAAAAAACCCCAAATCATCGGGGTTTTTTGTGGGTTTATCTTAAATAAAGCATTTCGCGGTATTTTGGCAATGGCCATGTGGCATCGTCAACAATCCCTTCCAATTTGTCAACATTATAACGCATTGATTCAAAATAAGGCTTTACTTTTTCACAATAAGCATGCGCTTGTTTTTTAGCTGTATCCAGGTTATTTGCTTTTTTTCTTTCCTCAGTCATTAGATCGGCCTCTGTTTTAATGATTGTTACTTTTTCAGAGATCTCCTTGATCAGTTCCAGCTGACTTTTTGCTACTACCTTAAATTCAGCAGGCGATAAAATCTCTTTCATCCCTCTCACTGATTCTACCAGAATTTTTTGATAGTTCAAGGCTGCAGGAATAATTTGGTTTGTTACCATATCAGCAATAATACGGGATTCAATCTGGATCTTTTTTGTGTAGGTTTCCAAACTGATTTCATAACGGGCTTCCTGCTCACGGTGACTTAAAATGCCTTGTGATTCATACATGGCCAACGTTTTTTTGGAAATCATTGCCTCCAGTGCACCCGGTGTTGTTGGAATATTATTGAGACCGCGTTTTTTTGCCTCAGCTTTCCACGCCTCACCATATCCATTTCCTTCGAAGCGGATCTTTTTACTTTCAATGATGTATTTTTTCAGAATCTGGAAAATAGCTTCATCTTTCTCCACTTTTTTATTCATCAATGCATCCACATCTTTTTTGAAGGTCACCAGTTGCTCTGCCATAATCGCATTTAATACAGTCATTGGTCCACCACAATTAGCGCTTGATCCAACTGCTCTGAACTCAAATTTATTTCCGGTGAAAGCAAACGGAGATGTTCTATTACGGTCAGTATTATCCAATAAAATATCCGGGATACGGCCAATATTCATTTTCAGCGCAGTCTTTTCTTCAGGACTCATTTTACCATTATGAATGGCTTTTTCTAATTCATCCAATACTTTTGATAACTGTTGTCCGAGGAAAACGGACATGATAGCAGGAGGCGCTTCGTTAGCACCTAATCGATGATCGTTGTTTGCAGAAGCAATAGAAGCGCGCAATAAATCGCCATGTTCATATACAGCTTTTACTGTATTGATAAAGAAGGTTAGGAACTGCAAATTTGTTTTAGGTGTTTTTCCCGGAGATAATAAGTTCTTACCGGTGTTTGTTGCCAGGCTCCAGTTATTATGCTTACCGCTTCCGTTAACGCCAGCGTATGGTTTTTCATGCATTAGCACGCGAAAATTATGACGGATAGCTACTTTTTCCATCACGTCCATCAACAATAAATTGTGATCAACCGCTAAATTGGTTTCTTCAAAAACAGGGGCACATTCAAATTGGGCAGGAGCTACTTCGTTATGACGTGTTCGCACCGGAATGCCTAATAAATGTGCTTCATATTCAAAGTCACGCATGTAAGCAGAAACTCTTTCCGGTATAGAGCCCCAGTAATGATCTTCTAATTGCTGGCCTTTAGCAGGAGAATGTCCGAATAAGGTACGTCCTGTTTGTTGTAAATCGTAACGGATGTTATACAAAGCAGAATCGACTAAAAAATATTCCTGTTCCCAGCCTAACGTAGCTATTACTTTAGTAACGCTTTTATCAAAATACTGGCAAACATCGGTTGCTGCCTTATCAATGGCATGCAAAGATTTTAATAAAGGAGTTTTAAAATCCAAAGACTCGCCTGTATAGGAGATAAAGATCGTTGGTATGCATAATGTTTCTCCCCAGATAAACGCAGGAGATGTTGGATCCCATGCTGTGTAACCGCGCGCTTCAAATGTGTTGCGGATTCCTCCGTTGGGAAAAGAAGAAGCATCCGGTTCCTGCTGCACTAAAGCATTTCCGCTGAAACGTTCAATAGCTCGGCCACCTTCAATGGGTTCAAAAAAACCATCATGTTTTTCGGCTGTAGCTCCCGATAAAGGCTGAAACCAATGTGTGAAATGAGTTACCCCTTTGCTTTGTGCCCAGGCTTTCATACAGGCTGCAACCTGATCGGCCATTTTTCGTTCTACAATTGTTCCCTGGTGCATTGAGTTTTGAATGCTGTTAAACGCTTCCTCCGAAAGGAATTCACGCATGGCATCCAAACCAAACACATTGGATCCATAATACTGGGAAACCTGCTTGTTATTGTTGTTAAACTCTACCGGAGTTCTTTTTACCACGTCCTGCATGGCTAAAATTCGTCTTGTGCTCATGATTTTATGTTTTTATAGGGGGGTGTAACAGAAATAGTCAATTTTTTGACAAAAATATATCAAAAAAAGGGGGGGTGCAAGAAAAAAATTGATGGTTTTTGAAAATTTATCATTAAAAAGTGGGTGATGCTCGAAGATGTCACTTTAACGAAACTCGAACTAATCACATAACGTGATAGAGCCTAACAAGTATCCAAAAAATTGTGAAGGAGTAAAGTCCAATATATTTTCATAAAATTTAGAAATCCTGATTATTATAAATAGTCAGGATTTTTCTTATTTTTAATTTCAAAGCCCATTTATTTTATCTATTAAAATGAACAACCTTTTGTCTGAAATTTCATATTCATTATTCATTACCATAATCTTTTCATGAAATACTTCTAGTCCTGTTGCGGAGTTGACTATGCTAATTTGATTATGAAAGTTTTCTTCTGGTAAAGAAAAATGCATGTAGTAGAATGATTTGCCTGAAGTTAAAATTTTTTTCTCATGCGCTTCATTAGAAATAAAAGCATATTTATAAGGATAATTTTTTGAGAACAGATTAATTGTCGCGGTGTCTTTTACATCATCTAACACTACCAAAAGCGTATCATGTTTTAAAGCAGACAAGGCATTGCTGTTAGAAAAATCTTGGTTATACTTTAGGTCTTTATCTAAATCCAGCGACTTCGAAAGTTGTTGAAAATTGTTTCTTAGAACCCCAAAATTCGGCCTGAATCCATTCCCGATTTTTTTTAATTCTATTGGGAAAAAAGCATACTCGTCTACTGCCTGCAGCTTAATAAAATGATAATACTTAAACTCTTCAACAGACTTTTGTCCAGGTGAAAAGATCATAAGGTAATTCATTAATCTGTAATTTCCATTTGTTCCATATATTGAAAAAAAGCGCATGGAGCTTAAGTAACAATTATTTGGTTGGATGTTAGACTCAAAACGCTTTTCACTTATAAAAAATACGGAGTCGAATATAGTTATACCTTCAAGTGCTTTTTTATAAAGCTTTTTTAATGATGTATCTGAAATAACAACATATAAATGTTGGTTTCGCAATTTAGTTTCCAGTTTTTTTGCATTTTTTACTGTTATTTGAGCTGAAATCCAATTAAATGACAAAACAAACAAGATTGAAAACAGCAATAATTTATTCATAAGTGATTATTTAGCTAAAATACTAATTCCAAAATTAATGTTATTTTTACCCTTGATGAATTTTTTGTTTCCTACATTTTTAATTGGATTAGCAGCCATAGCCATTCCGATTATTATTCATCTTTTCAATTTCAGAAAATACAAAAAAGTATATTTCACCAATGTTCAATTTCTTAAAGAATTAAAACAGGAGAGCGACAGTAAATCCAAATTAAAAGAATGGTTGATTTTAGCCATGCGGATTTTAGCAATTACTTGCTTGGTATTTGCTTTTGCCCAGCCGTTTATGCCAGGCAAATCAAAAACAGTTCTTGGTGAGAAAGCGATCAGTATCTATATTGACAATTCTTTTAGTATGGAAAATACTAATAAGAAAGGAACCTTATTGGAAAATGCGAAAGAACATGCTTCCGAAATTGTTAATGCCTTTAATGCCGGCGATAAATTTCAATTACTCACTAATGATTTTGAAGGCAAACATCAGCGTTTTGTTTCAAAGGAAGAATTTTTGGAACAACTCAATGAAGTGAAAATTTCTTCTGCTACCAGGCCATTAACTGATGTTATAAAACGACAGCAGGATTTTTTACAAAATAGTTTTTCAAAAAATAAACGCATTTTTTTATTAAGTGATTTTCAAAAGAATTCGTCCCTTATCAGTAAGACTGATATTGATACTTCCATCTCGGTAAGCTTAATTCCGATTATTTCATCCGAGGTGAGTAATGTATACATTGACAGTATCTGGTTTGAAACACCCGTTCAACAATTTGGAACCCAACAGATCATCCATGCAGTTGTTATTAATAAAAGCACAAAGGATATTGAAAACGGCACCCTGAAATTATTTATCAATAATGCTCAGGTATCCTTGAATTCATTTAATATAAGTGCAGGAAATAAAAGTGACGTAGCCATTGCGTTTACAGTAAAAGTAAAAGGCATCAATAAAGGAGTTTTGAAAATTGAAGATTATCCGATTACTTATGATGATGATTTTTATTTTAGTTTCAATGCTCAGAATACTATTCATGCTTTAGTTATTAATGGAAAAGAAACAAATACTGCAGGTAATTTTAGGTCATTGATGAAAAATGACAGCTTGTTTGTGTATCATGAAAATAATGAATCCTCTATTGATTATAGCGTGTTTTCAAAAACACAGATCATTATTTTAAATGAATTAAATAGCCTGACTTCAGGTTTAACGTCAGAATTAGGAAAATTTATATCAATGGGCGGAAGCCTTGTTATCTTTCCGAATAAAAAACCGGAAATGGCATCCTACCAAACAGCGTTTCAAAATCTCCAATTACCGCAGATCGTGAAAACGGACACTATAAATTCCAAAACACAAAGCATCAATTTTGAGCAGGGCTTGTATGAAGGAGTATTTGATAAAATAGATCAAAATATGGATCTACCGAAAGTGTTTGAGCATTTTGAATTTACAAAAACCACCCGGAGTAATTCACAAAGCCTTTTGCAGTTGCAGAACGGAGAATTTTTACTTTCATTAAATCCTTTAGGTAGTGGAAAAATTTACCTGTTCTCAATTCCCTCAGACGAAACTTGCTCTAATTTATTGAAGCATGCCTTGTTTGTGCCAACTATTATTAAGATGTCAATCCTGAGTTTAAAGCCTTCCCCGGTTTATTACAGAACTGCCATGAATGAAACGATAGAGCTAAATACGGTTTCTAATTTTTCTGACAAGCCTTTGCATATAATAAAAGATGATGATTCAGCAGTTTCAACAAGCTCAGTTAATGCAGAAACAAAAAAGGTGGATGTGATCCCTGAACACCGTTTAATAAATAATGCAACTACCTTGTTTACTCAGAATCAAATTTCCGAAGCTGGCCAATACGAGGTAATTGAAAATGGTGAAACCATCAAAGACCTGGCTTTTAATTTTAACAGGAAGGAGTCAGATATGAATTTTTTGAGTATTGATGATTTACAAAAACATATTGACGAAAAGAATTTGAAAAATGTTGTGATTATTGATCCGGCTGAAAAAACTCTGACAAATTCCCTTCAAGAAGTGAATGATGGCAAAAAACTATGGAAATTGTTTTTAATTTTAGCATTGGTATTTTTAGCAGCAGAGATTTTAATTATACGAGCTTTTAAATAGTAGTGTCCCGCAGATATCGCAGATTTGCGCGGAAACAGTTAGACTGAGTAGGTATGTATGAAACTATTAAACTGAGATATATAAACCATTTAAAAATCTGTGTAGATCTGCGAAATCTGCGGGAAAACAAAATATGAATTTATTAATAAAGCAAGCAACTATTGTGGATTCAACCAGCCCGCACAATGGCAAGGTGATGGATATTTTAATTGAAAAAGGAATTATTACTCAGATCAAGAAATCTATCACACCCGAAAAAGGAATTAAAACAATAGAAGCTGATGGATTGCATGTATCTGCCGGTTGGTTGGATATGCAGGTTAATTTTTGTGATCCCGGTTATGAACATAAAGAAACCCTTGATAACGGTTTGAAGACTGCTGCTAAAGGTGGTTTTACAAGTGTATGTTTATTGAGTGGAACAAATCCACCACTTCACAATAAAGCACAGATTGAATACGTGCTGAACCGGTCTAAAAATAATTTAGTGGATGTGTTGCCAATTGGCACCTTAAGTTACAATCAGGAAGGAAAAGATCTGTCGGAAATGTACGATATGAAATTATCTGGAGCTGTTGCCTTTAGTGATTATAAAAAAACAACAGAGGATGCAGGATTGATCTTAAGAGCCCTTCAATATTCAGATAATATCAATAGTTTTATCATAACACATTGCGATGATAAAACTATTTCTCATGATGGCTTGATAAACGAAGGGGTAACTTCTACAAAACTAGGTTTGAAAGGTATTCCCGTTTTAGCAGAAGAGATTATGTTGCAGCGTAATATCCAGATCCTCGAATATACAGGAGGCAAAATGCACATCCCAACTATCAGTACAAAAGGAAGTGTAGAGTTGATCAAAAAAGCAAAAGTAAAAAAATTAAATATTACCTGCGGAGTAGCCGCTTATAATTTGTTGTTGGATGAAACAGAACTGGAAGGTTTTGATACAAACTTTAAAGTTAATCCTCCATTAAGAACCAGGGAAGATATAGATGCCTTGAAAAAAGGAATCGCTGAGGGAACGATTGATGTGATCGTAAGTGATCACAATCCACAGGATATTGAAAGCAAGGACCTGGAATTTGATTTGGCAGATAATGGCATGATTGGTTTGGAAAGCTGCTTTGGTGTTTTGAACGCAGCCCTGAGTTCTAAAATATCAATTGAAAACATAGTAGATACTTTAACAAAGAATCCGCGTAATATTTTGGGGTTACCTACTGTGAACATCAAAGAGGGCGTGCAAGCCAACCTGACATTGTTCAATCCTTCAAAAAAGTATGTGTTCGAACGATCACATATAGTTTCTTCAAATAGAAATTCAGGTTTTATTGGTAAAGAATTGAAAGGTACAGTTGTTGGCGTGATTAACAAAAATGAATTCCAATCATAGATGCGTTGGCGAATAAGATAAGATATTCTGATTCAAAATACATTAAACTATTATTAGTTGCCATCTATATTGGAATTGCGCTTATAATTTGCCGTTACGCTAAAAAAAACGCCTACTATGATCTGGATATTGTAATGTACACTGCTTGTGCATTAGAGAACGAATCCATGTCTCATAAGCAATTACATGATGCAGCCTATGATCTTGCAAAAGATGAGTTGGGAGAAGGGAGATTTAGAAATATGATTGATAGTACAAAATACTATCGCCATTCTATTTACAGATCAGCAGAGAATTTTTATAGCCAGTTACCTTTTTACAGAATAAAACCTTTATATGTATGTATTTTAAAAACAGCGAATTCTTTTGGGGTATCTCCTATTCTGTTTTCAACCTATGTTAATTTGTTGGCCTATCTTTCTATCAGTATCGTTTTGTTGTACTACCTGATCCGTTTTATCGGATTCTACAAAGGCTGGTTGATCTCTTTCTGTACGATGCTATTGCCAATAGTTTTGGACACTATTAAAAACAACACACCGGATATGTTGTCGTCGTTTTTTATATTGGTAGCTGTTATGTTATTAATGTCAGATTCAGAGTTCCGAAGAAACATAGCTTTTATTTTATTTTGTTTGGCTGTATTTGTAAGACCCGAAAGCATTATTTTTGTGACTGCTTTTTGCGGCATTGCGTTTTTTTATAAGTTACCTGAATATTCCAATAAATATTTAGTGGTATTATTTAGCACTTCGGCACTTTGTTATTTGTTTGTGTCCTTTTATTACCATGCATATCCCTGGACCTTATTATACAAGCATTCTTTCCTTGGCTATATACCTGATCTCAATAATGCAGATACCTCGCTCACCATTAATGGCTACATTCATGGACTGCGCTTCATTCCCAATACCGTTTTTTATTCCGATTTTTTCCTGATCCTGCTATTTTTGGTTTTGCCATTTTTATTATATGCTAAAGCTTATTGGAAAACTAAATTATTTGTGGCAGCGCAGGTATTATTAGTTTCAGTTATCATAAGAGTTATTTTATTTCCTGACCTATCCATTCGTTTTTATACAGGTGTCTTTCTTATTTCTGTTGTTTTGTTTTTCAGAATTTTATTGGGAAATCAAAAACCGAAAGTTTCGAATAACTTCAATTCAAATTAAAAATTGCCATCTTCCAAACCAAATACTGTTATTATTGTTACTCCCGGTTTTCCTAAGGATGAGCAGGATACAACGTGTTTGCCGGCATTCCAGCAATTTGCTTTGGCGCTCAAACAAAATTTTTCAGAACTTACCTTTGTTTTAATTTCTCTTCAGTATCCATTTAAAAAAGGATGGTATATGTGGAATGGAATTGCTGTACATGCCATAGGCGGAAAAAACAAGAAACACATTTTTGGTCTAAATACAAAACGGCTTGCAATGCAGAAACTGAATGAGCTGAAGGAAATTTATACCATTAAAGGATTGATTAGTTTGTGGTGTATTGATACTGCTTTGGTGGCGAATAAATTTGCGTTGAGAAATAATTTCAAACATTTAATTTGGATAATTGGACAAGATGCAAAACCAACGAATGGTTTCGTGAAAAAAATAAAACCAAAGCCAGAGCAATTGATAGCGATGAGTGATTTTTTGCAGGAAGAATTTAAAAAGAATCATCAAATAGAACCACAGCATGTTATTACAAATGGCATTAATCCAAAAATGTTTGAGCCTTTAAATGTGAGAGAAAGATCAATAGATATTTTAGGGGCAGGCTCTTTAATTCCTCTCAAAAATTACAACTTGTTTATTGAAGTCATTGCTGAGGTTGTAAAACAGTATCCTTCGTTGACCGTTAATATTGCAGGGGACGGCCCCGAAAAAAATTCACTAATTGATTTGATAATCCAATATAAACTTCAAAATAATATTGAGTTGATTGGAGTAAAAACTCATTTAGAGACTTTGAGTTTAATGAATCAATCAAAACTGTTTTTACATACTTCCCATTACGAAGGCAATTCTACAGTTTTAATGGAGGCCTTGTATAGTGGCTGCCGGGTTATTTCTACACAGAAACTGAGTAATGATTCGGTTAAAAATTTACACGTTAAATCAATAAAGACGGATTTGGTGAATTGTATTCTAGAATTGTTATCTAAAAAAAACGAACCTGAAAGGGTAACGTTTAACACGATGGACGATTCAGCAAAAAAAATTATGCAGCTGTTATTGAGTTAGTTCTTGTAAAGCATTTTCTATTTGCAAAGCAATTGCTTTATCGCTGCATTTATTCTCAAAGTGGTTTCTGATCGTTTCTTTTTGAGCATTGGTAAATTCGCGATCTAATGCTTTATTTAATTTTGCTGCCAATTCTAGTTCATTTCTCGGCCTGAACTGTTCTTTTTCATCCAACCCATTTAGTAAAAAATCAAATGCCGCAATGTTTGATACAATGGGAAACGTGCCGCAAGCCAATGCCTCTATCAATGAGTAACCACTTCCCTCGTATAAACTACAGGAAATAAAAACATCAGCACTGTTTAAAAGAGCTTCTATTTGTGTTTTCGGAATAGCGCCCTTAAATACAATATAATCATTCAATTTATTCGTATTGCAATAGGCTTTCAAGTCATCTTCTGAGTCGTTACTTGTATAATAAATAGAAACACAAAAGTCTGAACGCTTTAATTTCAAAATGCCAACAGCTTTTAATAAGGTAATAAAATTTTTGTTTTCGTTTAACCTTCCAATGCACACTATTTGTTTGATAGCATTTGTGTGTTTTTGCCCTGATACATTAAAGTCAGAACTTCCTTCAACTACTTCGTAAATTTTGTTGACAGATGAAATACATTTCTTTTGTAGAAAAGGTAACGCCATTTCTTTTCCGTTAAATAAATAGGCATCTATCCATTTATCAGCCCATGGCATGAGAACAGCTTTTTTTCTCAAGTACGTTTTTTCGGCGTGATGTTGCAAAATAACTTTTGATCCTGAAAACAATTTTATAATTGCGGCTTCTAAAAAATAATCTAATCCATGAATAATAACGTATTTACATTTGTTTTTTTTGATGTAATTAATGGCAGTTTTTAAAAACGACCATCTGTTTAGTTTTTCAGACTTTAAATAAATAGAATGATACTTTTCATTTAACTCCAAATTATTATTTAATAAATAATGGACGATATGCATCTTTCCAAGTTCAATTTTATAGGATAAAGAAGAATATTGCTCTTTTAACAAAGCTTCTTTATCTTTATATTGAGAGGAAAAGAGATTAATATATACTATTTTTTTTTTCAAGTATTTTTTGCACTAAAATTAAGAGAATTAATCAGCCAACGTATATGTTTTGTAAAGATTTTAATTAACTTTATTACACTTTTTTTACTTTGATCATTGAAACACACTGTTGTACTATATAATCCCGAAGCTGTTTTTTATACGATGCCATTAGCTTTACTGGCTATCGGTTCGGTTTTGGATGCCGATAAGTATAACGTGGTAATTATAGATGGCAGGTTGGAATCTGATCCGATGATCAAAATTAATGCGGCTCTTCAGAATAATGGTGTTTGTTTTGCAACTACGGTCTTAACAGGAAGCCCTATAAAAGACGCTGTTAAAATCTCGAGAGCTGTTAAAGAAAAATTTCCTAATATGCCTGTTGTTTGGGGTGGCTGGCATCCTTCCTTGTTTCCAAAGCAAACACTTGATGAATCTAGTGTGGACGTTGTGATTAAGGGCCAGGGCGAAAATACATTTAAAGAATTACTTGATCGATATGTTGCCAATGTCACATTAGAAGGCTTAAAAGGTATTTATTATAAAGCAAATGGCGTTTATACAGAGAATGCCGAAAGGATAATGGAGGACATTAATAATTTTGCACCTTTTAATTACGACTTGATTGATGTAAAAGGTTACATGAATTTAAGTGGCAGAAAACAACTGGATTATATTTCATCACAGGGATGTCGTTTTCGTTGTTCCTTTTGTGCCGACCCATTTATGTATAAGCGAGGGTGGTATGGTTATAGTCCAGAAAGGATGGGAGTTGAAATAGAATTGTTGTGGAACAAATATAAATTCGAACATATCCATTTACAAGACGAAACATTTTTCACAAACAGCAAACGCGTAAAAGCAGTGGCGGAGGAATTCATCAAACGTAAATTACCTGTTAGTTGGTTTGGAACCATGCGTGCGGATCAGGGAGTTCGTTTGGATGATGAGGTTTGGAAATTATGTAAAGAGTCGGGACTTGAACGCGTGATGATAGGCATGGAAGCAGGGACACAGGAAATGCTCGACTGGATGCAAAAAGATATTAAGCTGGAACACATTTATGAAGCCGCAAAGCAATGTATTAAATATGACATTGCGATTAATTTTAGTATCATCGTTGGATTTCCGGGAGAAACGGATGAAAGTATTTCTGAAACTTTGCGTATGGTAAAGGAATTACGAAAAATGAGTAGCAAATTTAATATGAGCATTTTTTATTATAAACCTTATCCGGGAAATAAAATTGCGGATGAATTATTGACTAACGGTTACCGGTTTAATTCAACACTGGAAGAGTGGAGCAATTTTGATTACGTGGGAACTAAAAAAAGCGAATGGATCAGTGAAGAAAAGATACGTGAGATCGAAAACTTTAAATTCTACCAAAATATGGCCTATAATGATCGTACGCCTGCAAAATTTCTTTTCCAGGAATTCGCCAAATGGCGTATTGAAAACAAGATTTATCATTTCCCGATCGAACGAAAGTTAAAAGAGTGGTTAAAGCCCGTTCAAAAAATGTCGTAGTAATGGAAGATCTTCAAAGTTTTATAAAAGTACCGGTAGATCATAAACTATCTGTTGATGGAATTTATAATATTGCTCCGGATTCTTTTAATGAGCGACTTTTTTCATTTCTTGATCGTTTTACTGAAATACAAACTAAAGAAAAAAACTATCGCTTACCATTTCATTTATATGAGCAATTCCCTAATTTAACTATTCAAGAATTGGCTTCAGAGACCTTTACACGTAAACAGGATCTGAAAATTTTAGACAAGCATTTTCAAAAATATTTAAGCTCAACTAATCGTGTGCTTGAAATTGGGGGATGGAATGGCTGGTTAACAAATCGCCTTTCGGATAGAGGTTTAAAGGTTATTACTGTTGATATTTTTGAAGATGAAGAAAATGGTTTAAGATCTAAAAAGCATTATAAAAACAGTAATTGGTTATCTGTTCAAACAGATTTATTAGATACAAGTATTTATAATTCTCAATTTGATATGATCGTTTTTAATCATTGCTCGCAGTTTTTGACCGATCCATTAATATTGGTTGAGAAATATAAATTGTTATTAAACAGAAATGGAGTTTTGCTGATCCTTGGAAATACGTTTTATAAAAACACAGATGCAAAAGCGTCAGAAGTTTTGAAAACTGATATGTACTTTAAGAAAAACTATGATTTCAATATCAGGTTCTATCCTTCCAAAGGTTATTTTAGTTATGAAGACTTCGATCATTTTTCGAAAAATAACTTTAAATTTATATCCTATAAATTCTCTGTACCCGGAATAATTAAAAAATTTCTGAAAAAAGAAAAAAGTGGAATTTTATATTTTATCAATCCATAATGTCGATTCTTTTATTTAATCCACGGGCTACTCATCACAATCCACGCATTCCAAACAGTGTGTTGCAAATTGCGGCCAGTATTGATGGTACTTATGAATGGGTTATTGTAGATGGGAATTTAGAAACAGATCCGTGGGCTGTGATCGAAAATTATTTATCCTCAGGAAAAGTCAATTATTTTGCATGCACAGTTATGCCAGGCCCACAATTAAAACAGGCTATTCCTTTCACAAAAAAGATCAGGGCAAACTATCCGCATATTAAAATAATTTTTGGAGGTTATTTTGCATCCAATCAATATGCGGTTAATTTAAATTCGGGTTATGTAGATTATATTGTTAGTGGCCCTGGTGATAACACCTTTCCAAAATTAATTAATGCTATCGAAAATAATTTGCCGGTTGATGGGATCAAGAACCTTATCTATAAAAAAGATGGACAAATTATAAAAACCGCCAAAGAAGAATTATTAGATCTGGATAAGTTACCGCCTTTACCTTACAATAAATTAAACAACTTTTACCCTCTTCAAAAAATATTACCAAAAACGTATTTGGGAAAAAAAACCATTGCGTACCACAGTAGTTTTGGTTGCCCTTTTACCTGCTCGTTTTGTGCAGTTGTTCCTATTTACAATGCCCGATGGAAAGGCAAGTCAGCTCAGGGAATTTACAATGATGTAAAATTATTGAAAGACACTTATCAGGCAGATTCCATAGAGTTTCATGATAATAACTTTTTTGTGTCTGAAAAACGTACAATTGAATTTTCTAAACTCATTGAAAAAGAAAACATGGTTTGGTGGGGTGAGGCGCGCATTGATACCATGGATAAATATAAAGATGAATCTTTAGCGGCTATAAGAAAATCTGGCTGCAAGATGATATTTTTTGGAGCAGAGACAGGCAATGATGAAGTTTTGAAAAAAATGGACAAAGGTGGTACTCAAACGGGAGAACAGATTTTAAGGTTTGCCGAACGTCTAAAAAAATTCGACATTATTCCTGAATATTCTTTTGTATTAGGAATTCCGGGAGATACAGAGGAGCAGGTAAACAAACAAATTGATGAGGACATTGCTTTCATTAAAAAAGTAAAAGCTATTAATCCTAAAACAGAAATTATTATTTATACATATAGTCCCGTACCGACAGAAGGATCTGATATGTATAAACAGGTTTTGGATAGCGGATTTAAGTTTCCTGAAACATTAGAAGACTGGATCAGCCCGGCGTGGGAAAACTTTGATCTTCGAAAAAACCCTTTAACTCCGTGGTTAAAGCCATTTATGATAGATAAGATCAAACAGTTTGAAACAGTACTGAATGGTTACTATCCTTCGAATTCGGATATACGTTTGACAACTTCAAAAAAGTTCATTTTAAAAACATTAAGTAGCTGGCGGTATAAAAGCAGTGTGTATTCGTTCCCAAAGGAAATCAGTTTTTTACAAAGGGTTTGGAAATACCGTCAACCTGAAACAGAAGGATTTTAGAATGCTGGATCGTTTTCAAAAAATATATATGCAAACCTTTGCCAAGCCCTATGTGCTTTGGTATTTAAAAAAAGAAAGAACAGATACAGTTCGTGATTTTAAGTTAATTATCAAACCAACTGTTTTCCATCCCAAATTCTTTTTCAGCAGTATTTTTTTATTTGATTTTATTTCTACTTTAAACTTGGCAGGAAAACATTTTTTAGAAATAGGTTGCGGATCAGGCTTAATCAGTTTATTGGCACATCAAAAAAAAGCAATAGTAACAGCTTGCGATATAAATGATGCCGCTGTTGATTGTGCAAAACTGAATTTTGAAAAAAACTTCGCAATGGAAATAACAAATGTTTCTGTATTAAAAAGCGACTTGTTCGATGCTATTCCTGATTCTAAATTTGATATTATAGTCATTAATCCCCCTTATTTTTTTGAGGATGTTAAAACCGATGATCAGCTGGCGTGGAATTGTGGAAAAAATGGCGAATATTTCATTAAATTGTTTTCAGGATTACAGCATTTTATTCATGCCAAAAGTAAGGTGTATATGATTTTGGCCGACAACTGCGAGATCGACAAAATTAAGCAAATTGCAAAAAGCAATCTATTAGAATTTCATTTAATTGTTCAAAAAAAGATCAAATGGGAGAATAATTTTATTTTTAAAATTGATCCTATTTAATGTATCTTAGTTGGTATTAAAACTATGACAATTTGATTCAAACGTTTACTTTAACCTTAATTCAAAAAGATGTATTAAAGACTTTATTATATTTTGACGTATTTAATTATCCGTTAAAATTTAATGAGGTGTTTTACAATATGCCCGTGCGTATTAGTAAAGAAGATCTCAGTGACAATCTGCAATGTTTGATTGAGGAAGGATTTATTAAGGAAGAAAAGAGCTTTTATCTTCTTTCATCGTCGTCCGTTGATATTATAGACCGCCGTTTAAAAGGAAATGCAGAGGCTTCAGAAACCATGCATAAAGCCTATTATTTTAGTAAAAAAATCGCTTCATTTCCTTTTATTTCAGGAGTTTGTATTTCAGGAAGTTTATCTAAAAATTATTATGATGAGCATAGCGACATTGATTATTTTGTGATCACAAAAGCAAACCGTTTGTGGATCTGTCGTATGGTCTTCATTCTGTATTATAAAACACTATCTAAAAAAGAAAAAAATAATTACTGCCTGAATTATTTTATTTCGGAAGCTGATTTACTTATCCCTGACAAAAATGATTTTGTAGCAACTGAGCTGGCGTATTTACTACCTACGGTTAATTATTCTATGTACAAACGTGTATTAAAAGAAAATAGCTGGTACAAGAAGAAATTTTTAAATAAGGGAGAATTGCCCGATTTGAATTGTATTGAACCACCAAACCCTTGGTATAAAAAAGCCATAGAATTTATGTTTTATGGTAAATTTGGCGATCGGGTTGATGATCAATTATTGTATATCACATTAAAGCACTGGCAAAGAAAATATCCGGAATTAAGTCAGGAAGATTTTGAACTTCAATTTCGTTCCAGGAAAAATGTATGTAAATATCATTCAAAAGGTCATCAGAATAAGGTGTTGCTTTTATGGGAAGAAAAAATAAAATTGTTTGAGAAAAAGTTTGATGTTAGTTTAGATTGCCAGTAAGATTCTAAGTATCAAATGAAGTTGACATATATATACTTATTAAAACGTCTGCTATGATTTGCGAGATCTGCGGGAAACGAAAATGAAAATCCTTTTTACTCATAGTTATTTTTTAAGATTTGATTCCAAGCAATTTAAAACTGCGATGCCTTATCCGCCTTTGGGCACATTGTATGCGATGT
The DNA here is from genome assembly GCA_014378485.1 of Bacteroidia bacterium. Lineage (GTDB taxonomy): Bacteria > Bacteroidota > Bacteroidia > B-17B0 > Aurantibacillaceae > UBA4416. Next base: position 34,553 of record JACMNO010000110.1, read on the forward strand.
CTTATTTAAGGGAACATGGTTATGAAGTGAAACTATTTGATTCCATGTTTTGTTATTCTGCTAAGGATATCAGATCTACCATTGATGAATTTAAACCGGATATTTTTATCAGTTACGATGATGGTTTTAATTATCTTACCAAAATGTGTCTTACGAATATGCGGGAGGCTTGTTTTGATATGCTGGCTTATGCAAAATCCAAAGGATGTGAGGTGATTGTTTCCAGTTCGGACGCTACGGATCATTCAACTGAATATTTAAAGCAAGGTTCAGATGTTGTGGTTATTGGTGAGGCGGAGCAAACAGTATTGGAGTTATGCAATGCTTTTAAAGAAGGTAAGTCTATTGATTCCATTCAGGGAATTTCGTTTGCAAAGAATGATGAACTTATCAAAACAAAACCAAGATTAGTAATAAAAGACCTCGATATATTACCACCACCGGCCTGGGATTTGATTGATATTTCGGAGTACAAAAATATGTGGATGCAAAACCACGGATACTTTTCGTTAAATTTTGTGACAACCCGTGGATGTCCTTATAAATGTAACTGGTGTGCAAAACCAATTTATGGTAACCGCTATAATTCGCATAGTCCTGAAAATATAGTTTTAGAAATAAAAAAATGGCAGCAAAAATTTGGTTTTACACATATTTGGTTTGCAGATGATATTTTTGGGTTAAAACCTAACTGGCTAAAGGATTTTGAATATCACATCATAAAACAAAACGTTAAGATCAATTACAAAATACAAAGCCGCGCTGATCTGTTATTAGAGGAAGATAATATTAAACACTTAGCAAATAGTGGCTGTACAATGGTTTGGATGGGAGCAGAGAGCGGTTCTCAAAAGATACTCGACGCCATGGATAAAGGTATAAAGGTAGAACAGATTTATGATGCTACGCGCTTACTAAAAAAACATAAGATCACTGTTTCTTTATTCCTGCAATTAGGTTATTTAGAAGAAACAATAGATGATATAAAGATGACTATAAAGATGGTAGAAGATCTGTTGCCGGATGACATTGGTATTTCTGTTTCTTATCCTCTACCCGGGACTTTATTTTATGATAAAGTAAAATTACTCCCGATATCCACTGGCATACAAGGTAAAAGTAACTGGATAGATAGCGATGATTTGGATATGTTATTTAAAAACACCTATCACAAGGATTTCTATAAGCAATTGCAACGTTATATTCATCGCCGATATAGAAAGCAAATGGGTTTGTACTCAGCCAAAAAAATATTTTCTCAACCATCCAAACAGCATTTTAAAAATATAGTATCGCTACTCAAAATAGTACCACAGGAATATTTTGAAAAACGAAAACTTAAACAAATTGAACCCAATGCAACCGCAGACTTTTGATGGCTATGCACAAACCTATGATGAACACTTTACTCATTCTTTAATTGGTATTGCTCAGCGAACGCAGGTTTATAATCAATTATTAAAGAGTATTTCTTTTAATCAAAAATCAGTTCTTGAAATTAATTGTGGAACAGGTGAGGATGCTTCCTGGTTGGTGAAGCAAGGTGCAAATGTTTTGGCAACTGATATTTCAGAAGGAATGATTGATGTGGCTAGAAATAAACCTACAAACAATTCAATTAATTTTAAGGCTCTCGCCGCACAGGATATTTCATCTTTAGCCCCAAACACTTACAATATCATTTTCTCAAATTTTGGCGGATTAAATTGTTTGAATTTAAATGAAATCCAAAAATTTAGAAATGATTGTACCCAACTTCAGTATAAATCTGATCAACTGGCTTTTGTAATTATGAGCACTAAATGTTGGTGGGAGCGTGTATATTTTAGTTTAAAAAATGAGAAGCCAAAATCTATTCGCCGTCAAAATAATGATGGTGTTGAAACAAATATCAATGATATTCATTTTAAAACTTATTATTATAGTCCATCTAACTTGAAAGAATTGTTTAAGGAAAATTATAATTGCATCAATGTTAAGCCGATTGGTCTCTTCATACCGCCATCTTATTTAGAGCCTTATATTGAAAAACGGAATAGATTATTTGGTGTTTTGAAATTACTGGATAAATTATGTGCGCGTTTTTCCGTTTTTTCAAATTACGCGGATCATTACTTAATTGTTTTTGAGAAGAAATAATGATGTACTTTTATAAGAGATGAAGATCCTTTTTACACACGGTTATTTTTTGAGCGAAGATCCAAAAGAACTTCAGATCATGCGACCATACGTGCCTTTGGGAATTTTGTACATTTCTGCTTTTTTAGAAAAAAATGGTTTTGAAAACGAGGTGTTTGATTCTACTTTTTCAACCTTAGATAAATTGAAAGAAAAAATTCTAGACACAAAGCCGGATGCGATTGCGATCTATACTAATTTGATGACGAAACTCAATGTGTTGAAGATCATTAAATTCATCCGATCCGAATCGACTTTACAAAATACGAAAATAATTCTAGGCGGACCCGAAGTACGGAATTACGCAGAAAATTTTTTAAACTATGGCGCTGACTTTATCATAATTGGCGAAGGTGAAGAAACTACTTTGGAATTAATAACTGCTTTAAACTCTTCGACTCCGCTCAGAGTGACATTACATTCCATAAAAGGCCTCGCCTATTTAGAAAACGGAAAAGTGATCACAACACCCGAACGCGTTTTAATTAAAGACATAAACACATTACCATTTCCTAACCGAAAAAAAATTGATTTCGTTCCATATTTAAACGGATGGAAAACTCATCATGGATATAGCATGATGAGCGTGAATACTATGCGCGGTTGTCCATACACTTGTAAATGGTGCAGCCGGGCGGTATATGGCGGCACCTACAGAAGGCGCTCACCTCAATTGGTAGCACAGGAAATGAAGCATATTAAAGACACTTACAATCCTGATATGATCTGGTTTGTTGACGATGTATTTACAATCCACCACAAATGGTTGACAGAATTTGCCGAGGAAGTGAAAAAACAGGATGCCGTAATTCCCTATGAAATTATTTCCCGCGCAGATCGTTTAAACGAAGAGGTGATTAAAACATTAAAAGCCAGTGGCTGTTTTAGAGTTTGGGTGGGAGCTGAAAGTGGGTCTCAAAAAATTATTGACGCTATGGACAGACGCGTGGATGTGATGCAAACCCGTCACATGATCAATCTTGCAAAGCAGCATGGACTCGAAGCAGGTACATTTATAATGCTCGGTTATCCCGGAGAAACTAAAGAAGATATTAAAGAAACGATTGAACATTTGGTGCAGTCAAATCCTTCGCAATACACAATCACAATCGCTTATCCTATAAAAGGAACGGAGCTTTACAATGAAGTTAAAAATGAATTCCTGGATCAGCGCTTGGAATGGGAAACATCAACAGATAGAGATATTGATTTTAAACGTACCCATCCCAAACAGTATTATCAGTATGCTATTCAGTGGGTGATGAATGAAGTATATTTAAAAACAAAAAATAAAAATCTTTTGAAGGTTCCATACTTAAAATTAAAATCTCTGAAGTACCAATTGCAAATGGAGTTGAACAAGTAGTTAGTTTTACTGTCATCCCGAGCTTAGTCGAGGGGCTACCAATTCGTTTTCTTTTAAAAGCTCATTCCCACACTTACTCCCGCCCAAAACTGGAAATAATTTGGATGAAAACCTAAAGCATCATTACTCATCACAGCTGGTGTTAATCCGGCTCTGATAAAAAAACCATCATCCCGCCTCTGGTATCGATACCCACAACGCCAGACACTGAACAAAATATTTTCCCAAAAATAGGAATCAATTTGATCAGGCCTTTCATTATAACGCCTTTGTAATGTTATTCCCAAGCCCATTTCTAAATGGTGGGGATTCTGAAAGAGAATGAAGTTATTTTCTAAAACGCAGATTGGCTCAATATAAATTCCATTAAAGTGCGGGGCAAAACCAAGTCTGGCACTTACTTTTAATTTTTCTCTGTAATAATAGATTCGGTCAACATTTAATGAATAAAGCCCGGCATTACCACCTAACTCAATGAACCCTGCTGTTTTAGCCGGATCTTTATTGTAATCCCTTGGAGCAGGTAACGCATAATCATCCTGGGCAATGGATCTAAACCCTAAAAAGGAGATAAAAGAGAGAATTAGTATGTGTTTAAAAGGAACCAATAGTCAAACTTACTAATTAAAAATAAAACCTTCTTTATTAATTAATTGTTAAAATCTTACTGAGACAAAAGCCAATCAAAGCACTATCTTTACCAAGTTTGTTTTTTTGTAACATATTGTTGTGATATAATAATCAAACACCCTTTATTACTATATGAAAGATACATCCTTAAAATCCGTTTTAATTATTGGTTCAGGTCCTATTGTTATTGGCCAGGCCTGTGAGTTTGATTATTCAGGTTCTCAATCGGCCAAAAGTCTTCGCGAAGAAGGTATTGAGGTGACTCTGATCAACTCTAACCCGGCAACGATCATGACCGATAAAGTGACAGCAGATCATATTTACTTGTTGCCCTTAGAAGTCAAATCTATTGTTAAGATATTGGAAGAGCGTCAGATTGATGCCGTGCTACCAACCATGGGCGGACAAACTGCGTTGAACTTAGCGTTGAAATGCGAGGACTTAGGTATCTGGAAAAAATACGGGGTGAAAATGATTGGTGTTGACATTGATGCTATCAAAGTTTGCGAAGACAGAGATTTATTTCGTATTCGCATGAATGAAATTGGAGTAGCGATGGCTCCATCAAAAATTGCTAAATCATTTTTAGAAGGGAAATCTGTAGCTCAAGAATTTGGTTTTCCTTTAGTTATACGTCCTTCTTTTACCCTTGGCGGAAGCGGAGGCTCTGTAGTTTACAAAAAAGAAGATTATGATGCCTTATTGAATAGAGGGCTACAAACTTCTCCAATACATGAAGTATTAATTGATAAAGCGGTATTGGGTTGGAAAGAATATGAACTGGAATTATTACGCGATCAAAATGATAATGTAGCTATTATTTGTTCCATTGAAAATTTTGATCCAATGGGCGTGCATACTGGAGACAGTATTACAGTAGCTCCTGCTCAAACTTTAAGCGATAGTACCTATCAGAAAATGCGTACCATGGCCATTAAGATGATGCGCAGCATTGGCAATTTCTCAGGAGGTTGTAATGTGCAATTTGCGGTGAGTGATGATGAAGAAGAAAAAATTATTGCGATTGAAATTAATCCGCGTGTATCACGTTCATCGGCCTTAGCAAGTAAAGCTACCGGTTACCCGATTGCCCGTATTGCCAGTAAATTAGCCATTGGATACACATTAGATGAATTGCAAAATCAAATCACTAAACAAACATCGGCTTATTTTGAACCAACCCTAGATTATGTAATTGTAAAGATACCACGTTGGAATTTTGATAAATTCAAAGGGTGTAACCGCGAATTGGGTTTCCAGATGAAATCGGTTGGAGAAGTTATGGCAATAGGCCGTTCTTTTCAGGAAGCTTTGCAAAAAGCCTGTCAGAGTTTAGAAATTAAACGTAACGGTTTAGGGGCTGATGGAAGAGAAAATACGAACCAGGCTGAATTACTCGCAGGTTTAGAGCGCCCAAGCTGGAATCGTTTGTTCATGATCTATGATGCAATGAAATTGGGCATCTCCATCAAAACCATCCAAAAATTAACACGCATTGATATGTGGTTCCTGGAGCAGATCGAACAAATGATCGCATTGGAAAATGAAGTTTCCAAATACAGATTAGCCGATATTCCACGAGACCTATTATATGAGGTAAAACAAATGGGCTATGCAGATAGACAAGTAGCGCATTTATTAAGATGTTTGGAAAGTGAAGTATATAATAAGCGGAAGGATCTAAATATTAACCGCGTATTTAAAATGGTAGATACCTGTGCGGCTGAGTTCGAAGCAAAAACGCCTTATTATTATTCAACTTTTGAAGATGAGAATGAAAGTATTCGTTCTGATAAAAAGAAGGTGATTATTTTAGGAAGCGGGCCAAACCGTATCGGGCAGGGAATTGAGTTTGATTACAGTTGTGTGCATGGAGTTTTAGCCGCCAAAGAAATGGGTTATGAAACCATCATGATAAATTGTAACCCAGAGACTGTTAGTACGGATTTTAGCACGGCTGATAAATTATATTTTGAACCGGTTTTCTGGGAACATATTTACGATATCATTTTACATGAAAAGCCTGAAGGCGTTATTGTTCAGTTAGGTGGACAAACTGCACTAAAGCTTGCGGAAAAATTAGAACGTTACGGCATTAAAATTATCGGAACAGATTTTAAATCATTGGATCTGGCGGAAGACAGAGGAAGATTCTCTAACTTGTTAAAAGAAAACAATATTCCTTACCCAAAATTTGGAGTTATTACAGATGCAGAAGAAGCCATTACTTTATCTAAAGAATTAGGTTTTCCATTATTGGTTCGCCCCAGTTATGTATTAGGCGGACAAAGCATGAAGATTGTTATTAATGATGAAGAGTTAGAGCAACATGTTGTTAAATTATTACATGATTTGCCGGGCAATCAAGTGTTATTGGATCACTTTTTACAAAACGCTATCGAAGCAGAATCTGATTCTATCTGCGATGGAAAAGATGTTTACATTATTGGTATGATGGAACATATTGAGCCTGCAGGAATTCATAGTGGAGATAGTTATGCAGTATTGCCCCCTTTTGATTTAAGTGAAAATGTTCTAAGACAAATGGAAGTACACACGAAAACAATTGCATTAGCGCTTAAAACAGTTGGATTATTAAATATCCAATTTGCTATTAAAGATGAGATCGTTTATATAATTGAAGCGAATCCAAGGGCATCCCGCACGGTTCCTTTTATTGCGAAAGCGTATGACGAACCTTATGTAAATTATGCCACTAAAGTTATGTTGGGAGCAAAGGTTAAAGATTTTAATTTCAAGCCAACAAAAAAAGGATACGCGATTAAAATCCCTGTATTTAGTTATGAGAAATTCCCTGAAATACAAAAAGAGCTTGGACCAGAAATGAAATCAACAGGAGAAGCTATCTATTTTATTGATAGCTTACAGGATGAATACTTTCAAAATATTTATAGCGAGAGGAATTTGTATTTGAGTAAGTAATTATTTTAATTTCAAATTGTACCTCAGTTTATTTGAACGATTAAATTTTAGGTCTTATGGCGTGTCTGGCGGAAGCCAGACCGAGCTATCATTTCAATCTTTTTTGTAAAAAAAGGATTTGCGTTTGCATCCCTCACACAAAAAAAGTTAAATCAACTGCCTTTAATTGTACAAAAGTTTTTTAAGGAATTAGTTCGCAGGATGGGTATTTCCAAAATATTTATAGTGAACGTAATTTATATCTGAGTAAGTAATTTTTGTTATTTATTATTTTGGGCGTGCCGCGAAAAGCGGCCAGGCTTTCCGTTTCAATCTTTTTGTAAAGGAGGCACAAAAAGGATTTTCACTTCAATCCTTCACGCAGGTATGTCGTCATCTCGAGGTATGATGCGATCTTAAACACAGTTATACTGTAGTGAGATTGCTTCATAAAGGAACATTCATAATGACGATGCATGAGCAATTGTAGTGGAAATCCTTTTGCCTGCCTCCTGCAAAAAATTGAAACAAAAAGTGCGACCCGCTGCCTTTTTGCGGGGCATGCCCAAATATTTCTTATGAAATGTAAAATAATTACCAGAAAAAAAGGCACAAAAAAAGGGTAAGCTACTTTCATCGCACCGCTCAACCATCTACCCTTGCTATGTTCCCATCCTGGGGGATTTGACAGGAGCTGGTCGTGAAAGACTTACCCGCCGCAAAAGTATCAAATTTATTTCATTAATTGAGTAATTTTGATAAAAATTATATCTTAGTTATATTTAGGCTTTCATTAATCATACCATATGAATATTTCAGTTGTCATTCCTTTATTTAACGAAGAAGAATCTTTGCCGGAACTTCACGACTGGATCAAACGTGTGATGGATGAAAACAAGTATTCTTATGAGATTTTATTTATAGATGATGGGAGCAAAGATGGATCGTGGAAGGTTATTGAAGCGATTGCTGCAACTAACAATAATGTAAGGGCTATTAAATTCAGGCGCAATTATGGGAAATCGCCTGGTTTGCATGTTGGATTTGAAGCAGCACAAGGAGATGTAGTTATTACCATGGATGCCGATTTACAGGATTCACCTGACGAAATACCTGAATTGTACAATATGGTTATTTCCGGTAATTTTGATTTAGTAAGCGGTTGGAAACAAAAACGCTTTGATAATAAATTCACAAAAAACATACCTTCTAAATTATATAATTGGACCAACCGGAAAATTTCAGGCATTAAATTGCATGATATGAATTGCGGTTTAAAAGCTTACCGTAAAGAAGTTGTAAAAGGAATTGAAGTGTATGGCGAAATGCATCGCTTTATCCCTGTTCTCGCTAAAAACGCTGGTTTCTCTAAAATAGGCGAAAAAGTGGTTCAGCATCAGGCTCGTAAATATGGCGTTAGTAAATTTGGCTGGGAACGTTTCATCAATGGTTTTTTAGACCTTCTAACTATTACTTTTCTTTCAAAATTTGGAAAACGCCCCATGCATTTTTTTGGGTTGATAGGAACGATGATGTTTGTAGTTGGGTTTATTTCTGTAATGTATTTAGGAGCAGATAAATTTTACCATGCCTTTATTATTCATAAAGCTGCTCGTTTATTAACACAACGTCCTTCGTTTTATATCGCATTAACATCGATGATGTTAGGAACAATGTTGTTTTTAGCAGGTTTTATCGGCGAACTGATTCTTAGAAATTCCCCGGATAGAAATAATTATTTACTAGAGAAAAAAATAAACCTATAAGTTTTGTAAAAAGTAATGCAAGAAGAAAAACCCGGACGCAAATCTCGAATTCCTTTGTCACCGGAAGAATTGTATTACTTTAAAAAAATCAAGCAATTAAATGAGATCAAAAAAATTGAGGACTTTAAGGCAACTTTGTTTTACAAGATCATCAATCCCATCAACATAGCCCTTGCCGGTCTTTTATCTTATTGTTTCCTTAGTATCCTTATGTTTTGCCAGTGGCAAACAACTTATATAACAAAGGCCGAATGTTCTTATGGTGCATATGATGAAGTTCGTCAACAACGCACCATTTCTGAAATAAAAATTAACAGTACATCCGGAGAATATATTCCTGTAAAAACCCGAAACTTATTCAGAGAACCAAAGGCAAATGAAGTGCTTAATATCGGCAGAGATTTTATTTTCCATAAAATACTAAAAGTCCGCTTAAAATATGATGACAGAACTTTCTGGCATATTTTTACTTATCCGATATTCACTATTTGCAGTTTTGCGCTTGGTCTAGGCCTTTTTATTTACAAGGTCAACAAGCATTTAAGTGTTGACGGACTATTAACTGTTTTCGCGTTATTTTTGCTGGCAGCGGCGTATTTTATCCTAATATAGTTTTTAATCGTATCAAATTTCTGATTCTTATCGTTAAAGCAACAGCTACGAAAGCAAGTCCAACACTGAGGGCCAGCCATACACCGTATACGCCATAGCCCATAGGAAAAGCAAATAGGTAACACAGTGGTAAAGAAATAACCCAGTAACCGATAAAAGCAATGTAGGTTGGATATTTGTAGTCTTCCAGGCCTCTTAATGCTCCAATTGCTACAACCTGGGTGCCATCAAATAGCTGGAATAAGGCGGCAAACAATAAAAGCCTTGAAGCAATCAATATAATTTCACTGTCATTACTGAAAATATGGGGCAATATAGTATTCAGGCAAACAAATAATAAAGCCATCACGCCCATTGTTACAATAACGGATTTGAAAGAAGTTTTAATAGCAACTTTTAAATTTGAAAGATCATTCATTGCGTAATAATTACCCACGCGAATAGTGGTGGCGCTTCCAATGCCGCTGGCAAACATATAGGTAAATGCCGCCATGCTTAATGCAATTCCGTGGGCGTCAATTTCTTCCTTTCCAAATACACCGGCCACTAAACCTGCGATTGCAAATGCAGCAACTTCAAAGGTAAATTGGAGTGCCGATGCCAGTCCGGATTTTAATAAGGTCCAAAAGTGCAGAGCATTTAATTTTACTTCACCATAATACTTGGCAAACGAATTCACGGATCGGTGATTAAAAATAAAAATTACAAAACCAACACCCATAAAAACTCGGGAGATAAAGGTAGCCCAGCAAGCACCCATGTAACCCATTTCGGGCAAACCGGCCTTTCCGTAAATCAGCATATAATTTAAAATAATATTCATAATGTTTCCTAAAACACTAAAATACATGGCTGCTTTGGTATTGCTTAAGCCTTCGGTGTATTGTTTACACACAAAAAATAAGGCAACGGGGATAATAGAAAAAATAAGTACATCAAAAAACGGAATGGCTAATTGTACCACGTCCTTTGGTTGCCGCATGTAGCCTAATAAAGGGGATGAAAAAAACAAAATAATGAATAGTAAAACAGCCACGATCATATTGATAAAAAAAGCATTTTTTAATAGTGCCGCTTTTTCTTTTTCATTCCTGTTAACATGTGCGTCAGTGATAGCAGGAGTTAACACATAACTCATCCCGATGCTAAATACTAATAAAATAATAAATAAGTTATTGGAAAGAATTCCTGCCGCCTGTTCTGTCTTACCTAATTTTCCTAAAAAAATATTATCCACCATACCGGTAATAATATGCCCAATCTGTGTCATGATGAGCGGAGCCGATAGGGCAATAGTTTCTTTAAGATGGGTATTTTGAACCGGGTTTTTCACAGTTGGCAAATGTAATAGATTTTTACTTCTGATGTCTTATAAGAATGAGCCTTTTTGCCCTAAAAACAAAGAGGTAAAGACACTTTTCAATCAAATTGTTATTATATTTGTGTTTTTACAAAACTTTTCTGATGCAACGTGTTACTTTAAAAGATAAAACATTTGTTCCCTACATTACTGCTGATAAAATTGCAGAGAGCGTAAGGCTAATGGCTCAAAAGATAAATACTGATCTGGCTAGTGATATGCCATTATTTTTGGTGGTACTCAATGGTTCCTTTATGTTTGCAGCAGATTTGTTGAAGGAAGTGACCATTCCCTGTGAAATCTCATTTATTAAATTAGCATCTTATCACGGAACAAGCAGTACAGGAACCGTTACAGAAATGATAGGGTTAACCGAGGAGATTAAAGGAAGAACCATTGTTGTTGTAGAGGATATTGTTGATACCGGAGTTACATTGGAAAAATTAATGACCTTGTTGATTAAGAAGGAAGTGAAACAGGTTAAGGTAGCTTCTTTTTTATTAAAGCCGGAAGCTTATACAAAAGCGATGGTGGTGGATTATGTGGGAATGGAAATACCGAATGAGTTTGTGGTTGGTTATGGTTTAGATTATGACGGGCTCGGAAGAAACATGAAAGAGATCTATGTTCTGGAGAAAAAATAGTTTGAATAATTAAAAGCAGAAAGTAATAACACAATAAAAAACATCTATTATGAGCAACATGTTAAACATCGTTTTATTTGGGCCTCCGGGTGCCGGCAAAGGCACTCAATCTGAAAAACTGATAGACAAATATGGCTTGGTGCATTTATCAACTGGCGATATCCTGAGAAACGAAATTGCAAGAGGTACTACTCTTGGTTTGGAAGCAAAACAAATCATGGACCGTGGTGAATTAGTAAGTGATGATATTGTAATCGGAATGATTGAATCCCGATTGGATTTGAACCCTAACGCCAATGGTTTTATTTTTGATGGCTTTCCCCGAACCCAAACACAGGCGGTGGCATTGGATGATTTGTTGCAAAAGAAAGGCACTGCCATTAGTGCCATGTTAGCTTTAGAAGTTGATAATGATGAATTAGCGAAGCGTTTATTATTGCGCGGAAAAGAATCAGGCAGAGCTGACGACCAAAATGAAGAGATTATCCGTAACCGAGTGAATGAATACAATAATAAAACATTACCACTAAAAAATTATTATTCAGAGCAATCTAAGTTTCATTCTATTAATGGCATTGGCACTATTGAATCAATCTTCCATCAATTAACAGAGCGCATTATTTTTGTGCTGGCTGAAATTGAATTGACTATGCTGGAGAATGATATTGAGCATTTAGATCTGACGATTAATGACTTTGAAGTTGCTACAGAAATTTCTGAAGAGCTGAAACAGGATATTGAAGAAGTTCGAAAAAGTAATAAAACAGAAAAGAAACCTGAAAAAGGAATCATTGCCAAGATCAAAGAAACAGTAAGTCATTTTTTTCATTTAGATAAAAACGAAAAAGCACCCGCTAAAAAAACTGTAAAAAAAGCTGAACCGAAGAAAGCAATTAAAAAGACTCTTACAAAAGTAGCTAAGAAATTTGTGCCTGCTAAAAAGGCTGTAGTGAAAAAATCAGCGCCAAAAAAAGCGGTTAAGAAAGCTCTGGTTAAAAAGACAATTAAAAAAGCTGTACCAAAAAAAGCAATAGTTAAAAAGACAGTTAAGAAAGCGGCACCTAAAAAAGCAGCAAAAAAAATTATTAAGAAAATTGCTCCAAAGAAAATAGTGAAGGCTGTATTGAAAAAGACAGCCCCTAAAAAAGCGGCTAAAAAGAGTGTAAAGAAGGCGACTCCGAAAAAAGTGGCAAAGAAAATAACTGCAAAAAAGGTAGTGAAAAAAATTGCACCTAAAAAAGTAATAAAAAAAGTGGTTACGAAGAAAAAATCACAGGCAAGCGTGACTAAAAAAGTTGTAAAGAAGGCTGCTCCAAAAAAGTCAGCGAAAAAAGTGATTAAAAAGAAAAAATAATTTAATTAGATTTTAAATAAAAGATTTATCACGCCTTGGCGTGATAAGTCTTTTGTCTTTTGTCTTTAATCTAAAATAATAGTGGATACTAATTTTGTTGATTACGTAAGGATTTGTTGCCGAAGCGGAAAAGGTGGTAAAGGCTCTACGCATTTACACAGAGATAAGCTTACTGCATTTGGAGGGCCCGATGGTGGAGATGGAGGCAGAGGTGGGCATATTATTTTACGTGGCAATAAACAATTCTGGACGCTCATCCATTTGAAATACCGTAAGCATATTATTGCAAAAAGTGGCGGTGATGGTGGATCTTCACATAAATCCGGAAAAGAAGGAGAAGATGAAATTTTAGATGTGCCATTAGGTACTATTGCCCGTGATTTGGAAACAGGTGAATTTTTATTTGAAATAACAGAAGAAGGACAAGAAGTTATTTTATTACCGGGTGGAATGGGCGGAAGAGGCAATGCTCATTTTAAATCACCAACCAATCAAACACCACGTTACTCACAACCAGGTGTAGATGGCATGGAAGAATGGAAAGTTTTGGAATTAAAAGTTTTGGCTGATGTTGGTTTGGTAGGATTCCCTAATGCCGGAAAATCAACTTTGCTATCTGTTGTATCTGCCGCTAAACCGGAGATTGCTAACTACCCTTTTACCACCTTAACTCCTAATTTAGGAATTGTACCTTACCGTGATTACAAAAGTTTTGTGATGGCAGATATTCCGGGTATCATTGAAGGAGCCAGTGAAGGAAAAGGATTAGGTGTTCGCTTCTTAAGACACATCGAACGTAATTCAAGCTTATTATTTATGATTAGCTGCCAGAGTGATAATATTTATGAGGAATACAAAATTCTATTAAACGAATTAAAACAATACAATCCTGAATTGTTGGATAAGCAGCGAATTTTAGCCATTACAAAATGTGACACCATTGATGAGGAACTGATTGAAGAATTGGAAAAGGATTTGAAAAAGCGCATGAAGGGCAAATTCAAAATTCCTTACATTTTTATTTCAGCACAATCCGGTTTCAATATCCAGGAATTAAAGGATATGTTATGGGAACAGTTGAATTAAGTTAAAATAATTTGTAAATCTACTATGTTAATCATTGGTATATGCGGAGGAACAGGTTCAGGGAAGACAACCGTTGTTAATAAAATACTGGAAATACTTCCTTCCGATCATGTGGTGATTCTTTCGCAAGATTCATATTATAAAGATAATTCTCATATCTCGCCTGAGGAACGCAAATCAATTAATTTTGATCATCCGAATTCTATTGAATTTGATTTACTTTTTAATCATATCAATGAATTGAAACAAGGTAACAGTATCCGAAAACCAATTTATTCCTACATCACCTGTACCAGGGATTCAGGTACTATTTCTGTTCAAAGCAAAGAAGTCATCCTGATAGAAGGAATTCTTTTATTTTCAGATGAAAGGATCCGGAATATTTGCAATGTTAAAGTTTTTGTAGATGCTCCTGCTGATGAGCGTCTGTTGCGTGTAATAAGACGTGACCACATCGAACGCGGACGAACAGTAGAACAGACACTGGCAAGATACATAGAAACTGTAAAGCCGATGCACGAGCAGTTTATTGAGCCTACCAAACGATTTGCGGACCTAATTGTTCCTTTAGGCGGACAAAACACCGTAGCTATTAATATACTGGCATCAACTATCCGGCAGAAACTGGGTTTAAAGAAAGAACAGGATATTAATTCGATTTTTCACTAATGTTTTGATGGCCAATACAACCCGGTGGATGTTATGAGCTGGATTGATTTTCTGCCAGCGATAAAGTATCGTTACTCTAACACAATTTTTTTAGCACGAATAGTTTGTCCATCATAAACATTTATAAAATAAATGCCACTTGATTGATCACTTATATCAATGTCGGACAGTGTATTTGGAATTGAGGATTGATAAATTCTTTCTCCTTGAACATTATAAATTTCAATTTTAGAATTTTTAGTAATATTTGAATTGTCAATTGAGAATTGAAACTGACCGTTTGAAGGATTTGGATAAACAGAAATATTTGTCTGCGATTGATTTTCCATAATACCTGTTGAAGATTGAACGACAATACTGCCATTCATATTAAATGCAGCATGAGGAGTACATTCAAAATTGTAAACACCTAATACCTGCGGAATATATTGGAAGAAAGTATCAGCAGGGGCATTCCAAATTTGATCAAAGGCCATTGCGCCTGCCGGAATTAGCGTAGATGTAATGGTATGCGCCATCATTGGCATGTCTAACGGACGCCACTGTACAGTATCGCCTAGTTGAATTATTAAAGGAGTTGTATTCAGGTTCTGAAAGGTATTGTCTACGAATTGATAATACCCGCTCCAAACTCTAATTACATGAATGGTTGCATTGCTTGGATTAAAACATAAAATCCAAAGAAGAGTAAAGATTAATTTTTTCATTGTCGATTTTTTTTATTTTTCACTCGTATGGCTTTTCAGAACACGCCCCGTTTTTGATGGTCTCTGGTCTCCATATAATTTTGGTCATTTTAATAAAACTTACTTATAACTTTTCCAACAGCCATTAGCGCGGTTTCAAACGTTTTCTCCAAATAGCTGCTGTCAAAGCTAAATGTTTAACGGACATTTGCAAAGTAAAATAATGGTCTTTCGCAAAACGAGTGCTTTTGTAAAACGCTTATTTTTCTGCTCGCATCTTTGTTAGCAGATGATATGTCATGTGCTTATTTATTTTTGTCGTGCTCTCTACCGAGTGAGTAACTGTAACATACTACAAGCGTATGCCAATAACTAAAATGTCGTCAACTTGTTCCGTATTTTCTTTCCAATTTTCTATAAAATTGTCTAAGTGTTGTTCTTGTTCTTGCATTGTCTTGTGTTGGATTTCAAGTAAAATCTCCTTGAATTTTTTTGTCATAAGCTTTTTTCCACTCTTTCCACTGAATGAGTCTGCATAGCCGTCTGTTGCTAAATAAAAAGTGTCCCCTTTCTGTAATTTTATTTCGTGCTTGGCAAAGACTTTGTTTTCAGTTGTGAAACCTCCAATTCCTTGTTTAGTTGCTTTAATTTCTTCAACTGTGGTCTGTCCATTTCTAATAATCCATAAAGGTCTATTCGCACCTGCAAATTTAACGATGTGGTTCATCGTGTCTATATGACAAAGTGCTATATCCATCCCATCTCTCGTCGATTCGGCACTATCAGATTGTTTTAGTGAGGTTTTTATTCCTTTATTAACTTGTTTTAAAATTTCAGAGACATCCGTACTGTGCGCTAAAGCGTCATCTAACTTTTCAAGACCAATCATGCTCATAAGAGCTCCTGATACGCCATGCCCTGTGCAATCAGCAGCGGCAATGAAAATGCCTTTATCAGTTGAAGCGAAGTAATAAAAATCACCGCTTACTATATCTTTTGGTTTGAATAAAACAAAGCAATTAGGCAGTGCTGCATAAATTTCTTTTTTCTGAGGAAGTTTAGCTTGTTGAATTCTCTTAGCATAATTAATACTGTCAGTTATGTCTTTATTTTTATTTCTAATAATTTCTTCTGAAAGTTTTCGCTCGGTAACATCCGAATCAATTATAATAATATTTGTAACAAATTCATTTTCATCTAAAATCGGAGAAATCGTAGAAAACTCCCAAACTTCATCAAGAACGTTTTTATTCTTGGATTCGTAGGTTAATGAGACTTTTTTTGTAATTACTTCATTAAAAATAGTTGCAATATTAGGATTATTACTTATTGATAAAATATTGGCTGTGCCTTTTTTTAGTATGAGCTCCTGCAAACTCATTTTATTTAGCCGCTCAAAACTTGGACTCACCCATTCAATATTTCCTTTTGGGTCAAGAATTAAGACCACATTGTTTGTTTTTTCTGCAACGAGAGAAAGTAAATTTAGTTGTTTTCGTTGCTGTTCTATTATTATCTGAGCATTATAGTTTTCAGTTATATTTTGGCCCACACCTATCAAAGTATTATCAGGACCTAAAGTATCTTGCCATTGAATCCAATACTTATTATCCTCCTTACTTAAGATGCTTTTAATATATGGAACTTTATCAACGGGTATAGTACCGGCTATAATTTTTTTTATTGTTTGAATTTCCTCAATTTGTGCTGTCTTTCCGGTTCTTGTCAATTCCCACCAACCCTTTCCTAAAACCTCCGATTTATCTACTTTCAGTAATCGAAGTATTGATTGTGAGCAATACTGAATGCATCCTTTATTATCAGCCACAAGTACTAAAACGTCCAGGTTTTCTAAAATGGAATTTGCTAATTCGTTAGATTCTACTTTTTTAAAGTTTTCCATTATCAAGCGAATTTTATATCTAAAATCATCAAAATTTTTACTTAAAATATATTATATATCAATTTATAGCATCGTGCATAAATAAAATACAAGAAGATGTTTCCTATTCAACAAAGCTTTAGTATCAATGTTTAGCGAGTTTTTGCCTTCCTAAGGAAAATTTTAATAAAACCTACTTTACTTTTTCAACCGTCATTCCAAAATCAAGAATGAGCGGCAAAGGATTACTGCGCATACCTTGCTCAAAGCTAAAAGTATATTTTCCGGTTTGTGGAAAGCGCAGGTTTTGTTTTAGGGGAATTTTGTTGTCCCATAAATCACCGGCACCATCACCCTTCCATTTGCCTTTTTTGTCTGAAAAAATACACTCCAAAGTATCAATTGATGTTTTTCCATCGGGGTAAGTGGTGGTTAAGAATACAAATAAATTGCTGTATGGATAAGAGTCGGCATGTCGTACATTTAAAAACACATTATGAAGGGCATTATTATCTTTTATATCCACTTCAAATTTTAATTTGTTGTCAGTTCTCCATCCGTCCTCGGGAATTTTGGTATAATCGCTGAACACCACGTTTTTATTGCACGCGGTAAAACCTGTCAATAATAAAATAAAAACAACGCATTGAAAAAAATTACGTTTGATCTGTACCATCATTTTTAGGTTTTGGTTTATGATTATGAACTGGTTTTTTATGATTAGGGTTCTGTGGTTTGTTCTGGTTTGGAAGCTGCGCTTTGTTTGTATTGGCTTCCTTGTTTTGATTAGGATTTGGGCCTTTATTTTGATTAGGGTTTGGTTTATTCTGGCTTGCTTGCTGAGGATTTGCCGTTTTATTTTGGTTGGGGTTAGGTTTGTTCTGATTAGGATTCGCAGGCCTGTTTTGGTTCGGGTTTTTTTGTTGAGGAGCAGCCGTTTTTTCAGTCAAAGGCACCTCGCTATTGGCACCTGCTCTTTGATTCGTATGCTGAGGTTTACGATTCTGATTATTTTTATTCCGGTTGTTATTGCTTTTCTTGCGGTCATCAAAACGGGTCAGAGAATCCTGTCCTACCACGTTTTCATAATCAGGTTGTTTTACAATTTCTAAATCTTTAAACTGTTTTGGTTCTAAAAGATCAGCAGGTTTAATATTGTCTGCGTTTAGTTTAAAGATCTCTTTGGTGCGGGCAATAGTTAGTGGAACAAATACATCCGGCTCGCTGGTATAGCTCCACCAAATGATGCGTTTAAAAATATCGGTTTTTTGATGAAATGCAAAGCCTTTATCTGTGGCTAATCTTCTGTTATCAATTTCCGGAAATTCTTTCAGTGCATCTAAATAACTATCTAACTCATAGTTCAGGCAGCATTTTAATTTTCCGCATTGTCCGGCTAATTTTAATGGGTTCAGCGATAATTGCTGGTAGCGTGCTGCCGAAGTTGATACTGTTCTAAAATCATTTAACCAGGTTGAGCAGCATAATTCCCGTCCACATGAACCAATGGCGCCTAATCGCGCCGCTTCTTGTCTTGCGCCAATCTGTCGCATTTCAATCCGCACTTTAAATTCATCCGCCATTACTTTAATCAATTCCCTAAAGTCAACACGGCCATCCGCTGTATAATAAAAAACAGCCTTACTTTTATCTCCCTGAAATTCCACATCACTGATCTTCATTTGTAAACTAAGTTTTAAAGCTAGCGTGCGAGCTTTAAACATAGTTTCTACTTCAAGGGCTTGCGCTTCGCGCCATTTATCAATGTCTTGTTGTTTAGCCTTTCTATATATTTTTTTTATTTCTTCGCTGTTATAGCTAACGTTTTTCTTTTTCAATTGAAGGCGAACTAATTCACCCGTTACAGAAACTACTCCAATATCATGACCGGGTGAAGATTCTGTGGCAACAATATCACCTACATTGAGGGTTAAATTATTCACATTGCGGTAAAATTCCTTTCTCGAATTTTTGAAACGAATTTCCATCACATCGCAGGCAACTTGTCCTTCAGGTAAACTCATATTACCTAGCCAGTCAAACACATTTAATTTATTACAACCGCCACCTGTCCCACAAGATCCGTTATTATTGCAACCTGCGGGGATTCCGCCATTTTTATCCTGCCCTGTTGAGCAACTTCCACATGCCATAGTATATATATTTTAAAACCTGCTTCCCCGATTTT
The DNA here is from genome assembly GCA_014378485.1 of Bacteroidia bacterium. Taxonomy (GTDB): domain Bacteria; phylum Bacteroidota; class Bacteroidia; order B-17B0; family Aurantibacillaceae; genus UBA4416. The sequence continues at coordinate 53,896 of JACMNO010000110.1, forward strand.
AATCAGTTCATAACAGGTTGAGATCGTTATTAATTACTTTAAAAAATTGCCATAAATATACTCATTTATTTATAAGTTTTTTTCATGATTTTATAGTTTTACTAATCGCCTAATTTTTTATATTTAACCAATTTACATTCAGAATTATGGTAGTATTAATAACAGGGGCAACATCAGGTATAGGAAAATCCACGGCAATAGAATTTGCTAAAAACGGCTATGATGTTATCATTACCGGTCGCAGGCAAGAACGTTTACTAGAATTAAAAACCCTTTTAACTAATGATTATTTGGTAAAGGTATTGGATTTGTGTTTTGATGTAATGGACGAAAAGCTGGTGGAGAAAGCAATACATTCAATTCCGGGAGATTTTAAAAGAATTGACGTTCTGGTAAATAATGCAGGATTGGCAGCGGGCTTGTCAGGATTGCAAGACGGGAAATTGGATCATTGGGAGCAAATGATTGATACAAATATTAAAGGATTATTATACGTTACCAAACACATTTCAAAAATATTCATTGAAAACAAAAAAGGCCACATCATTAATGTAGGGTCTATTGCCGGAAAGGAAGTGTACCCGAACGGCAATGTATACTGTGCAACTAAACACGCGGTTGATGCTTTGAACAAAGGTATGCGCATTGATTTGCTACCCTATGGCATCAGGGTTTCTGCCGTTAACCCCGGAATGGTAGAAACAGAATTTAGCGTAGTGCGTTTTGATGGTGATGAAGAGCGCGCTAGAAAAGTGTATGCCGACATTGTTCCTTTAAAACCCGAAGATATTGCTGAAACTATTTATTGGATGGCTTCACGCCCCGGCCATGTAAATATTAATGATGTGATTATTATGCCAACAATTCAGGCAAATGCTACTACGTTATTGAGATAGTTTTTTAATTTGGGCGTGCCCCCGTAAAAAAGAAAGCGGGGTCAGGCTTTCCGCTTCAAGTCCTCGCACTCGTAACCTCGTTGCTGTGGGCTTTTCGCTGCAATCCTTCACGCGGACAAAAATACTTCATAAAAATTATTTCCCTTCAATCCAGTTAATGATCTTACTACAATCAGGACTCTTAAAAGAATTAACATGCCCCACCAGATAACCATTTTCGTCGATCATGTATTTTTGAAAATTCCATTTTACTGAGCTGCTTTCAACTCCGTTTTGTGATTTGTTGGTTAACCATGCATAAATTGGAGAAATACTGTCACCCTTCACATTTACCTTATCCATCATCAAAAAGGTTACCCCATAATTCCGTGTACAAAATTCTTTTATGTCCGCACTAGTTCCTGGTTCCTGTTTCCCGAACTGGTTACATGGGAATCCAACAATTACAAAATTTTTATCCTCATACTTTTTATAAAGTTCTTCAAGTTCCTTGTATTGTGGGGTAAAGCCGCATTTACTGGCAGTGTTTACAATGAGGACTTTTTTTCCTTTAAGTGATGAAAAATCAAAAATTTCTACTTCCAGTGTGAGCGCTTTAAACTGGTGAATAGATGAGGAAGGCTTTCCTTTTTTCCTTATAAACGCAAAGCAAAGAAGGGAAAGGAGAACAAGAAAACTGATGAGAAGGGGTTTATTCATGGAGTTGGTTATTGAAAAGAGGGTTTGATATGTAATTATTTAACACTATGTTTGAATCTTGATTTAAAAGAAGAGCTATGAAAAAAAACGCACTATTAATTATTTTGTTGGCGACGATTATAGTTGCGAAAGCACAAACTATATTATTAAACAATCAAAGTTACCAAAATTTAAAAGCAACCGGAAAGTTAATCCATGGTGCTAATTATAAAATAATAAACAGTCCCGGTAATGCAAGCCATTCAAACGCACCGGATCTCACTCTGGGTTTATCTTCAGCAAAAACAAACAGTACAGGCGCTTGTCAATGTATGGTTCCCGTTGACCCTACCTTTACACTTGTGCCAATGGCAGGCCTCATCTCACCTTATAGAAACGATGATGGTTCTTCAAATTCAATCCCATTAGGCTTTAGTTTTTGTTTTTATGGTACAACTTATAACAGCTGTTTCATCAATAACAATGGCAATATTTCTTTTGGAAGTTCTTATAGTTCATTTAGCTCGAATCCTTTCCCTGACCCGAGTTTTGTGATGGTCGCTCCTTTCTGGGGAGATGTAGACACACGTGATCCGGCCAGTGGTTTGGTATATTTTAAGAAAACGGCAACAGCTCTGATTGTGAAATGGAGTAACGTTGGTTATTATAGTATGATGTCTGATAAACTAAATGATTTTCAGTTGATCATTACGGATGGTTCGAATCCTATTTTGCCAAACGGAAACAACATTGCTTTTTGTTATGGTGATATGCAATGGACAACTGGTTCTGCATCTTCTGGAGTTGGTGGATTTGGCGGAGTTCCTTCAACAGTGGGTGTCAATAAAGGAGATGGAATTAATTTTGTCCAGATCGGGCGTTTTGATCAGCCGGGTGGCTCCTATGACGGGCCTTATGGTTTAAACGATGGCGTTTCCTTCCTTGACTATAAATCTTATTTTTTTAATTCATGCGGTACCAATAATAATTTACCTCCTATTATTCAGGATGCAACCGGCGGCGGTTCTGCCTGTGGAGATACAATAAGAATCTGTTCTTTAGGTGATACATTAGTGTATACTACTACATTCCTGGCACCTGAAGGAACACAATCCATTACTGTGAATGGAAGTGCGCCCACACTTGGTACAAATTTTCAGCCCTTGAGTGTCACTACTTCTTCTGCAGGAACCACCACTTATGCATGGATGGTGGTAGCCAGTCCTACCTTAACCGGTGTTCATACAGTGGTAATTACCGGAACGGATAATGGAACTCCGCCACTTTCTTCTTCTGCTACTTATTTTATTAAAATTCAAAACCTGGTTGTGCCTCAGCCAACACTTACTTCATCACCAGGAGGAACCGTATGTGCAACACCCGGGGCCACTTTAACATTAACAAACTGCTCCTCATACGACAATGTCTATTGGAGCAATGGTGGAAGTGGCTGTTCAACTTTAGTTAATTCAACCGGTGTTTATTTTGTGACAGTTAAGAAAACAGGTTGTTTCAAATCTTCTTCCGATACTATTGTGGTTTTCCCTAACCCTGTTCCTGTAGTATTTGGCCCATTAAATTACTGCTTTCCTACAACCAGCACAACCCTATCTATAAATGCGCCTTCAAGCGGCATGCCGGCTTATAATTCTTATACCTGGTCTCCCGGCCCAATTAATACTCCAACAGCGGCTTTAACCAGTGGCGTGAATACAGTAACGGTGACTGATGTCAATGGTTGTAAAGGATCAGCTACTTTTACTATTTCCTCTGCTTCTCCTACAGTTGGTATCGCTGCAAACCCTGCTTCAATCTGCGGAACAGGAACATCAACACTCACAGCTTCTATTTCAGGTGCAACCAGTTATAGTTGGTCAAATGGCGCTACTGCACAAACCATGACTGTTAATGTAGGAGGAGTATATTCATTAACCGTAGAGGCTAATAACTGTATTGCCACCAAAACAATTAACGTCAATATAAGCCCAACGCCAACAGTAACTATTCCTGTGTCTTTAGGAATGTGTTCCGGGGCTAATGCCACTGTATCCGTTACTTCATTTTCTCCGGCAGGGGCATATACTTATACATGGAGCAATGGCTCAAATGCAAGTTCTTTAATTATTGCCACAAATACGGTAGTATCAGTCCAGGTAACCAATACTGTTTCCGGTTGTGTAAGTTTGGCTTCTAATTCCTGTACAATTGCAGCGGCAACTAACCCAACAGTTAATATGTCGGCTGTGCCGGTTAATTTCTGTAACGGCTTTAACGCAACACTTACAACAACTGTAACAGGCGGAAGCCCACTTTACACATATTCCTGGTCACCTGCTTCTTTAGGCACTGATTCATCAGCCGTGACAGCTAATGCCGGAACATATTCAGTGATGGTTACCGATCAGAATTTATGTGTAGGTTCCGCAACTGTTATTGCCGTTAAATCTACACCAACCGTTACCTTATCTTCACCTGATCTTAATATTTGTCCTGGTGAATGTGCTGAGATCACAGCTGTAGGAACATCATCTTTCATTCCTTTTACTTATTCCTGGTCAAACAGCGCAGCCTTTATTTCTGATTCAACTATTATATGTAACGGTGGACCTGTTTCTATTGTATTTACAGATGGCCTTGGATGTATTGCGACATCAACAATAATAGTTATTGCCAATGTTACTCCGACTGTTACCATTCCGGTTACGGTTAGTATGTGTGCGGGCTTCAGTTCAACTGTAGCGGCAACTTCTTTTTCGCCAGCAGGTGCTTATAGTTATACCTGGAGCAATGGTGCCAACACAAATTCATTAACGGTATCCACACCAATAGTGTTAACATTACAGGTTACAAATACGGTGACGGGCTGCCAAAGCGCTGTTTCTAATTCTTGTTCTGTAATAACAGTTTCTAATCCTACGGTTAACATGTCTGCTTTGCCGGTTGTATTCTGTAGTGGCTTCAACGCCGCATTAACCCCAACAATCACAGGTGGTACGCCTCTGTATTCCTATTCATGGACACCTTCCACATTAGGATCAGCATCTACAGCAACCACTTCAAATACAGGCATCTATTCTCTTTTAGTTATTGATCAGAATTTATGTAGGGGTTCATCCACTGTGGCTGTTGTCAAATCAACTCCTTCGGTTCTATTAAGTTCTCCGGATCTGGTAATTTGTCCGGGAGATTGCGCTGAAATAACTGCAACCGGAACTTCATCGTTCAGTCCGTTTAGTTATTCATGGTCAAGCAGCCCATCTATTGGAGATTCTTCTTTAGCCTGCAGCGCCGGCCCGGTTCAGGTAACCTTTACGGATGCTAAAGGTTGTATTGCTACAGCTACGATCACCGTGTTTGATGATGTGATTCCGGTAGCTAGCTTCACAGCTAATCCTTCTTCACCGGTGAATCCGGGTCAGGTTATTGATTTTACAAGCACTTCAACAATTGCTTCAGGTTCTATTACAAGTACAACATGGTCTTTTGGTGATGGCAACGGTGCAAATGGCACGCAAGTGAGCTATGCCTATAGTAACGCAGGTACATTCCTGGTAACTATTACAGTGAGTGGCTCCAGTGGCTGCACAAACTCATTTATTTTAAATTATACAGTGGATGCAATTATTGAGATACCAAATGTATTTACGCCAAACGGTGATAATATCAATGATTATCTGAAATTTAAATACCTTGATGTGTTTGGAAGCAATAACCTGAGCATTTTTAACCGTTGGGGTAACAAAGTTTTTGAGAAGGACAATTATAATAATGATTGGAATGGCGGTGGTCATACCGATGGAACCTATTTCTTCATTTTAAGCGTTCCTGATGCCAAACCAAATATTTATAAAGGATACTTTCAATTAATGCGATAATATTGTGTTTTTCACATATTGAGCGTAAATTTGTGCCTCAATGACAACACAATTATTATCTGCCCTTATCAAAAAAGAATTTCAACTAGAATTCCGGCAAAAATCAACCCTTGCCGGAATTCTAGTTTATATAGTGGCCACAGTTTTCATTTCCTCTTTATGCTTTAATGGAAAGGTGGATAAAATCACATGGAATGCTTTATTCTGGGTGATTTTTGCATTTATCGCTGTTAATGTTTCCGGTAAAAGTTTTATGCAGGAAACAAAGGGTAAAGGCTTATATAATTACTTGTATTATAGCCCAAGAAATTTTATCCTAAGCAAAATCATTTATAATATGTTACTGATGGTTGTTTTAAGCTTTCTGACATTCTTTTTTTATTCCTGGTTTGTTTATAATAAGGTGGATGATATGGGAATGTTTTTGCTTTCTCTGTTTTTTAGTTCTACTGCTTTTTCCGGTGTTTTAAGTTTAATGAGCGCCATTGCTTCAAAAGCCAATAACAATATCAGTTTGATGGCGATTTTAAGTTTTCCGGTGTTGATGCCTTTATTATTGGTTTCTGTTAAATTAAGTAAACACGCCATTGACGGATTAGCTTGGAGCGTGAGCTACAAATACCTTCTTATTTTGATTATGCTAAATTTTGTTGTTGTGGCTCTAGCTACACTATTATTTAATTACCTTTGGAAGGATTAAAAAAACAGATGATCAGGTGGTGGAAAATAGCGTCAGTATTAATTATTCTATACACATTAGTATGGGGTATGTTAGCACCTGTGCCACGATTGAATATTTTATATGAAACCATTCGTAATTTATTTTACCATGTGCCCATTTGGTTTGCCATGCTTTTTATGATGGGCTATTCAGTTGTTTTTGCGATTAAACATTTATCAAAAAACGATTTGCAATCAGATATCATTAGTGATCAGGCAGCACAAACAGGATTGTTCTTTGCTTTGCCTGGTTTACTAACAGGTTGCATGTGGGCTAAATTTACATGGGGTACATGGTGGACTTTCCAGGATCCGAAATTAAACGGAGTAGCGATTGCCGTTTTAATTTACCTGGCCTATTTTATTTTAAGAAGTTCTATTGATGATGAACAAAAGCGCGCGCGAATTGCAGCCGTTTACAATATTTTTGCCTTTGTTATGATGGTTGTATTTATCATGATTCTGCCACGCTTAACTGATTCATTGCATCCGGGTAACGGAGGAAATCCAGCTTTTGGCAAATACGATCTGAACAGTAATATGCGCATGGTATTTTATCCCGCAGTAGTTGGATGGATCTTATTAAGTCTTTGGATACTGGATGTAAAAAAACGGTTAGCTATTTTAACTTATAAAAAAAATGAAGCATAAAATTTTATTATTACTGGCAGGATTGATTATCCCTTTTTTGGGGATGGCTCAGGAAGTAGAAGCAGAGCCACAAATGGCCGATACGTTTAGAAGTGAAGGAAAAATCTATGTGGTGATAGCGGTAATTTCAATCATTTTTATGTGCCTGATTAGCTACTTGGTGTACATTGATATTAAATTAAGAAAGCTTGAGAACAAGAATTAATTACGAAAAAAAACAAAAATGAAAAAGATCCATATTTTAGGAATAGTAGTGATTGCAGTAGCAATTGGTGTTATTTTTACTTCTCTCCAAAGCAGTGCTACTTATTCTGATTTTATTGAGGCATCATCAAATCCTGACACAGAGTATCATGTAGTTGGTAAATTAAATAAATCCATTCCTGTGCAGTATGATCCAAAAATTAATGCGGATGAATGTTCGTTTATGATGCTTGATAATAAAGGTGTTGAAAAAAGAGTGGTACTTCACAAAAGTGTGCCGCAGGATATTCAAAAATCAGAACAAATTGTACTGATAGGAAAAATGCAGGGAAATGAATTCCATGCAAATGACATTTTAATGAAATGTCCTAGTAAGTATAATGATGCCAAACCACAAGCTTAATAATTTTACTACAACATAATTTTACATCATTGAATAATAGCACAGTATACATTGCAGAACGTTTGTGGGTTGGCCAACTTGGTAACGGGTTTGTTATTTTATCTTTGTTAGCAGCTTTATTTTCTGCTATTGGATATTATTTTTATTCTAAAGAAGTGTTAACCTCCGAATGGAAAAAATTTGCTAATACAGCTTTTATCGTTCACTCTATTTCAATTATTGGGATAGCAGCCACATTGTTTTATATGTTGTTCAATCATTTTTATGAATACTCATATGTTTACCAACACAGTAATAATGAAATGCCCTTGCAGTACATTATGTCATGCTTTTGGGAAGGACAAGAAGGAAGTTTTTTATTGTGGGCATTTTGGAATGTTGTTTTAGGAAATATTTTACGTAAAACCATTGAGGTAAAATGGGAAGCGCCTACGATGGCCATTTTTGCATTAGTGCAGGTTTTTATTGCCAGCATGTTATTGGGAATTTATTTTGGAGATTATAAATTAGGTTCTAATCCATTTATTTTGGTGAGAGAAAATCCACAGTTTGCTAATTTGCCCTTTTTACAGATTGAGAACTATTTGGCTAAGATAGATGGCAGAGGTTTAAATCCATTGTTAATGAATTACTGGATGACGATTCATCCGCCAACATTATTTTTAGGATTTTCATCAACACTGGTACCTTTTGTATTTGCTGTAGCTGGTTTATGGAAACGCGATTTTACAACCTGGCAAAAACCAGCTTTAACCTGGACCTTTTTTAGTATTATGATTCTTGGTACTGGTATTTTAATGGGAGGCGCGTGGGCTTATGAAGCTTTAAGCTTTGGCGGTTTTTGGGCTTGGGACCCCGTTGAAAATTCTTCTTTGGTGCCATGGATAGTTATGGTAGGTGCCGGCCATGTCATGATCATTAATAAAAACAGAGGCGGTTCATTGTTCATGACTCACTTGATGGCCATCGCCTCTTTTTTATTGGTATTGTATTCTACCTTTTTAACCCGGAGCGGAATTTTAGGCAACAGTTCCGTGCATGCCTTTACAGATCTTGGTATGCAGGCACAGTTAGTAATCTATGTTCTGACTTTTGTTATGATTTGTGTGGTATTATTAATTCATGATAAATTGATAAGAGTTTCTTATCTCATGGTTTCATTTTTGATTTTGTTTTTTGGAATTGTGTATGGTCATAAAATTATTCTGTTATTAATTTGGATTGGAATAAGTTTTATTATTACCATTTATTCATATATCAAGTTCTTTCCTAAAGAAGAGGAGGAAGAGAGTTTGTACTCTAGAGAGTTTTGGATGTTTGTGGGTTCTTTAGTGTTTTTATTATCAGCCTTAATCATAACTTATTTTACTTCCATTCCGGTAATGAATAAGTTATTTACAATGGAAAAGGCTCCTATAAAAATAGCGGATTATAATTTATGGATGGTTCCTTTTGCAATTATTGCTTTAATATTGGTAGCAGTTACACAGTTTTTTAAGTACAAAAAAACGGATCCAAAACAATTTTTTAAACAGATAAGTATATCTGCTGTAATAGCACTGATATTAGGTTGTTCTGCGGTGATTCCTTTATACTTTTTAAAAGATTATTCGTCGGCAAGTTCAATTAATAAATGGAATTTGATTTCGTATGCCATTCTTTTTATTTCTGCATTATTTGCAGTGTTTTGTAATTTAGATTATTGGATGCGAGTTTTAAAAGGCAAAATACGTCACGCCGGATCTTCTATTGCTCACATTGGGTTCGCCTTGATATTATTAGGCGCTCTCATCTCAACGTCTAAAAAACAAACAATCTCAAAAAACTCTTCAAAAAAAAATGTAGCAAGTCTTGGCGAAGATTTTGACGCAAAAAAAAGCCTTGTCTTAACTATTGGAGACACCTTAGCAATGGGTAATTATTTAGTAACATATAAAGGAAAAGAACGTAAAGGTATTGATGTGTTTTTTAACATGGATTATTTTACCAAAGATGCCAATGGCAAACTAATAAAAGCATTTGAACTAAGTCCGATGATACAGGATAATCCACGTATGGGAACGTCTTCCCATCCTGATACAAAACATTTTTTAAGCAATGACATCTACACTCATATTACTTATGGAATTTTAAGTGATACTAAAGCTGTAAAAAAAGATGCTTACAGGGAACCAACAAATTTTGTTGGACACATGAATGACACTATTTTTTCGGATAACGCCATTATTAAAATCGATAGCATCACTACTAATTTAAGTGAGAAACAATTCTCTGAAAACGATAGTTTATTAGTTGTAACTGCTGTTTTAAAAGCTACTGATATTAACGGAACAACTTACCGTGCAACACCCAAATATATTTTAAAGAATAATAGTGTGTTGCCGAGTGAATTTGAATTAAAAGAACTGGGATTGAAATTTATCTTTTGGAAAATTAATCCGCAGGAGGGTAGTATTGAAATCCAGGTGAGTGAAAAAGTCAATAGCACCAAAGAGTTTGTTGTATTGGAAGCATATATGTTTCCGTTCATCAATGTATTATGGCTTGGTTGCGTCATCATGATCATTGGCACTATTGTGGCTATTATTGAGCGAAGACGATTAAACAAAGTAAAACCTCAATAGCCTTTGAGTAAGATGAACATAGTTATTATTGGCACAGGTAATGTAGCTTATCATATTGCTGATTCTTTTAAGAATAATAGTAAATTAAACTTATTCCAGGCATTCAATCACAGTAAATCAAAGGACGCGAAAAATTACTCTAAATATTTTGAATGCGATTTAGTAACAAGCTATGATGCCATTGATAGAAATGCTGATTTATATATTATTGCGGTAAAAGACGATGCTATTGTTGAGGTTGTTAAAAATTTGATCCCCTTAAAATTTCACGGAATGGTCATTCATACATCCGGTAGTGTAGATCTGATGGCCCTAAAAAACGTTGCTTCTTCTACTGGTGTGTTCTATCCTTTGCAAACATTTTACAAGGGCGCAGAAATCAATTGGAAAACAACCCCCGTGTTATTAGAGGCAAATTCAAAGTCTGGTTTGAATAGACTGCAAAAAATTGCATCTGCCATTTCAGGGAACGTGAAAGTCATGGATTCAAAGAGTAGGCTGCAGGTTCATTTAGCCGCTGTGTTTGCCTGCAATTTTACTAACGCTCTGTATGCTTCAGCTTATGAGATCATCCAAAAAAACCTGAGCAAAAAAGACACAAATCTGTTACAGCCCATCATACTGCATTCATTTCAGAAATTACAGAAGGTGCAACCAAAAAAAGCACAGACAGGACCTGCTATGCGGAATGATCAAACTGTGATACAAAAGCATCTAACCTTACTCAAAAACGAAAAGCAGCTGAGCCAGGTATATAAACTTCTTTCTGATTTAATAATCACTCAACAAAACTCTAAATAATCCAATGGAAAACTTTAAACAAAAATTACCACGTATTAAAACCTTCTTATTTGATGTGGATGGCGTATTGACCAATGGGCAGGTTTTTTTAATGGAGAATGGTGAGTTTGTCAGGAACATGAATTCAAAGGATGGCTATGCTTTGCAATTGGCCGTCAAAAAAGGTTACCGTATTGCAATAATTACTGGTGGAAGTAGCCAGATCGTTAAAAAAGCACTAAATGGATTGGGGATTGAAGATGTATTTTTAAAACAAAGTGATAAATTGCAATGCTATAAAGATTACATTCATGAGCACGGTTTGAATGAAGAGGAAATTTTATATATGGGCGATGATTTGCCAGATTATGAAGTGATGAAAAGAGTAGGGGTGGCAACCTGCCCAAAAAATTCTGCTCATGAAATCAAAGAGATTTGTATTTATATCTCAGGAAATAATGGTGGCGAAGGATGCGTTCGTGATATTATAGAGCAAGTAATGCGTTCACAGGATAAATGGGAAATTACAGGTTGGTAATTGATATAGTCATTCTGTCACGCCCCGGCTTGATGATTCAAAATCTGTTTTTATGTTACGAAATGTTAGATGCTGATCAGCCGGCTTGCGGACAGCAATTACTTAAATCTTCACCTTCCCATTATCAATTAAATATTTCACTTTAAAAATGGCAGCCACGCTTATAGAATCTGTTATCTCTCCACGAAGTACCATTTCAAATGCCTCGTTAAAGTGAACTTTTTTAACATTAAGGTCTTCACTGTCTTCCGGTTCCGCCTCTTCAAATGTTAAATCCGTAGCTAGGAAAATAAAAGCATGTTCATCACTCACTGAATTACTTAAATGCATTTGCATGATCTCTTCAAAATGTTTTGCTACAATCCCTGTTTCTTCTTTCAGTTCCCGGATCGCTGTATCTAGTGGTTTCTCGCCCAATGGCCCGCCGCCTTCAGGAATTTCCCAACTATAGGCATTTAAAGGATATCGCCATTGGCCAACCAGCCAGGTATAACCATCTTCACTCAAAGGTAGAATTCCAATCGCCAGGTTTTTAAAATTTACCACGCTATATACGGCAGGGTTACCTGCGGGATTTATGGTCTGATGTTTGTTGACAGCGATCCAGGCGGATTCATAAACTAATTCATTTGAAATGGTTTTCCAGGTATTTAAATGTTCTTGATCTTTCATATGGTTAAATTATTGTTTTTAGTTGTCATATGGTATACCAGTTTAATCAGTTGTGTTTGTGTTTCGGTAAACATGGGTATTTCATATGGTTTAATCAATGAATAATAGGTTTCACACAGTTGGATTGTTAATATTAGGGTTATTTTCTTATATTTAGAAACCCAAACTGCTTTAAATTCGTAAAAGTTAAAAATTGTTATGGTTAAAAAACTACTACTTTTTATAGTTCTCTTAACAGCCGGTTATGTAAATGCTCAAACGCTTTATTGGGTAGGAGGTTCTGGACATTGGAATGATATTCATCACTGGTCTTATTCAAGTGGTGGTGCTGCAGTAAATCGGGCACCGGATCTGAATACCGATGTAATTTTTGATAACAATTCATCTTCAAACACTTTTTTAGTAGCCTTTACAGGCTTAAGTTATGTCAAGTCGATTAATATTCTTAATCAGAATAATGATTTGCATTTTACAGGAAGTAATTTATCAAGCTTGGAATGCTCCGGTAATTTTGTACTGAATGATAAGACATTTTTTGATGCAAATACTTCATTAGTGTTTTCCAGCGCATCCACGCAGTATAATGATGTTAATTTCTGGCGAAATAGTTTTAAAGCAAATGTTTTATTTGAAAAAGGAAATTGGAATTTGCAGTCGGTTAAATTAGCAGATAATTATTTACTAAAAATAAATAAAGGGAATTATAAAGTAAATAATGCCTCCGTGGTTGTTTGGGATATGGAGTCTGCGTCTGATCTGGTGAATTTTCAAATAAACCATGCCACCTTCTATGTTAAAAACCGCTTTACTCTAGGCGATCAGGTCAGCTTTAATTCAAGCGATTTAACACTCATTGCTCAAAAAAACAATCCAAATTTATATCGTATCGATCCTAATGTCGATTTTGGACTTAATAATAAAATTTTTGGAACTAATCCTACTCCGCTGGCTTGTACTATAACTTATTCATTTACTAATCCTTCCTGCTTTGGATCTTGCGATGGCTCAATTACCGTGGGTTTTGATCCGAGCTGCACAACTGGCCCTTATGATTTATTGTTTAATAATAGTTCCAGTTGTTTTCCGACCGGTGCTAATGGAGTAGTTCCCCCTTCTTTTTCATTAAATGGCATATGTTCTTGTGGTGGCTTACTGGATATATTTGTATTTGATGCTATTGGATTTGTTACACAACTGACTAGTCTCCCTACACCACAAGATCCTACCCCGTTAGGTTTATTCTTTTCAGGACCAAAACAACCAAGGTGCTTTGGATTATGTGACGGCTCCGTTAATATTTTCACGAGTGGAGGCTCACCTCCATATAACATTACGGTTCTTTCCGCTCCTTCCGGATCGACAGTTGGAACTTATACTAATGTGCCTGCGGTTACAACAACAACAATAACAAACTTATGTGCAGGAACTTTTTCATTTGTTGTAAAGGATAATAAGAATTGTACCAAAACATTTACTACTGTTATGATACAGCCTACAGCAGTAAATCCTAACGCTTCGCCTACGCAAATAACATGTAATGGCGTTTGTAATGGATCAGTGTCAACAACTTCATCTGGTGGTGTAGGACCTTACACGTATTCTTGGATATCAGGTACTTCAACCCCTTCCACTTCAACAACATCCACTATCGGCAGTTTATGTCCGGGTGTGGTTACAATGACAGTAACAGATTCTAAAACTTGTACAGCCACTTTTTCAACTACAATTACTCAGCCGCCGGCTGTTACTTTAACAGTAAATAAAACTAATTTAATTTGCGGTTCATTATGTAACGGTTCGGCTTCTGTAACAGCTACCGGTGGAGTACCGGGAACATTTACTTACACTTGGGCACCAAGTGGTGGCAATGGTCCAACAGCTTCTAATTTATGCGCTGGAAATTATACGGTGACGGTTACCAACAACGGTAATTGCGTTAAAACCATAACGTTTGCAATTACATCTCCTCCAATACTAACCGCTACGCCTACTCAAACAAACCTTGCCTGTAACGGCGCGTGTATTGGCGCTATTAACCTGAACCCTTCTGGAGGCACAGGCAATCCCACTTATACATGGTCGCCCGCAGCTCCAACCAGTTCTCTCATCACCGGTTTGTGTGCAGGAGTATACTCATATACCATCACGGATGCTGCTTTTTGTAAATATTCCAATTCAGTAACAATCACTCAGCCATCGGCTACCACATTAATAATGACCAAAACAGATGTTACGTGTAACGGTGTCTGTAATGGAACTGCCACCGGCAATATGAGTGGCGGAACTTTGCCTTATACTTATAGCTGGACACCCGCAGCGCCAAGTGCATCTGTAATAACCAATTTGTGCCCTGGAACATATACACTTAAAGTAACGGATTTTAAAGGTTGTTCTAAAACCAATACTGTTACAATTTTTCAGCCCACAGTCATTTCTGTAAATGTGACTTCTGTTTCGCCAACTTGTAACGGCCTTTGTAACGGCTCTATCAATTCATTACCTTCGGGCGGCACAGGGCCATATACATTTACATTACAGTCGTCGGGCGCTCCTGTAACCTCTAACCCTCCTTATACAAATTTATGTGCCGGCTCATATACGGTTATTGTAAAAGATGTGGCAGGTTGTATCAAAACACAAGCGGTTAACCTGCTTCAGCCAAATCCGGTTGTATTAACATTAACTCCTACTCAGAATACCTGCTTTAATCAATGTAATGCTACAATATCTACCCTAGTAAATGGTGGTACACCTTTATTTACTTATTTATGGAGTACCGGTGCAACCGGATCTTCACTGAGTAATTTGTGCTCTGGTGTATATTCGGCAACCGTTACCGATGCTAACGGTTGTAAAGGATCAGCCAGTATAACAATCACGTCTCCACCGGATTTAACAGTGACCATTGTTCCTACTAACCCTAATTGCAATGCTCAGTGTACAGGAATTGCCACAGCTTCCGCACTCGGCGGAACCCCCAATTATACACTTAACTGGAATAACGGTGCTGTTGGAAATATTATTTCTAATTTATGCCAGGGTGTTTACACGGCTACAGTGACAGATTTTAACGGATGTATTAAAATACAAACGGTATCCATTACACCTCCCCCAGCCATTACATTAACAGCAACCAACGGAACGGTGAGTTGTGCCGGTTCTTGTGATGGAACAGTATCTGTAACACCAACAGGTGGAACTCCTGGATATTTTTACAGTTGGTCACCAACAGCTCCGACTCAGACAAATTCTATTGCCAATGGATTATGTGGTGGGAATTATATTGCAAGCGTAACAGATTCTAAAGGATGTATCGCTTCAATAGCGGCTAGTGTAGCTCAGCCAACAGTGTTAACAGCTTCTATTGGAAATGTGCAGCCCAGTTGTAACATTTGTATTGGGGCAGCAACAGCAGCAGGTATTGGAGGAACGCCACCTTATACCTATTCGTGGTCGGCGGGACAAACCATTCCAAACCCTTCCAATCTTTGTGTAGGGGTTCAAACCGTTATAGTAACAGATAGTAAAGGTTGTACTACAACCCAAACAGTTCAGATAAATCAAACTGTTATCACCTTAATTACAACAAATGGAAATACGTTAAGCTGTAACGGAGGATGCACCGGCGTTGCAACTGCAAATCCTTCCGGTGGCGCCGGAGGTTTTACATATACATGGACGCCTGCTCCGGTAGCACCAATCCAGAATACGCCAACGGCTACTGGTTTATGCGCCGGAACCCATACAGTAAAAGTTTCTGATATAAATGGTTGTTCTAGTACAAATACCATATCCTTTACTAATCCTCCCGTTATTACTTTAACTATTAGTCAAACAAACGTAAACTGTAGTGGTTTATGCAATGGCACGGCCAGTGCTACAGCGATAGGAGGAACAGGAGCGATGAGTTATTTATGGAGCACAGGCGCTGTTACCCCTTCTATAAATGGGCTATGCGCTGGATCATATACTGTTACAGCAACAGATATTAATAATTGCACTAAATCGCAAGTGATAACAATAATCGAAAACAGTTTATTAACAGCAACATTTACCCCTGTTAACCCTTCAACCTGTACTTCTTCAGATGGATCAATTACAGCAGCTATAAGTGGAGGATTACCAACCTATACACTTACCTGGATGCCCGGCCTCCAAACTGTAAATACGTTAACTAATATTGCAGCAGGATCATATACTTTAAATATAATGGATGCCGCCGGTTGTACCCAAACCATTTCAACTACTTTAAGTAATCCAACAGGGCCAACTGTTACAGCTGTCTCAAATTCAATTACTTGTTTTGGTGCGTGTAATGGTTCAGCTACTCTTACTATTGCAGGTACCGGACCATTTTCTGTAAACGGAAGTACGATTGCGGCAAATACAGCTACACTTTCAGGATTATGCGCTGGCATTACAACCCCAATAATTGTAGATGCTAATAGTTGTATTACAAATCAACCTATTAATATTTCTGAACCAGCTCTGTTAACAGTAAATGGAGTGGTTAGTGATGATCCTTGTAACGCATCCTGTACCGGTTCTATCAATTTAACACCTACTGGCGGCACTTTACCTTATACCTATTCTTGGTTGCCTGCCGGAGGCTCGGTGCCGGATCCTGTTAATTTATGCGCCGGAAATTATACTGTAAATATTACCGATGGCAATTTATGTGTGGTCAGTAATACGTTTGTGATTACACAACCCCCTGCATTAACTCTCAGCTTTAATAAAAAAGATGTTTTATGTAATGGTGTTTGTACAGGCGGTGTAAGGGCTATAGTTGGCGGGGGCTCTAGTCCTTATACTTATACGTGGACAGCCGCGGCACCTTTTGTAACGGCAAATATTGATACTTTAGTAAATTTATGTTCAGGCAATTATTCCGTTACTGCTGCAGATGCAAACGGATGTATTATTTCCGGCACTATAAACATTGGCCAGCCGGTGGCTTTAACAGCAACGATAACTTCTGTGAATGTAAAATGTAACGGTCAGTGTAATGGTTCTGCTACTATTACTGCCAGCGGTGGCACTGGCACTTACTCTTACAATTATAATACAACACCGATAACACCAACTCAAACTATCGGCGGATTATGTGTAGGTTCTTATACCGGTAATGTGGGTGATGCAAATGGTTGCAAGGCTTCCGCCAGTTTCAGTATTACAGAACCCTTGCCAATTGTTGTAACAACTACTATTAGCAATCCGAAGTGTAACGCCGTATGTAATGGGAGTGTTGCAACTACTGTAACCGGCGGAAGTCCTGCATATAGCTACAACTGGATTCCAAATGGCG
Source organism: Bacteroidia bacterium (assembly GCA_014378485.1). Classification (GTDB taxonomy): domain Bacteria; phylum Bacteroidota; class Bacteroidia; order B-17B0; family Aurantibacillaceae; genus UBA4416. Next base: position 71,245 of record JACMNO010000110.1, read on the forward strand.
GGCCTGTCCCAAATCCTACAGGACTGTGTGCAGGAAATTATACTCTGATTGTTACAGACGACAGTTTATGTATCGGTCAGGCGTTGGTTGTTTTAACTAATCCGGCTGCTTTGATCGCCAACACATCATTTACGAATCCTACCTGTAATGGAGGATGCAATGGTGCGGTATCTGCCACTCCAATCGGCGGAACTTTTCCTTTTAATTATTCATGGGCCAGTCCTGTATTTACCACTCAAACTGTTCCCAATTTATGTGCCGGCAATTATACGGTCACTGTTAGTGATGCAAACTCTTGCCAAAGTATTCAAATGGTGACCTTAACCAATCCGCCTGCTATCACAATAAACCCTGCTTTAGCACCTGCAACCTGTAGTGTTTCAAATGGGTCAATTAATGCTATTGCCTCTGGCGGTACACCAAACTATACTTACAATTGGTTAAATCCAGTGATTGTACTTTCTGGGCAAACAACCAATACGTTAGTTACAGGTATCCCTGCGGGAATTTATACTGTTGTTGTAACAGATGCTAGTGGTTGTTCTACTACTAGTGTTATTCCTTTAAGTAACTCTAACGGTCCTGCAGGTGCAACAATTACTTCTACAAATGTTACCTGCCAGGGCTTGTGCAATGGCTCGGCGCAGGTGTCAAATCCAGTTGTTGGAGGAACACCGCCTTATGTATTAAGCTGGATCAATCCTTCATCTGCAAGCACATTAGTCAGCGGTTTATGCGCGGGAACCTATACCACTCGAATCCTTGATGCAAATAATTGTGTCTTTTTTCAACCTGTTTCCATTGTTGAACCGCAAAACATTGATGATAATGAGATTATTACCGGCGCTGCCTGTCTTGGAAATTGTAATGGTTCTATCGCTTTAAATCCTTCAGGGGGAAATGGCGGTTATACTTATGCATGGTCGCCTGTAGCGGCAATAAACGGAACGGTTACCAGTCTTTGTCCGGGTGTGCATACCGCTACCATTACTGATGTTTTAGGTTGTACGTTAGTATCCAATTATAATTTACCAAGTATTACAACGATTACCAGCAGTACGTTTGCCACTAATAATAGCTGTTTTGGAAACTGCAACGGAACCTTACTGGCAACTAATGTGGCGGGTGGTGTACCTAATTATTCATATAGTTGGTCAGGTTCCGGTCAATCAACGCCTCTGGCAACCGGGTTGTGTAATGGAAATTATTCTGTGACGATCACTGACGTTAACGGTTGCTATAATGTATTTCCTGCAGTTATCACTTCTCCGTCAGCTGTAACTTTTACACCTACCGTAACACAACCAAATTGTGGTTTATGTGATGGAGCGGTAGTACTTAATCCCGTGGGCGGAACACCAGGTTATACCTATGTGTGGAGCGGAGGAATTCCGGCCGGAAATTCTGCTTCTAATTTATGTGCCGGAGTTTATATGGTGCAAGTTACAGATGGTAACGGCTGCAAGTCAAATACAAATGTGGTTGTTAATAATTCTTCAACTATTACGGAAACGATCACTTTAAAAAATGTGTCCTGCGGCGGAGTATGTGATGGAACCGTTACTGTAACTGCTATTGGAGGTACAGGTGTTATTTCTTATAATTGGTTGCATACATCTTTAAACAGCCCGACATTGGTTGGTTTATGTGCAGGAACTTATTTCTGTAACATGACAGATGCAAATGGTTGTACACGAACTGCCAGTGTGGTGATAGGTGCAACTACAACACTAACCATCACTCCACAAATCACTCAATCATCCTGTTCTTCTGCAACCGCCTCTATTACGGTGAGTGTTGCCGGTGGAACAGCCTCCTACACTTATGCATGGTTGCCTGCAGGAAATACAGCTACGTTAACCAATCTTGCCCCCGGAAATTATACCTTAACGGTTTCTGATGGGAATTGTACGCAAACACAGATTTATTCAATCAATTCCATTAACGGCCCTGCTGTAACATTTACCACACAGAATGTAAGCTGTAGCGGAACATGTGATGGCAGTATTTCTTTAACTGTTTCCGGTGGAACACCAACTTACACAACAACATGGTCTAACGGTGCCGTCACACAAAATATCAGTGGGTTATGTGCTGGGCCTTATTCTTATACAATTACAGATGCGGCAGGGTGCAAGGCTCTTCAGAGTTTCTCTTTAAATACTTTACCACCGATTGTATTCAGCATACCCGATATTAATAATCCCACATGTAATAATAATTGTAACGGCGTAGTAACAACTATACCAAGCGGTGGAGTTTTGCCTTATACTTATTCCTGGATCGTTTCTACTGCCACAACTAATATTGCTAATGGTTTATGTTCCGGAAATTATTCGGTAACAGTTTCCGATGCTAATGGCTGTTCAGCGCAGGAAGGTTATACTTTAACCGGCCCTTCCTCTATTACTGTTACGGCCGTGATTTCAAATCTTATATGTAATGCAGTTGCAACTGGATCTATTGACCTAACGGTTGCGGGCGGAACACCAGGATATACTTATACATGGACACCTGGCTCAGTTTTTACACAGGATATTTCTAATGTTTTGGCAGGAGTTCATAGTGTTACAATCACGGATGCTAATGGATGTGTGGTGGATTCCAGTTTCACGATCACACAGCCGACTGCAATCAATGATAATGAGGTTATTTCCAGCTCTGCTTGTTTTGGAAATTGCACAGGATCAGTTAGTTTAACTCCCACAGGTGGAAGCGGATCTTATTCTTACACGTGGACTACAGGCGCAAGTACAGGAACCGTTACGAGTTTATGTCCCGGCCCTTTAACCAGTACTATCACCGATTCACAGGGATGTACACTCGTTTCTAATTATAATGTGCCAAGTATAACAACTATCACAGCTAATACTTTAGCGGTAAATAACAATTGCTTCAGCGATTGTAACGGGGTTTTAACTGCAACGAATGTGGCAGGTGGGTTACCCCCGTTTACACTTCAGTGGAACGATCCGTTGGGTCAGCCGGGCAATGTTGCGATTGGGTTATGTACCGGAACGTATTCAGTGAAAATTACAGATGCAAACGGTTGCTTTAATATGATACCTGCAACCATTATTGCGCCTAGCCAGGTTACGTTCACGCCTAATATTACAGCACCGGGTTGCGATCTTTGTAATGGTTCAGCAATTGTAAATCCTGTGGGAGGAACATCGGGCTATACTTACATATGGACAAATAACCAGACCGGGAATACGGCTACTAATTTATGTGCGGGCGCTTATGGTATAAGGATCACGGATGGAAACGGTTGTGTGAACACAACAACAGTAGTAATCAATAGTGCAAGCGGTATTACAGGAGAAACAGTTACGTTTACGGATGTGACCTGTGGAGGAACCTGTGATGGAACCGCTAGTATTGCAGCGGTTGGTGGAGTGCCACCCATTTCTTACAGCTGGTTAAATGGTTCAACTTCACAATCATTAACCGGTTTATGTGCCGGAACTTATTTCTGTAATATGACCGATGCCAATGGTTGTTCCAGAACTGCCAGCGTAGTAATAGGTGCAGCTACTACTTTAACGGTTTCATCACAGGTAACACAATCTTCTTGTTCAGCTAACACAGGCTCTATTACTGTAATTGTAACTGGTGGCGCAGGAGGTTATTCGTATGCATGGGTGCCAGCTGCCCCAAATACACCAACAGTAACTAATTTAGCTCCCGGAGTTTATACGTTAACCGTGAGTGATGGCAATTGTTCTAAGACACAAGTCTTCACTGTACAATCATTTAGCGCCCCGGTGATCACTTCTACTAAAAAAGATATTTCCTGCAGTAATATTTGTGACGGTAACATTGCCATCACTATTTCAGGAGGAGTACCAACAGTTAATACCCTGTGGTCTAACGGTTCTACAACTAACACGATCAGCGCATTATGTGCCGGTTCTTATTCGGTGAAGGTAACCGATGGGGCAGGTTGTATTGCTATCCGAAACTTCTCTTTAAGCACTGTGTCGCCAATTGTATTCAGCGCGCCTGACCTTGATAATCCTCTATGTAATAATGCCTGTGACGGCTCCTTAACGGTGATCCCGGTTGGAGGCGCATTGCCTTATACCTATTCATGGACACCTACAAATGTTACTACCGCAAGTACTAATAGTTTATGTGCAGGTAATTATTCTATTACGGTGAAAGATGCTAATGGATGTCCTGCCACGAACTCATACTCTTTAGTGAGTCCGCCAGCTATAACATTAACAGCTACCATCACCGATGCCACTTGTAGTTCAGCCCCGGATGGAGCGATCACCACAACAGTTTCGGGAGGCACACCTGGCCCGGGTTACGCCACAGTTTGGATGCCTGGAAATTCTTCTTCACTTATTAATGTGCTATCAGGTTCTTATACTGTAACGGTTACAGACTTTGCTGGTTGCATGTTGGATTCGGCATTTACCATTAAATCAATCATAACGGTTAATGCATTGGCAGGAAATGATACTTTATTCTGCCAGAATGGAACCTTATTACTGGATGGCTCCAATTCAAGTGGAGATCCCGGAACTACCTATCAATGGTTATCGTTGCCGAGCAATACTGTAGTTGCTGGAACTTTAATTACCACAGTATCACCAGCTACCGGAACCAGTACGTTTGTATTAGTTGCAACGGATGCCTCAGGATTCTGTATTGATCGTGATTCCATTGTAATTACTTCAAATGCGTTGCCAAATGTAGATGCTGGCCCAATGGTAAGTATACCTCTTTTTTCTTCAGCGCAAATTGGCGGAAGTCCGACAGGACCAAGCGGCAGTACGTTTAGTTGGACACCGGTTGTTGCACTTGATAATCCGTCTAATTCAAATCCAACATCGGGAACAACTGTCACAACTATTTATACGGTGACTGTGATGGATGCAAATGGATGTTCTAATTTTGATACGGTAACTGTATTTGTTTATCCGGAAGTTAATATTCCAAACGGGTTCTCTCCAAATGCTGATGGTAAGAATGATGTATGGCAAATAGATTTCATTGATCAGTTCCCTAATTGTGAGGTTGAGGTATATAACAGATGGGGTGAACGATTATTTTATTCAAAAGGATATACAGTTCCTTTCAACGGACAGTATAAAGGAAAAGATCTTCCTGTAGGCACCTATTACTACATTATTAATTTAAATCATCCTTCGCACCCGGATGCTTATACGAGCCCATTAACCATATTCAGATAACATGAGAAAAATCTTATACATAACGGTTATCGTGCTGCTTGTTGGGAACCTTCAGGCACAACAGTTGCCACAGTACACCCAGTACATGCTGAATGAAATGGCAATTAATCCTGCAGTAGCCGGTAAGGATAATTTCGCCGATGTGCGCTCCAATAACCGTTACCAATGGATGGGCATTACGGATGCACCACGAACATACATGCTAACACTTCATAGTCCGTTAAAAAACCGCCACATGGGCTTAGGAACGCATATTTACACGGATATTGTAGGACCAACCCGTAGAGTCGGTATTAGTTTAGCCTATGCTTATCATATTAAAGTGGCTAAAAAAACATTTGTTTCTTTAGGGATCAGTGCAGGGATACAACAATGGGGAATTGACGGACATAAATTGCATTTGCATGATGCAGGCGATGAAAATTTGCTCACTCAGTATCAGACAAAGATCGTCCCGGATTTTGGTGCAGGAATATATGCGCATAACGATAAATGGTATTTAGGATTCAGTGCACCTCAGCTGTATCAAAGTCCAATTAAATTGTATGAAAACGGTGACAGCAAAGGAACTTTAGTAACTCATTTTTTGGTGAATGGTGCGTATAAATTCACTATCAATGATGATTTTAAAGTTGAGCCGTCTTTTATGCTGAAATACGCCAATCCAGCACCAATGAAACTCGATGTGGGTGCCCGCGTTATATACCAGGAACAGGTTTGGTTAGGTGTTGGTTATCGCCACAATGATGCTTATACGGCTATTCTTGGCTTCATGTATAAGAATTACTTAATGATAGGTTACTCTTATGATTTTACGACTACTAACTTAAAAAAGTATTCCACAGGAACGCATGAATTAATGTTGGGACTTCGTTTTTCGAAGCAACAATCCAAGCACTGGGCTGATGATTCAGAAACTAAATAAAATAACGTATTTTATATTGAAAAAGACTGACTTAGATCCGTTTTTTTGTGTTTTGTAACCGGATAAATTTCCTTTTGTATTTTTAAATTGCATATTGAAACCGTCTGGAATAATCCAGCTGGTTTTTTATATTGGTATTTGTCGTATCTTCATGCACCTATTGGCACCTAAGCAAACATATCATCAGGATGAGTTAATTGTTCTTATCAGAGAACGTAACCAGAAGGCGTTTGCTTATCTATATGATAATTATTCAAAAGCGCTTTTTGGAGTAATCAATAATATTGTTCACGATCAGGAAGAATCTGAAGATATTTTGCAAAATACATTTGTAAAAATTTGGAATAACTTTGATAGTTATGATGCTGCAAAAGGCCGCTTATACACATGGATGCTGAACATCTCAAGAAATATGGCGATCGATTGTACAAGGTCAAAACATGAAAAAATTAAAAGTAAAATCCAAGAACCGTCCGAGGCCGTATATTATAAAAATCATTTATTTGTAGAGGATAATACACACGAATCGATTGGATTAAGAACTATTGTGGAAAATTTAAAAGACGATCAAAAGGAAATTATAGATTTGGCTTATTATCAGGGCTATACACAGGATGAGATCTCAAAAAAAATGAATTTACCATTAGGGACTGTTAAAACAAAAGTGAGGCAGGCACTTCTTAAATTAAGAGAGGTAACTAAAGATGAAATAAAACAAACTAGAGTACAACAAGGATAATGACAACTGCTAAAGAATATATAGAGTCAGGAATTTTAGAGATGTACGTGCTAGGTATGACAAATGCAGACGAAACAGCTCGAGTAAATGAAATGGCATTAAAACATCCTGAGATAAGCTTGGAAATTGAAGAAATAAGCAAAGCGTTAGAGATTGATGCAGAAAGTAAAATGTATAAACCGAGCCAAACGGTTAAACCTTTTATTATGGCCATCGTCGATTATACCGAAAGATTAAAAAATGGTGAGCAAATGACATTTCCGCCTTTACTATCCAGAGAATCTAAAATAATTGATTTTGCAGAATGGACAACCCGCGCCGATATGATATTGCCTGATGATGCCGATAATCTTTATGCAAAACTGATAGGTCATAATTCTGAAGCTACAACAGCTATTTCGTGGTTAAGAACTCATTCACCTGTAGAGATTCATACTACTGAACTAGAACGTTTTTTAATATTAGAAGGTTCTTGTGACATTACCATTGGCAATGAAGTTCATAGTTTGGTTGCCGGTGATTTTCTGGCTATTCCATTGCATATTGAACATAGCTTAGTAGTTACCTCCCAAATACCATGTAAAGTAATATTGCAACGAGTGGCTGCTTAAGCCAGTTTATTAAGTATAGCCTTTTAGTAACCTTTAACATCTTATAATCCTTTTTAGTAAAATTATCTTATTTTTACTATTTAGACATTTACATTATGAAATTTCACAAAGAAGGGTATCCAACATTATTGATTACAATTTTATTTAGTACGATTATTATCGGTATTGCTAAAATGGCTTTCCCTGAATTTGCCATTGCCCATTGGTTTGCTTATTTATTATCCGGATTTTTATTAATTGTTGTAATTCAATTTTTCAGGCATCCAACACGCCAGCATACAATAAATGAAAATGCAATTATCGCCCCCGCCGATGGTGCAGTGGTTGTGATTGAGGAAACAGAAGAAACAGAATTCTTTAAAGATAAACGAATCCAGGTTTCCATCTTTATGTCGCCCATTAATGTGCATGTTAACCGCTATCCGATTGCAGGCGATGTAACCTATGCAAAATACCACGCAGGTAAATTCTTAGTGGCATCACTGCCAAAAGCAAGTACCGAAAATGAACGCACAACAGTTGTGGTTAAACATAACAATGGTAAATCAATTCTTTTTAGGCAGGTTGCCGGAGCATTAGCACGTCGAATTGTTATGTATAGTAAAGAGGGAGATAAAGCAACGCAATGCGGAGAAATGGGATTTATAAAATTTGGTTCTCGTGTAGATTTGTATTTACCATTGGATACTAAACTGAAAGTAAAAATTGGTGATGTGGTAACCGGTTCTCAATCGGTAATTGCTGAGTTTTAAAAAATAGAATCCTCATCTGTTCTAATTAGCGGTTAAAAATAATTTTAAAGTTATTTGAACTTAATCTTATTGGTAGAATATTAAATCAGGAAATGCAATTAAGTAATCTCAATAAACTTTTTAAAATCATTTTTCTGTCATTTTGTTTATGGCTCGGTGTTAAAATTTTTATTTTCCAGGTATTTATTGTCCCAACTGCTTCTATGAATAATACGTTTATGGAAGGTGATCATATAATAGTTAATAAGACTGCTTTGGGGGCACGTTTGCCTATCACGCCACTATCTATACATATTGGTACAAACAAGTTTTTTTTAGATTGGGTACAACTTCCTTATTTCAGGTTGCCTGGATATTCTAATATTAAGCGAAATGATATTCTTGTTTTTAATCTCCCTTCTGAATTTCAGCTTCCTATAGATGAGAAAAAAGAATCAATTAAAAGGTGTGTTGCCTTACCGGGAGATGTTGTTTTAATTAAAGATGGCGATGTATACATTAACAATCAAATTAAAAAAGAAACTTCTGTTTTAAAATGGTTTTTATTAAAAGCAAATGCGAATACTACTGACACACTACGTTTAAAAAAGTTTCTGCCTCATATTAATTTTTCTATACCTGAAACAGATGTTTTTATAGCTGATGAAAAGGCTGATTCCATCAACAATATTGATAATTCCCTATTAAGTAAAAAGGCTATTCCAAAAGAAGATTATTCTCCAAACTATTTTCCCAACGCACCTCAAATTAAATGGAATCCTGATAATTTTGGGCCATACTATATTCCTAAAAAGGGTCAAGGAATTTACCTGAATAGAACAAACATGCTTTTGTACCAGTACATTCTTGAGAAATATGAAAATAACCTATTAAGTTTTAAAAGCGACTCTGTTTTTATCAATAATTTGTATACCAATTTCTACATTTTTAAGATGGATTACTATTTTGTATTAGGTGATAACCGTTATAATTCAATTGACTCCAGATACTGGGGATTAGTTCCTGAAGATCACCTCATTGGTAAAGCCAAATAGGCTTACATTTTTCTTACACTTTTCGGCAAAAAAATAATTTTAACAAGATTAATAATTTTTTTTGCCATTAATATCGGAAATTAAATAGCCTGATTCCTAATCAATTATAATTTATTTTCTTCTTTATTGGAATTTATGTAATCCGCATCCTATGCCTATCTCGTAAGTTTACAAAATTGGGCAACAGCAGACTGAAGGAAGAAGTTAATCATTAAAAAATAAATTAAACATGAGAAAAACTACCAAAAAAATTCTCACTCTAACTGGTGTGCTGGCAACAGCGGTCACTTTTGGAGTATGGGATTTTCAGTCGTCCTATGTGGAAGCATCCAGCCACAGGGAAGCGCCTTTGATCGCTAACGATCCATTGGCCGACAACACGGACCTCTATGCATTCCGTAGTCCGGATGACACAAATTACGTAACTATTATTGCTAACTATGTGCCGTTTCAGTTACCTCAGGGTGGCCCTAACTACTATTCGTTTGGCGAAAATATCCGTTACGAGATCCACGTCGAAAATGATGGTACAACCGGTGATGACATCACGTACCGTTTTACTTTCACAAAAATGAACCAGGATCCAACAACTTTTTTCAACATCCGTTTAGGACAGCAAAATTTAAAAACAAGTTATGTTTGTCAGAAAAGTGTAAATGGTGGAGCATTCACAACAATTGTTACTTCAGGTGTTGTTCCTCCTCCAAATATTGGTCCTCGTTCAATTTCTGATCCTGTAGTAGGATTAGGAGCAGCAAATTATGACGCCTTAAGGTCATTAGGCACATCAACAGCCACCGGTTCTGGAGGAGAGATCATTTATTGTGGTCCTTCTGATGATCCTTTCTTTGTTGATTTAGGAGGTATTTTTGACCTTGGACAAACAAGAGCAACAGCTACCGGCACTAACGGTCCGCGTGATGGGTTGGGACATAAAAACATCCACTCTATTGCTATTAAAGTTCCAATTGCAACATTGCAAAAAAATGGTTTACCTGTTACATCGGCTGTTAACATTTTAGATGGTAACTTTGTAATCGGTGTGTGGGCTTCTGCCAGCAGGCCAGCTACCCGTACTTTAAGTACATCCGGTGGTAATCCAGGAGATGCAGGTGCATGGGTTCAGGTATCTCGTTTAGGTATGCCTTTAACTAATGAAGCAGTGATTCCGATTGGCTCTAAAGATAAATGGAATTCATTAACGCCATATAACGAAGATCCAGCAATGGAAGAGTTTTTCTGTAATCCTGAATTAGGATTATATATGGATGCTTCTCAATTTGGAGGTGCTGTACCGGGATTAACGCCATTGAGAATTCAGCGTAATTCTTTACAGGCATATGATTTTGGTAACACCAAACAAGGGCTTTACCCAATTCTTGCTACGAATGGTGGTGCAGGTACCGCATTGGATACCAACTTATTTGGTAAATATTTACTACGTCCAAACAGACCACGCTCAGTGGATTTGTTACCTATTTTCCACACCGGAGTTCCTAATTTACCCCCATATCAATTAGCTACAGGAAAAGCAGGTGGTAACCCATTAGCAGTAGGTAAACCATTTATCAATAACTTTTTACCAACCTTTGGTGATATGTTACGTTTAAATATGGCTGTTCCTATAACACCACGTAATCACCCTGATTTTAGCCCATTAGGAATTGTTCAGGCTGCCGTATTAGGATTAACAAATCCTACTTATGCCGGAAGTTCAGCACTACAATGGATTCCAAACATGGATGGTTTCCCGAACGGACGTCGTTTAGAGGATGATGTAACTACTATTGAATTACAAGCCGTAAGTGGAGTTGCTTTAGCAGCCATTGGTTTGTGGTATGATGATTACACAGCCGGTGGAGCAAACCCTGTAACACCTAAGTTACTCAATGTACTTGGTTATTCAGCAGGAGTTCCTAAAAACGATACAACGTTTAGGGCAAATTTCCCTTATGTACAAGCGCCTTGGAGTGGTTATGCTAATCACAGTGGTCAATAATTAGAAATTATTAATAATATTTAATATAGAAAAAATGAAGAAAAAATCTATTGGAAAAGTCTTAACTGTAACCGGTATACTAGCTATGGCAGTAACGGTTGGGGTTTGGGACTCACAAAAATCCTATGTGGAAGCATCAAGCCACAGGGAAGCACCGTTGATCGCTAACGATCCGCTAACTGACAATACGGACTTATACGCATTCCGTAGTCCTGATGATACAAATTTTGTAACTATTATTGCTAACTACGTGCCATTACAGTTGCCTCAAGGTGGCCCTAACTATGGATCATTTGGTGAAAATATCCGTTACGAAGTTCACGTTGAAAATGATGGTACAACAGGTGATGATATCACGTACCGTTTTACTTTCACAAAAATGAACCAGGATCCAACAACTTTTTTCAACATCCGTTTAGGACAGCAAAACTTAAAAACAAGTTATGTTTGTGAAAAAAGTATTAATGGTGGTGCATTTACAACAATTGTAACTTCAGGCGTTGTTCCTCCTCCAAACATTGGTCCTCGTTCAATTTCTGATCCTGTAGTAGGATTAGGAGCAGCCAGTTATGACGCTTTAATGGCTTCAGCAACTGCAACAGCAACTGGATCAGGTGGAGAAAGAATCTATTGTGGTCCTTCTGATGATCCTTTCTTTGTTGACTTAGGTGGTATTTTTGACTTAGGACAAACAAGAGTTGGTGGTACAGGGGTTAATAAGCCTGAAGATGGCGTTGCTTGTAAGAACATTCACTCCATTGCTATCAAAGTTCCAATTGCAACATTGCAAAAAAATGGTTTACCTGTTACATCTGCTACTAACATTTTAGATGGTAACTTTATCATTGGTGTTTGGGCTTCAGCAAGCAGACAACAAATCCGTACTTTAAATACTAACGGTACAGAATCTTACTCAGGTTCATGGGTTCAGGTATCCCGTATCGGTATGCCTTTAACAAATGAAGCAGTGATTCCACTTGGTTCTAAAGATAAATGGAATTCATTAACTCCTTATAACGAAGATCCTGCAATGGAAACCTATTTTTGTAACCCTGAATTAGGTTTATATATGGATAACTCTCAATTTGGAGGTGCAGTACCGGGATTAACGCCGTTAAGAATTCAGCGTAATTCTTTACAGACATATGATTTTGGTAATACGCATGATGGATTGTGGCCAATAAAGGCAACGAATGGCGGTGCAGGTACAGCATTGGATACCAATTTATTTGGTAAATATTTACTGCGCCAGGGCAAACCACGTTCAGTGGATTTATTGCCTATTTTCTATACAGGAGTTCCTAACTTACCTCCGTATCAATTAGCTACAGGAAAAGCCGGTAACCCATTAGCAGCAGGTAAGCCATTTGTCAATAACTTTTTACCAACGTTTGGTGATATGTTACGTTTAAATATGGCAGTTCCTTGTACACCACGTAACGATCCGAATTTTAGTTCATTAGGACTTCTTCAGGCAGCCGTATTAGGATTAACAAATCCAACTTATGCCGGAAATTCAGCACTACAATGGATTCCGAACATGGATGGTTTTCCTAACGGTCGTCGTTTAGAGGATGATGTTACCCGTATTGAATTGCAAGCCGTGAGCGGAGTTGTTTTAGCAGCCATTGGTTTATGGTATGATGATTACACTGCGGGCGGAGCAAATCCGGTAACACCTAAATTATTGAACGTACTGGGTTACAAAACTGGTATTGAAAAAAACGATACAACGTTCAAAACTAACTTCCCATACGTGCAGGCTCCTTGGAGCGGTTTTGGTAAATGCGGCGGACCTTTGGCTGTTGTAAATACACCAACCGGAATTAAAAACTATAACAGTAGTTTAGGTATTGCTGCACCTGCAGGAATGATCGAAAACTTCCCTAACCCTGTTAGAAGCCAGACTACCATTAAATACAGAGTTGCTGAAAGTGCTAATATTGTTGTAAATGTTTATGACATCAATGGAAGAAAAGTAAGTACTTTGGTTAATCAAAAACAAGAAGCCGGTACTTATGAGTTAAACTGGAATGCAGATAATGCCGCTAACGGTATTTATTTTGCCTCTCTGGTTGCTGATAATTCAACTATTCAAACAATAAAAATTATTGTTACAAAATAAAATTCACCTTAAAAATCGGGCGTATAAAAGCGTCCGATTTTTTATTTAATATTATTATCTTTAATTATTATGCGTAAATATTTATACATTATTTTAGTTGTTACCAGTACGGTTTTTTTAGGAGTCATTTTAATTTTTTCAAAAAAACCAAAAAAATCTGTTCCGTCATTTAAAGAACGAACAGGAACCATCGCTCTTTCCGGTGAATGGTTAAATACGAAACAAGCTATTGAAGGTTTGTTAAAAGACATTGAATTAAATCCTGAAAATTACAAAGCAAAATTACAGCTTTCTCAAGCATATATACAAGAAGCACGTATTACCGGTGATCATGGTTACTATGATGCGGCTGCCTTAGAATTATTAGACGATATTATAAAAAACGAACCAAAAAATTTTGACGCTTTATGTTGTAAAGCAACTGTTCTATTATCTCAACATCATTTTACTGAAGGATTATTAGTGGCTCAACAAACTTTGCCGCTTAATCCGGATAACGCTTTTATTTATGGTTTAATGTGCGATGCATATGTTGAAATAGGAAACTATAAAGAAGCAGTTAAAGTGTGTGACAAAATGATTTCCATCAGACCTGATATTCGTTCATATGCGCGTGTATCTTATTTAAGAGAAATACACGGAGATTTGAACGGATCTATTGGAGCGGCTAAATTAGCTGTTTCTGCAGGTTATCCGGGTTTAGAACAAAGTGAATGGACCCGTATGATTTTAGCCCATCTTTATGAGCAAAAAGGGCAATTAGACAGCGCTGAAATACAATATAAAATGGCATTGGCCGAGCGCCCTGATTATGCTTTTGCAATTGCCGGACTTAGCAACATAGCGAAACTAAAAGGAAATTACAAATTAGCAATTGCAGGATATGAAAAAGCAAAAAAAATGATCATTGAATATTCATTTGCAGATGAATTAACTGATTTATACCAGTTAAATAATGAATCCGAAAAAGCAAAGGCATCAGCCGAAGAAGTGATTGCACTTTTGAGTCCGATAGCAGATGTGGATGAAGGTTCAAGCGGCCATGGGCATTATGCTGATAAAGAATTAGCTTATGCCTATTTAAAAGTACCTGATACTGAAAATGCCTTGAAACATGCTTTATTGGAATATGAGAGAAGACCAGATAATATTGATGTGTGTGAAACACTTGCCTGGGTATATTATAAAAAAGGTGATTTTGTAGAAGCCAATCGTTTAATTGATAAAGCCATGAGAACACATTCTCAAAACCCAACCTTAATGTGCCACGCCGGTTTAATAAAGATTAAAACAGGCCAGAAAACAAAAGGTGATGAGTTGATCAGAAAAGCTTTTGAAACAAATCCTTACCTGGATATAGAATTAAAAAAAGAAGTTAAAGGAAACATTGCCTCCTTATAAAATGGAATTACTGAAAAAAAATAAAACGGTCATAACGTTCATCTTATTGATGGCCGGTGTTTTATTGCCATTCGATATCTTAGCGCATCCCATGAATGACGCCTTAAGTAAATTATCCAGAACGGATGTAGCAATGGTTTACTTTAAATTGGGGTTTACGCATATACTTCCGTTGGGTGTGGATCATATTCTATTTGTAATTAGTATTTTTTTATTGAATCCAAAATTAAAATCGGTGATTTGGCAGGCCACCGCTTTTACTGTGGCGCATTCTATTACACTTGGTTTAGCCATGTACCAGGTTATTACGCCACCCACTCACATCATTGAACCAATTATTGCATTATCCATCGTGTTCGTAGCTATTGAAAACATTATTACCGACAAACTGAAATCAGCAAGGATCATTATCGTTTTCATTTTCGGGCTGATTCATGGATTGGGTTTTGCTTCGGCGCTCACCGAATTGGGTTTACCTCAAAATCAGTTTTTCATTTCGTTAATCACCTTTAATGTTGGCGTCGAGTTTGGGCAAATAACAGTGATACTGATTACCTGGTTATTGATAGGAAAATGGTTTGCCCCAAAGGAATGGTATCGTTCACGAATAGTAGTGCCTATGTCAGTTGTTATTGCGATGATGGGTTTATACTGGACTATTGAACGGACTTTTTTTGCTACTTAAATCTATTAAATAAATTATCACGAATTTATAATTGTGAAAAAACAAAAAGAATATATATTAAGAAAAGCATTTATTTGTTTAATGCTTGGTGTATATACTTTTGGATTGATTAAACCGATAATGCCTTTAGTAAAAGATGTGGTTGCTCACGTATTTTTTGAAAGTTCGCATATGGCTACGGTTCATTATGAAAATGGCCGGTACCATATCCATTTAGAACTCAAAGAAGTAGCTGAAAAGAACAACTCGGCACAATCAACAGCGCCCTCAGAAAACGAAAGTATATTTACTCATGTGAAGGCAGAAGAGACAAATTTTGTATGCTTCTTCCAAAAGACAATGGAAATAAATACACCTTATAAGATCAATCCAATAGATCTTTTTCAAACTCCCCCTTTTCTTCCACCAAAGGTCTAAGGATTAATTTCTTTTAATTTTCTTTTTTCTATATCAACAATGTTTTACGGAAGCATTTGCTGTTATTGGATTTCTCACTCTTTTAAATTTACTGTAAAACTGTTTAACCTACTTTGGGTTACACTTTACTTGCTATCCTTTTTTCAAATCATTACTTATAAAAGTCCCTAACATTCAAACCATCATGATTGCTGAATGAAACACTTGATAAAACATTAAATTATATGAAAAATCTTTTTATTCTAATAAAAAAAATGTTTCTCTTTTTCATTATTTGTAATATGGCTATCCTATCGGCGCAAACTTCAGCTATTAAAGGCACTATAAAAGACAAAGGTTCGCAAGTTATTTTAGAAAACGTATTTGTTAATATAGACAAAACCAACAGCCATTCACATACAGATGATAAAGGAAATTTTTTCTTTGTCAATATTCCATTTGGTAATTATGATATTGAATTTAAAAAACCAGGTTACGAAAAACAGTTATTTAAATTGAAACTGTTCTCTTCAGATACAGCATTTTTAGAAACATCATTAATATCTAAATCAGTTGCATTATCTGAAGTGGCTGTTGCAATTGATAGGCCTGTTTCTGCCGCTTCCTCATCCTATTTAAGCCAACAGGATTTCGCTAACCGACCAAAAAATTCTGCTCAGGATATGTTACGAATGGTGCCCGGTTTATTTATTGCACAACATGCCGGGGGTGGTAAATCCGAACAGATATTTATCCGCGGCTTTGATGCAGATCATGGAACCGATGTAGCTACTTTTGTCGATGGCATACCTGTTAATATGCCAAGTCATGGACATGGTCAGGGCTATGCAGACCTTCATTTTTTAATTCCTGAAGTAGTGGAAGGAATGAGCATTTTTAAAGGAGCTTCTTCACCTCTATATGGAGACTTTGCAACTGCAGCTGCCGTAAATTTTAAAACACTGGATTCTTTACCTTACAATCTTCTTCAGCTTGAATCAGGTTCGGTGCCACAAACAAATGCCGTAACAAGTAACAGAGGCTTAGCACTTTTAACGGTGCCCATTTCAAGCAAAACCATCTCTTCTTATTTTGCAGCAGACGTTGTTAATAACAGAGGTTTTTTTGAAAGGAGTCAGGATTTTAAACGTGTGAATTTGTTTTCTAAAACAACACTTTCTATTAATGAACATAGCAGTATCCATTTTTCTGTTTCAGGATTTGGTTCTTCATGGAATGCCTCAGGTCAAATTCCTGAACGTGCTGTTGAGCAAAAATTAATTTCCCGTTATGGTAGTGTTGATCCTAATGAAGGCGGCACTACGCAGCGTAATAATTATAATTTAGTTTATAATAATAAACTTGGCACAGGAGAATTTGAGATCCAGGCATACATGTCTTCTTATCGGTTTAAATTGTTTTCAAACTTCACGTTTTTCTTAAACGATTCTGTTAACGGAGATATGATTGAGCAAAATGACAATAGAACCATAAGCGGCATGAATGCTAAATATTGCGTTGGCCATCCTTTTTTTAAAATGTTTAATAAGTTTACTTTGGGCGCATCCTTTAGGGCTGATGACATAGATAATAGTTTATGGCATTCTCCACAAAGAGAACGTTTAAAAGTTAATGCCCATTCGCAAATTCACCAACGATCCAATGCAGTTTATGTAAATGAACTTTTTCGTTTTAATAACCATTTCAGGGCTGAGATTGGTTTACGCTATGACTATTTTATTTTTGATGTTGAGGATTTAATTCCTTCAGATTCCATGCGTACAAATTATTCAGGATTTAATTATCAGGCAGCTTTTAACCCGAAATTAAATTTAATATATACAGTAAATGACAGAGCGCAATTCTTTTTGAATGCAGGAAGCGGTTATCATTCAAACGACGCACGTTCTTCTGTTCAGGATAAAACACAACATCAACTGCCAATAGCCATAAGTGCAGAAGTTGGGACACTACTTCGCCTTAACCAAAAAACAATTATTTCAGCGGCTGTGTGGGGAATGGATTTGAATAATGAATTGGTGTATGTTGGCGATGATGGAACTACTGAAAATAAAGGTGCCAGCAGAAGAGTAGGAATTGATTTAAGTGGAAGGGCTCAACTAGTTTCATGGCTTTACATGGACGTAGATATCAATGTATCAAAAGGACGTTTTATAGATACACCATTTGGGAATGAAAAAAAGGAGGGTTATTATATTCCACTTGCCCCTACTTTAACGTCTGCAGGAGGATTAACGTCAAAGTTTAAAAATGGATTAGAATTTGGGTTACGTTACAGATACATGAAGGACAGACCAGCTAACGAAACCAACACCATTATGGCACGAGGATATAATGTAATTGATTTTAGTACAAATTATAAAACCAGGCATTTTAAAATGGGCCTTTTTATTGAAAATATTTTTAATGTCAATTGGAATGAAGCGCAGTTTGCCACTGAAACGAGATTGCGCAATGAAAATAAACCGGTGGATGAATTGCATTTTACACCGGGCACACCATTTTATGCCAAGTTAGTGTTGGGTTATATGTTTTAAAAATTAGATTAAAAAAGCTTGTTTTATTTTTCAGGTAAAATTGTAGTATGCATGGGCAAAGAATAAAAAAATATTTTATTTATTTCAATGGCGGGTTTGGAAACAGGTGCATTTTTTAATTTTTATTTTGTCGTCCCGGCGCAAAAGAGGCAGCGCCGTCAGGCTGCCCGCTACAATCTTTTTGCAAAAGAGGCAGCAAAAAGGATTTTCGCTTGCATCCCTAACGCGGCTTGTAATTTAAAATTGAGATTTATTTTTCAAACTAGCGGTTCACAACTATCTTCTTTGTAGTAAACAATCCATTAGAATAACAAATCTTTATAAGATAAATTCCTTCTGCGAAATTTTGTAATTGTAATTGATGTGTTTTATTATTCACTATTTCAGAAAATAAAAGTTGCCCTGTGACATTAGTTAATTCTACTTTCTCAAAATCATACCGGCTTGTAATAGTAACTAAACCGTTAGTTGGGTTTGGACTTATCCCAACAACTTCATTCAAATAACTAATATCACTTATCCCTGTTGGGCTCACACTCACCGTAATCACATCCGTAGTAGTAACCTTACACTGCGTTTTAGTAACCGTATAAGTGGTAGTAACACTTGGGCTTGCTTTTGGGTTAGGGCAATTAGTACAGCTTAAACCTGTTGTAGGTTGCCAGCTATACAGGTTGGCTTCCCCGGAGTTAATACCTACTATTGCACTATCTCCCAATACTATGCTTGTATCATTACGGCAAATAACAGGTTGTACTTCTTCCACACTCACATCATCCAGATAATATTCTAATACATTACGTACTCCGCCAGGGTAACTTAATGTTATAATATGTTGCGCATTTGTAAAAAAATTACCGATGGTTAAATAAGCTTCTGTGCCAGTGGCTGTAAAGGTTCCGCTTACTTCCTGCCAGTTTAAGGTATCATCATATATAACCCCCGCAGGACTTACCACTTGTGGAATATAACCTGTGGTTAATGTTTGGTTACCAACAGAGCAATCAAAAGGAACAGATGTAAATAATGCACCAAATTTATCCGTACTGTATTTACAATCGTTCCATGGGCTTACATAATAAGTTACACAATATATTTTACCTGTTTGCAATGTATCAGTTAAAGGCACATGTGGATAACGTGGCTGCGCTGATGTTATCGCATATAACTGAACAAAAGTAGCATAGCCATTTCCTGAATGAGGAACCTGGTGGCTAGGATAACCAGGAGAAAAATACTGAGTTGGAACGGAAAAATATGGATCAGAAATGCAACTATTTAACGCTCCACAAGGATTTATTCCACACCAAGGCGTAGCATTAGATAAAACAGATGAACTGCAAGTAAAAAGATTTTCAAAGCTTGAATTTGGAACAAGGTTCTGCGAATTAACGCATATATATATATATATATATATATATATATAATTGTATAGAAATATTTCAGCCTGAATGTCATGTGATATTAAACCTCCTGCATTTAATGCAGAAGGTTATAAATATTAATTACTGAATGATCACTTTATTCACCGAGATAATTTCTTTACCATTCATTATTTTTACAAAGTAAATACCACCTCTCACATTAGTTAAATGCAGGATCATGTTATTTGAATTTGTATCCATTTTGCTTTGATAAATTAATTTTCCGGTAATATCTTCAATCACTACTTCAGCATCTTTTCTATCCTTTATATAGTAGCTTAAAGTAAAGTTACCATTATTTGGGTTAGGATACAAATTAATCAGGTTATCCTTTGTGGCAAAATCTTTGGTTGGTTTAGCCATTCGCGTATTTTCTTTATACTCTGTGCAATCATCATTGTAATCAGATGGATGATTGTATATTGCTCCCAACAAGGCCCTTGCCTTAGCCACCGCATTACCGCCTTTATGAATACACTGGTTGGCAAGATCCGTAAAATTGTGTTCTTACTGATTAAAATTTAACAACGATTGTTAGTTTTTTAGTGAGGTCTAATAAACAAACTGCATCAGGTCATGTGAAATAGCATAATCTTTGTTTTCATCATAAAAATTGTATAGCCTTTCATTAAAAGCCCTGACGCAACCCTGCAAGCCAATTATTTGTTTTGCATCGGCAGAGTTATTCAACATTTTTTTTATTTCAGAATGTAGAGCTTTTAAATCAATACTCACTCCGTAGGGTGATGGCATAATCGGTGAATTAAAACTTCTGTGAATTTGAAAATAGGGGAAGGGTTTGTGTAGCTGAATATAATAACGATTTTTAATAACGATTTCAGCTTCTCTGCTGGCGGTACCTCGCTCTATCGATTTAGCAGCTTCCGATTCAGGAACAATCCCTAACGAAGAATTATAAACTTGTCCACTTTCTGCAATTAAATAAAAGTTAGCATTACAAACAATTGCTGGATTAACCACTAAATTTGAATCCACAAAAACACCTTCCAGTTTTTTATGCTTCACAGAATCAGAAGTATTAGAGTAAAAAAAATAGACCGGGCAAAACGTTAATTCCTGTAAATAGGAACCTACAATTATCTTATTAGTGAGCATCGTTTCTCTTTCTAATTGAGTTGCCAAATCTATATTTCCTGCTGCTTTTAATTTTGAAATCGTGAGGGCGTTTGTTTTTAGTCGAACAAATAGAGCGCCACCATTTTTCAATAAATTAATTTGTGCTTTTGCTACTTTATACCTTAATGAATTAAAATCTGTATAGGAGGTATCGTTTTTATAGTCATTTATTTTTGGCGGTTTGGGCCCTTCGATTTCCTGTGCAAAAGAAGGTATTGCTATTCCGATAAATAAAAAGATAAGACTCTTTGCGAAAATTCCAATTGTTTTTGAGTTAAACATAGTACTGTTAATTTGAAAATTAGTAAAACTATTTAACCTCAGATCCATTATTGAAACTTGGCTTTGTGGAGATTACAAAACTTAATTCGCCTACACTATCAGATGCCATTAAAATCATACCCTGGCTTTCAATACCTTTTATTTTACGAGGCGCTAAGTTTACTAAAACACATACCTGCAGCCCTATGATATCTTCTGGTTTATACCATTCAGCAATACCACTTACTACGGTACGTATATCAATACCCGTATCAATTTTTAATTTCAATAATTTATCAGTCTTTGGTACACGCTCAGCTTCTAAAATAGTTCCGGTACGGATGTCCATTTTATTGAAATCATCAAAACTGGTTTCTGGTTTTGAAGATGGAATAGGCGCGGTTACTGAGTTTGTCGGAGTATTAGCTTTTTTACTTTCTGCCAATTTATTTATTTGAGTTTCTATTTCAGCATCCTCAATTTTAGCAAACAATAATTCATCTTTATTAATCACATGCCCCGCTGCCATATTGGATGTTTGCTTGGCAGCATGCCATTTTAAAATAGGCATATTAAGCATGTCAAATAATTTTTTTGAAGTAAAGGGTATAAAGGGTTCACAAACAATGGCCAGGTTGCAGGTAATTTGCAGCGCAATATTCATAATAGTTTTTACACGTTCCTCATCAGTTTTAATTAATTTCCATGGTTCCGTTTCCGCCAGGTATTTATTACCTAAACGAGCCAAATTCATCATTTCTGCTAAAGCTTCCCTAAATTTAAATTGCTCAATAGCCGCTGAAATTTTATCGGGAAATGCCGCCAGCTGCTCCATGATCAAAAGATCTTCTTTGGTATAAGTATCACCGGAAGGCACAGAACCGTTATAGTATTTATGGGTCAGCACCAAAGTCCTGTTTACAAAATTTCCTAGTATAGCTACCAATTCACTATTATTCTTGGTTTGAAAATCGGCCCAGGTAAAATCATTGTCTTTTGTTTCTGGCGCATTTGAACATAAGGTATAACGCAACACATCCTGCTTATCTTTGAAATCAATTAAATATTCATGTAACCAAACCGCCCAGTTACGGGATGTGGAAATCTTATCGCCTTCCAAATTTAAAAATTCGTTAGCCGGTACATTGTCCGGTAAAATAAAATCACCGTGTTCCATAAGCATGGCAGGGAAAATAATGCAGTGAAATACAATATTGTCTTTCCCTATAAAATGAATCAAACGGGTTTCTTTATCTTTCCAATAAAGTTCCCAGTCCTGGGGTCTTAATTCTTTAGTAGCCGAAATATACCCAATCGGAGCATCAAACCAAACATATAACACTTTTCCTTCAGCACCTTTTACAGGAACAGGAACGCCCCAGTCGAGGTCACGGGTCATTGCTCGTGGCTGCAAACCATCGCCGCTATCCAGCCAGCTTTTGCATTGGCCGTATACGTTGGTTTTCCAATCCTTATGTTTATCGAGGTAAGCCTGAATCTTTGGTTGTAATTTATCGAGCGGCAAAAACCAGTTCTTTGTTTCTTTCAAAATAGGCTTACTTCCGCTTAGGGTTGATTTGGCATCAATCAGTTCGGTCGCGTTTAAGGTGCTTCCGCATTTTTCGCACTGGTCACCATAGGCATTAGGGTTGGCGCATTTAGGGCAGGTTCCGGTAATATAACGGTCTGCTAAAAACTGCTTTGCCTCTTCATCATAGTATTGTTCGGTAATTTCTTCCGTAAAACCGCCATTATCATATAAGGTCTTAAAAAAGTCTGAAGCGGTTTCGTGGTGAATCTTGTTGGAAGTACGGGAATAAATGTCAAAGGAGATTCCAAATTCTTTAAAAGAATCACCCATCATTTTATGGTATTTATTAACCACATCCTGTGGGGTAATGCCTTCCTTTTTAGCTTTAATAGTGATAGGAACGCCGTGTTCATCACTTCCACATATAAATATAACGTCTTCGCCTTTGCTTCTTTTGTACCTCACAAAGATGTCTGACGGCAAATAGCAGCCGGCTAAATGGCCAATATGAACCGGCCCATTTGCATACGGTAAAGCGGAAGTAACAAGTGTACGTTTATAAGTAGCTGACATAGTGTTTATTAAATAACTAAAATAGTGTAAAATTGTGTAAAGATAACATAAACTTTATTCATTAAAAATCAAAATCCTATGGCAGTAAATGACAAAGAAATCTGGAAACCGGTTACTCATTTAAAAGTAACACCCAATAAGAAATATGCAATCTCTAATAAAGCGCGCGTGGCTTCTTATGAAACTAAAATTGATGATCTTTTTATTTTAAAACAGCATTTAAATGGCGGCTTTCCAATGGTAACCATACATGTGAAAGATAGAACAAAAGCATTATTTACACATCATGCGGTAGCTCATAGTTTTCTAAAGAAACTTAGTCCAAAATATAAGCATGTTTTGCATTTGGATTATAATAAAGCAAATAACGACCCTTCCAATTTAAAATGGGCTACCAAAGAAGAGCAAGTGGAACACAGTAAAAAAAGTCCATTTGTTTTGGCAGCTGCTGCAAGGAAAGTATATACCGGAGCAACTTCCAAAAAATTAAATGAAAAGAAAGTTATTCAACTTAAGACAGAAATTTGGAACCCAAAACGTAAATTAACCTTTAAACAATTAGCGGCTAAATACGACATTGCTGAAATGAATCTGTACCGCATTAAGAATGGTGAATTATGGTTTCATGTTCACGTTGAAGGTGAACCGGTTTTTGCTAAATATACAGCACAGTTAAAAAACATTGAGTTTCATGCTAAATTTGAAGCCAAAGCAAAAGCAGCGTATGATAAACGCAAAGAGGCTAAAGTTGCTAAGAAAAAAGAAAAGTTTGATAAAAAGAAACTAATTGCAAAAATAGCAGCTGAAAAAAAATTGGCCGGAAAGGAACGTGCAGCAAAGGAACGTGCAGCAAAGAAACTTGAGGCAAAAAAATTGGCCGTAAAGAAGCGTGCCTTAAAGGAACTTACTGCAAAGAAACTTGCTGCAAAGAAACTGTCGGCAAAGAAACTGGCCTCAAAGAAAGCAGTTACAAAGAAGGTCGTAAAGAAGAGAGCAGCAACAAAAAAGCCTGCGTTAAAGACTAAAAGCACGGTTGCTACAAAAACTACTTCTTTAAAAGCAAATAAAAAGCAATTGGTGGAAAAACCTAAAATAAAAAAAGATAAAAAAGACAAGAAGAAAAAAAATAAAAAAAGTAAGAAATAATGATTAAACCCTCTTATTTAAAAGAAGGTGATAAAGTTGCTATTATTGCGACAGCCCGCAAAGTTAGTGCGGACGAAATACAACCGGCCATAACTTTTTTTGAAAGTTATGGCCTTTCTGTTGTAACAGGAACAAATTTATTTGCTTCTAAAAATCAATATGCGGGAACAGACGAACAAAGAGCCGAAGACTTGCAATGGGCTTTAGATGATCAAAACATTAAAGCAATTATTATTGCAAGAGGTGGTTATGGAACCGTTAGACTAGTTGACCTTGTTGATTTTACCGCTTTTAAAAAATATCCTAAATGGATGGTAGGTTACAGTGATGTAACCGTTTTGCATAACGTCATTCATCAATTAGGAATCGCTACGTTACATGCTACCATGCCCTTAAATTTTGATAAAAGTAAGGCGGCAACCGAAAGCATGATGGATGCCTTGTTTGGAAAGTTGACGCAGATAGAAACGGAAGAAAATTATTCAAATGTTTCAGGAATCGCAAAAGGGCAATTGGTGGGAGGTAATTTATCATTGATTTATTCTCTGTCTGGAACACCTTATGACCTGGATACCAAAAATAAAATTTTGTTCATTGAAGACCTGGATGAATATTTGTATCACATTGACCGCATGATGATGCAATTGAAATTATCAGGAAAGCTGAAGAACTTGAAAGGATTGGTAATAGGAGGAATGACTGACATGAAAGATAATGCCATTCCGTTTGGGAAATTACCGGAGGAAATTATTTTAGATGCCGTGAAAGAATATAAGTATCCGGTGTGTTTTGATTTTCCTGCCGGGCACATTGATGAGAATAGCGCCATTTACTTTGGAAGAGAAGTTGAATTGAATGTAGAAGATGATAAAGGAATTTTAAAATTTTTGGATTAAATAAAATGTAGATGCTGATCCTGATTTAGCATCTCTTTTTGAGTCTGTAAGAAACCCCGAATCAAGTTGAGAGTGAAGGTAAATTATAAATGAAAGCAACCTGATATAAATAATAAACCATTAATTTTGTATTTATGATTTGCAAAACAACCGATAACCTGAATCTATATTTTGAAGTGCAGGGAAATGAAAGTGCTAAAGAAACTATTGTGTTTTTAAACGGCCTTTCTCAAACTACTGTTGCTTGGTCTTTAACAACACCAGCCTTTAAAAATGATTATAGAATTGTATTAATTGATTTTATTTTCCAGGGACAAAGTGAAAAAAATGCAGAATGGAGAAACTTTGACACACATGCTAATGATGTGATCAGCGTTTTGGATCATTTAAAGATCGATAAAGCTATTATTGCCGGTTTATCATATGGCAGTTTAGTGGCACAGCATTTAGGAGTTAATCATGGCAAACGAATTTCTAAATTAATATTAATGTCGACCTTTGCTCATAAAACGCCTTATTATGAAGCCATTGAACTATCCTGGTGGCGCGCATTGGAATATGGAGGTTACGGCTTAATGTTGGATATTATGTTACCGTCGGTTTTAAGCGAAGGTTATTTTAAAAACCCTTTGTTTCCTATTGATTTAATGAAGCAGGCGAGACAGGAAGCGAATGATGATAAACAGGCGCTTTTCAAATTAATGGAAGCCACCAAGCGACGTAGCGATTATCGTTCGGAATTAAAAAAGATTACGGTACCAACCTTAGTGATACAGGGAGAGAAAGATGCGTTATTCCCGGTTCACATGGCTGAGGAGGTAACTGCTGCAATTCCAGGAAGTAAGCTGACAGTTATTCCTTTGGTCGGGCATACGCTTAATTTGGAGGCTGTTCCTGCAATGTGTAAACTGATAATGGAGTTTCTTCATTGATGAAGGACATACTGAACTGTCACACAGAACTCTTACTTTGCGCATAGTCGAAGTGTGAGAAGAAACATCTCTTGAGACACTGAATTAAGTTCTGGGTGACGTGCAAATTGAACAATATATTTCAAAATGCTCAACAATTATTTCTATTTTTGATATTCAAATTTTATAATGAAAACAAATTTTATAGAAGAGTTAAAGTGGCGAGGGATCCTGCATGATGTCATGCCTGGCACGGAAGAATTATTGAATAAAGAAGTTGTTACAGGTTACATAGGTTTTGACCCAACGGCAGATAGTTTACACGTTGGAAGTTTAGCTCAGATCATGACACTTTTAAGATTTCAATTAGCAGGCCACAAACCGTTAGCTCTGATCGGGGGTGCGACCGGTATGGTTGGCGATCCAAGTGGCAAATCAGCGGAACGTAATTTACTGGATGCCGATACTCTTAATAAAAATGTAGAAGGAATTAAAAAACAATTGAGTAAGTTTTTAGATTTTAATTGCGGAGAGATTAGTGCTGAACTGGTAAATAATTACGATTGGTTTAAAAACTATTCCTTCCTGGATTTTATCCGCGATGCCGGAAAACATATTACGGTGAATTACATGATGGCCAAAGATTCTGTGAAGAACCGTATCAATGGTGATTCAGGCATGTCTTTCACGGAATTCAGTTACCAGTTGATACAGGGTTATGATTTTTATCATTTATGGAAAGAGAAAAACTGTAAAGTTCAAATGGGTGGTTCTGATCAATGGGGAAATATTACCACCGGTACAGAATTCATCCGTCGTAAAGCTGGCGGCGAAGCTTTTGCATTAACGACTCAATTAATAAAAAAATCAGATGGTACTAAATTTGGTAAATCAGAAAGTGGCAATATTTGGTTAGACAGGAATAAAACTTCGCCTTACAAATTTTACCAATTCTGGTTAAATGTGAGCGATGATGACGCGAAATCTTATATCCGGATTTTTACTTTATTAGATCAATCAGAGATTGAAGCGATGGAGTTACAACATACCACTGCACCACATGAACGGTATATACAAAAAGCATTAGCTAAAGAAATTACTATTCGTGTGCACAATGAAGCAGATTATTTACAGGCTATTGAAACTGCTGAATTTTTATTTAAATCAAAAGCCGAAGACGTTGCTAATTTAAATCCGGAGGCTTTTGAAAAAATGTTGGGAGGGATCGATACATTTGAAGTAAATAAAGCAGATGTAGGCAATGGAATTAACATAGTTGACTTAATAGTTGATAAAGCTGCTGTGTTCCCAAGTAAAACGGAAGCCCGTAAAATGGTAAGCGGAAACGCTATTAGTATTAATAAAACAAAAATTGCTGATGTAAACGCCATAGTAAGCTTAGAGGCTTTTATTGGTGAAAGTCATTTATTAGTAAGTAAAGGCAAAAAAGAAAATTATTTAATTAAGTTAATTTAAGAGCTATTTATATATTTTATGATTACTAATTTATTACGAATATATGAATCTGTGTTTGCATTGCCGATTCGTATATTCATACCTATTCGTAATTAATTTTGTGACCCAACAACTATCATGATTAAGGACATCGTTTTTCCGGAAGTATATGACGTAGCAATTGCTATTGTTCAAGAGTTTGAAGGACTTGATGAGTACAACGCCTATATTTTCAATTTTAAAGAAGAAAGTATAAAAAATATATTAGTTACTTCTACGGGTTATGGAGTGATTAATGATGTTAAGAAAAAAACAAGTACGCTTCGTCATTTTTTTGAAGAAGTAGAAACCCTAGATTATAAATTAATTGAACCAGTTTCAAAAGAAGTATTTGGTTTGAGTAATGAATACTGGATAAGTTTCACTATCAACGAGCAATTATTTGATAAGCAATTTATTTTTTTACCAGAATCCATCATTGAATCTAATTTTCAAATGATTCCCTTTATTGATAAAATGGGAGTTATTATTAAGTAGAAGCTGCGTGAGGGATGCGAGCGAAAATACTTTTTGTGTTCCTTTACAAAAAGATTGCAGCGGGTCAGCCCGACGGCGCTGTCTCTTTTGCGCCGGCACGCCCAAATCATTTCCCCCCTTATTATAAAAACAACCGCAAAAATCCCACTATTTCCAAAAAATTAGACAAACATTCCTTTTTTTGGGATGGTTTTGTGGTTGAAATAAAGTAAAAGTTATATATTTAGTAATTTAAGTACACAAAATTTACATGGCTACTACAATTTTAGAATCCTCTTCAGTGAAAGAAAAAATATCGATTGATACTCTTAAAAAAGCTTACAAGTTAATGTGCACTGCTAAAAGCATGGCAGATTTATACGAGGCCAATAAAGAGGTTACAGCAAAATATGTTCATGCAACCTCTCGTGGACACGAAGCTATACAAATTGCATTAGGACTACAATTATTGCCTCAGGATTTTGTAAGTCCGTATTACAGAGATGATAGTATTTTATTGGCTATTGGGATGAGTCCGTTTGAATTGATGTTACAATTATTAGCAAAACGAAACGATCCATTCTCCGGAGGAAGAACTTATTATTCGCATCCTAGCTTACGCAGGGATGATATGCCAAAAATACCTCACCAAAGCAGTGCCACCGGCATGCAGGCGATTCCTACCACCGGCATTGCGATGGGATTACAATATTTGGAATTAAATAATTTGCAAAAAGAATTTGGCGGGTTAAATCCTGTATCAGTTTGTTCATTAGGAGATGCCAGTTGCACGGAAGGAGAAGTAGCAGAAGCTTTTCAAATGGCTACTTTAAAAAAATTGCCGATCCTGTATTTAGTGCAGGATAATGAATGGGATATTTCGGCGCACGCTGCTGAGATCCGCTCACAGGATATTACCGAATATGCCAAAGGCTTTAAAGGATTGGAAACAAGGACTATTGACGGAACTGATTTTATTACTTCTTACAATACTGTTAATGAGTGTTTAGCAATTATCCGCAAAGAACGTCGGCCGATGCTGATTCATGCAAAGGTGCCTTTATTGAATCATCATACTTCTGGTGTACGAAAAGAATGGTACCGTCATGATTTGGAAGAAGCAGCAAAGAAAGATCCCTTACCGAGATTAAGAAACCAGTTGATTATTGCAGGAGTAGATGCTTCTGACATAAAAAAAATGGAAGACGATGCAATTGTATTTGTAGAATCTGAATATCAGAAAGCATTATTAGAAGAAGACCCACGCCCTGAAGATTTGTTTTTACACGATTTTGCACCGACACCTGTTACTGAAGAAAAAGGTAATCGTTCACCGGGAGGTAAAGAGAAGACCGTTATGGTTGATAGCGCCTTGTTTGCTATACGTGAAATTATGGAAAAACATCCGGAAGCATTACTTTACGGACAGGATGTTGGAAAAAGGTTAGGAGGAGTGTTCAGGGAAGCAGCAACACTGGCTCAAACGTTTGGTGATGACCGTGTATTTAATACACCGATACAGGAAGCTTTTATTATAGGAAGTACAGTTGGTATGAGTGCCGTAGGATTAAAACCTATTGTTGAGGTTCAGTTTGCAGATTATATTTGGCCGGGTTTAAATCAATTGTTTACTGAAGTAAGCCGTTCCTGTTATTTAAGTAATGGTAAATGGCCCGTAAGTTGTATTATTCGCGTTCCGATTGGTGCTTATGGCAGTGGCGGACCCTATCATTCAAGTTCAGTAGAAAGTGTATTAGCAAATATTAAAGGAATTAAGATCGCCTATCCAAGTACCGGCGCAGATTTAAAAGGATTAATGAAAGCCGCTTTTTACGATCCGAATCCTGTTGTAATGCTCGAACATAAAGGATTATATTGGAGTAAAATTAAAGGCACGGAAGATGCCAAGACGATAGAACCGGATGAAGATTATATCATTCCATTTGGTAAGGGCAGAATTGTGCAAGAAGCTTCTGAAGAAAATATATCCAAAGGTAAATCCCTAACCGTTATTACTTACGGCATGGGTGTTTATTGGGCAAAGAGCGCTGCTAAAAAATTTGAAGGACAAGTAGAAATTATTGATTTAAGAACTATTGCGCCAGTGGATGAAGAGCTAATGTTTGCAAGTGCGAGCAAGCACGGTAAATGTTTGGTGTTAACCGAAGAGCCAGTATTTAATGGCTTTGCTCAAAGTATGGCAGCTCGTATTTCCGAAAACTGTTTCAAAAAATTAGATGCACCAGTAAGAGTAATTGGTGCGGAGAATTTACCGGCTATTCCTTTAAATTCTATTCTGGAAAAAACCATGTTGCCAAACGCTGATAAGGTTGAAAAAGCGATTGAGGATTTGTTGAATTATTAAACTAAATTAAAATTAGCAACACTTATCTTCAACAGAGTTCCACTCGTGTTCGATATTAGTCATTAGTAAGGCGTTATCAAATTGGACTGAATTTTTCGGAAAATCTTTGGTATTATTAAAGAAACTGGATTCGACGGATTTAACTTCCAAAGGTTCAACTTTCCATTGATTGGTTTTTAAAAGCATTCCATCAAATTTATTGCCGTTAGGTGAATAGCCAACAGACCCGTTTTCAAAAAATGAAGAGGCATTTTCCAGGGTTTCAAAAATAGAACCCGGATTAAAGATTGTCGTTCTTTTTCCTTCTATTGCAATAGTGGTATTATCAGAACTTTTAAAAGAAACCTGGTAATTTTGATCGAATTCCTTTACTTCAAACTTAGCTAAATAATGTTTGCCTGGAAAAAGCCTTCCGCCAACTATGGTATTAAACAAGGAAGAGCTATCCCTTCTTGGAATGTAAACACCTTCTTTTACGATTCCATTTTCATCCCATTCTACGGCAATTCGATGTGCGCCATTTTCAGAAGATAATCCGGTAAATGCAGGAAAGCCAATGGGACGAATATGTTTTAACCGGATCAAACAAATGCCAACAATTGCTTTTCCTTTAAATATTTTTGGCCTGAAAGGTTTAGGAATTAATTTGGCGATAATTTCCGGGTCAACCGTGTAGTTAATAAGTATACGCCTATCGATAACGCCTTTTAAAGTTGGTATTTTCATAGTGATTTTATTTCACCTTCACCCAAAAGGCTGTTCTTCCTAATAAAGATACACCAATGAATCCACGGACATTTAAATTTCCTTTTTCGTCACGTGTAATTTTACAACTGTAAGTCTTGCCATTTTTAGGATCATAAATCGTTCCGTTATGCCACAAGTCTTTACCGTCGAAATCAAAATCCTTTAAAATTTCTTTTCCAGCCAGCTTATCAGTCTGTTTGTTTTTGTCAGGGTTATTGGCATCCAGTTTGCCGGGAGTTTTGGTCCAGCTTAAAATGCCACAGTATTTAGCGCCTTTTTTTGTGATCTCTACCATGCCTTCATTCTTGTCGGTCATGTAGGTTCCAATGAGCGCATCGCCGTTTTGAGCGAATACAGTTAATGAGATAAACAGTAGTAGTAATGCGAATATATTTTTCATAGTTGTTTTATTAAGTAATAAAAATATATAATTTATTTGAAATATTAATGATTTACAACTAGTAATTTTGTGAATGTATTGTTTTTAGAATCGGTAATTATCAAAGAATAAATTCCGCTTGGCACGGCACTTATATTCAATTGACTGATAGATTTTTGAAATAAAGAAGATACAATCTCGTTTCCTAAAACATCAATGAGTTTGATGTTCACATATTCAATCAAATTATCTATGCTAATAGTAACATAATTGCTTGCTGGATTTGGGTAAATTGAGATTTGTTCTTTTTTTAATTGTTGAATGCCAGTGCAGGTATTGACTGAAATAGTTTGTGTTACTGGCGTACCGGATCCTGATGCATTGGTTGCGATTAAGGTAATGTTTTTAATGCCTGAGGAAGTGTAGGTGATAACAGGGTTTTGTAAAGATGATATTGGTGTTGTTGTTCCAGGCATATACCAACTCCATGAAGTAGGAGAATTCGTGGAATTATCTGTTAGTGTAAAAGTTTTTGCACAAACTGTATTTGAGTTCGCTGTTGTAAAATCACTTACCGGAGGGTACTGAGTGACAGCATCATTTCTTTTATACCAAATAGGTGAGGTGTAAATTAAATCGCCGTCAGCCTGCGTTATTTTAAGGTAGTAATAATAGGAAGCGTTATTGGCTAACGTATGGGTATACGTTAACGTGTTTGTATTTGTAACTGATGTTAAAACAAATGGGTTGCTTCCACTGCCCGGAATACCACAATACACAGCAATTGTTGACGTGTTTTCACCATCAGGATCGGTTATGTTAACAGATAATGTTGCGGTTCCGGAATGCGAAACAACACTACCCATCATTTGCCCATTGATGCTAAAATCTACTTTGGTATTCCAGTCATCCGATCCGTAAAAATGCATGCCTTTAATCGCATTAAATAAGTCATTTTGGTTTAGAGCGGGAGCCATAACAACAAGTCTTCCGGCAGTTTGTCTTCCAAAAACAGAATTATGTGTATCATGATCTAAACCAATACCAAGATGATATCCTTTTTTAAGCGCGGATGTATATCTAACAATATAATCGCCGGTTGCCGGGTTCGAATAAGTGGAGTTTGTTGAAAAAGCGGGTCCGCTTCTAAAGGGGGTTCCCACAATCGCACTATCGAATGAAGCATTATATGGTTTAAAATAGAGGCTGTCATAATCCGTATTTGCCGGATGAGCAAACATTGCAAAGGCACTTGGTTTTTTGTTTATAGATTTCCATAGAGTCGCATAATTGTATTGGGAGTTGAAGACATCAAAATTACTATTGTCCCATCCAATTAATAAAGAATCGTAGCCATAAATTAAAACGTGGCCCCCATTTGAAATAACACCATACTCCATCCCATAAAGGGCTAAAAAGTTTGAAGTGGTAGCGGCTTTGGCATCTCTGATACCTTGATGGTAGATGGTTGGAGAGGTTAGTCCTGCATTTAAATGATTGTGTTCTGAAATGCCATAAAAATCAATATGTTGTGAATTTTTGGCGTAATTAAAATCCTGAAAAGGTGTGGTTAATAATGATGAAGCGCTGTCCTTGTTGCCATCCGAATAAGATGAATGCGCATGAATATTACCAAAATAGTAATTTAAGGTTTGCGAATTTGTTATTGTTGACCGAAGTAACAAAAATAAAATGATTGAAGTATAAAGTTTCATGCTAGTTAAGTTTCTAATAAATGAAAGTACATTATAATCTATCAAAAAATGCGTTGTTGTGCAGATATTTGCAATTATAACAGTTAATACAAATTTACATTATTATACTGTAGTAAGGAAGCGCTTGGTCTGATGATATGCGCTTTTTATCGGCATTTAACCTTGATGTCCAATGTTTGACCCTGTAACAATAACTATTCTTATGCGGCCTGTTTATTGTAATGAAAGTGCTAGTTTTTGCAAGCGGAGGCACGCCACCCTCTTCTTATTTATCGGGTAATAGATAAATACCTCATGCCTTCCCCTCAGTTTAAGAGGGAATCTTATATGTGTTAGCTACTGTTTCGAACGGATTAATTGGCAAGGGATTCTATGTTTAATTTCTATTTGAATATGTAATAAAAATAAAAGTTTATGTGCGGTTTACTAACACAAGACCTATCTTTATAAAAAGTTTTTTGTTGCAATGTATACCACTTATTGTTGAAAACTGACCACTTGCTAAAACAGAACTTTATAAATCATATTTAATATATACATTTAAAAAACAAAATCACTACTATGAAAAAAATTCTGTCAAGCATATTCACAGTTCTTTGCTCTCTAATGCACGGGCAAACGATGACTGGAACTGTTACTACACAACCATGTAATCAAAATGGCGTTTGCTCAATAACAGTTACCGGACTAACGGCTCCTCTCAGTTATACATATTTTGTATATGGCTATCCTGCGGTAGTTCATTCTAATGTTAATTCATTAAGTGACCAGCTCATTAACTTTTCAGCAAGTAATTTTCCAAACATATATTGCGCAGCAAGTGATGGTACGAATTCGGTTAGTTTTGGACTTACTTACACAATGCCTTTTTTTGTAAGTACCAGTAACGTAAATCCTATATGTCCAAATACAACAGGCACTTTAACTGCAAGTACTTATTCTGGTACACCAGGACCTTTTACTTATAATTGGACTAATACACAGACATTTATTAGTTATAATGGCAATAATGCTTCTGTACCAGTTGGAACTTACAGTCTTTCTGTTGCAGATCAAATTACAGGATGTAGAGTTAATATTATTGATTCCGCATCCTATATTTCTCAAACATCAAATGTTAATGTTACTTATTCGACGACAACAGCTAATTGTACTAATGGAACTGCTAGTGTTGTGGCTACGGGAGGAGTTTTACCATATTCTTATCAATGGAATACAGGCGCTAATTCCCAATCTATTAACAATTTGATCCAAGGTCAATATACGGCTACTGTTACTGATGCCCAGGGTTGTATAAATAATTATAACTGGGGAACTTATGTGCAACAAGCTTTAACTATAAATGTAAATCCATCAATCACTAATGCAACCTGTGTTCAAAATGACGCAAGCGTAATTGCCTTTGCAACCGGTGGTATGCCACCATATACCTATTTATGGAGTAATGGACAAACTACTCAAACCCTTACTGCTGTTCCGGGTGGAACTAATTATTATGTTACAGCTACTGATGCCAATAACTGTCGTGGGTTTAGTGGTTGGTATATTGGAGTTACTACTCCAATTAATGTTACTTATTCAACTACCCCAAGTTCATGCACAGCTCCAACAGGTTCTGCGGGACTTACTATAAATGGTGGAACAGCGCCTTACACAATTGTTTGGAATACTTATCCAACAGCATCTACAGGCATAACGGTTACTAATCTTCGTGCCGGACAATATGGCTTTACGGTAACAGATGCGGTTGGTTGTATACAAACAGGTGTGGTTAGTATTCCACCGGTTAGCACCATCAATGCTAATTTAGGTGGTACCGCTGTAATTTGTCCGGCAACTATAGGTAATGTATTTTCTAATGTAGGTGGAACTAATCCTCCTTTTACTTATAACTGGAGCAACGGTTCAACTGCTACACAAATCAATAATGTTCCTTTGGGAGGTTACTCATGTGTGATTACGGATGCTCTTGGATGTTCAGTTACTAAATATGCGAGTTTATATTCGAGCAGCCCAATTAGTATTGGTTTAAATACAACACAAGCCAGTTGCAAATTTACAGCTGATGGAAGCGTAATAGCTAATGCAACTGGCGGAACAGCACCCTATATTTATAATTGGACCAATGGGCAGTCAGGAGCTACAGCTTCAGGATTAGCTTACGGTAATATCTGGGTAGCGGTAACTGACGCCAATGGATGTTCAAGCGATAATCATACGTATGTAAACTATAATGCAACTAATAATTCTTGCTACTGTACTATTAGCGGCAAGGTTTATAAAGATGCTAATAGTAATTGTGCAATGGATGGCGGAGAAACAGGGATCTATAATATCATGATCCATTGCTCTAATTTTGGTTATGCATTTACAGATGCTAATGGTAACTATAGTTTTCAGGTACCGACAGGAACTTATACTCTATCTGAAACAGTTAATTCAACTTATCCTTTAGCAGGTTGTCAAAATAATGCAGTAGTACAAGCTGTAACAGCGAGTTCAGGTTGCACAACTACAGTAAACTTTGCAAATAATGTTGTCTTACTTCACGATCTTCATATCATTACAACATCTTATCCTTACAGCGCACCTATTCCCGGAAACACTTATAACCAAAGAGTGATTATTGAAAATAACGGAACTATACAGGAATCAGGAGTTCAGATTGGTTACACAAATGATGGTCAATTAGGTGGAATGGCTTCCTCAGTTTTATTTTCACAACAAGATGCAGTTAATTATCCAAACTGGTATAGTGTGCAATCAGGCTTTACATCTTTAGCTCCTGGAACATCAGATGAAATTAATGTAACCTATAATACGCCTACAAATATTCCTTTAGGAACACAGGTTAATTTTTATGATTCTACAGCGCATATGGCACCAATCAATACTACATGGTTGACAGATCAAACGCCATGGGATAATGTTCAAAATTATCAGCAAACAGTGATTGGGTCTTTTGACCCTAACTTCAAAGAAGTAAGTCCTCAGGGAACAGGCCCACAAGGTTATATTGCAACTAAAGATTCTTTATTGAGCTATGTGATCCATTTCCAGAATGAAGGAACGTATTTCGCTCAAAACATCTCGGTGGTAGATACATTGGATAGTGATTTGGATTGGACTACTTTGCATCCGGGTTATGCAGATCATAACTACACAACAACTGTTAGCGAGAATGGCGTAATCACTTTCAAATTTGCTAACATCAATTTACCATGGAAATACTCGTACGGAAATATTATGAGTTCCGGAATGGTAACTTATACGATTAAACGCAAACGTACCGCAGCACAAGGCACTCAGTTCAAAAATAAAGCAGCAATCTATTTTGATTATAACGCACCAGTGATAACTAACACTACACTTAATACATTAAATGACCTGTTATCTTCAGTAAATGAAAAAACAGTAGCAGATAATAGCGATGTCATTTTATATCCTAATCCTGCTGCTGATCATTTAAGCATTCTTATTCATTCTAAAGACGCTAATAAAGGATTCATTAACATCCTTGATATCGCCGGTAAAGTGTTAAGCTCACAAAACGTGTCTTTGGAAGCGGGTAAAAATGTGATTTCTCAAAACACTGCAGAGTTACCTTCCGGAATTTATTTTGTGCAGGTAAAATGTAATGAGTCATTTATTACCAGAAAGTTGGTTGTGATCAAATAAAAATTGTTCGGTTTGTTTAGTTAACAGCGCCCTCGTAATCGGGAGCGCTGTTTTTTTTGTTATAATTTTCTTATTTCTGGAAAAATTTATTTCCATGAAAACTTCTTTTTTCCTTTTTTTATTTGCATTCCAATTTTCTATTTTTTCTCAATCTATTAACGAACAGTGGGTAAAAGAACATTACACTAAAAAAGAATATACCATTGCCATGCGTAATGGTGTCAAATTATTTACTGCCATGTATGCCCCAAAAGATAATAAAGAGAAGCATCCCTTCCTCATTATTCGCAAACCTTATTCCTGTGAGCCTTATGGAGAAGATAATTTTTAATTCCTCTTATTGCAATTTCATTGGAGAGAATATTAAAAGGAAAGGTATATTATAGTGATACAAGTTGTGGACGGCCGATGGATGAAAAAAGGAACTTTTGTAGATGTACGACCTTACAATATAAATAAAAAAATAAAACAGATATTGATGAAGCCCTTGATACTTATGATGCTGTTGATTGATTAGTGAAAAATATTTTAAATAATAATGGGAAAGTTGGCGTATTCGAAACTTTTATCCGGGTTTTTATTCTACTTTGGCAGCATTAAGCGGATACGCTGCTTTAATCTTTTTTAATTACATATAATTTAAATTATGACTGAAGAATTAGATCCTATAATATATCCCATTGGGAAAGCACAAAACCAGGAATTCTCCAAAGAGGTTTTATATAGATCCATTATGATGGTTGAAGCTGCTCCTGTAAGTTTAAGAAAACGATTGGAAACAATTGCGCCTCAGGACCTGGAATTAAGTTACCGCAAAGGTGCATGGACGGTTCGGCAAATTGTACATCATCTCGCTGACTCTCACATGAATATGTGGATTCGTTTCAAACATACTCTGACATTAGAAAATCCTACGATTCAACCTTATAATCAAAATTCATGGGCTGAGATGGAAGACTACAAAACTGCTCCGCTGGAAAGTTCCTTAATGATATTTGAAGGAATTCAACAACGCTTTTCTGCATTACTAAAAACAATGAGTGAAAGTGATTTTAAAAGAACCTACACTCACCCTGAATACAATAAACAATTTACCCTGGCAGAAGCTACTCAATTATATGCCTGGCATGGCATGCATCATGTGGCGCAAATAGAAGGGATATTTAAATAATATTTGAGGAACTAAATTCGTATAAATAAAAAAGCTTCTTAATCATGAATTAAGAAGCTTTTTTTATTGTAAAATAATTTTACTTTAAGAATGTATCTATTGAAAAGATATTCGCTACCGGAATATGTTCAATTAAACTGGTTAATTGACTTTCATCTGTTGCCAGGATATCAGTTGCTGGAATAAATTTTATTCTTCCTTCATACTCACCAATTATAATGGTTCCGTACTTCCTGATTCCGTTTGTTAGAATAATCATTGCTTGTGTCGTGTTCATATTTACCTCCTTTTTCTTATGTAAAAACAAACATAATGCCACAAAGCTATTTTAATGTTATATCAATCTTATCAAACTGTAAAATAGAACGTTATGAAATTTAACAAGTTGATTATCAAAGAAATTATTAAAAAAAATAAACCCCTTTTCTTTATAAAAAAAGGGGTTCAAAGTTTTAAAGTGACCTGATTTACATATGTGCATCTAATTTACCAGCCAAAACATTTTTAGCAGCAACGCCAACATGTTTTTCAACTACTTCTCCGTTTTTAAAGAATAATATGGTCGGTATATTTCTGATCCCGTATTTTGCTGAGATGCCTGAATTACTATCCACATTTACTTTTCCAACTACGGCTTTTCCTGCATAATCTGCTGAAAGCTCTTCAACTACGGGCCCAACCATGCGGCAAGGGCCACACCATTCTGCCCAAAAATCTACCAATACTGGTTTATCTGATTTTAATACTAACTCTTCAAAATTCGCGTCTGTTATTTCTAGTGCCATTTTATTTTGTTTTTAAGGTTTATAATTCTGAAATACTAATTTAGGTTTGTTAGTTAAATTAATCAAACATTAATCCAAATAGTTTTCCATGCCTTTTTGACATTTATTTTAATAAAGTTACATGGCCTATCATATTATGGTGTTCTTTTAAAACATCCACCACATCTGCTTTCCACACATAAACTTCCTGTTTTGTGGACTCCGGATCGCCTTTGCCATTCACACTGCCATCCCAGCCTTTATTAATGTCATCGCTTTCAAAAATCATCTTGCCCCACCTGTCAAACACCTGCAACTTAAACTGTGCAATACCTACTCCTTCTGCTTTAAAGCCATCATTTAAACCATCGTTGTTGGGAGTAAAGGCATTTGGAATATAAATGGTATAAGCAGGTTTAATGATTACTAATTTTATAATCGAATCCTGACATCCAAATGAATTTTTGACAACCTGCATTATGGCTACGGTTTTAGCATCCATCGTATTAAATGTATGGCTAAAATCAGGGGTATTTTTTATAGTTCCATCATTAAACATATATTTTATAGAATTCGCTCCAACTGATCTGTCTTCTACTTCAATGAGTGGTGTGGTTATTTCTACTTCAGAAGGAGTTAGATTAAAATCAGCTACCGGAACCGGATGCACTGTTACTAAACCCGGAAGAACAGAGCTACTGATGCAGCCGCTGTCCGATACTACTTTCAATGTCACATTGTAATTTCCTGTCGTATAGCAATGGGTCGGATTTTTTGAATAATCAGGGGAACTATTATCCCCGAAGATCCATTGATTAGTTACAATACTGCCATTGCCAATGGTAGAATTATTAATAAAATTTACACACAATAACGGACAACCGATATTATTTTGTGCTGCAAATACCGCTGATGGTGTAGCATTCACATAAACAGATTTAATGATTGTGTTAACACAACCATATTGAGTTTGAACTTCAAGCCTTACACCATAATTACCAACCTGCGTATAAATATACTGCGGACTTTGTTGATTATTATCCATTAAATTATCGCCGTTAAAATCCCAACCATAAGAAGTAATAGCGCCATCGTTACTCGTTGACATATTATTAAACTGAGTGCTTGCAGGCATACATGTTGAAGGTGCGGAGAACTTTGCAACCGGATTGTAATGAACGATAACAGGTTTTAAGTTTTGGTTAGAGCAATTATTATTCGAGATGGCAACTAACCTGCTTTGTAATGTTCCGGCTGACGGATAGGTGTGACTTGGATTTGCAGTTGAGTCATCGAACGATCCATTGTTTTCAAAATCCCAACGGTATTTAATAATTGTTCCGTTAGCAATACTGCTTTGATTCGTAAACTGGGTGGCCTGGTTCAGACAAGTTGATGTTGACTGAAAATTTACATTTGGTTTTGGATGAACATTGGCCATATGCGAAATCGCCTTCACACAATTATGATTACTGGTTGCTGTAAGAGTAACATTAAAGTTACCTGCATTTGAATACAAATGTGATGGGCTAAATCCTAAGAGGGAAGTGTTATCTCCAAACGACCAACTGTAATTTATTATCTGGCCATTTGAAATACTGGTTTGGTTAGTAAATGAAACAGGTAATCCTTCGCACGCAGGCAAAGAGCTGAATTGAACTACAGGTTCAGGATAAACTGACACCGCCAATGAATATGTTGAAATACAATTGAAATTGGAGATCGCCATTAATTGGGTGGTATAGGTTCCGGGAGAATTAAATAAATTAATTGCATTTTGGTTTGTATTATCAGGCGTTCCGTTGGAATCAAAATCCCATATGTAATTTGAAATGTTTCCGCTTGCGATAGTAGAACTATTTGTGTAATTTATTGAGTATCCTATACACACATTAGTTGCCGTAAAAGAAACATTAGGTAATGGATTTACTGTGATCTGCTGAGTAATGCTATTGCTGCAATTTGAGTTCGTAGTGATTAGTAAGGTCACGTTATATGTGCCTGCGATTCCATATTGATGTGATGGCTGATTTTGAAATGATTGGCTACCATCACCAAATTGCCAGTTGGTAGTGGTAATGAAACCTCCGGATACTGAAGACGAATTAGTAAATGAAGTTGTTCCATTTAAACAAACGCTATTAGCAGAAAAAGCGGGAGTTGGCAGCGGACTTATCGTTACCGGAATAATAGCAGTATCTCTGCAACCCATATTACTTGTAACAACTAATTGAACATTATACGTTCCTGTATTCAGATAATTATTGATACCATTTTGTGCTACGGAAGTATTTCCATTTCCATAATTCCAATTATTGGTAATAATACTACCCGTTGAGATGTTACTCGTATTAATAAATCCAAGAGTATGTGTGCAGGCCGATAGCTGGGTCGTAATAAAGTTAGCATTTGGTTTTTCGGAAATAGTGATAATATGTGTTTGTGTTGCCGTGCAACCAAAATTACTTGTGATTGTTAGGCTCACAGTATAAGTTCCAGTATTGGTATACGCATGAACAGGATTTTGAGTTGAAGCTAAAACTCCATCGCCAAAATTCCAGGCCCATTGATTAATCACACCCTGGTTGATATTACTGATATCACTAAAAATAACCGGAGCAAATTCGCATCCGTTAGTAAAAGTAAAGTCAGCTCCCGGCTGCGGATTAACAATCACTACATGCATTGTGGTATCATAACAACCACTTGGAGATCCTACTATTAATGAAACACTATACGTTCCGGGATTAGAATAAGTATGAATGGGATCTTTAACTGTTGAATTATTTCCATCACCAAAGTTCCAGTTATAAGTAGTAAGAGTTCCTGATGACATGCTTGAGTTATTATTAAAATTGATCGTTAATCCACAATTGTTATTTGAACCTGCGGTATTAAAATTTGCGTTAGGTACTGGATGATTATGAAGAAAATAATCAAAAAGAGGCCCCGGACAACCGGTTACCTGGGTGGTTTGTACAGAATAGTTTCCGGGATTGCTTGCCACAACACATTGAGTGGTTTGGCCGTTAACAGATGAACCACTCCATAAATAGGAAGCGTATCCTGATGGTGCGCACATCGTTTGTGTTCCTCCAACACAAATAGTATCATTGATAGCTTGCTGAAGCGTGGTGCAACTTCCGTCTATATAAGCGTAAGCATAATGTCCTCCTAAAGCGCAATCAAACGTTGTAAAACGTATGGTTACGTTTTGGC
Source organism: Bacteroidia bacterium (assembly GCA_014378485.1). Classification (GTDB taxonomy): domain Bacteria; phylum Bacteroidota; class Bacteroidia; order B-17B0; family Aurantibacillaceae; genus UBA4416. The sequence goes on from JACMNO010000110.1 coordinate 113,565, forward strand.
CGATAAAAGCTGTCAGATCAACACTCACATTTGTCCATGGCTTATAAACTACATTGGCGCAGGAAGCCGAATTTATGAAGCCCGGAATACTCTGACCTGCCGCGACATTATAATTGGTACATGGAATCAGGGTTCCTGTTGCGTCTAGCATTTCTATTTGAAAACTTGGTTGATCAGCTAAGGCATGCCCCGGATCTTCAAAAACAACTGCGTAACGATACGTGAAATTAGCATTCGCAGCAGTTACAGCAAATGTTTGCTCTAATCTATCTGCTAAACCACCTGTACCATTGTTTCCAAGTATCACTGAAAAATTTCCACCCTGAGCAACAATTGGAAAACCGCCGCAGCCATCAACACCTGCGCCGTTTGTTACCAATTGGGCACCACCAGCATTCTGACAACAACCCAATGAATTATAAAGTGGGTTATATCCGTTAGAGCTTGTCCAGCCGTTCAGAGACCCGGATTCAAAATCAATATTAGTGCACGCTTGTTGAGTAGTTGGATTCTGGCCCGAAATACGTTGTGTGGAAAAATACGTATCGTTAATGTAATTACGCTGGTGCGCATAAATGAATTCAGGCAATTCATTGGAAGAAGAGTGATGAGACGAATAAAAATCAGTCCAGTGTTGTTTATCAAAATTCGCTAAACTATCAATCTGAAAGCTGGAATTGCCTGTTTGGGCAAGGGCAGACGCTACGAACAAAGCGGCTAGCGTAACTGCGGTTAGTAATAATTTTTTCATAACAGGTAGGTTTTGAAGTGTTTGTAATTGGTTTCATAAATGGTTTTTTGGATTTTAATTTTTAAGTTAAGGTCCGGTTTGTTATTTTTAATTTTAGGTTTTTAATATTGTACGTTGAGAAATTCTAAAAGTTTTAGTATTTGCATCTTTTTTTACAACTACTACTAATTTTTATATCTTAGCTAAAAAATAATATATGGAAGAAACTAACTTTACTAATCAAAACCCACCACCAGGACAAAATTTTAATCCACAAGGCGGGCAAATTTCCCTTCCTAACGCAGGAGCGGTCTTAACTTTAGGAATTATATCCATTGCCTTATGCTGGTGCTATGGCGTTGTATCATTAACCTGCGGTATCATCGGGTTGGTACTAGCTAATAAATCCTTGGTACTTTACAAAGAAAATCCAACAGCTTATAGTTTAACATCATATAATAATCTTAAAGCAGGCCGTGTATGTTCTATTATAGGTCTTTGTTTATCCGCATTGATGTTGCTATATGTGATCATTGTTTTTGCTTTTATTGGCGCTGCATTCAGTGCAATGCCATGGGATATGATGGGACGACATTAAATAAAAAAATTAACTTTAAAAAAATGCCTTTGATAAACTCAAAGGCATTTTTAATTTTACACACATGATTAATTGGCTGGAACAACATTTATTTCCCTGCTTTTTTAAATCGCATTTCGGAATGGAATGTCCGGGATGCGGTATGCAAAGAAGTTTGATTGCATTACTAAAAGGAGATTTGATCGGGTCGCTTCAATACCATGCAGCTTTGATCCCGTTCATCATCACAATCATAATGTTAGTTGTACAGTTAAAAATACAACGTGAAAATGGCGGAAAATTAGTTATGTGGGCATTTGTTATTACCACAGGAATTACTCTAGTACAATTTATTTTCCGACAAGTAATTTTATTTACTTAACAGGTAATTTTATTGTTTTGTTTGTTTTCTCTCCAGTGATATTCAAATAATAAATACCTGCCTTGCAGTTATTCAGGTTAACTAATAAATTAATAGCATCTGATTTAAAATTACCATAATCTTTTACTAGTTTCCCGGAACCATCCACCAACATAAAATTTAATATTTCATTTCCGTCAATTGTTCCGGAAATTAAGAACTCGTTTTGCTCTAATGTTTTAAGAACCAGTGAACCTGATATATCATAAAATAAAACTTTCGTAACTGTCATATCTGACACTACAACAATTGATTTATAGGCAGTATCCATGCAACCCGAATTACTTGAAGCAATTAAAGTCACAGTATAGATTCCGGCTGAAGTATAATTATAAGTGGGATCGGAACTTATTGAAAAGCCAAAGCTATCGCCAAAATTCCAGGAATTATTAGCAGCATTGGAAGAGCCATTAGTAAAAGCTACCATACCGTTATTAGATAAATAAGTTGTATCCACAGAAGTAAATTGAGCAGAAGCAATTTCAATGACCGCAATTGCAAAAGTTGAATCTTTACTATCACATTGACCTACTGTATTAATCTCTAAGGAATAATTACCACCTATTAAATTTACCAAAGTATCAGCGGTACTTTTATTTAAAGATGTTTTTAAAATAGTTCCTGTAACATCTTTCCATGAATAATTCCACGGTCCAGAAGTATTACCAACAGCAATAATTTGCCCTGCACTTTGATTAACACAGGTTGGTTGAGAAAGATTTGTAGTAATATCCAATGGATTGATGGTAATATTTAAAATAAAACGAGGATTAATTGTAGATGCATCCAATATAAAAACATAAGAAGAAGTTTTTAAATTGGTAGTTGTTGAATTATATGTATCATATAACGAAATACAGGCACCTGTTGGAAAAGAACTAATATTTGCAGCACTTATGGTATAGGTTCCTGTGTATCCTGTTATTGTTTTTAATGGCATTAAAAAACTAGAACTAATAGGACTAATGCCATTAATTTGAAAAACTTGTAAACTGTCTTGAAGCATGATTACAGGAGCATTAGGATCCTGACCAGCCATTTTAATTGCGTCGTACTCAGAGTCAAAGCCATTAGTGGCGCCGGGCTGTATATATAACGCTGTTTCATCGTGAAAAGAAGTTGGCCCATCCAAATATAATCTTAACGATTGCTGAGTTGAAGCAACCTGAGCACTTTGGTTTATTTTCAAAAACGTTGGATTACCGGCTACTTTATTAGATTCTTGAGCAGTTAAATTGGTATTAGCTGTGCAATGAACCTGAAAGCCCTGACACATTGGAATTGTATCGCTTATGCCACCCGCTCCTACAGCAGGGCTGCTAAAGCCATTTACTGAAGCTACTGAACCACCAGCACCACCATTTAAATCTGTATTGTAACCATAAATGGCATTATCCACATTTGTATTGCCATTTCTGAGAGAACTCCAGTTAATTGGCGAGGGATATGGATTATGAATCAGGTTCCATCCATCATCAATAGCAGATCCTGTATTAGTTGCGGTTAAAGGGATTACATTATTAAATTTACGAACAGTACCTGTTACATCTATTATTATTGGAGTTGTTGTTGTTTGTCCGTTTCCTAAATAAACCCAATAGCCTTTATTTGGGATAATTGGGTCTGTAATAGCTGTTAAAGGAACGTATGCATTTGAAACGGAATATGAACCTACAGCTGTCTCATCATAACTGTAAATCGACAAAAAACCAGCCGCACTTCCATCAGGACAAGAATTGCAACTAATTGGCATATTATCATCCCAATCCTGAAATGTAAGTGCCGAAGATATTGGCGTTCCTAACAAGGCCCAACCTGTAGTACCTCCCGGAGCAAATCTTTGAACCGTAACATTTCCAATAATATCAGCTGTTACAGCAATTTGTGCAATCCTGGCGGTATTTGAGGACGTTGAAATCATGGTAAACACTTTAGCATTGGTATTAAAAGTTCCATTGCTGAGGGTTAATGTGTTTATTAAATTTTCAGCATTAGTTAAATTGGCTCCTGTACTATTATTCAATGTTAAATTATAAAAATCAGTGATACTTGTTCCTCCAATAACTTGTGCAACTGATCCGTTTAATAAAACCAATCCATTTTGGGCATTAAAAGTTCCGCTATTTGTAAAATTTCCTCTAACCGAAATTTGGTTATTGGTTGTATTTACATTTAAATTAGAACCACTATTAATTAAAACATTACTACCAGTTATAGCACTTAATAATGTTTTAGTACCTGTATTGGAAAAATCAAGGTTATTGAATATCTCCCCGCCTGATTTAAAAATAGTTTGAGCGGCCGCTCCATTAAATAATGTTGTTCCTGTGCCAGGTAGAAAAGTACCACCATTATTCGTCCAGTTACCTGCAAGTGTAATACTGAAAATTCCGGCTGTTAAAGATCCAGAGTTTATTGTTAAAGTATTACCTGTAATGGAAGTTAATAACGTTTTATTTCCTGTATTTGAAAATGTGATATTGTGAAATGTTTCACCACCAAGTTTAAATATAGTTTGAAGTGAGGTTCCGGTAAATAAAGTGGTGCCTGTTCCTGGAACAAAGTTTCCTGCGTTATTTGCCCAGTTTCCGATTAATGTAATGCTGTTGCTATTTGCTGTTAAAGTTGTTGCGTTAATAGTTAACGTGTTTCCACTGATTGCACTTAATAATGTTTTATTGCCTGGGTTTAAAAGTGTAATATTATTGAAGGTTTCTCCACTGGCTTTAAATATAGATTGCGCAGTAGTGCCCGTAAAGAAAACCGTACCCGCACCCGCAGCAAAAGTTCCACCGTTATTTGTCCAGTTTCCTGTTAAAGTAATACTATTACTATTAGCAGTTAATGATCCTGCATTAATGGTTAAAGTATTTCCGCTGATTGCGCTTAAAAGTGATTTATTCCCTGTATTGGAAAAAGTGATATTATTGAAAATCTCTCCCGCGGATTTAAAAATAGTTTGCCCGGAAATGCCTGTAAATAAAACAGTATTTGTTCCAGGAGTAAATAATCCTGTATTATTTGCCCAGTCACCAGTCACAGTAATGTTATTATTATTTGCGATTAAAGCAGTAGTATTAATTGTTAAGGTATTACAGCTAATTGCACTTAATAATGATTTGGTTCCTGCGTTTAAAAAAGTAATGTCATTAAAAGTTTCACCGCTTGCTTTAAAAATAGTTTGAGGGGTGGCTGCGGTAAATAAAACAGTTCCGGTTCCGCCAACAAAAGTTCCACCGTTATTTGTCCAGTTACCGGTTAGGGTAATGCTGTTACTATTAGCAGTTAATGATCCTGCATTAATGGTTAAAGTATTTCCGTTAATAGCACTTAAAAGTGATTTATTCCCTGTATTGGAAAAGGTAATATTATTAAAGATTTCACCGCCGGATTTGAAAATAGTCTGTAGACCTAAGCCATTAAAAGTAACGAGAGCTAAGCGCGGCACAAATGTTCCTGCAGTGTTTACCCAATTACCACCAACAGATAAATTAAAATTACTTATTGAAACATCTAAAGTACTGGATGTAATAGCCATGTTACCGCCAATAATTGTACTGACACTAAATGTTTTTGTGGCTGATGTAGAAGCAGACAAATGATAATAACTACCATCATTTGGATTTCGGATAGTTTGATTACCTGACAAAGAATAATTAACTGTATTCCCGATAGCGGAAGCACTAAAATTAGTAACTGAAAAACTTGGTGTGAGTATTGCTAAATTTAAAACTCCGGTTGTACCCTGAGACCATGTTCCTAACCCTATTAAACTGCTGGTTAATGATACATTAGCATTGTTGGTATAAGTTCCGGTACATGTCACATTACTAAATGTCATTGCGGTAGAACCACTAATGGTGTTACCAGACCCTGTTAAAGAATAGGTGCCGGCATTTGCGTTAAAAGAGCCATTTACAGTTATATTTCCACCTATCGACCAGCTTTCGGCAACTGCACAATTAAAGGAGCCGGTTGATGTTACAGTCAAATCTTTAAGAGTTTTTGTTCCGCCTGTTGTTGAAATATTCAAGGCAGCGGTAAGGCTTGTAGTGCCGGTAACTGCTAGTTGTGAGTTACCAATATCATTTGTGCCATTTAAAACTAAAAAATTACCAGCCACATTCAGAATTGGAATTCCTCCTCCTGAAATATTTCCACCTAACATGGTTAAATTTCCTGAAATACTATAAGTTTCTCCAATAGTGCTATACAGTCTGCCGCCCAGGTTTATAACCATATGTTTAATTGTATTATTTCCCGCATTACTATTATCTTCCATAACGGAAATAATATATATTGTGTTACCACATGAATAACTATTATTTCCGGAGTTTAATGTTCCGGTGCTAACCGTTAAATTATTATTTATAATCGTGCCTGTTCCTCCAACTCCAAAGGATACAGCAAAAGCTCCTGTGGCGGTGATTAAATTATTATAGGGCGAAACAGTATTGGGAAGATTTGAATTAGCATTTGTTACATTCCAAATAATCGTTCCGATTCCTGGAGTAAATGTTTGATTTTTAGTAGACCATGATGCTCTTATTTGTAAAAAACCACCATTAGTCATGTTAAGTGAGCTTCCCGCTTTCGCGGATGAAAAATCAGTAACACTTAATGTATTTGTTCCGGAAACTGGCCAATTTATTGTACCGGCACTAGTATTACCATTGCTCAATGCCCCGTAAGCTAAATTATTTGCGGCATTATCAAAAGTACATGCGCCATTTATAAACAAATCATCTCCTGCCACAGGTAAAGAACCACCACTCCAATTTGAAGCATTACTAAAAATACCAGGACCATTAAAGGTTTTTATTGCCGAAAAACCAAGAAAGCTGCAGAAAAATCCAATTAAAATTAAAATGTTAGTTTTCTTCATATAACAAAAAATTAGAAATTATTAATCCGAACTATACACGACTAAATGTTCATGAAATTCATAATAAAGATATAATAATATATTACAGATGTAAGAATTTTAACATTTATGTTTAAGAATAAATGCTTTTTAATTTATGCTATTTTTTGGAAATTATGTTTAATAGACAATATATTGTTACTCATCTATACATTTGATATTAATAGCGAAATTACTAATAAAGGGGTTTTCCCTGATATACTTTTTAGATGGATTAAAAAAACAATAAATTTAATGAGTTCTCTTAAGCAAATCAATATCTTTTATGAATTTTAATAGATCTGAAAACATGAATTTATTTTCTTTCATAAAATAAACTACTAAAATAACAGTGGCTACAAAATAAGACAAACTGGCGGCATAACAGGCTCCTAAAAGTTGATCCCTGGAAATTAAAAAATGACTTGTGCAAATAGTAGTTAATAATCCACAACTATTAGCAATCAGCAAAATTTTTTGTTTGCCAAGGCCGGCAAAATAGTGACTGATAATTGTGGCAAAACTAATAAACAGGATTCCCGGAGATAAGTATAACATAACTGTCTTAACATGAATAAAATCTTCCCCAAGCAGGTAAACGAAAAACTCTCTAGGGATAAAATATAGAACAATGACACAACACAAGCTCAATAAAAAACAAATCTTAGCTAGGAGAAACGTTATTTTTCCATTGTTTTCAGGATCTTTTGCATTGGCGATATGGGTTAAAATAATTGGTGATACACTACCACTAATGATCCAAACGGATTCGATGAGGGTGGTTGCGCTTGAATAAATTCCGACCAAAATTGTGTTTCCTAACAAATAAAAATTATAACGGTTACTTAACATATGACATAAGTTTGCCAACTGGTTATAGAAGCCTTTTTCGATAATGTGTTTTGTTTCAAACAATGGTAAAGCAGGATTTTGTCTTTTAAAGATACTTGCTATTTGTGCAGCCGACAAAATAATTGACACGCCAAAGGAAACATACAAAGCAATGATGTAAGTTTCGACCGTTTTAAAATTAAACCCAAAGAACAAAATCAACAGTGTTATCAATAACAAAGCCGGTTGAAAAAAATTCAGGAAATTATAAACCTTTATTCTTTCCTTGGCCAAAATAATGACCATGTGAAAGGAATGGATTATTATTATTATTGATAACGCTACCAAATGTATCCAGTGACCGCCGGTTCCTAATTCAAATACAACATACAGCAGAAGCATGATGAGGCTGCCAAATAAAGCACATGCAACTGTCCAGATGATTCCTATGAGGTATATTTTTTTTAAAGAAAATTTTGGGATAAAATACACCAGTGAATACCCGGTATAAATTTCATTAATGATCTGTATAATAGCAATATTAAAAATAATTAAACTCACTTGACCTCTGATGTCGCTGCCTAATTGCTTACAGGAAATCAAAAGGATTGCGAGATTAATAACGGCAACGAAGCCTTTGGCAAATAAGGTGGATATAATATTTTTTAACAACAGTTTTTTCTTAAAATCGGAAATCTAAAAATATGAATTTTTACCGGACTTGTTATATAACCGTAAAATTAGCTTTATATTGTAATCAAATTATTATAGAAAATTGAGGCAGATTATCAAGTCCATATTACTAACCATTTCTCCTTCTCTGATAAAAAAGCGAGTATTTGCGCATTATCAGTCCCTTGATTGGAAATGTCTTTCGAAATCAGACCTAGATGCTGAATTACTGGTTATGGAATTTCTGTTACACAAAGATTCCGTGTTTTTTGATGTGGGCGCGAATAAAGGAGAGTACGCTTACTACGCTGAAAAATTGATTGAGCAGGATCGCATTTTTTTGTTCGAACCAGAAAAAAAACTTTTCAAACAATTAAAAGCCATATTTAAAAACTGTAGGGTATTTGATATTGCTTTGTCTGATGCAAAGGGAACGCATTCATTTAAAATACCGGTCATAAATGGTATCGCTGATAATTGCTTAAGTTCATTGGAAATAGAAAATAAAGAAGATAATGAAACAGAAGCCCTTGTTTATAATGTGAAAACGGACACCTTGGATAGCTTCATCAGGGACCATGCTACTTTGCCTGACCTTATAAAAATTGATGTAGAAGGCCATGAATTAGCTGTTTTGAAAGGCGGTGAAAATTATATCTCTTCTTATTATCCAACATTGATTATTGAATTAGAGCAACGCCATCACCGTGATATTAAAATCGAATCGGTTTTTGAATCTTTTAAGGTCAAAGGCTACAACGCTTATTACTTTTCTAAAAAACAAAATCAATTAATTCCTTTCGAAAACAAAACGCATTTAACCAATACCAAAGAATTTTTTGGAACATTAAATTATATCAACAACTATATTTTTATTCATTCAACCAATAAAACGATTAAAGATATAGAGGCCATTAATCATGAAATTAGTTTAAAAATAAAATCATGAGGTCAGTGGCAGTAAAAAAGGTATTGATATTTTTTTCTGCCGGAGTTGGCGACTCTATTTTATTAGTGCCTTTAGTGAATGAGCTTAAAAAACAAGATTACCAGGTAATAGGGCTGTTTACATCGCCTTTTCACTGCGAATCAATCTTTAAAAATACCGATCTGTTTGATGGGATAGAGATCAGGAAAAATAAATTTTCGCTGTTTCTTTTTTCAATACTGCATTATAAAAACTATGATAAAGTTTTTCTAAATCATTTTTCATTCAGTAGATCTCACATCAAATTGGCGACATTTTTAGGTAAAAATATTTTTACCAATTATATATCCTCTGTTTCGTTACCCAACTCAGTGCAAATTATTAAGCCATTACCAGACAAACATGACGCTTTGCAAAATGTTTTTTTGTTTGATAAAACTATAAGTTTACCTGATCTAAATTTTACTATTAATTACAAATCTCATAATGAAAATCATTTCAATCTCCCTGAAAAATATATCGTTGTCCAGGTGAGTGCCGCTAATAATAAAGCGCCCTACAAAAACTGGCCGCTTAATAACTGGCTGCAATTATTTAAAAATCTGAAAGTTACTTTACCAAACACTCAATTGGTAGTATTAGGAGATGAAACTGAAACCCTCTTAAATGAACAGTTAAGCAATATCGGCATCATTTCGTTGATAGGAAAAACACAGTTAAGCGAGGTGATGGAAATTATTTCTCGCTCACAATTTTACATTGGACTCGACAGTGGGCTTATGCATATGGCAGTTGCTTTAAACAAACAAACGTTTACAATATGGGGCGCTTCAAATCCAACATTATATGGTTATGAATGGATGGGGGAAACGCATAAGGTTGTTTCGCTTTACTTATCCTGTGCTCCTTGTAGCGCATGGATTAATCCCAACACCAGCAGGGTTACTGACCCTTTAACTTGTCCTGATTTTAAATGCATTAAAACTTTATCGGTTGAAAGAGTGACAACAGAATTAAATGGCTTTATAAAAACTATTGGAGTTTCTTAGTCATTAAATAGTGTTGGATAATATCCCACAACTTAAAGCTTGTTTCTTTAACTGTATAATTTTGGCTCCTATAAAACTCACGAGCATTATCTCTGGCTTGTAACTCGATGGTATTAATTGAATGCTTCTTAGCTTCTTCTTCTAACTTCAATACAATTAATTTTCCAAGCCCTTTTCCCTGATAATCAGGGTGAACTGCCATGTAACGGATCTGGCCTATCCCACGCCCATTATCCTGCAAACGGCCGCATGCAATCACTTCTCCTTCTAATTCAATATAGGCATTTACGGCAGCAAACTCATCATCATCAGTAGCAGTATCCTTTGGTTTACCCCATGGCTTTCTTAAAACAGTATAACGCAAATCAATAATACCATCGATCTCTGTTTGGTTTTTTGCTATTTTCACTATATACATATTTGCTATTTAATGGAACACTGATAACGCTGATGAGTATGATTCTATCTGATGATATCTTGCCTTATCACAACAATCAGTTCCATCTGCGTTACGCTAATAATTTGGTAATTAACGTTCACTAATAAAAAAGTCCTACTCAATACTGAATAAGACTTTTAAATTTATGCCTTTAAATTAATTTCTAACGGCATGTACAAATTTTATTTCAGGAACCGCTCTCATGATCGTTTCCTCTATACCTGCTTTCATAGTCATGTGACTCATGCTGCAAGTACTGCAAGCGCCTTTCAATTCAAGCCTGGCAGTGTTTCCGCCTTCAATTTCAAGTAATTCTACATCTCCACCATCAGCCTCTAAATATGGTCTAATCGTTTTTAACGCATTCTCTACTCTATCAAATAATTCCTGATCCATTTTTTTATATTTTACTTCTCGACTCCGCTCGAAGTGACAAAATTTATTTAATTATTTAGATAATTTCTTTTTCAGATTTTGATCAATAGCGTCTAAAAACTCTTCAGTATATAAATAATGTTCCCCATGGTTAACTTTATTTCCATGAGTACATACAGCTAAATCTTTAGTCATTTTTCCACTTTCAACAGTCTCCACACAAACCTGCTCTAATGCCAGGCAGAAATCGATCAACTCCTGGTTACCATCTAATTTACCACGGAATTCTAAACCACGTGTCCATGCAAAAATACTCGCAATTGGATTGGTTGATGTTGGTTTTCCGTTTTGGTGATCACGGAAGTGACGTGTAACAGTGCCATGCGCAGCTTCAGCTTCCATAATAGTTCCATCGGGAGTAATTAACACTGATGTCATTAATCCTAATGAACCAAATCCTTGCGCCACAGAGTCAGACTGAACGTCACCATCATAATTTTTACAAGCCCAAACAAAATTGCCATTCCATTTTAAAGCAGAAGCGACCATATCATCAATTAAACGATGCTCGTATACAATACCTGCTGCTTCGTATTTCGCTTTATAATCTGCTTGGTAAATTTCTTCAAAAATATCTTTAAAACGGCCATCGTATTTTTTCAGGATTGTATTCTTTGTAGATAAATATAAAGGCCACTTTTTATTTAACGCTACATTAAAACAAGAATGTGCAAATCCACGGATTGATTCTTCAACATTATACATTCCCATTGCTACACCCGGGCCATTGAATTTGTAGATCTCATGCTCAATTACTTTTCCATCCTCACCTTCAAATTTCATCGTCAATTTTCCTTTTCCAGGAACTACAAAATCGGTTGCTTTATATTGATCACCAAATGCATGACGTCCAACAATAATAGGCGCAGTCCAGTTGCTCACCAAACGCGGAACATTTTTACAAACGATTGGCTCGCGAAAAACAGTGCCATCCAAAATATTACGGATTGTACCATTTGGAGACTTCCACATTTGTTTCAAATTAAACTCTTTTACACGCGCTTCATCAGGAGTAATCGTAGCGCACTTAATACCAACGCCATATTTTTTAATGGCTTCAGCAGCATCTATAGTAACCTGGTCATTCGTTTCATCGCGGTATTCCATACCCAAATCATAGTATTTGATATCAACATCCAAATAAGGAACAATTAATTTGTCTTTAATAAATTTCCAAATGATACGGGTCATTTCATCACCGTCTAATTCTACTACCGGGTTGGCTACTTTAATTTTACTCATAATACTATCTTGAAATTGGGTTTAAAAAAGTTAGCCAAATTTATAAATATTAAGTCGTTGAGCAAACTATTGTTTTAAATTATTATAGGTATATTTAAATAAATTATACTAAAACATTCTATGAAGAATTTACTCGCTTTAATTTTTATAACCTTTGTCGGATCCTGCGTTGCACAGGACCAGTTGTTTAAAAAAGACAATTCAAAAATAGAAGTCAAAATTTTGGAAATCAATCAAACCGAAATCAAGTATAAACTTTTCACTTACCAGGATGGCCCAACTATTTCAATACTAAAAAAAGATGTTGCATTGATCATATACCAAAATGGGGTTCATGAAGTGTTAAATTCGCCGGTAGAAGCAGCCGTTGTTGGAACTCCCATGATTGTTTATAATAATAGTGGATTTAGCGGAAACAGAATTAATAGGGATAGCATAGAGAACGCCGCTTTTAATGAATTGGTTTCAACGAAAAACCTGATATCACTTAATATCATGGAACCTTTGAATGGATCATTAAGCGTTAATTATATCAGGGAATTTGCTCATAATTATTTGCATATATATGTGCCTATATCCGTTGGGTTTGCATCACCTTATTTTACGCAATCTATTAATACCATCTTTTCCGGAAACAATTACAATTCATATAATTCTAACACTTACAGCGCGTTTACTGTTTCTGATTTTAAATACACAAATAAAAGCTATGAAGCGGGACTTGGAATTCATTTTCAAACAAGCGGTAAACATGCGGTTACTCATTTTATCGGACCCTACATTGGTAGCGCTAGGTTTACAGGCACTTATAACAAAAACGGTTATACTTATGATGTCAATGGATATTACTCGTCACCATACACAATAAGCCAATCGTTTACGTTAAATCGATTAAATATTATGCTTGATAATGGTGTTTTATTCCGGGTCACAAAAAACTTTAACATAATGTTAATGGCATCGTTAGGATATCATATAGATACTTTTAAAGCAGCAGATGATTTAACGAAAGCATATAATTTTAATAAAAATCAGTTTCCTTTAAATGCTTTTAAATTCGGTCTTTCGTTCGGTTATCGTTTTTAATATTTTTAAGTAATTTTGAAAAGGAACAGTTTCATCAGGCTGTTCCTTTTTTTATTTGTTTGATATCCTTACATTTGTAACTTATTTTAGAAAAGTATGAAAATTACCGAACATCTTAAATCTGCGAAAGACACTCTATTTTCTATTGAAATACTACCACCGTTAAAAGGAAAAAGTATTCAATCTATTTTTGATGGCATTGATCCATTAATGGAATTTAAGCCAGCATTTGTCGATGTTACCTATCATCGCGAAGAATATATTTATAAAAAACGAGACGGAGGTTATCTTGAAAAGGTTAGTATCCGCAAGCGTCCTGGCACTGTTGGTATTTGTGCCGCCATCATGAATAAATATGATGTGGAGGCTGTGCCGCATATTATATGTGGTGGTTTTACGGTTGAAGAAACAGAAAACGCCTTAATTGATTTACAATTTTTGGGTATTGATAATGTATTAGCAATTCGTGGCGATAGTATAAAAACAGAATCACATTTTGTGCCTGAGCCTGGTGGCCATAATTACGCCATTGATCTTGTAAAGCAAATTAAAGACATGAATACCGGTATTTATTTGGATGACGAAATGAAAGATGCATCTCCCACTAATTTTTGTATGGGTATTGCCGGTTATCCCGAAAAACATTTTGAAGCACCAAATTTATACAGTGATATGAAATGGCTTAAAGCTAAAGTGGATGCGGGCGCTGATTATATTGTAACTCAAATGTTTTTTGATAATAAAAAATATTTTGAATTTATTGAATTATGCCGCAATAACGGTATAACTATTCCAATTATTCCGGGATTAAAGATTCTGAGTTCCCGTTCTCAATTAATTGCTTTACCTAAAATTTTTCATATTGATTTGCCGCAGGACCTATTTGTGGAATTGGAAAAATGTAAAGATGATAAAGCCGTAAAAGAAATTGGCATAAAATGGTGCATTGAACAAAGTAAAGAATTAAAAAAAGCCGGCGTGCCATGCCTGCATTATTATACCATGGGCACCTCTGATAGCACAAAGCGAGTGGCTAAAGAGGTGTTTTAATCTTAATTCATTCTGTTCGCCAGCTGGCGGATCAGAATCTCCTTCAAATAATTTAAAAAAGCGTTTTGGTAATACCGAAGCGTTTTTTTTATTAAAACACTTATCGGCCAAACTCAACCAGTTATTAGTTTAAACCGTCCTGTTGCTAATCTCAAAAAATAACGTGATAACGATGCCTTAATTTTACATAACACTAAAACTCAGGTTATGAAAAAATTAATTACTCTATTTGCTTTATTACTTTGTTTAACAAATAGTAAAGCGCAAAATTATGTTAGTATTGCTGATACAAGTTTTGCTTCCTGGCTTCAAACCAATATTCCTTCAGCCATGCTGGGCAACCAAATGGATACAACAAGCATAGATGTAACATCCAGGAAAAGTATTGTTATTCAAAACAGACACATTGTGACTTTAGACGGAATACAATATTTTGATTCTTTAAAAACACTGGATTGTACTATTAATGTTTACGACACCATTAATATCAGGCTATCCTCTATTCCTGCTTTGCCTCAGATGCTGGATACATTAATATGTACTGGGAACGCGTTAAATAGTTTGCCACCATTACCAAGCGGATTACTGGTTTTATTATGCGGACAAAATTCATTGGATAGCTTACCGGCGTTACCAAATACCATAAAGTTATTAGAATGCTGGAGTAACCAGTTGGCAAGTCTTCCTGTGTTGTCTGATTCATTAATAGAATTTAACTGCTGTAATAATTTTATTCAAATGATGCCTGCTTTACCGGGCGGCCTTATAACTTTTACGTGTTCCAATAATCAATTACAAGGTCTTCCGGCATTACCGGGTTCCTTAATTAGTTTAAACTGTAGTACTAACCCAATCCAAACTATACCTGCATTACCAAATGCTTTACTCTATTTGGATTGCAGTGGAAACCAGTTAAGCACTCTTCCTGTGTTACCAAATACATTGGAGAATTTAATTTGTAACAACAGTCAGTTAAGCAGTCTTCCGGCGTTATCAAATGCCTTACTATTTTTAAATTGTTCGCAAAACCAGTTATCCAATTTACCCGCTTTAACTGCATCATTAAACACAATCAATTGTTCCAACAATCAATTGGGAAGCATTCCTGTACTGCCAAGCTCTTTGTACAAGTTAAATTGCAATTCTAATCCTTTGGGTATGTTACCGGCACTTCCAAATACATTAGCACTTTTGTATTGCAATAATGATCAATTACAAAGTCTTCCGGCACAGCCAAATTCACTAATTGACGTAGATTGTAGCTCTAATGTTCTAACTGCTTTACCGGCACTTTCAACTTCATTAAATATTTTAAACTGTAGTAACAATCAATTAACCGTTTTGCCTTCTTTACCGTTAAGTTTAAATACTTTGGATTGCCAGACAAATCAACTTACCGTTTTGCCTTCTTTGCCTAATGCTCTCGGCACCTTAAATTGTTCAACAAATCAATTAACGGGCCTTCCAACCTTCCCAAGCAGCTTTGGTTATTTAAACTGCAATAATAATCTCATAGTATCCCTTCCTGCAATGCCTGGCTCTCTAAATTATTTAACATGCAGTAATAATCAATTAACAAATCTTCCTTTACTTCCAACAGGCCTGTCCGTTTTAGATTGCAGTTATAATCTTATTCATTGTTTTGATCCATTTATTGTTTCATCGTCTTTGAATATTTCTAACAATCCATTTACCTGCCTTCCTAATTATATTCCGATCATGGATCTTGGAACATTAAACCTGCCTCTTTGCACAGCAGGTAACCCTTTCGGTTGTCCATCCTCCTTTGGAATTGTGGGATTTACTTACCAGGATAATAACAACACATGTTTAAAAGACAGTGCAGATAAACCACTCATAAACATTCCACTAAAAATATATGACAACAGTTCAAATTTATTGGGATCTACCTACACGGCTATAAACGGTGTTTATCAATTCCTGGATTCTGCTAACACCTATAATGTCGTGGTAGATACCATCGGTAAACCATTTCAGGCATCCTGCATTTATCCGGGATTAGACAGTACAGTCACCGTAGCTGTGTTAGACACGAATGTGAATTTCGCTTTGAAATGTAAACCGGGTTTTGATGTTGGTGTGCAATCCATTTATACCGGCGGAATTATTTTTCCGGGACAAACCCATGTGTTAACAGTAAATGCGGGAGATATCTCAAGATGGTATAATTTAAATTGCTCCTCAGGACGTTCAGGAATCTTATCATTTATTGTAGCTGGTCCTGTAGCCTATATGGGTCCGCATCCCGGTTCATTAGTGCCTTCTGTATCAGGAAACGTTTTTACGTATTCAATACCAGATTTTGGAACTATAAATAATGGGTCGGATTTTCGAATACTTCTTCAGACATTCCCAACGGCACAGGCCGGCGACATCATATGCGTTACCGCAAAAGTTAATCCTATAACAGGAGACAATTACCAATCAAACAATTCCTATAAAGCATGCTATAATGTTGTTAATTCTTATGACCCTAATATTAAAGAAGTTTATCCGGTTGATGTTGCGCCTAGCTTTAATGATTGGTTAACCTATACCATCCATTTTCAAAACACCGGAAATGCTCCGGCTTTTAATATCAAATTAGCGGATACGCTGGATACTGAATTAGACTTAACAACTTTCCAGGTAACTGATTATAGTCATGCAAATACAACTACTTTAAATGGGCGGGTTTTGACTGTTAACTTTTCAAACATCCAGCTACCGGATAGTTCAAGCAATCCTGAAGGATCCATAGGGTTCATTCAATACCGATTAAAACCAAAAGCTACATGGACAAGGCCCTACAAAATAAAAAATACGGCCTATATCTATTTTGACTTTAATGCACCAATCGTAACCAATACAACTTATAATTCCATTTTAGATATTAGCACTGGGATAAATGAACAAACGGAAAATATGATCACACTATATCCTAACCCAACTAACGGAACATTTACGATTGAAACTAATACCAACGAAAAGCAAACTATTCGTGTATTTGATATGACAGGAAATTCTGTTATTTCACAAACGATGGAAAACGGAAAAACAACGGTTAATGCGGGGCATTTAGCAGCCGGCATTTACTCCATCAATATTATTATTAGCGGTGCAGTAATAAATAAAAAACTTGTGATTGTGAAATAATATCTTTTAAAAACCACATAGAAGCATAGTTCTGCTATGTTACTATGTGGTTAAAAAGTCAAACAAAGGTTTAGCCTTTTTCTCTTATCTTTGGAGCTCATTTAGCATCCAAGCATGTCAGATTTAAAATATAATTTACGAGGCGTTTCAGCTTCCAAAGAAGATGTTCATAATGCCATTTCCAATATTGATAAAGGATTATTTCCACAGGCATTTTGCAAGATTGTTCCTGATTATTTAACCGGTAGCGAGGAACATTGTATTATCATGCATGCGGATGGTGCTGGAACTAAATCTTCCCTTGCTTATGTTTACTGGAAAGAAACCGGTGATTTGAGCGTTTGGAAAGGAATTGCACAGGATGCTGTAATCATGAACATTGATGATTTGATTTGCGTTGGTGCCACCAATAATATTTTACTGTCGTCTACCATTGGTCGTAATAAAGGATTAATTCCCGGTGAAGTTATTTCTGCAATCATTAATGGTACAGAAGAAGTTCTTCAAAACTTGCGTGATAATGGAATTGATATCCGTTCAACCGGTGGTGAAACGGCCGATGTCGGTGATCTTGTAAGAACGCTGATTGTTGACAGTACAGTAGTATGCCGCATGAAAAAATCAGATATCATCTCCAACCACCAAATCAAAGCCGGTGATGTAATTGTTGGTTTATCATCTTCCGGAAAAGCTACCTATGAAACTGAATATAACGGAGGCATGGGAAGTAACGGACTAACCAGTGCCCGTCATGATGTATTTAGTAAAGCTGTTGCTGAAAAATATCCTGAGTCTTATGACAATGCTTTACCAAAAGAAGTAACCTATTGCGGTAACCTCAACCTAACCGATAAAATTGAAGTGAGTTATACAGACATTAACGGTAAAGAAATTAGGGAACAAATCACAGCCGGTAAATTAGTGCTATCTCCAACAAGAACATATGCGCCGGTAGTAAAAAAATTATTGGCTGCATTAGGCACAAAAATCAGCGGCATTGTTCATTGCAGTGGTGGTGCTCAAACCAAAGTATTACATTTTGTAGAAGGTGTTCACATCATTAAAGATAATTTATTTCCGTTGCCTCCCTTATTCAAAACAATTCAAGAACAAAGCAAAACCGATTATAAGGAAATGTACAAGGTTTTTAATATGGGTCATCGCCTGGAAGTTTATTTGCCTAAAGAACTTGCAAACGAAGTCATAGCTATTTCAAAATCATTTAATGTGGATGCACAGATCATTGGAAGAGTTGAAAAATATGATGATTCGACAGGCTCATCATCAGGCAAGAAAGTGACCATTGAATCAGAGTTCGGGAAATTTGAATATTAATTAAATGTCACCCTGAACTTGATTCAGGGTCTAAAGAGATGCTGAATCAAGTTCAGCATGACTTACTTCAACTCCTGGCAACTCACCTGGTTTCTGCTAACAAGCAAAACATAGGTTTTCCCGTTTTTGTATAGATAACAAGCTAATGGCTTTTGAGTTGTTCCCTGAAGGCTGATGTTTAATTTTCCGGCAGTATTTATTACATCTACTTTTTGTCCGGGTTTATCAAATGCTAAAAACAAATCGCTCTCGCTTGTCTGTATCAACTGAACATCATTATAAACAGCAGGTTCACTAAAATATTCAATAAGTTTACTGGTAAATAAATCGTAAGCGTACAAGGCGCCATTACCATACACCAACAAATCTGTTTGCGAATCATCGTTCACCAGGGCGAATGACGTTTTAAATCCGGCCAGTTCATCTCCAAGTTTTAAGGCTTCTTTTTTATCTGTTAAAGAAATTTTGTTTAATAGATTATTCTTATCATCCACGTAAACTAACTTTGTATTATCTAAATTATTTCCCGGCATAATCTGCAAATGCTCCAGGCGTTCGATTGTTTTATTATTAAAATCAATTCGGCCAAGTCCCTTTCTGCTAAACGCGTAAATTTTACCTGATACATCCGCAGTTATCAAATAATCGCTGGCGCCAACCTTCGCATAGCTGATTGGTAAGATTACTTCAGCATCCGTTTTTACGGGTATAAATCCTTCTATTCTGATACCATACAAAGAAAAATTATAAATATGCCTGTCAGCGCAAGCAACAAATAAGCGATAATCTTTATTATTATCGTAGTCCATCAAGGTTAGATTGGAAGTAATTTTTGCCGGCAGTTTTACCGGGAACCCCTTGACATAATTGCCGTTCCTGTCTAACAAGTGCAGATAATTCTCCGTATTAAACAACAATTGCAATTTACCGTTCCTAAAAATATCAACCGTATAAACATCTGATTTTATGGTTTCAGAAATTTTCTTTTTCCAAATAAGATTTCCTGTTGAATTTATCAGGTAAACCTGCTTCGTTTCATCCTGGAAACATAACTCGTTTTCCTGTGTCAAATGATTAGTAAAAATATTTGGGCGGCTATTGATCAATGAGTCCGCAACAAAAGTCCATAGGGAATTTATTGTACTGTTAGCTTCATTATTTTTGGGCTGCGCATGGCTTGCATTTAACCTAACCTGCACGCTACTTTTATAATTTCTTGCAGTGATGGATAAATGTGACATTGGATTCTCGGCCATCAACAACTCTTCTGAATTAATAATGGAATTAATGTTATGAGCTTTCGTTAATTCCGAATTTTCATAATAAAAATAATTGCATTCCAGCGTTAAATTATCATTTGCATAATCCATAAAAGACTTGTTCTTTGCGAGCAGTTGACCACCCAAAATCGATTGACGATAATACTTCAATAATTCAGAGTCTGAAAAAAACAATATATAACCCTCAGAAATATAGGCGTACTTCATATTGAGGTCTGATTTAGAAAACGAAAACACATCTCCTAAACCAGCGCGCAACTTATAAATTTTCGCTTCGTCTTCAAGGTTAATACTATCACTCATCAGCTTCAATAATGCGACGGCCTTTTCTTCGTCTTTTATTTTTATCGCAGTCAATTGACTAGTAATGTTAGTTAAAAAGTAAGAGGCAGAGGCTAATTCATTATCTATATTTTCATCACTTTCTTTTTTAATATTGTATAGTGCACTATCGTTAAGCATTTTCCAAGCCTGTTCATTTTTTTCAATGGATTCTACAGAAAGTTGATTGCTCGTTGTTTTAAAAAACAATTGTGCATCTGTTAAAGCTACTCCTTTTATTGAAACCGGATTATCAGGCAAACGCTCAAAACTCGACATAGGCGCCGGCTCTTGGTTTTTCAGACAATCAAAGAATGATAAACTATCCGGAACAGTATAACCGGTTAAGGTAATTTCGTTTAATTGAACTTCTGCGCTAAACAGTGATTGCTGAGTAAATAAATCTTTTGGCAGTAAACCTGTAAAAGCATGATTAAAATACACCTGGTTTTTTTGTTCACCATTCAGTTTAAGCAAATCATTATAAGCTTTATAAGTCGCAAGGGATTCTTCCTTTTTCAATTGTAGACTGCGCTCTAATAATGATGCATCAGAACTCATATAAACAATGCCGGCATAATAACTCAAAAACCATTTTTGTTTATTATTGATAAAATAAAAAACTTCCCGTGATGTCACGGAGACGTCCTTTGCAAAAACACTTTTAAAAAAATCAATGAAAAGAGATTTATCGTTTTTTTCTTTGGCTTTAAATAAAATCAGATGTCTGGTTGTTTTCTGATCTTTGATAAATGACCAATACAACGAATTATCTGATAGCACTTCTGCAATTTCTGGTTTTGAATTTATCAAAGAATCCAAATATTGAATACCGTTTTGTGCAACCAACATTGATTCGTTAGTGAGCAGTGAATTCCAGATCAGGTTTTGACGTGTTAATTGAGAAACCAATTCGCTGCAATTTTTGGTTTCTATTACACAGGCAACATTGATAGGAATATGTTCTAAAACCGATGCATTTGGCGCTTTAGTTTCCTTTAAACGAAAATAACCCCAAATTGCAACCGTAACGGAGGCTAAAACGAACAACCAAAACCCTATTTTTTTTACTAAATACACTCCATCTAATGTAACAGGTTTTATTCATGCAAATAATGATGAAACCCGTAGTTATGAAACCAGAATTGTGAATTGGTTTTTAAAAATCAAAAAACTTCAGATTCTTTTGTAACAGCAGTCGTGCGCCAAACTTTTGTTTCCAGTAATTGGCCAGGTACATTTGCTCATACTGCCCGGGAGTAGGGATCAGAATGACCGACTGCTTTTTTAAATGATGAAGGTCCATTAAAGTACTATAACCACTCCTGCAAATAACGGTGTGCGAATTTTCGATTAACCGACTTAATGTTTCTGCAGATGGCATATCTATCAAAGTTAAATTTCCCTGAAAATCATACTTAATTTTCAAATTACTTCCTCTTACCACGCAAATTCTTTTGTTGGTCTCATTCGCTTTTTCAATTAATAAAAATTCAAGAACTGTTCTTAAAGGTTCAGGCCCTGAGAGCAGGCATAGGAAATCGAATTGCTCTTCTGTTTTAGATACTAATGGCAAACGACTTAACGGACCTATATAAGTGACGTTTTTTAAATTTTTATTTTTGGAAAGCTTCCCTGCCAGTGATGTTTTTTCATCTTCAAAATCTGGAATCCAAATGCTATTAAACTTTTTAATATAATGCTGATGAATTTTACTGGCAAAAAAAGAAAACAAACCTGCGCTAATATTTAACTGGTGGGTGATGTAAATACATTCAATATTTTCATTATAAAGCCCAAATCGATTATCGCTGATTACTAAATCAATCTTGTGTTCTTTGATAATTTCTTTTAATTGTTCATTCTCTTTTTTGATGACTTTTAAAATTCGCGGAGAATCCAGTAAAAGTGTAAAGCCTAACGGTATTTTTTTTGAATACCTGATGTTGTAGGGTTCAATGTTTATCTTTTTGAGAGTAGGAAATTCCTCGTCAAAAATTAAAGAAGTTGTTTTAGTAACCCCTAAAATTACCTCATTGTGTTCCTTTAATTCTTTAATTAACGGAACACATCTGGTGGCATGTCCTAAACCCCAATCGAGGGGCGCAATAAATATGGTTTTGTTTCTTAAGATATCACAAAATAAACAAAAAAACTGATGATAAAACTTACCTTAGCAAACCATTTGGAAGCCTTTTCAGAACATATTCAGAGCATTCTCAAAACCCTGCCCGATACCCCGGGAGTTTATCGCTATTATGATGTCGATAACAATCTGTTGTATGTAGGAAAAGCAAAAAACCTGAAAAAAAGGGTGCTCTCTTATTTTATGAAAGAGCATGATACGCATCGTTTGCGTATCATGGTCAAAAAAATAGCGGATATCAAAACCACGAAGGTGAACACCGAAATGGATGCACTGATTTTGGAAAATAATTTAATTAAAAGCCTTACTCCAAAATATAACATCATGTTACGTGATGATAAAACTTATCCATGGCTCTTAATTAAAAACGAATTTTTTCCGCGTGTTTATCAAACACGACAACTCAAAAAAGATGGGGCCGAATATTTTGGTCCGTATCCTTCGGCTACCACTATGTTCATTTTACTGGATCTGATCAGACAACTGTATCCTTTAAGAAGCTGCACTTTAGATTTGACTATTGAAAATATTGAAAAGAAAAAATTTAAGGCGTGTCTCGAATTCCAGATTGGTCGTTGTAAAGCACCTTGTATAGGTAACCAAAGCCTGGACAATTACAATAAAGGAATTGATCACATCCGTGAAATCATTAAAGGCGATATTAATTTTGCGATCCGGGATCTGAAGCGACTGATGCATGAGAATGCCGAAAAAATGGAATTTGAAGAAGCAAACTCTTTAAAAAAGAAAATTGAATTGCTGGAGAAATACCAAAGCAAATCAACCATTGTTCATCCTTCTATTACTGATACAGATGTATTTACGATCATCAGTGATGAGAAAGTGGCTTACGTCAATTATTTTAAAGTGATGAACGGCACCATCATTCAGGCACAAACCTTAGAGTTTAAAAAGAAGCTGGATGAGTCTGATGAAGAAATGCTGGTGTTTGCCATTAATGAAATTCGCACGCGTTACAACTCTTTAAGTAGAGAAATTTTTGTACCCTTTGAACCGGAGTTTGTTTTTACCAATGCTAAATATGTTGTTCCAAAAATTGGTGATAAAAAACATTTAATGGATCTGAGTTTTAAAAATGCAGAGTCCTACAAGCGTGAAAGAGAAAAGCAATTGGCCTTGATTGATCCTGACAGGCATACTGATAGAATCATGCAGCAAATGATGAAAGATCTTCGCATGAAAGAAGAGCCACGTCGCATTGAAGGATTTGATAACTCAAACATTCAGGGAGATTATGCAGTGAGTGCCATGCCTGTTTTTATTGATGGTAAGCCGGCTAAAAAAGAATACCGTCACTATAATGTGAAAACAGTTGTTGGCCCCGACGATTTTGCCACCATGGAAGAAGTTATTACCAGACGTTATACCCGTGTGATTGAAGAAGAGTTGCCTATGCCCCAATTAATTGTGATTGATGGCGGAAAAGGACAACTGGGTGCTGCGGTGATGAGTTTACGAAAATTGGGATTGATGGGAAAGGTAACCGTGATTGGTATTGCGAAACGCCTTGAAGAAATTTATTTTCCGGGAGATCCCATACCGTTATACCTCGATAAACGCTCGGAAACCTTAAAGATTATTCAACAGATACGTGATGAAGCGCATCGTTTCGGTATTACGCACCATCGCAATAAACGCAGCCGTGAAACTTTTAAAACAGAACTATCTGAAATAAAAGGCATCAGTGATAAAACCGCACAAAAACTGTTAACTGAACTCAAATCTGTTAAAGGAATAAAAGAAGCAACTTTACAGGAAATAGCCGCCATTGTTGGTAATTCTAAGGGTAATTTAGTGTATGAATTCTTTAAAAAGCAAGGAGAAGACTTAGTGTGATTTGGGCACGTTCCTGCAAAGAGACAGCAGGAACCGGGCTGTCGCTGCAATCTTTTGCCGCACTTGAACAGGGTTAGTGAACGGCAAAAGGATTTTCGCTTGCATCCCTCGCGCAAACTTTCAGCAAATTCGCAGTATAAATTTCAGTTTTTAAAATAAAACCTGCGTGAGGGATTGTAGTGAAAATCCTTTTGGTGGATGAGGCTCCCGAAGACAACAAAAGATTGTAACGAAAAGCCCGACCCGCGGCCTCTTGGCGGGGCACGCCCTAATAAATTTTTTAGTTATAAAAAACTATTATCTTTGCTCATGGAAAACGGCAAACTCATCATATTTTCTGCACCGTCAGGGTCAGGTAAAACAACTATAGTGAGACATTTATTAAAAACCTTTCCTGATAAACTTGAATTTTCCATTTCAGCCACAAGCCGTCCAAAACGTGGTATTGAAGAAAACGGTAAGGATTATCATTATTTAAGCGTAGAGGAATTTAAACAAAAAATTGATAAAAAAGAGTTTTTGGAATGGGAAGAAGTGTATGCCGGAACCCATTATGGAACACTGAGAAGTGAGGTAGACCGGATTTGGGCCAAAGGAAAACATGTAATTTTTGACATTGATGTGGAAGGTGGTTTAAATTTGAAGAAACAATTTGGCGAAAAAGCCCTGGCTGTTTTTGTCATGCCTCCAAGCATTAAAATTTTAGAAGAGCGTTTAAACTCCAGAAGTACAGATACTCCTGAAAGCATTGCCAGAAGAGTTGAGAAGGCTGAAAAAGAATTAAAAACAGCCGACCTGTTTGATGTATTTATCTTAAATGAAGTATTGGAAGACGCTTTTCAAAAAGCTGAAAAATTAGTCGGCGAATATGTTTCCAAATAACATTCTATTTAATCAATTTCTCTCGTCTATTTCTTATTAAAAAGAAGGTAACCACCGTATTTTTTAAGTTTTTATAATTGATAATCAATTAGTTAAAGAATTTACAACATTATTTCTCAATTTCCGGGTTACCTATTTAAAGTTTCGGTATAAATGATCAAATAACAAACAAACAACTTAAAAATTAAAAAAATGACAAAATTATTTTCAATTATCGCAGTAGCTATCATCGCTACAACTGTAGTATCTTGTGGACCTTCAGCTGAAGAAAAAGCAAAAATCGAAGAGCAAGCAAAACATACTGCTGATTCTATCTCTGCAGCTTTAGAAACTAGCTTAGGAAACGCAATGAATGAGGCTACATCTGATACAACTGTTACTTCTGTTGAAACTTCAACTACAACAGTAGAATCAAAACACTAAGAATTTGTGTTTAGTTAGTTAGGAAAAGTCCACGTATCTATGATGCGTGGGCTTTTTATTTTATGGAAATCAACGAAATAATTTTAATTTCTTTATCCAAACAAAAATTATCTTTACATTCGGGATATCAAAAGCAATAACATTTTATGAAAAAAGTATACATTCTTCTGTCAGTTACGTTTTTAACTTTAGTAATCGTTAAATGCAAACCCGCTGCGGAAGACCGTTTTAAAATGCATGAAAACGCAAAACGCATTTCAGATTCTATCGGGCGTGTTATTGATCAAGCCATGGCAGAAGTTGCTATTCAACCAAAAGAACCGGTTGATACCGTTAAAGCAAAATAATTCTTTGTTTTAAAAATAAACCGTGACGTAAAACAGAAGTAAAAATCTCCATTGATAATTTTTTATTAATAGGTGATTGAAAATACTCCTTTTAGAAAATAACAAAAAAATTACTGAACGACTAAAGAGTCTTGATAAACCTTGTAGAAACGCTCGTTTTGCCAGTATACGGTTTTAATGAGTGTGTCCGGAAATTGTTTTTCTATGGTGTTGAATGTTTGTGCTTGGTATTGTTTTAAGTTGTGATTTTCATAATAGAAAACATCACCATTCACAACCACAAATTCCTTTAATTTCTTTAAAGGAATGGTTTTATAAAAAGTGCCATAAATGTCAAATACGAGAATACCTTCTTCGGGACAATTGACATAGAGGTAATTATTATGTTCCTGCAAAAAATTTGGTTTAATATCAACATCCAGTATCCTTTTTAAATTCCCCGTTTTTACCAATGATTTAAGTTCTGCATCAAAGCGAGATAATTCATTATTTTGTTTATCATACAACCAAAAACTATTATTAGAAGACGAGCATACTAAAGAAGCCTGTTCATAACCAAGTTTTTCCAGCGAGATCATATTACTGGTTTCGGTTAATTGATTATCTAAAAATAAAATCTGTTGAAAATCTTTATAGTACACAAGAATCTTTAAAGGGTTCATGGCGTCCACGTAATCGATCCTGCCATAACGTTTGGTACTGAATTTTTTTTGTAAAATCCCGATAGCATTATACTTTACTATTTCATTTTCGGTGATGATATAGATGTTTCCGAAACCATCAATTTCAAGTCGGGAATTTTGCTCAGGAAATTTAATATGTAACTCCGACTCTGTTGTCTGAAATACAAAAGAACAACAAACAATGAAACAAACGGATATGATAATACTGAATTTCAAGTTTATTATTTAACGCTAAGATAATTTATAAATTGCGATTTTTCTAAAAATAAAAAACCTCCTATTTTTCAATAGAAGGTTTTTTGAATACATGTTACTTACACTAAAGAAATATCAAACTGCACCAGGTCAACAAATTCCTGAACTCTATTATCCACATCTTTTTGAGATAATCCAATTAAACGCTCTGTTCCGAATTTCTCCACAGTGAAACTCGCCATAGCAGAACCAAAAATGATTGCCCGTTTCATATTTTCAAAACTGATATCTTTTGTTTTGGCCAAATAACCAATAAAACCTCCGGCAAAACTATCACCGGCACCAGTCGGATCAAATACATCTTCTAATGGCAAAGCAGGCGCAAAAAACACTTCTTCTTTATTAAATAATAAAGCTCCATGCTCTCCTTTTTTGATCACCAATACTTTTGGGCCCATGGCTAATATTTTCTGTGCAGCTTTCACTAAAGAATATTCTCCTGACAATTGTCTTGCTTCAGAATCGTTAATGGTTAATACATCAATTCCTTTTAAAGTTTCCATTAATTCAGGCATGGCAATATCCATCCAAAAGTTCATAGTATCCAAAACGATCAGCTTAGGGCGTTTTGACAACTGAGATAATACTTTTTGTTGTACAGTTGGCATTAAATTTCCAAGCATCAAAAAATCACAGTTCTGATAAGATTCCGGTACGATCGGGTCAAATTCAGCCAATACATTTAGTTGTGTATCTAATGTATCACGCGAATTCATATCGTTATGATAACGTCCGCTCCAGAAAAAAGATTTTTCACCTTGCTTAATTTGCAATCCTTCCAGATTAACTCCTTGACCTTTAAGCGTATTCATGAATTCTGTTGGAAAATCATCGCCAACAACTGACACAATATTAATTTCTTTTGTAAAATAAGAAGACGCTAATGCTATGTAACTAGCAGCTCCTCCAACGATTTTATCGGTTTTCCCGAAAGGAGTTTCTATAGCATCAAACGCTACTGTACCTACAACTAAAAGACTCATATTAAAAAGATTTAAAATTTTTGACAAATATATTGTTTATTTACAAAATAGATATTAAATTTGCCCTCCTTATTAAGGAAAAGATTCCTTCTTAGCTCAGTTGGTTAGAGCACATGACTGTTAATCATGGGGTCCCTGGTTCGAGCCCAGGAGAAGGAGCAAAAGCCACCAAAGTCGGGTGGCTTTTTTGATTTCCACCCTTCACTTAAGATGATATTTTTAGCGGTTTTCAGCTAAAAAACACCTTTTTCCTTCAAATACCATGCGCATGTTTTTTAAAGTAGGACTCATACTTAAAAAATGGTAACACTCAGATTAGTGCTAGACCAAAGGAGGTCAACAGAGGAAAACACGTTTCCTTATGTAGGGTTCACTCAATAAGTCAATTTTACTTTTTACTTTCTTTTTGCTTGGCCCTTCGACTGCGCTCAGGATAAACTGCAAAGAAACAATCACGCCTCGGCGTGACAAGGCGAAAGACCAACTCCCATTTTTTATCGCACA
>JACMNO010000014.1 GCA_014378485.1 Bacteroidia bacterium
CAAGCTGAAGCTGCAAACGAAAGTGGTACTGGTGATGTTACAGGACCTTTAAACAGAGTTAGAAACAGAGCCGGTTTAGCCAATACAACCGCTACAGGACAAGTGGCTTTGAGAGCAGCAATTAGAGCAGAAAGAAGACATGAATTGGCTTTTGAGCATGACAGATGGTTTGATATCGTTAGAACAGGTCAAGCGAAATCAGTTATGGCGGCAGATGGAAAAACTTTTGTAGAAGGTAAACATGAATTGTTTCCTATTCCTCAAAAATTCATCACGCAAGCTAATGGAAAAGCAACACAAAATCCAGGATATTAATTAAAAAAATCCAGCACCTTTTCTCTTTCCTGATCTATTTCAGGAAGGAGTCAGAGGTAAGGACAAACACATAAAAAATCTAAAAATGATTAAATTTTCAGCTTTATTTATGCTCTTTACGTTTCTTGGTTGTGATTCTTCCTCACAAAGTACTGACAACGGTCCCGTAGTTACGCCTCCAGTTACCGTTCCTCCAGTTGTAAAATTAACAGATGACGAATTGTTAGATGTAGTTCAAAAACAAACTTTCGCTTATTTTTGGGATTATGCTGAGTCAAATTCAGGTATGGCCAGAGAGCGTTATATTCCTCAGGATCCTTCATTTGATCAAAATATTGTTACTACAGGTGGTTCTGGTTTTGGACTTATGGCGATTGTTTCAGGAATGTCTCGTGGTTATATTTCAAAATCACAAGGAGCAGACCGTTTGAACAAGATAGCTAATTTTTTGAACACTGCCGAGCGTTTTCACGGTGCATGGCCACATTGGATTAATGGTACCACAGGTCGAGTAATTCCTTTTGGAACTAAAGATAATGGTGGTGATTTAGTAGAAACGTCTTTTTTAGTAGCCGGAATGATAACCGTTCGCGAATACTTTAAAAACGGAACAACTGAAGAAAAAGCAGTCGCCCAAAAATTCGATGCGTTATGGAAGGGAGTGGACTGGCAATGGTACACTAATAATCAAAATAAGTTATTCTGGCATTGGTCTCCTAATTACAATTGGGAAATGAATTTTCCACTGGAAGGCTACAATGAATGTTTGATTACGTATGTCATGGCAGCAGCTTCGCCAACACATGCAATTGCTCCAGCAGCGTATCACGAAGGTTGGGCAAGAAGTGGCGGCATCGTTTCAGCTAAAACGAAATACAATCTTCCTTTGATTTTAAAACACAATGGTGCCGAAGAATTTGGAGGACCTTTATTTTGGGCTCATTATTCTTATTTAGGTTTAGATCCAAATCAATTGACGGATAAATATGCTAATTATTGGGAGTTGAATTCCAATCATACTAAAATCAATTATTTATATGCTGTAGCTAATCCAAAAAATTTCAAAGGATATGGCGCAAATTATTGGGGATTGACGGCTTCGTATTCTCGTAATGGCGATGGCTCTATAGGCTATGATGCACACATGCCAAGCAATGATAAAGGTGTTATTTCACCAACGGCTGCTATAAGCTCGATAGTGTATACTCCGCTGGAATCTAAGGCACTCATCCGTAATTTATATGAAAATTATAAAACAGAAACTTGGGGTGTTGCAGGATTTTATGACGCACACAGTCAGCATTATCAATGGACAGCACAACGTTATTTGGCGATAGACCAAGGACCAGAAATGGTTATGTTGGAGAATTATCGTACTGGTTTATTGTGGCAGTTGTTCATGAATGCTCCGGAGGTAAAACAAGGTTTGATTAATCTTGGTTTTCATTCTGGTAAATATGGATTTTAAGCAAATTAATCCAAAGAAATACTAATAATTATTTGTAATTAATAAAATATAAAACATGAAAAATAGTATAAAAATATTTTGTCTTACTACTGTGTTTTCGATGCAGTTATTGACAAGTTGCTCGGATAATGTAGACAGTAATGAGCCATTAGACTATCCTCCAA
>JACMNO010000111.1 GCA_014378485.1 Bacteroidia bacterium
ATATAAAGCACGAAGTTTTCCTTCGATAGATGCATCAATTTTTTCTTTGATTTTAGCGCACATAGTTTAAAAATAATTAACTGGGTTAGTGTTTGTTTCCGTTAAATAGCTTGCAAAAGTAGGAAATTTATTTGATATAATCTCATAAAAAATTTCAGGGGTAAATTGCTCTGTTTCATAATGACCAATATCAGCAATTAAAACCTTGTTCTCAGCATCAAAAAACTCATGGTATTTAAAGTCTGAACTAATGTAAATATCTGATTTTAAACTTATTGCATTTTTAAGTAAAAAACTTCCGCTACCACCACACAATGCCACTTTTTGTATGGTTTTATTTAAGAAGGAGGTGTGTTTAATAAACTTTACCTTAAATGTAGTTTTTAACAGGGTTAAGAATTCTTCTTCTTTCATAGGATTTACTAATTCTCCGGTCCTGCCGGAACCTATATTTTGGTATATGTTTTCTAATTGGTAAATATCATAAGCAATTTCCTCATAAGGATGGGACTGTTTTAATGCAGAAAGCATCTGAGACTCGTTAACCGTTTCATAAATCAATTCTAATCTGGTTTCTTTTTCAAGACTCAATTTCCCTTTTTCTCCTATAAAAGGATTGGATTGTTCATTGCCTTTGAAACTTCCTATCCCTTCTGTAATAAAGCTGCAGTTGTCGTAATTGCCAATATTTCCAGCACCAGCTTGAAACAAACTTTCTCTTACATTCTCCAAGTGAGTTTCAGGAACAAAAGTGACTAACTTTTTTAACAGAGATCTTTTTGGAGCAAGTATTTGCTGGTTAATTAAGCCCAGCTTGTCTGCTATTTTTTTGTTCACGCCAAGTTTTACATTGTCAAGATTGGTATGGCACGCATAAATGGCAATGTTATTTTGAATAGCTTTTATGATAGTTCGTTCCACATAATTAGAGCCGTTTAATTTTTTTAACCCGCTAAAAATAATAGGATGGTGTGAAATAATTAAATTACATTTTTTTTGAATGGCCTCTTCAATAACAGCTTCTGTACAATCCAAACATAGCAAAGCACCTGTTAGCTCTTGATTGGTATGGCCTGTCAATAATCCACAGTTATCGTACAATTCCTGGTAGGAGAGAGGGGCAAATTTTTCCAGCTCATTAGTGATTTCTTTAAGTTGCATATTTGTTTTTTTGACTAATAATTAGGAACTCTTTTAATTTATTTCATTACCTCTTTATACCTAGAGCAACTCACCAAATGATCATTAATAATACCTGCAGCCTGCATGTAAGCATAACAAATAGTTGAACCCACAAAAGTAAACCCACGTTTTTTTAAAGCCTTACTAATTTCATCTGATTCGGAGCTTGTAGCGAGGATTTCTGAAGGCTGTTTAACTTTTGTTACAATAGTTTTATGATCTGTAAATTGCCAAATATATTTATCAAACGAGCCAAATTCTTTTTGTATTTCCATAAATTCTTTGGCATTTTTTATAGTTTCTGTTATCTTAAGTTTGTTTGTAATAATACCGGCGTTTTGCATTAATTCTAAAACCTTATCTTCATCAAATTCAGCTACTTTTTTGACATTAAAATTCGCAAAAGCTTTATTAAAATGTTTGCGTCTGTGTAAAATAGTTTTCCAACTTAATCCTGCCTGAAAGCAATCTAACACTAAAAACTCAAAATGTTTTTTATCATCATGCACTGGTGTTCCCCATTCTGTATCATGATAGAGGAGCATTTGTACATCGTTTTGTGGCCATGTGCAATTCATAAAATAGTTTAGAATTATTAAAAACAAAAATTATCTTTATGCTAAAATTAAACATATTATGGGAATAGAAGAAAAAATTAATGCTGATGTAAAAGCCTCCATGCTAGCAAAAAACGCTAAACGATTAGAAGCTGTAAGAGCCATTAAATCAGTGATCTTATTGTTAAAAACATCTCCGGAAGGATTAACAGAAGATAGTGCTACCAAAGCTATTCAGAAAGAATATAAAAAGCGTAAAGAAACTTATGAAATTTACGTTCAACAAAACAGACCGGATTTAGCAGATGATGAATTATCACAGGCTTTAGTGATGGAAGAGTATTTACCAAAAGCCTTATCCGAGGAAGAACTTAAAACTATCATTAAAAACGCTATTACTGAAATTGGGGCTACTTCATCAGCAGATATGGGTAAAGTAATGGGCGCAGCAAATAAAACGATTGCAGGAAGAGCGGATGGTAAATTAGTATCTCAGCTTGTAAAAACAATGTTGGGATAAAACTACTTCGCAATTAAATGGCCCGTTATTAAATTTGATGACGGCTTTTTTGTTTTAATGCCTAAAAATGACCGTTTTTTTATTTTGTGCTAAAAACCCATTTAACGGTAGTGTATTTTTCAATTAGCTTATTTAAATTTGCCAAATTCTGTGGCATTTAATATCCGTGTTACTGGGTATTGTTTTACCTACCAAACAATGTTACTTTCGTTAAATTATTTTATGAGAAAAGCTGTTTTTATATTTTCCATTTGTTTTTTTATTGTTTGCTCGTCTTGTCAGAAAGAGTATGATTGCGTTTGCACGAATGTATCAACTGGAGAAAAAATATATAGAGATAAAGTAAAAACAACTAAGCTTGGCAAAAAAGGATTTGAAAAATCATGCAAGTCAAATAATGACACGATCAGGGAATTAAAAGATTGTCGGATAGAATAACAAACTAGGCAAATATATTTAATAAAAAACCCTCAGATTTATCTGAGGGTTTTTTATTGATATTAACTATCTTCTTTTTTCTTTTTTGGTTTTGGTTTGACAGTTTTCACTACGATTTCATTTTTCACGGCATCAAAATCTATTTCAATTGCATCTCCTTCAGATAAATTACTTTGTATTATCTCTTCTGCCATTGGATCCTCTAAATACTTTTGAATAGCCCGTTTTAAAGGACGAGCACCATATTGTATATCATAACCCTTCTCAACAATAAAGTCTTTAGCAGAATCCGAAATTTTGATGGTATATCCTAAATTATTTACACGGCCAAACAAGCTGTTTAATTCAATATCAATAATTTTGTGAATATCTTTTTTATCTAAAGAGTTAAACATGATTACATCATCGATACGGTTTAAAAATTCAGGTGCAAAGGCTTTTTTCAAAGCATTTTCTACTACACCTTTATTCGCTTCTTCTGCGTGCTCTTGTCTGGTTTGAGTTCCAAATCCTACACCTTGTCCAAAATCTTTTAACTGACGGGCACCAATATTAGAGGTCATAATGATTATCGTATTTTTGAAATCAATTTTACGACCCAAACTATCCGTTAATTGTCCGTCATCTAAAACCTGCAATAACATGTTAAAGACATCCGGATGCGCTTTTTCTATCTCATCCAATAAAACAACAGCGTAAGGACGACGACGAACTTTTTCAGTTAACTGACCTCCTTCTTCATAACCAACATATCCCGGAGGTGCACCAATTAAACGGGTTACAGCAAATTTTTCCATATACTCACTCATGTCAATGCGAATTAACGCTTCGTCATTATCGAATAAATGTTTTGCTAAAATTTTAGCCAATTGAGTTTTACCAACACCTGTTGGACCTAAGAAAATAAATGAACCAATTGGTTTATTAGGATCTTTTAATCCGGCACGGTTACGTTGAATGGCTTTCACCACTTTTTTCAATGCTTCATCCTGGCCAATTACTTTGCCTTGTAATGTCTCTACCATTTTTACCAACTTCTCACCTTCATTCTGAGAAATACGCTGAACCGGCACACCACTCATCATCGAAACAACTTCTGCAACGTTATCTTCTGTAACTGTTACGCGATTCATCTTTGTTTCTTCTTCCCATGCTTTTTTAGCCGTATCTAATTGTGCCTGTAATTGTTTTTCAGTATCACGTAGTTTAGCTGCTTCTTCATATTTTTGAGAACGAACCACCTGATTCTTTAATTCTTTAATGTCCTCCATTTTTTTCTCTAGTTCCAAAACATTTTCAGGAACATTGATATTTGTAATGTGAACGCGGGAACCTGCTTCATCTAGCGCATCAATCGCTTTATCAGGCAAATGTCTGTCTGTTAAATAACGTGCCGTTAATGTTACGCAGGCTTTAATTGCCTCCGGAGTATAACATACATTATGATGATCTTCGTATTTAGACTTAATGTTATTTAAAATCTGTAAAGATTCATCTTGTGTAGCTGGCTCTATAATTACCTTCTGGAAACGACGCTCTAATGCACCGTCTTTTTCAATATGCTGGCGGAATTCATCTAACGTTGTCGCTCCAATACATTGGATCTCGCCACGAGCTAAAGCCGGTTTAAACATGTTACTCGCATCCATACTGCCACTCGCACCACCTGCACCAATGATGGTATGAATTTCGTCAATGAATAAAATCACGTCAGGATTTTTTTCTAATTCATTCATTACGGCTTTCATACGTTCTTCAAATTGTCCGCGGTATTTTGTACCGGCAACCAAAGAAGCAAGATCAAGGGTAACAACTCGTTTTCCAAATAATACTCGAGATACTTTACGTTGAACGATCCGTAAGGCTAAACCTTCTGCAATGGCAGATTTACCCACACCCGGTTCACCAATTAAAATCGGGTTATTCTTTTTACGACGTGATAAGATTTGAGAAACACGCTCAATTTCTTTTTCACGACCAACAACAGGGTCTAATTTTCCATCCTCCGCCATTTTAGTTAAATCTCTTCCGAAATTATCTAAAACAGGTGTTTTGGATTTTGATTCGCCTGGTTTTTTAGCTGCGCCAGTTCCGGTACTTCCAAATGATTCTTCATTTTCATCATCATCTCCGGTTGCTGCATTTTCAATTTTATGCGGGTTTTCCATATATCCTTCTAATTCAAGTTTTACAGCATTATAATCTACTCCAAATTTCCCTAAAGTTTTAGACACCACATTATCATTGTCTTTTAAAATACACATTAATAAGTGTTCAGTCCCAATTTGAGGTGCTTTAAAAACTTTAGCTTCCAGGTAAGTAAGTTTTAAGGTCTTTTCGGCCTGTTTAACTAATGGAATATTTGCTAAATTATTTACCTTTTTCATTGAAACGGGTAAGCTTTGTTCTATTTGTTTTCTAAGATCCTGAATATTAATAGCCAGGTTTTTTAATAATTTAATGCCAACGCCTTCTCCATCGCGAATCATGCCCAACATCAAATGTTCAATTCCTATGTAATCATGTCCTAATCTTAATGCTTCTTCTCGGCTAAACGTTATCACGTCCTTTACGCGCTGTGAAAATTTTGCTTCCATATCTTTTTTATAGTTCTTTTTAGGTTCTAAACACAATTAATGCCACAATCAAAAGTAACCGTTAATGGCAGTTTCACTACTTTTTCGATGCCTTTTTTTTAACATTAAACTTGTTAATAACTATACATCTAAATTACTAATAAAATAGGTATTTTCAAAGCCTATTAGCTTATTTTTTGAATATATATTACATGAATTGTAACAAAAATTAACTGACAGAATTTCTGAATAAAAAAACAAATAAAAGTATAAGAATTAAAAAACAAAAAAGAATATGAGCGGAGAGAAAATTATCCCAATTAACATTGAAGAGGAAATGAAAACAGCTTATATCGATTATTCGATGTCGGTTATTGTATCGCGTGCGTTGCCTGATGTAAGAGATGGTTTAAAGCCTGTACATCGCAGGGTGTTGTACGGAATGTTGGATTTAGGTGTATTGCATAATCGTCCTTATAAAAAGTCGGCACGTATCGTTGGAGAAGTTTTAGGGAAATATCACCCGCATGGTGATACCTCAGTTTATGATACAATGGTGCGTATGGCTCAGGAATGGAGCTTGCGTTACATGTTGGTTGATGGACAAGGTAATTACGGTTCGGTAGATGGTGATCCACCGGCTGCAATGCGTTATACTGAAGCGCGTTTTCGTAAAATTACAGAGGAGATCATTGCTGATATTGAAAAAGACACAGTGGATTTCCGTCCCAATTTTGATGACTCTTTGACTGAGCCTACTGTAATGCCAACTCGTATACCAACTTTATTAATGAATGGTGCTTCGGGTATTGCTGTTGGTATGGCCACCAATATGGCACCTCATAATTTAACAGAAGTAGTGAATGGTATTTTAGCTTATATCGATGATAATAACATTGATATTGATGGCTTAATGAAGCATATTAAAGCGCCTGATTTTCCTACAGGCGGAACTATTTATGGGCACGAAGGTGTAAAAGATGCTTTCCGAACTGGCCGTGGTCGTGTGATGATGCGCGCCAAAGCAAGTATTGAACCGGTAAACAACCGAGAGCGTATTATCGTTACTGAAATTCCTTATCAGATTAATAAGGCAGAAATGATCAAGCGCCAATGGGAATTATGTAACGAAAAGAAAATTGAAGGTATCACAGAAATTCGTGATGAGAGTAATCGTGAAGGAATGCGTATTGTTTATGAATTACGTACAGATGCTATTTCAAATGTTGTATTAAATAATTTGTATAAATACTCTGCGTTACAAACTTCATTTTCAATTAATAATGTGGTTTTAGTAAAAGGTCGTCCTGAGATGTTGAATCTTAAAGATATGATTCATCATTTTGTTGATCACAGACATGATGTAGTTGTTCGCCGCACGAAGTTTGATTTAATGCAAGCCGAAAAACGTGCTCATATTTTAGAGGGTTTATTAATTGCTCAAAAAAATATTGAAGAAGTTATTAAGATCATTCGTGAGAGTAATAGTCCTGATGCTGCAAAAGATGAATTGATCACACGTTTCACTTTATCAGAAATTCAGGCACGAGCCATCTTAGATATGCGTTTAAGAACATTAACCGGACTAGAGGTTGATAAATTAAATGCTGAGTATGCTGAGTTGATGAAGAGCATTGCTTACTTCAAAGAAATTTTATCAGACGAAACATTACGTTTTAAAATTATTCGTGAAGAGTTAGTCGAGATCAAAGATAAATATGGTGATGAACGCCGCACGGATATTGTTTACGCCGGTGATGATTTAAAAATCGAAGATATGATTGCGGATGAAGATGTGGTAATTACTATTTCTCATTTGGGTTACATGAAGCGTACAAACCTTGCAGAATACCGTTCTCAAAACAGAGGCGGAAGAGGAAGCAAAGGTACCGCAACACGCGATGAAGATTTTGTAGAACATATGTTCATTGCATCAACGCATAATTATATTTTATTATTCAGTGAAAAAGGACAGTGTTACTGGATCCGTGCTTATGAAGTTCCGGAAGGAGCGAAAAACAGTAAAGGACGAGCAATTCAAAACCTGATCAGCATTGCGCCGGATGATAAAATAAAAGCGTTTATTAATATTAAAAACTTAAATGATGAAGAGTATATTCAAAACAACTTCATTATATTATGTACTAAAGATGGTATCATCAAAAAAACTTCGGTAGAAGCTTATTCTCGTCCACGTTCAAATGGTATCAATGCCATTACCATTCGTGAAGGAGATGTTTTATTAGAGGCGGCTTTAACTAATGGCAGCAATGAAATTATGATCGCTACCAAATTAGGTAAAGTTTGTCGTTTCCCGGAAGCAAAGGTTCGTCCGATGGGCCGTAATGCCTCTGGTGTAATTGGTATTGATTTAAATGATGAAGAAGGTGGCAATAATGAAGTAGTCGGAATGATTTGTATCAATGATATGCAGGCTAATGTGTTGGTAGTTTCTGAAAAAGGTTACGGAAAACGTTCTGATATTGAAGAATACAGGATCACGAATCGTGGTGGTAAAGGAGTTAAAACAATTAACATAACCGAAAAAACCGGAAATTTAGTTGGAATTAAATCGGTGACCGATGCCAATGATCTAATGATCATTACTAAGAACGGAATTGCTATTCGGATGAATGTGTCAGATCTTCGTGTAATGGGACGTGCAACCCAGGGCGTAAAATTAATTAATATTCAGGATAGCGACAGTATCGCGGCAGTTACCAAAGTAGATCATGAAGATGAGGCCGATGTAGTTGTTGAAGGTGAAGTAACTTCTGATTTACCAACCGGTGATGTTGCACCGGAAGAAAATCCAAAGGATGAAAATACAACACCAACGGACGATGAAACTAAATAATAGTTTATAATAATGAGAAAATTTATTTTTTGTATGCTATATATTTTATGTTCTGTTTATTATGGACAACAACAATATATAGCATACTTTACTCCTCCAACAGACTTTAGCGATTATAGTTTTTCTATGTATGGGCCAAGTACAAATGTTACTGATAATAGTGGCATACCAAGAAGTTGTACCTTTTATAATGGCTTGCTTGCTACTCCCGCAGTAGGAATGTATTATAAATGGGGAATGATTGACGCTCAAGCTCAAACATTGGCATATTCATATGATAGCCTTGTTTTTAAATTTAAAGTGAAAACAAACGGTTATGCAAAAAACTTTAGGATTAGAGGAGAGTTTTTACAAAATACAGGTAATTTCCCTTATTCTTTAACTAAAAATTATAATGGATTAGATTCGTTAAATATCAGAATTAAAGTTGGTTTCATAACTGTAAATCCATTTAACTGGAAAGTATGGTTAGAAAAGCAAGACACTACTTTAAATAATTTTACAGTGAAATTAAGTGATCTGGATATTAAAGGTTATTTGCATTATGGTACTGTGGGATTAAATGATTTTTTAAAATCTGAAGGTAAAATCTATTGGAATAATGAAACCATTTTTTTTGATGAAAAATGGATGAATAAAAAATACTGGATAAACGATGTTTATGGTAAAATTATTTATTCAGGAATTGTAAATTCAACTCAGGAAAAATTGAATTTAGGAAATGGCCTTTATATTTTAAATACGGAATATTCGTCTCAAAAAATGATTATTTCATCTAATTAAACCATAAATACTACACAAACGGTTGATATCAGTTAATTGCGGACAAAAACTATAATACTTAAAATATAAATTTGACCAAACTAAATAGTATGAATAAAAAAACAATTATCACAGGAGCATTAAGTCTATTAGCCTTTGCTTCATTAGTAGCTCAGCCAACATTAGTTGAAAAAGTTGAAGTGACGCCAGGCAAAGTGGTTATTCCTTATGAGAAATGGAAATTGCCAAATGGTTTAACAATATTATTAAATGAAGATCATTCTGATCCTGTAGTGCATGTATTGGTTACCTATAAAGTAGGATCTGATCGTGAGAGTCTTGGGAAATCTGGTTTTGCCCATTTCTTTGAGCACATGATGTTTCAAGGTTCCAAGCACGTTGCCGATGAAGAGCATTTTAAAATGGTTTCTACTGCAGGTGGTAATATGAATGGTAATACTACTGAAGACAGAACTGTTTATTTTGAAACTGTGCCTTCTAATAATATGGAAATGGCTTTATGGTTAGAAGCCGACCGTATGGGTTTTTTATTAGATTCTTTAACTACTAAGAAATTTGAAAACCAACGTGATGCTGTAAAAAATGAGAAGTCTCAAAA
The DNA here is from genome assembly GCA_014378485.1 of Bacteroidia bacterium. GTDB lineage: Bacteria > Bacteroidota > Bacteroidia > B-17B0 > Aurantibacillaceae > UBA4416. Next base: position 9,512 of record JACMNO010000111.1, read on the forward strand.
TGTTGAAAATCAGCCTTACGCCATGGCATTTGTTGAGGAGATCCAGAAAGCGTTATACCCTGAAGGACATCCTTACAGCTGGCCGGTAATTGGGTATGTGGATGATTTGAACAGAGCAAATCTGGAAGATGTTAAAAACTTCTTTTTACGGTGGTATGGACCAAACAATGCGATTCTGACTATTTCAGGAGATTTCAGTTCTCCTGAAGCATTAGCAATGATTGATAAATACTTCGGAGGAATTAAACCTTGCCCGGAAGTTAAAAAAATGCGAGTTCCTCCTGTTACTTTAGCAACCGATAAATATACTGCTTATAAAGACCGTACGTATTTTCCTTTAAATTTGAGGGTTTATCCTACAGTTCCTCAGTACAATAGAGATGAACCGGCATTAGATATTTTAGGAATGATGATGGGAAGTGGAAACAACTCTATTTTCTATAAAAATTTCGTAAAAGCTAAACCTGAAATTGCTGCTGATGCAAGTGTGAGTCATCGCTCGAAAGAATTAGGCGGAGAGTTTTCTATCCAAATATTTGCTTATCCACCTGAAGATTTTAACCTTGAAAAACTATTTACTGATATTGACAATAAAGTAAAATCTACGATTGAAGAGTTTGGAACTTCCGGAATTACGGATGAGGCTTTATCAAGAGCTAAGGCAGAAATTGAAGCCGGTATGTATGGTAGCTTATCTACTGTTGCAAGTAAGGCTGGTACAATATCTGAATGGGAACGTTTATTGGGGAAGACGTACACATTATCTGATGAAATTGACCGTTATAATAAAGTAACTAAAGAAGACATTATACGTGTATTTAATAAATACATTAAAGGTGCCGGTGCTGCTGTATTAAATACATACCCGATTATGAATCAAAAAGATTCAGTGAAAAGTATTAATCCTTACGCAGGTATGAAGTTTGAAACTCCAGCTGAATACAAGGGTTTAGCTTATTCCCCAACGGCAGATAAGTTTGACAGGGCTGCCAGACCAAAGGCAGGCGCTGCAAAACCCGTTACGATTCCTGATTATTTTTCTTCTAAGCTATCTAATGGTATGAGTATTATTGGTACAAAAAATACTGAAACTCCTGAAGTGACCATAGTTTTCACGATGGAAGGCGGAAGTTTGGTTTTACCTGCCGATCAACTCAAAAAAATGGGTGTGGCAGAATTAACAGCCAATGTATTAAATGAAGGAACAAAAAATTATACGACTGAACAAATCAGCGCTGAGTTGGAAAAACTGGGAAGCAGTATCAATTTTTCGGCTAACAAATCTGCTACAACTATTCAAATCAGTTCATTAAAAAAGAACCTTGAGGCTACTTTAAAATTATTCGAAGAGAAATTGTTGAATCCAGGTTTTAATTCCGAAGACTTTAAATTAGCTAAAAAGCAATACAAAGAAAGTGTTAAAAATGATGAAACCAGCGCAAACACAATGGCTAATAGAGCTTTCAATTTTGCTTTGTATGGTAGTACTGTAATGGGCCTCGACCCATCAGTAAAAACAATTGAAAGCGTTGAATTGGCAGATGTGAAAGACTATTATAACAAATATTATTCTCCATCGGTTACAAACGCTGTTGTAGTTGGTGATGTTGAAGAAAAAGATATTATCGCTAAACTTTCTTTCTTAAATAAATGGCAGGCTAAAGAGGTTAAGATTCAGCCAATCCCTGAACCAACACCATCAACTGAACCTCAATTTTTTATTTACAATAAATTTGGAGCCCCGTCTTCAGTAATCCAAATGGGATATCCATCTCTTAAATTCGATGCTACAGGTGATTATTATAAAAACAGGATTGCCAATTATGTTTTTGGTGGCGCGTTTAATAGTCGATTGAATTTAAATTTACGTGAAGATAAAGGATATACTTATGGCATCCGTTCAGGTTTTTCTGGCGGAAAATACACAGGAACATTTGCTATTTCTTCTTCAGTAAAACGTCCTGCTACTGCGTTATCTTTAGCAGAGATTATAAAGGAGTTTACTAATTATCAAACGAACGGTATTACTGATAAAGAATTGGAGTTCACTAAAAATTCTTTATTAAATGAGGAAGCTTTAAAATATGAAGCACCTTATCAGAAAGCAGCTTTCTTGTCAAATATTGTGAGGTATAATTTAGATAAAGGATTTACTGCTCAGCAAAACCAGATCCTGAAAAGTATGACTAAGGATGAGGTGAATGCGCAGATTAAAAAATACTTTGATCTGAATAAATTAACCACTGTAGTGGTTGGCGATAAAGCAATGATTGAAGCCCAATTAGATAAAGCTTCAAAGGATGTTAAAAATAAAGATATATTAAATAAAGTTAAATTAAAGAAAATTTCAGTTGATTAATTATGTAAATGCACAATATTTGCGTCTACTATATAAATGAATAAATAACTCATATAAAAAAGCACCGGATCAGTTTTGTCTGGTGCTTTTTTTATTACCTTAATCCAAAATTTAACAATATGAAAAAATTTGTTACCGCTGTTTTATTATTAAGTACGGCCTTATCATTTAGTCAAAGTAATCAAATCCAAAATGCAATTAATTACCTGCGTAACAAGGAGCTTGATAAAGCCAAAGCTTCTGCAGATGCAACAACCATTCATGAAAGTACCATGAACAATCCTAAAGCATGGATGTACAGGGGAAAAGTTTACCAGGCCATTTATTTTGACACATCACGCGTTGTGAGAGCTTATGATAATGAATCTGCAGAAAAATCATTGGAGAGTTATATTAAATGTTTGAAACTTGATAAAGATTTGGTTTACAAAGATGAAGTAAAAGGACCATTGGTTCAAGCTACAGCAGCAGTAAGTAATAAAGCCAATGCTTATAAAATAAGTAAAGAGTTTGAAAAAGCATTGTATTGTTACGATTTATTAGAGCAGGCATTGCCTTATGACTTCGATCAGGGTATGAAACGTGCCAACATCACAAAGGAAAAATTGATGTATAGCAAATTTGATATGTATAAATATGCAGCTAATAAAGAAAAAACAAAGGAATACGCAGATAAATTAATTGGTATAAAATATAAAGAACCGAAGATTTATACTGACATGGTTAAGCTTTCTTTAATAGATAGAGATACCACAAAAGCATTGGAATACATTGAAAAAGGTAAACAAATGTTTGAAGATAATATGGAGCTAGTGAACCAGGAAATAAATATCTATTTAGCACGTAATAAAACAAATGAACTTAAAACAAAGTTGAACGATGCGATTAATCTTGCGCCTGATAATGAAGTATTGCATGCTATCCTAGCTAACCTTTATCAAAAGACAAAAGAGAATGATAAAGCTGAAGCCGAATATTTAAAAGCGCTTGAAATTAAATCTGATTACGAAATTGCCAATTATAATTTAGGTGTTATGTATTTTAATTTAGGGAATGAATGGAATGATAAACTCGGTGCACTTCCTCCTAAAGAAACTGCGAAGGCTAAAGAATACGAAACCAAAGCAAATGAATATTTCAGGAAAGCGGTTACTAATTTTGAAAAATCTTATGAAGTATCTCCTGATAAAGCAACTAAGCAACAATTGCGTAAATTGTTTTTAAGACTAGGTGAAACAGAAAAAGCAGATAAATATAAATAACATACCTTAGTCACTTAAATCACTAACATGAAACTTTTACAAATTATTGTTCTTCTTAATTTACCATATATTGTTTTTTCTCAAAAAAATAAAGTGCAGGGCGCTTGGCGGTCGTTAAGTGATTATGAATCGACATTAACGGATAACCCGGATGTATCCTATTTATTAAAAGCCAAAGAAAGTATTGATATGGCGGCCAATAACGAGGAGACAAAAAACCAGATAAAAACACATGCCTATAGATGCAGAATATATGTGAGTTTGTTTTCTGAGAATTTAAAAGCAGAAGAAAAAAAGTTGACAGCAACCATTGCTGATAAAAACGAAAGGATGCAAACGGCGTATGGTAATGTTGCAGTGGGAGAATTAGAAGAAGCAAATAAAAGTGTTGCCAGGATCAGGGAAATCGACCCTAAAAAATTTGAAAAAATTTCAAAAGGTGAAACGGATTCAGAAGAAGATGGAAAACTCTTTACATCCATTAGCCAGATTCAGGTTTACCAGGCAAATTTAGCAACAGGAAAATACAAGCTTAAAAAGTTTGATGAAGCCGCTGATTTTTTTGAAGCCCTAGCTTTATCAAATACAATGATGACAGGTAAAAAGGATACCTCTAATTTTTATAATGCCAGTGTCTGCGCTCAAAAGGCAAAAAATCCTACCAAGATGTTTGAATACAATAAAAAAATGATTGAACTTAATATTGCTTCTCCATATAATTATCAAACAATTTATGATTTGAAGTCATCACAAAATGATACAGCCACAGCCATGGAATATTTAAAATTGGGCAGAAGCCAGTTTCCAAGTGATGTATTTTTAATGAATAAAGAAACAGAGATATTTCTGCAAAAAGGACAGCAGCAAAAAGCATTGGAAAATCTGAAAGCGGCCATTGCAAAAGAACCAAATAATGCTGTTTTGCAATATGTAATAGGAAATGTTTATGACAATTTAGCCAATCCTAAAGGCATATCTGGTAAAGATACTACTAAGCCAATTGATTATAATGAACTGGTATTTAAAGCAGAAGAGCATTACCAAAAAGCGGTTGATTTAAAGCCATCTAGTCAAGAAAGTTATTTTAATACCTTATATAATTTAGGTGCCTTATATAACAATTATGGTAATACACTTTATAATAAATCAATGGAGAAAGCCACTATTACTGATTTAGCCAAAAAGCAAAAAGAGATGGATGCCAAAAGTATGGAGTATTATAAGAAAGCCATTCCATATCTTGAGCAGGCACTGGATGTAAAGCCTAATGATCGTACTACCATGTCAGCATTACGAACTCTTTATTACAAAACAGGTAATGAAGCTAAAGGCAAAGAAATGAATGAAAAAATAAAGGGATTGAAATAGCTCCTTAATGATCGTGATTTTACCAAAAGAACTGCCATACCCGGGTAGTTCTTTATTTTTTTACCGTTTTAACAATCCTGTTTTTTACCAAAAAAATACCTTTTTTTAACCACTTAAATAGTTAAATTTGCTATCCATTTTAAGATACAATTAACATTTCATATGACTCGTACATTTTACACTTTTTATTTACTATTCATCACTTTAATGGGATTTTCCCAATATGCCACTATCAGGGGGTTTGTTTACAATAAATCAAACGGTGAACCTGTTGCTTTTTCAAACGTATTTTTGAAAGGAACGACTTCTGGTGCATCCACTGATTTAAATGGTTATTTCTCAATTAATAAAGTAACCGCGGGAGCCTATACGATATTAGTGACTAATTTAGAATTTGATACGATCTCTGAAAGTATTACTGTTAAAGCCGGCGAAATTATCAGTAAAAAATTCTTTACTGAAAAAGGAGGAATTATCTTGAATTCAATAGATGTAAGTGCTGATCAATCGGATAAAATAGAAACACCAAATGTAGCTGTTCAAAAAATAGACCCGGTAGCAATTAATAAATTGCCAAGTGTTGGTGAACCTGATTTAGCACAATATTTACAGGTATTACCGGGAGTTGTTTTTACCGGAGATCAGGGAGGACAATTATATATTAGAGGAGGTTTACCTATACAAAATAAAGTATTATTGGATGGAATGGTTATTTATAATCCATTTCACTCCATTGGTTTATTCTCAGTGTTTGATAATGATATTATGAGAAACGCGGACGTTTACAGCGCTGGTTTTGGCGCAGAATATGGCGGAAGAACTTCGTCGATTATGGATATTACAACACGAGATGGTAATAAAAAACATTTATCCGGAAAAGTATCAGCCTCAACTTTTGGAGCAAAATTAACGCTGGAAGGCCCTCTAAAAAAATTAAAAGAAGATGGTAAAGGAAGCTCTTCTTTTTTATTGTCAGGAAAAACATCTTATTTGCCTCAAACATCCAAAACATTATATCCTTACGCTAATAAAACCAATGGTGATGGCTTGCCGTTTTATTATACAGATATATACGGTAAGGTATCTTTCAATGGAAATAATGGCAGTAAAGTGAATTTATTTGGCTATAATTTTAATGATAAAGTTATTTACAAAGATCTCGCTAAATTTAATTGGACTTCTTTCGGTGGTGGAAGTAATTTTATCTTGATCCCACAGAATTCTACTTTATTGATCGAAGGTAATTTTGCTTATTCACAGTATAAAATTAACTATCAGGGATCAACGGAAGCAGATACAAAATCAAGTTCTGTTGGCGGATTTAATGGTGGGTTTAATTTCCTGAAATATTATGGAAGAAACGAATTAAAGTATGGTTTCGAATTGGTAGGAACCAACACAAATTATGAATTACAAAATCCAAACCTGGCTAAGATTTCTTATGCTAAAAATTCTTTAGAGCTTGGTGCACATATGAAATTCAGGTGGTTAGATAAAAAGAAATGGATCGTATTAGAACCTAGTTTCCGATTACAATACTACGCTTCTTTCAATAATTTATCTCCAGAGCCTCGTTTGCAGGGTAAAATTAATTTCACCAAAAAAATCCGTTTTAAATTTGCCGGTGGTTTATACAGCCAGAGTTTAATGAGCGCAAGTTCTGACCGTGATGTAGTTAATTTATTTTATGGTTTCATTAATGGCCCTGAAAATTTACCGGCTAATTACAAAGACAAAAATAATAATACGGTTGCTACAAAAGGAGTGATTCAAAAATCGCGTCATGCCGTTGCCGGTTTTGAAATTGATATATTAAAAAATATTGAGATCCAAATTGAAGGGTATCAAAAATATTTCACGCAAATGGCAAGTGTAAACAGAGATAAACTGTTTGATGATACTCCTGAAAATGCTGATAAATTAGACGCCAATAAAAAGGATTTTATTATGGAGCAGGGTGAGGCTACCGGTTTAGATTTTACAGCCAAGTATGAGAAAAAACGGTTTTATTTTTGGGCAGTTTATTCATTGTCATTTAATAAGCGTTACACTGGTAACACAGCCAGTGGTGATGTGTATGAGTATGCTCCGGTATTTGACAGAAGACATAATGTTAATTTAGTAGGTACTTACACCTTTGGTAAAAAACGTAACCTGGATCTGAGTGTTCGCTGGAACTATGGTTCAGGTTTCCCTTTTACACCAACACAAGGTTACTATCCACAGGTTGACTTCAATAATAATTTTAATTTTGATTATTCCTCCGCAAATGCAAATTTAGGTTATGTACCTGGAGATTATAATTCACGCCGTTTACCTGATTATCACCGAATGGATGTCAGCTTAAAATGGATGTATAACATTAGCGAAAAAACTAAATTAGAAGTAAATATTGGCGCAACAAATGTATATAACCGCCAAAACATTTTTTATTACGATCGTATCAGAAATAAGCGTGTGAACCAGCTGCCTATTTTACCAAACGTAAACATTAGCTTTAAATTTTAATCTTGTAGAGTGGCTTTTAAGATCTATACTAAAACAGGTGATAAAGGGCAAACTTCTTTAATTGGAGGAACCCGCATTCCTAAGTTTGATTTAAGAATTGAAGCTTATGGAACGGTTGACGAATTAAATTCTAATATTGGTTTAATAAGAGATCAGTCTATCGACGAAAATTCGAAAACAATGTTAATAGAAATTCAGGATCGTTTATTTACAATTGGTTCCTTGTTGGCGGCTGATCCTGTAAAGAATAAAATGGTTTTGCCACAAATATCCGAACCTGATATTGAATTGCTGGAAAAAGAAATAGATGCTATGAATGAGCATTTACCTGAAATGAAATCTTTTATTCTTCCGGGTGGTCATACCACTATATCTTTTTGTCACGTGGCACGATGTGTTTGTCGCCGTGCCGAGCGTTGTGTTTTAAGATTAAATGAAGAACAACCGGTTAATGAATTGATTTACAAATACCTTAACCGTTTATCGGATTATTTATTTGTTTTATCCCGCAAGTTTACACATGATTTAGATGCCACTGAAACTCCCTGGAAACCAAGGATATAAATGTCTTCTGCACAAGAAATAACAAATTTAATGATGGCCAAAGATTATTTTAGTCAATGGTTAGGGATTGAAGTTCTTGAAATAAATGAAGGTTCCTGCAAATTAAAAATGCTCATCCGCAAAGATATGCTCAACGGATTTGGAATTGCTCATGGAGGAATAGCATATTCATTGGCAGACAGTGCCTTAGCCTTTGCTTCAAATTCTCCCGGACAAAAAGCGGTATCTATTGAAACATCCATTTCTCACACCGAATCCTTAAAAGAACATGACATTATTATAGCAGAAGCAACTGAAGAAAAGCGTTCCAATAAAATAGGGATCTATACCATAAAAGTAACCAATACATTAGATGAAAAAGTGGTGGCCTTATTTAAAGGAACTGTTTACCGAACTTCTAAAAATTGGTTAAATTCACCGCAAGATTAAACCTTCACCTGATTTTTGAGTCTATAAAACAATAACCTTAAAAAAACTAATAAATATGAAAACTTTCAAAACACTTGTTCTTTCAATTTGCATCATATTAGGAACAAATCAGGCTTTTTCACAAAAAGGACATGGTCATGGGAATGGCGGTCACGGAAACGGAAATCATAAACAGGGCGGGACTAAAGTAATAGTTAAAGGAAACGGCCATCATGGAAACAGGGGCAGAAGTGTTTACCGCCCGGCTAATATAGTTGTTTTCCATCCTCACTGGCATCCTGCATACTCTTATAACCGTCGGTGGGTGTATTTTCCACGTTATAATTTTTATTGGGATAACTGGAGACAAGGTTATTATTACATGAATGGGCCGGCCTGGGTATTTAAAACCACTCCGCCACCTGTGGTCATCAATGTAAACCTGGAAAAAGAGAAGAACTATGAATTAAAAGAGGATGAAGATGATCTGGATGACGTGTATAAAACTAATGACAAGCACAAAACGGAGTTCAAACCTGATTAATTGATTTTTAAAGATAATTTGGTAATAAAGCAAAAAAAATCTATATTTGCGCTCCACTTTTTAGCCTCTGGTTGCATGGTGCAGCGAATGCCAGAAATGATAAATATTTAAAATAAGAAACAATGAGTTTATTATTAGATTACGTAAAAAAACAATTAGCAGCAGAAGTTGCTCATCCAAAATTTAAAGCAGGTGATACAATTACTGTTCACTACAAAATTAAAGAGGGTGAAAAAGAGCGTATCCAGCAGTTTTCAGGTGTTGTAATTCAACGTAAAAATGAGCCGGCAACAGCATCTTTCACAGTTCGTAAAATCTCCAATGGAATCGGCGTAGAGCGTATTTTCCCTGTATCTTCTCCATTCATTGATAAAATAGAATTAAATAAAGTTGGTATCGTTCGTAGAGCAAAAATCTACTATATTCGTACTCGTACAGGTAAAGCAGCGCGTATCCGTGAAAAGATCCAAAGAAATGCTGATAAAGCATAATAGCATTTTCAATATATTTAAAAAGCCTCTTAGGATATTTTCTAAGAGGCTTTTTATTTAAATAATATTTACTTCGCGCTCCAACTCAACTCCAAACTTGTCCTTCACGGTTTGTAACACATGCGTGGAAAGGTTATAGATCTCATTTCCTGATGCGTTCCCATAATTAACCAACACCAATGCCTGAAGGACGTGGACTCCGGCATCGCCCTTGCGATAACCTTTTAAGCCACTTTGTTCAATTAGCCAGCCGGCTGCCAATTTGTAATTTTGGTTTTCGAGTGGATAAGCCACAAGGTTTGGAAATTCTTTTTTCAAATTTTCATAAACTGAAAATGAAACTTCCGGATTTTTAAAGAAACTGCCTGCATTCCCGATTTTTTTTGGATCTGGTAATTTGCTGCTCCGGATATTGATCACAGCTTGTGAAATGTCTTGAATATTCAGTTCAGAGATTTGCATCGCATCCAATTCCTGTTTGATGGCGCCATATTCAATGTGAAAAACAGGATGTTTAGACAATTGAAAAGTAACAGAAGTAATGATGAATTGATTTTTAAATTTACGTTTAAACACACTTTCCCGGTATCCAAATTCACATTCTGTTTTTGAAAATGTTTTTAATTCTCCGGTTTCTGCATGCACGGCCTCCATTTCATAGAAGGTATCTTTGATCTCTATTCCATAAGCGCCAATATTCTGCATCGGGCTGGCGCCTGTGCAACCCGGAATCAAAGATAAATTCTCTAATCCCCCGTAATTTTTATTAATGCACCACATCACAAATTCATGCCATACTTCGCCCGCTGCACATTTTACAAACACATGATCGCTGGTTTCTTTAATGAGCTCAATTCCTTTTAATTCATTTTTAATAACCAGTGCATCTACGTTTTTGGTAATTAATAAATTACTGCCACCACCCAAGATCAGATGTTTATTGTTTTTGTATTCAATACTATGTAGCAATTCCTGAATATCCTGAATCGATCGAACTGCAGAAAAATACCTGGCGGATGCTGCAATACCGAAAGTGTTGTAAGGTTGTAAAGAAATGTTGGAAGAAATAGTCATAGGATAAAATTAAAAGAAGCCTCACAGGGAGGCTTTTTTATTTTCAGAACTTTTAAAAAGTCTACTGTGTGAAATTGGAGTTTAGCAAAATTCGTCGTAAACCATTTTTAAATGTTCAGAGATCATTGCTGCTGTTCTTCCTTCAATATTATGACGTTCTACAAAATGAACCAGTTCACCATTTTTAAATAAAGCGATAGCCGGTGAAGATGGAGGGTAGGGTGCAAAATGCTGGCGAGCCTGGTTAACAGCATCTCCATCAAATCCTGCAAAAACTGTAGCTAATTTAGAAGGTTTTTTACCATTTTCTAAACTTAATTTTACTCCCGGGCGGCAAGCACCGGCAGCGCAACCGCACACCGAGTTAACAACCATTAATACGGTTCCTTCATTTTTTAAAGCGCTTTCAACGCTGTCAGGTGTTCTTAAATCTTCAAATCCTACAGCAGTTAATTCTGCTTTCATTGGGGTAACTAATGCTTCTGGGTACATATCTTTTAGTTTTATATATTATAAATTAATAGTATACAAAGATAGGGATCATTTGTTAAATTCAACTATTAAAATATCCTAAATTAGAAATGACTTCCTGGAAAGAGTTGGTAGAAGTGAAATTAATTATGAGTGAATTTATGGTAGGTTTCACTGGCCATTAAAGATTTTTCTTTTTTATTTATCATCAATATAGCAACCGGATAGTCGTACAAGTCCTTCTTTAAAGTAGTAGTATTTTGTGTCAATTCGATTTGCAGTTCAAAAGGATCTTCAGTCAACTCTCTTAATCCACTTGGGATTTTAGTATTAATGATCACTAATTTATCAGAATAGTTTGCTTTTTTAAATACAACAGAATATAACTTATTACTTTCCAATGAAAGAGTGATTGCTTTTGATTTTTTATTATAAATTGAATCTTTTAATTGACCGTCGTTGTAAATAACGATAGAATAGTTATCGGTACTTTTATCTTCAATCAATGCCGAGGCATTAACTTCCACTATGATTATCTGACCATTCATTTGTAGTGAAATAAATATAAAGGATGTAATGGAAAGTAGTTTTTGTAAGAATGTATTCATATGAGCTTAATTTAAATAATTTAACCTGTTACAATTTTTATAAAGAACGGCAACTCTTTTACGTTAAGAATCATTTAAGGTTTCAAAAAAAACACGAAAAAGTTTTCTCGTAAGTGAAAAGACCAATTAGAATTTAAGCCTTGCCTGAAGCTTTAATTCTGTTTTATGATCAGAATTAATCTCATTTAAGCTTCCCGGGGATTGAATCATTTGATTGTCATAAATGGTTGATGCCACTCTGACCCAGATTTCAAAATTGCGGGTAATATCCCAATTAACTATAAAATAAGCCCGTTGTCCTTTATTATATAACGCCGGGACTGAGTAGGAGTAAAGCACATCATTTTCATAAGTATAAACGCGGCTAACAAAACTCTTGGTGTCAAAAACCGCATAACGTATGGTAAAGGTAAAAGGAAATTTCATTTTTTTATAGATAAGGTCCTGTACAAATGCAACGCCATCCTCATCAGTTCCAGTGCTTTTATCCACATGTGTGTATTCTACGCGAGATTTGAATTTGAGATCAGGTGTCATCTGAACTGATAAATTATAGCGGTAATTGTATTGAATATAGGGGGTTAGGTAATCATAAAAATTATCCTCTGTGCTATTGTTATATTTAGTGCGATGTCGGAAACGAAAGTACATATCAATTTTTTTTGTTGGTGTATAGTTTAACTGTGTAAAAAAATCTCTTCCCGTAGATGGCGCGCTGGCTGTAGATTTGAGCCAATTAAACTGAAATTGATCAAGGTATACAGATAAAGTTAAACTTTTAAATATTTTGGCTTCCATTCCAATGTAAATACTTTTTTCATTTTGAGGTAATGTGTTTTCGGAAACAGCACTTCCAAATAAGTTTTGAAAATTCTTTTCAAAATGACGATAGTGAGCAACGAAAGTTAATTTAGGGTCAAGCGCTACAATAAATCCTTGACAGAAAGCCTTTCCGCCATTTGCGCTCATTGAATATTCTCCAAATAAATTAGCATTCCTGAAAACATAATTATAATCCAAACCACCTACAAAATTACTTTTGCCCTGAAAATCATATTTATTGTATAGGCTTGGCGACTTTACCAGCTCTGCGCTTAAATTCATATTCTGCCCTGTGATTGCAACATGTAAATTGCGTTTGTTATAAGCAATGTTTCCGCCAAGAATCGTTTGATTTATAATTCCTTTATCTTGCATCAGTGAATTGGTATTGTGCATACCACTTGTCTCTAAACTGCTGATACCAATTACATCAATTTCACCATTACTGTTTGTATCAGCTAAAACGGCATTCGCATCTAATTTTTTATAAGAAGCGAGCCCCGTCAATTCAAAATTTTTAACTTTAAAAGTTCCAGCTGCTCCTCTAAAAAACCTGTTTTCGTCAAAGCTTCTGTACGGTTTAATACCGGTTCCGTTCCGTTTGATACTTAATACGGAAGCAGATTTACCAAATCCAAATCCCTGCCATAGAGTTAAGCCCTGTCCAAAAGTAGCCTGGTAATCACCTACCACTAAAGTTTTAACGAATTTAATATTTCTTACGGCAATGTGTCCGCTATAAAAATCAAATCCTTTTGTTTGCTTGTATTCAGCGCGCTTATTGTTGGTGCCATCATTTAATGGAATACTGTCAATTGATGAACCTCCTAAACGAAATTCTTCCCCCGCATCCTTTTCTCCTGCCAGCACAAAAGATACATTATTGTTATATTGAAATGAGTAGCGGGCAAAAATCCGGTTAGGACTTCCTAAATAATAGCCGTTAGGTTTTAAGTTTCTCACACTGTCAGTAACATGGTAACCTGCCTGAGGTTCGAGAATCCTTTGAAAACGGGTCACAAATTCATGTTTGCCATCTTTGAACATTTCTTTGGTACTAAAAAAAGCGGAGTTAAAATTATCACTGACATATACAAAAGGGGTGATTTTTTTTATTGAGGCTAAGTCAAAACCATCAATGCTTTGCAATTCATATATACTAATCAAGTTACCGTTTTTTTCACGGTGTTTTAAGAGGTTATTGATTTGAATATCAGTAAGTATCAGCAGGTCAGATAATTCTTCTCTTTTAGCCCGGTTAAGATTTATAGGATGTGATTTATAATAGGTCCACGCTTCTGTTAAGTTAGTAAGGTCACCATCTTCAGATTGCATTTGTTCCGATAATATTTCAATATTTTGATTGATTTGTTCATCAACTTGTTCACTGCCTTTGTTATTTATGGTATCGTTTTGGGCATGAGCGGTCATCATGCAAAGGCATAAAAAAAGAGTAATTATATGATGCCGTGCAGTGATCAATTATAATTTTTCGGAAGCCTCCGGTGTTTTTTCTGGTGATTTTGATCGGTCTTTACCAAAAGAATAACTCAAGCCAATTTGTGGAGATAAGCCTAAAATACTATGATAAGAAGTACTTAGGTCAATTTTAAGCCCATTATAATTTACACCAACACCAAGTGCTGCTTGAGTAGGATAACTCGATCCTCCCACGCGGATATAAATCAACGAGGATGGTTTGTATTCAATGCCTCCCTTGATATTGATTTTTTGGGCAGATGTTTTTTCTGCCTCTGCAGTTAAAAATACTTTTGGCGAGAAAATGTATTGGGCACCGAATTTAAAAATGGTTGGGATTCTTTCGTTATTGTATTCTGTGATCTTTGCTCTGAAAGGATTATACACATGGGAAGAGATAATCACCTGAGGCAAAATTTTAGCGGTTAATCCTACAGATCCTGTAAAAGCATGCGCCTGGCCGTATATATCTGCAATTTTAGTAGTTAAATAATCAAATCCAATTCCTGCTGAAATCCCTTCACCTAATTTCATACCATAACTCAAGGTTGTTTGTGATTCTCTGTACAACCGATATCCCATAGTAGAGTAACATAATCCAAAAGTTCCCTTTTTTATTGGCACCGCTGCCGCAAAACCAGTTTGAGTCAGTTCTTTCACAAAAAAACGGTTTTCATAAAAAGCGCCTGCTTCGCCCTTTCTCACAAAGCCTAAACTGCCCTGATTATTTCTGGTACTCCACACATCATACAAAGTAGAAGAAGCATGCCCCAATGAGGCAGAGCGAGGACCAATTGGACCATCACCGTTTGAAGCCAGCAGACTGATTGGTGAAAGTAATAGAGAGAGTATAATGAACTTCATTTAATCAAATATATATTAAATTATTTACGTTTTACCCTGTTATCAAAAAAATTTTAAATAAAAACAATAAAATAGTTACCTCATACTTTGCCAAAAAATCGTTAAAATATGCCGCTCCGGCCTGTGATAAATATTATGTCTACTTAAATAAAACTTCTATATTTGAATTCATACCGTGAAATTCATTTATGCAAAATAAAATATTTATTTTTTGTTTATTATTTATTGCGAGGATAGGACAGGCGCAAAGTAATAAGGCTTTATACCGCGAAAAATTTACCGAAGGAAATTACCTGCTTCTGGAAAATAATTACGTGCTTGCACTCAAAAATTTTAAAGAAGCTTACCAAATCGATTCTTCTTCTGCTAACATTAATTATAAGCTTGGTTTGTGTTATTTACAATCTCCTTCCGAGAAATATAAAGCGATTTATCACCTTGAAAAAGCTGTTCAAAATGTGATCCATAATTATTCACCGGAGAATGTGAATGAAAAAAGAGCCTCGGATCTTTCCTATTATTATTTAGGTGAGGCTTACAGATTAAATTATAATTTCATTGCTTCTTATGTGTATTTCAAAAAATTTAAAGATTTGATTGGTGATAGAAATGCGGAGTTGACAGCTGATCTCGATAAGCAATTGCAATCCAATACCAATGCCCAGGAGTTTACCAAAGACACTGCTAAAGTGCGGATTGTAAATTTAGGAGACAGTATTAATTCCACTTTTCCGGATTACAGCCCTGTTGTTTCAGCTGATGAATCTACTTTAATTTTTACCTCTAGACGGCCAGAAAGTACTGGCGGAGAAAAGACTGATGATAACCAGTACCTTGAAGATATTTACATCAGTAATAAACGTAAAGATGGTAACTGGTCTGAAGCAAAGCCAATTGGTTCAACGATTAATACAATTGGAAATGAAGCCAGCGTTGGTTTATCACCGGATGGAACTAAATTATTTGTTTATGTTGATATAAATGGCGGCGATATTTATTACAGTAATCTGGAAGGTGAAAAATGGAGTCCATTGTTACCACTTGGACCCAGTGTGAATACCGTTGATTGGGAAACTCATGCTACCATCACAGTGGATGGTAGCACTTTGTATTTTGTGAGCAACCGCAAAGAAGGTGGATATGGTGGAAGAGATATATGGAGATGTGTGAAACTCCCAAATGGCATGTGGAGCCTTGCCACAAACATGGGACCAACCATTAATACGGCTGAAGATGAAGAAGCGCCTTTTATTCACCCGGATGGAGTAACATTGTTCTTTAGTTCAAAAGGACATAAAAATATGGGAGGTTTTGATATTTTTAAAACCACTAAAAATGAAGAAGGTAAATGGAGTGAGCCTGAAAATTTAAGAGCCCCAATCAATACTCCAGATGATGACATTTTCTATGTGCAATCTGCTGATGGAAAACGAGGTTATGTTTCTTCTGCAAGAAGAGGAGGCCTTGGTGATAAAGATATTTACCGCATTGATTTTGAAAGAGCGATCGCTGAACCATTGACTTTATTAAAAGGCGTTTTAACGTTTAATGGTGCAAACAAGCAACCATCTAACGCCCGTATTACGGTGATGGATGAGGTTAATTTAGTAGTGCAGGATATTAGGCCAAACGAAAAAACAGGCAGATATATTATGATTTTAGCACCCGGTATTAAAGGTAAAACGTATAGTGTAAATTTTGAAGCAAATGGTTACCAGCCAATTTCTATTTCATTGATAATTCCGCCAAACTCATCTTATCAAGAAATTGAAAAAGAATTTATTCTTCAGATGATTAATTTGGAGACAAAAACATTAGGAACTATGGGCGTGAAAGGTATTGTGAGAAATAAGGAAGGTAAATCTATTCCAGGTGCAGCCATTGTTTTAAAAGATAACCTGAGCGGCAAATTACTTGAAACATTTTATACAACAATTGACTCGGGCTCTTATTATTTTGTAGTGAACCGCGGGCAAAACTATAATATCTCTTATGAGTCCAAAGGCTATCTTTTCCATTCTGAAAACATCAACGTGCCGAAAGTAGCTGAGTACTCTGTAATGCAAAAAGATGTGATCCTGGATAGAGTGGAAGTGGGTTCTAAAATTGTGTTGAATAATATTTTCTTTGATTCCAATAAATCTATCCTGAGAAAAGAATCAGAAGTGGAAATTGATAAGTTGGTGGCATTAATGAAAGATTATCCAGAATTAGTGATTGAAGTTTCTGGACACACCGATAATAAAGGAAACGATGCAGCCAATATGACTTTATCTCAAACGCGTTCACAGGCTGTTGTTAACGCTCTGATTAGAAAAGGTATTAAAAGGGATATGCTTATTGCCAAAGGTTATGGTGAAACGGTTCCAATTGCTCCAAATGCTTTACCAAAGGGCAAACCCAACCTCAAAGGGATGCAGCTCAACCGCAGGGTTGAAATGAAGATTGTCAAATAAACTGGATTCTGAATCATTAATGTTTGATCATTCGCTAAGATTGTAAGAAAAACAATGTAACTTCATATTACATAAGATAAGTATTTAGTAATTAAGTATTTAACGCATTATTGCTAAGCTTAATCAACAAAATTTTATTATTAGAAAATAATTGAATAATATATTTTATGAAAATTTTACTTACTGGAGTAACTGGATATATTGCACAAAGACTTTTGCCGGTTTTATTAGAAAATAAGCACGAGGTTGTTTGTTGCGTAAGAGACAGCAGTAGATTTAATATTAAAAAATATTCTACATCAAATATCTCGGTAATTGATGTAGATTTTTTGAACAGCGAAAGTTTGCAGAATATTCCAAATGATATTGATTTGGCATATTACCTTATCCATTCGATGTCGACACAAAGTGGTGACTTTGAAAATATGGAAGACATATGCGCAACTAATTTTAGAAATCGTATTAAACAGACAAGTGCAAAACAGGTTATATTCCTTAGTGGTATTAGCAACGCTAACTCACTATCAAAACATTTGTCATCAAGAAAGAATGTAGAAAATATTTTATCAAGTTCTGATTTTTCGCTCACTACCTTAAAGGCTGGTATTATTGTAGGATCAGGCAGCGCCTCCTTTGAAATCATTCGCGATTTGGTTGAAAAATTACCTTTTATGATTACACCACGGTGGGTAAAAACAAAATGTCAGCCCATATCAATACGTAATGTTGTAGAATTTTTATTTGGAGTAATGGGTAAAACCGAAACATATAAGAACAGTTACGATATTGGCGGCCCTGACGTTTTAAGTTATAAAGAAATGCTTTTACGATTTGCAAAAGTACGAGGATTAAAAAGGCGTATCGTTATAGTACCCGCAATGACACCAAAAATTTCTTCATATTGGTTATATTTTGTTACATCTACCTCCTTTGCATTGGCTAAGAATTTAGTAAACAGTATGAAAATTGAAGTGATTTGCAAACCCAATAATTTAGCTTCAATGCTTGAAATAAAGCTAATTGATTATGACACATCAATAAAATTGGCTTTCGATAAAATAGAACAAAACCAGGTTCTTTCAAGCTGGAAAGATGCACAATCAAGTAATATATTTAGAGGTGGATTTTCTAAATATATTGAAGTACCAATTAACGGCTGTTTTAAGGATGTTCGTTCACGTAAAGTTGATAATAGTGATGTTTCAATTAACAGAATATGGTCTATTGGAGGGAAAACAGGCTGGTATTACGGAAACAGGCTTTGGGAATTCAGAGGTTTTTTAGACAAGATTGCCGGTGGTGTTGGAATGCGGCGAGGAAGAAAAAGTGATACCGAATTAAATACTGGAGATGCCCTTGATTTTTGGCGAGTGCTAATTGCTGACAAAGATCAGAAACGCCTGCTCTTGTATGCCGAAATGAAACTACCGGGCGAAGCATGGTTAGAATTCAAAATTGACAAAAATGATATTCTTACACAAACAGCAACCTTCAGACCTTTGGGCTTATTGGGTAGATTGTATTGGTATTCGGTTCTTCCGTTTCATGGACTAATTTTTAATAGAATGATAAATAATATTGCTGAAATAAAAATAAAATAGATCGATAATAATCGGTTTACAAAAGTGGATTGTCTATAAAACATTCATCTTTTAGAAATTCCAAGTCATACCTATTTATCTTATCAGTGATCTTTATTGCTTTTTTTGTTCAAAATATTTTTCAGGTAATTAGTGTGATGGCTGAGTGGCAGGCAAAGAAAATAGCTTGTATTTAATAATTTATTCAATTCCAGTATCTAAAGCACATTTGTAGACTGCTGAAACAATTAATTTATTCTATATCAGGGTTTGATAAAATTCAGAATATCCTCGTAAGATTTCACCCAAGGATTATAAAACTGGAAAATCATCGGCACATGCCGTTTTCCTTTTACGATGATGAGATGAGCATCTGGCTGGTACTTTTGTAATTCATCATAAAATGCCGCATTCATTTCTTTGATAATCTCATTTGTTTTACCACCAACAAATTGTATAAATTTTGGTTTGTTCTTTGCTAAATGATAAACGGGGGAGTATTTTTTCCAGTTAACAGAATCATCAGTAAAAACACGTCGATATATGGTATCTCTTTTGTTATTAGAATGGCGTAAATAATTATACATATCTAGTCCGAAAGCATCAATTAAAACTGCTCCTTTTATCGGGTTCTTCATTTTTAACTTTTCAAAATAGTGATCATCCAAAGCAACCATTGCTGCCAAATGACCTCCGGCAGAATGCCCTGATATAAAAATATTATTAGTATCCCCGTTAAAATTTAATGCATTTTCTTTTATCCATTTTACAGCCATAGCTACATCGTCAGCCATACCAACAATATCGGTTTTCGGACTCAACCTGTAACTGATCACAACGCATGCAATATTTTTTCGTGCAATACCGTTTCCGAAAAACCGGTAAAGCGATTTTTTACCTTGAACCCAGTTACCACCATGAATAAACACCAGGATTTTTTTTGGAGTTTCAGATTTTCGGGGAGTATAAACATCAAGCTTTAAATCATGAGCTGAATCAAAGATTTGATCACTGAACTTATTGACTCTTTTTACAGAACAACCAGAAATCATTAGCAGAAAATATGCTATTAAAACTATAAACTTAAATGGAACATTACTCATTATTTAAAAATACACCATTTAATTCAGATAGAAGTTACAGGAAACCTATGCGAAATCAGTTTAATTATTTCTTTTTTGTACTTTGTAATAAATTTTAATTTTAATTCATTTCTGATGAAACAATACCTTGCCCATATTTCAATTTTAGTAGATGACTATGATCTTGCAATTGATTTTTATACCCAAAAATTACATTTTATATTAGTAGAAGATATTACTTTAAGTGATGATAAACGTTGGGTCTTAATTGCCCCGCCTGGTTCTAAAGAATGTTGTTTATTACTAGCCAAAGCATCCAATGATGATCAAAAAAGCAGGATTGGAGATCAAACCGGAGGTAGAGTATTTTTGTTTTTATACACGGATGATTTTGAGCGAGATTATCAAAATCTAGTGGAGAAAGAAATTTCAATTGTTAGAAAACCACTGAAAGAAGAATGGGGAACAGTGGCTGTTTTTGCAGACCTTTATGGAAATCTGTGGGATTTGATTGAGCCCATGAGATAGATCAAAATTTGAAAATTTATTGTAACTGGCAAGAAGATTATATGTATGCTGTTTAAAACAAATACAAATTATTTATTGTAAAACCCTTAAATTGGCTTTTGAAATTTAGATCATCATATGAAACATATACCATTATTAGCAATCACTTTTTTTCTTACTATTCAATCCGTCGCCCAAAAATCGCCCTGCGAAAAAGATTCAGTTTACAGACAGTTTGATTTCTGGATTGGTAACTGGGAAGTGTATGATCTTGCAAATAACAAAGCAGGTGATAGTAAAATAAGCTCAGTCTTAAATAGTTGTATGATCATGGAAGAATGGGAAAGCAGTAATAAAAAAAACGGTATTAATTATTCAGGAAAAAGTTTAAACACTTACAATGCCTCTACTAAGCAATGGCAACAATCATGGGTTGATAATTCAGGCGGTTCTAATAACTACCTTATCGGAAAATTTGAAAAGAATAAAATTGAATTTTTAACTGCTGCTTTTACTTTATCAAAAGATACATTAGCAATGAGGCGTTTAACTTTGTACAAATTAAGCGATCAAAAAGTGAGGCAGTTTGGAGAAATATCAAAAGACAACGGGAAAACTTGGTTAACTGAATACGATTTAGATTATCGTAGAAAAAAAGGAAGTGGCATGTCTCCTGAAGCTGATATTAAGACGCAGTATTTTTTAATGGATGAGCATTTCAAAAAAAACGAAATGGAAAAAATTGCGAATTCCTATATGGATGATGCAAGAATTGTAGGAACCGGTGAAGAAATTAAAGGCAAGGAAGCGATTGCCGCCTACTGGAAACAACTTGATGGTAAAGGAATAACCTGGGAACATCAGATTCAATCTATAGAAGTATGCAACGAAATGGCGGTTCAGACAGGTATCTCAAAATTAATATATTATCAAAAAGGTAATAAGGAAACAGTTTCTGATGTTCGTTACACCATTATCTGGAAGAAAGATAAAGAAGGGATATGGAAGATTGCCCTTTATCATCATACAAAGCTTTAGTATGCTGGAAGTAAATTTTGACCCATTTCCGATTTTAGAAACGAACAGGCTTATTCTGAGAAAAATAATATTGGAAGACGCAGATGATTATTTTGAGATGAGAAATAATGTAGATACAATGAAATATATCTGCAAACCAGTTCAAACATCTGTTGAAGAAACTAAAGAAAAGATTCTTCGGATCAATGACATGATAAATTTTAATGATGGAATTGGCTGGGCTGTTTGCCTTAAAACAAACAATCAAATGATTGGTACAATATCATTTCATAAATTAATAAAAGAACATTACCGAGCGGAATTAGGATATATGCTTAATCCGAAATTTTGGAAACAAGGCATAACTACAGAAGCCGTAAAGGTTGTTATTGATTTTGGATTCAATCAAATGCACTTACATTCTATTGAAGCGCATATAGATCCTGCAAATAAGGGATCTGAAAAACTACTGCAAAAATGTACCTTTACGAGAGAGGCTTATTTTAAAGAAAATTACTATTTTAATGGAAAGTTTTTGGACACTGCGGTATTCTCATTAATTAATCCTTTTTAAAATAACCAATCATTTGAAGTCGGATAATTTAAATATCTTAAAAGAAAATAAATTGCATCCACGTAATAAACATCATGATCGTTATGATTTTGAACAGTTAATTGCTACTTGTCCGGATTTGAAACCTTTTGTTTCGATCAATAAATTCAATAGTGAGACCATTGATTTTACTAACCCAAAAGCAGTTAAAACATTAAACAAGGCATTATTAAAACATTTTTATAAGATCAATCATTGGGATATTCCCGAAAATTATTTATGTCCGCCAATTCCGGGAAGAGCAGATTACATTCATAATATAGCCGATATTTTAGCTTCCAGCAACGGAGGTATTATTCCAAAAGGTAAATCAGTTCATGTGTTGGATATTGGAGTAGGGGCTAATTGTATTTATCCACTAGTTGGTCATCAGGAATATGGATGGGAGTTTATTGGTACTGATATTGATGCGGTTGCTATAAAAGTGGCCAAACAAATTATCAGTTCAAATGCATTAACGGATTCAATTGAATGTCGTCTGCAAGCTGATCCTTCTTTCATTTTCAATAACATATTAAAACCTAATGAAATGGTAGATATAACGATGTGTAATCCTCCTTTTCATTCTTCGGCAGCTGAGGCGGAATCAGGCACAGAGCGCAAGTGGAAAAATTTAAAATATAAACAGCCATCAAAACCATTATTAAATTTTGGTGGTCAAAATTCTGAGCTTTGGTGCAAGGGTGGTGAAGTATCTTTTATAAGAAAAATGATTGAAGAAAGTGCATTCATTTCAAATAGCAGCTTATGGTTTACCTCCTTGGTTTCTAAAAGTGAAAATCTTCCAGCAATTTATAATGCTTTAAAAAAAACGGAAGCAGTTTTAGTAAAGACTATAAACATGTCGCAGGGCAATAAAACCAGTAGATTGGTTTCTTGGACTTATTTAAATGAAACACAACATATTCAATGGAGTTTAAATAGATGGAAATAATAGTATGCTAAATAATAAAAATAGATTGAAACTGGAAGACGAATTCGAAGTGGATATTCATACTTTATATGAACAGTTTTGCGATTTTAAAAAATATGGAATGCATCATCCTGTGATGAAAAATGTGACGATTGTACAAGATAAAAGTCCTGAGTATATTGAATATGAAGTGAATGAAGAGGTATTATTATTTGGTTTTATCAAAGTTCGTCCAAATTATAAAGCTAAGGTCATTGAGATTGAAAAACATAAACAATTGCGTTATACTTCTCAGGTAAAACCTAATGTATATCTAAATATTGATTTCCATTTTGAAGAAGAAAGCGGGAAAACAAAAATGGTAGAGTATATTGAAGTCACTACAAATAAACTCGTAGCTTTTATATTTTTAGGTATACTGAAAAAAGCTCATTTGAAGGTATACCAAAATATCAAATATCATTTCAAAAAAATAGTGTAATTAACACTATATATTTAATTAATTAAACAAGCATGATTAATTTTTTCAATTTTTTTTCAGTAAGATTGTATTGAACCATTAACCTGATCTTTTTGAATTCACTGAAATATATAGCCCCATTGGTTTTGTTTTCGATTTTAGCAATCAATTGCAATCAAAAAGAAGAGCCTGCAAAAGTAAACAATTATAGTAGCCCTGAAAAACCAACAGTTCGCTCAAAAATTGATTCAATTAAATACAAAGGTGAAATCTACCGTCTGGATACTCTCTTTTCAAAATTATACAAGGCCGATGCTTTTAATGGAAATGTTTTGATTGCTAAAGGACAAGAGATCATCTATCAAAAATCATTTGGATACGGTATTAAAGAAGCGAATAAACCCCTGAATGATTCTTCTTTGTTTCAACTGGCTTCCGTTTCTAAAGTGATTACAGGTGTTGCAGTCTTATTATTATTTGAACAGGGAAAATTAAACCTCGATTCTAAAGTTTCAGATATCCTTACCGATTTTCCGTATAAGTCAATTACTGTGAAACAATTGTTATCACACCGTTCTGGCTTACCAAACTACACTTATTTTTGTGGTGAATTTTTAAACGATTCAGTTTGCACCATGAGCAACCAAATGATGTTGAACATTATTGTAAAGCATCAGCCAAAGCCCTATTTAAATCCGGGATTACGTTTCAATTATTGTAATACCAATTTTGCCTTATTGGCTCTGATCATTGAAAAGATTTCTAAAAAATGCTATTCGGATTTTTTGAAAGAAGAATTATTTTTGCCTTTAGGAATGAATCATAGTTACACAGCTTTAAATATAGATAGTACCAAAGAACAGATTACCCGCGGTTACACCATGAAATTTGGATGTGTAGCTAATGACCGTTATGATGGTGTTTTGGGTGATAAAGGAATTTATACAACAACTTATGATCTGTTCTTATTAAGTTCAGCTTTATATCAACATAAATTACTGGCTAAAGAAACCCAACAACTGGCCTACGCGCCACATAGTTCAGAAAAAAAATTAAGCAATTATGGTTTTGGCTGGCGCATGAACCACATCAATGATCCTGACAAGGAAGTGTTTCATAATGGTTGGTGGCATGGTTACAGAACCTCTTTTCACAGGAGGTTAAAAGATAGTTTAACAATTATTGTATTGAGCAACCGCTTGAATAAAAGTGTATATAATACCTGGAGAATTTATGCGGCTGTCGATGGACCAAAAGCAACAACTATTAAGCAAGAACCGGCGGAAGAGTAGTTTTAAACCCTGCGCGAGGGACGCAAGCGTAAATCCTTTTTGTGTTCTTTTACAAAAAGATTGAAGTAATGGCCCGGTTCCTGCCTGTAGCTTTGCAGGAACGCGCCCAAATACTTTTAACTAAAAGAAAGTATAAATTAATTTCATACCTTTGCGCCATCGTAAAAATTGCTGATATAGAATTAGGGGATTTCCCTTTATTACTTGCTCCCATGGAAGATGTGAGTGATCCGCCATTTCGTTACGTTTGCAAAAAGTATGGTGCGGATTTGATGTACACTGAATTTATAAGTAGTGAAGGCTTAATCCGTGATGCTATAAAAAGCCGCAAAAAACTTGATATTTTTGATTACGAAAAACCTATAGGCATTCAAATTTTTGGTGGAGATGAAGAAGCGATGGCCATGTCTGCGAAAATAGTTGATGCCACGCAGCCTGATATATTAGATATTAATTTTGGATGCCCTGTAAAAAAAGTAGTTTGTAAAGGAGCAGGAGCAGGTGTATTGAAAAATATTGATTTAATGGTTCGTTTAACCAAAGCGGTAGTAAAATCAACCAGTTTACCCGTGACTGTAAAAACTCGTTTAGGATGGGACGAAAGCACGATCAACATCATGGAAGTAGCCGAACGTTTGCAGGATGTCGGTATTAAAGCATTAACGGTTCACGGTAGAACTCGCGCTCAAATGTATAAGGGTTCCGCTAATTGGGAGCCAATTGCCGCTGTGAAAAATAATCCGCGCATGCACATTCCTATTTTTGGAAATGGAGACATAACTACTCCTGAAAAAGCATTGGAATATAAAAATAAATATGGTCTGGATGGAATGATGATTGGGAGAGCAAGCATCGGATATCCATGGATTTTTAACGAGATCAAGCATTATTTTAAAACAGGTGAGCATTTGGCCAAACCAACTTTAGAAAATAGGGTAGAGGTTGCATTAACGCACTTTGATAAATCCATTGAATGGAAAGGGCCGAAATTAGGTGTGTTGGAAATGCGCCCGCATTACACCAATTATTTTAGAGGGATCGATCATTTTAAAGAGACCCGTATGAAACTTGTAACTACTGAAAATATTGAAGAAATCAGAGAGTTACTATTATCTATTCCTGAAAAATATAATATAATGGTTTAGCCATTAATGTTTTAAAAAAGTACTTGTCATGAATTAATATGACCAGTATTTTTTTATTTTCAACTGTATTAACTTAAAACTTCCAACTGCTCTTCCAATGTCTTTATTTTGGATAAAGCATCACTTTCTTTTTTTCGTTCTATTTCTAGTACTTCAGCTTTTGCATTCGCTACAAATTTTTCGTTTGATAATTTGATTTGCACCGATTTTAAAAATCCTTTATTGTATTCAAGCTCTTTAGTCAATCGTTCAATTTCCTCTTCTTTATTCAAATTCATGGCTAACGGAATATAAAACTCCGTTGTTTTGATCTGAAAAGAAAATGCCCCTTCTACTTTTTCTTTGGTATAAGAAAAGGCAGACAAGTTTGCCAGTTTTATTATAGTATGATCAAAATAAGAGCTGGTAAAGTCTGATTTTTCAATTACTTCTAATTTCTCTTTTGGAGATAATTTTTTTTGTGCGCGGACGTTACGAACCATCGCAACCAATTCTTTGCTCACTTCAAATTCTGCTAATTGTTTTCTATCAATCCAATCATTGATTTTTGGCCATTCCTCAACAATGATACAATCTTTGGCATCACGCTCTTTTATTAAATGCCAGATTTCTTCTGTAATAAATGGCATCCATGGGTGCATGATCTTTAATAAAGATTCAAGATAACCAATGGTTGCATTGTATGTTGCCTTATCAATTGGTTGAGCTTTTCCATCAACAAATTCCGGTTTGATGGCTTCAAGGTACCAGGCACAGAAATCGTCCCACACTAATTTGTAAGTTGTCATTAAGGCATCACTCATTCGGTATTTCGAATAATGATCATTGATAATTTCTAATTGCTCTGCTAATTTATGTTCGAACCAAGTGATGGCTGCTTTTTGGGCGTCAGTCTGCACCACTTCGACTCCGCTCAGTGTGACAGAACCTACTTCAAATCCTGCAATTAAACGAAACGCATTCCACACCTTATTGGAAAAATTTCTTCCCTGCTCGCAATAGCTTTCATCAAACATTAAATCATTGCCTGCCGGTGAACATAATAACATTCCCACACGAACACCGTCCGCACCATATTTTTCGATCAGGTCGAGTGGGTCAGGGGAGTTCCCTAAACTCTTACTCATCTTACGTCCCAATTTATCACGTACAATTCCTGTCAGGTAAACGTTAGTGAATGGCTTTTCGCCCATCCACTCATAACCGGCAATTGCCATACGGGCTACCCAGAAAAATAAAATTTCAGGGGCAGTAACCAAATCGTTAGTTGGGTAGTAGTATTTCAAATCTTCATTAGCATTGGCTTTTCCGTTCCTGATAACAGCAGGATCAAAAACCGTAATTGGCCACAACCACGAAGAGAACCAGGTATCCAATACATCTTCATCCTGCTTAACATCGCTAATATTTAATGATGAGTTTTTAGTTTTTAATAATGTTATCGCTTCCTCTTTGGTTTTACAAATGACTGTATTTCCTTGTCCGTCATACCAGGCAGGGATTCGTTGCCCCCACCACAACTGG
The DNA here is from genome assembly GCA_014378485.1 of Bacteroidia bacterium. Taxonomy (GTDB): domain Bacteria; phylum Bacteroidota; class Bacteroidia; order B-17B0; family Aurantibacillaceae; genus UBA4416. The sequence continues at coordinate 36,923 of JACMNO010000111.1, forward strand.
CGACTGATGCACCAATCATGCACATTTTCCATCCAATGCTTGTAGGTATTAATAAACTTTTCTGGAATCAGTTTGATTTCACCATTCAACACATTTTCTAAAGCAGGTTTACTCACGTTCTCCATCTTTAAAAACCATTGCATACTTAAACGCGGTTCAATAACTGCATTGGTACGTTCGCTGTAACCAACCTTGTTTTTAATATCCTCAATTTTTGAAACTAAACCTTGTTCTTCTAAGTCTTTAATGATTTGTTTACGGCAGGCAAAACGATCCATACCAACATATACCCTTGCTGCCTCGCTGATCTTACCTTCCTGCGTTAATACATCAATGGTTTGTAGCTTATGTTTTTGTCCTAAATTAAAGTCATTAATATCATGAGCAGGCGTTACTTTTAAAGTTCCCGTTCCGAATTCTTTATCTACGTATTCATCAAAAATAATTGGCACAACACGATTTACAATTGGCACAATTACATTCTTTCCTTTTAAATGTGTGTAACGTTCATCAGTGGGATTCACACAAACAGCCGTATCACCCATGATCGTTTCAGGACGTGTGGTAGCAATAACAATATATTGTTCTGATCCCTCTCCTTCGGAGAGGGCTGGGGTGAGGCCGTTCTCAATTTGATATTTAACGTACACTAACTTACTCTGAGCTTCTTTATGAATTACTTCTTCATCACTTACAGCTGTTAATCCTTGCGGGTCCCAATTCACCATACGGACACCGCGGTAAATATGTCCTTTATTATAAAGGTCAATAAATACATCTATCACCGCTTCGCTCATATCTTCTTCCATGGTAAAGCGTGTTCTGTCCCAATCACAGCTAGCACCAAGCTTTTTTAATTGCTCCAGAATAATTCCACCGTATTTTTCTTTCCAGCCCCAAGCGTGTTTTAAAAAATCTTCGCGACTTAAATCCGCTTTATTAATTCCTTGTTCTTTTAACAGTGCTACAACTTTCGCTTCTGTTGCAATACTTGCGTGGTCAGTTCCCGGAACCCAACAGGCATTAAAGCCAAGCATACGGGCACGCCTGATCAATACATCCTGTATGGTATTATTAAGCATATGACCCATGTGTAACACACCAGTCACATTAGGTGGTGGAATTACGATCGTGTAAGGTGTTCTGTGATCAGGTGTAGATTTAAAGAATTTATTGTCTAACCAGTACTTGTACCATGTTTGTTCAGCTTGAGCAGAATTAAATGTTTTAGCGATTTCCATGAATGATATTAAAAATTTTGTTAAATTTCGCAAAAATAGTGATACCAAACCATATGCATACTATCTTTATGGCACGATATTGGAATTATTTTTGAACTGTAAACAAAACAAAATTATAAAATGAAAAAATTAATTTATACCCTAGGATTTGTAGCTTCTTTAAGCTTTGTATCATTTGCACAGGAACATAGTGCTAACGATGGTCATAACCACGGTGCTGCAACAACAGCTAGTACAGCTCCGGTAAGTACTGCCGAAATTAAGTTTGATAAAATGGTTCACGATTACGGTGAAATTAAACAAGGCGATAATGGTGAGTGTGTTTTTAAATTTAAAAACACTGGAAAAGAACCTTTAATTATTACTATGTGTCAGGGTTCTTGCGGTTGTACAGTTCCTCAATGTCCAAAAGATCCTATTTTACCGGGTAAATCAGGAGAAATAAAAGTAAAGTATGATTCTAACAGAGTTGGGCCAATCAGTAAATCAGTTTCGGTACAATCGAATGCAAAATCAGGAACTCAAACTTTACAAATCAAAGGAAACATTTCTGCTAAACCGGTTGAAGAAGCATTTCCAACAAACCAGCCTTCACAAGGTGCCCCATTAGAAAAAAAATAATTAATCAATAAACACTCTCAAAAAATGAAAAAAGTATTCGCAACAGTGGCATTATTCTTAGGATTAGGATTTGCAGCAAACGCACAGGAAGGCGGTTCAGTAGTTCCTAATATTGATCCAAATGCCGCAGAAATGAAATTTGAAACAGATGTTTTGGATTATGGTACAGTAAAATTTGATGCAAATGGAGTTCGTGAATTCAAAGTGAAAAATGTTGGTAAATCTCCACTAACTATTTCTAACGTGCAAGGACAATGTGGTTGTACTGCTACAACCATTGATGGTAAACCAGGATGGCCACAAGAGCCAATTTTACCAGGAAAAACTGCCAGCATCAAAGTTAAATATGATACAAAACGCCCTGGTCCGTTCGAGAAAAATGTTACTGTTACATCAAACTCAAAAGAGCCAAGTAAAGTAGTTAAAATCAAAGGTGTTGTAGAAGCTGCACCGGCTGTAGCAGCAACACCGGATGCTAAATAATTTAAATAATATTCTAAAAAACCCTTCTAATTTTAGAGGGGTTTTTTGTTTGATTTTGTTTTTTTTGAGTCAAATAATTTTTGCTCAACCCCAGCTAAAATTTAAAGACATAAAAAAGAATTTTGGCATTGTAAAAAAAGGAGAAATAGTATTGGTCGAATTTGATTTTACAAATACCGGAAACCAACCCGCCATTATTTCAGATGCTAAAGTGGAATGTTCCTGCACCACTGTTGAGTATCCAAAACAGCCAATTGCTCCCGGACAATCATCTAAAATCATGGTTAAGTTCGATACCAAATCTGTTTACGACAGACAGGATAGGATAGTACAAATCATTTCTAATGCGAAGAATTCTTCTCAAATGATCAGATTTAAAGGAGTCGTTTTAAAATAATATTTATATTAGTGTATCATAATGTGTTGCTGCGTGTGTAGGAACTGAATTGATTTTTATTTAAAAATATTAGTATAAAAAGAAAACACATATTTATTTTTCTCACGTTTAGCGTCCTTTTTTTTAAAGCTCAGCGTTTAGAACCTTATTATGAAAATAAAAAATGGGGCTTTAAAGCCGGACAAAAAGTGGTGATTCCTTATGAATATGATACTGCTTTTGTATTTGATAAAACCAACCAGATTGCCTTAGTTGCTAATAGAAACGACTTCAATAAAATAGTAAATCCTTTAACAGGTGAAGAAGAAATTTCTTTTGATTATTTTTATATAGATACTAAGAATAATAAGTTTAAATTATTGGCAGAACATTTTCCGGACAGTATGTTTACCTTTCCATACCAGCAGGAGTTAAAATCTTCTTACATAGACTCTACCGGTTATTTTAAAATTCTGTTTCAAAATAAGCTATACCTTTTCTCTAAAAACGGAAAACAGTTATCTGCTGGCTTTGATAACATTTATACTTCGAAAACACCCGGTTTTTTCGAGACAGAAAACGGTTCAGAAATTGATAAAAGAATCGTTCGAGAAAAGGGCCTGATTGATTCTTCCGGATTGGTGATCGTAAAATGTAAATATCATGATATAAAAATCAATAATGAAGATAGCTCTGTATATTGCTGCAGCGCCGTGTACAATAGCCGTCAGAATGATGATGTGTATGATTTTGAAGGAAAGCTGATTTATACCAATAAAAAACACATCGAGTTTTCATCCAAAACCATTCATGTTTTAAAATCCTATAAATCCTCTGAAAGTTTCACGATCGAAAATTTATTGACCAATGATTCATATGAAATTGAAGGTAATGGATTTTACTATCTAAAAATGAATAAAGCACTTATTGTTAATAATAACGTTTGGTTTATTCTCGACCTCCTAACAAGGAAGAGGCAAAAAGTAGACAGGGAAGAATACTTTAAAAATTTGCTTCAATTGCTTGATTAGGATGAACTCTTTTAAAATTGATATCTCAAATCTTAAACATCATGATGATGCAGCCGCGCAATTAATTGAATTTGCTGGAGCAGAGAGGGTATTTTTATTTGATGCACCAATGGGCGCTGGTAAAACAACTTTTATCAAGACTTTGTGCAGGCGTCTTCATATAACTGACACTATGAGTAGCCCAACTTATTCTATTGTAAATGAATATCATACGAATTCAAATCTTAAGCTTTTTCATTTCGATCTATACAGGATAAAAACGGCTGAAGAACTGTACGAATTAGGATTTGAAGAGTATGTTTTATCCGGAAATTATGTTTTTATTGAATGGCCTGAACTCTCTTTATCTTTTTTAAGTTCTTACCTAAGAATAATCATTAATTCCGAAAATAATATTCGTTATCTTTGTGCTGAAATTATTACAAATAATGAAATTACCAATTAGTCTCTTATTATTTTTTATCCCTTTCTGCATTTTTTCTCAATCAGAACAATTGAATACTTCAACTGTTTCGACTCCGAAAAAAAAAGGAAATTTTTATGCATCTTGGGGATATACTCGCTGCTGGTTTAGTAAAAGTGATATTCACTTTAAGGACCGCTCAAATAAGTACCATGAGGCAACAGGAAGGTATAATGATTATGATTTCACTATTTATGACGCCGAAGCAAAAGACAGGCCTGATTTTGATCAGATTAAAGATGTGGTGAACATAACAATTCCGCAGTTTGTCGTTCATGCAGGTTACTACTTTAATAATAAACATGATTTTGGTATTGAAATAAATTATGACCACGCCAAATACGTGGTAACTAATTACCAAAAAGTTCGGGTGAAAGGAACCTTTAACGGAGAGTATGTGGACAAAGATACGATCATTGATCCTGATAATTTTTTGCATTTCGAACATACCGATGGAGCAAATTTTTGGATGATTAATTTTTTGAAACGTTGGAAATTATATGAACCTTCAAAAAAATTTAACGTTGGTTTTGTGGTAAAACCGGGTGCGGGCATAGTTTATCCCAGAACGGATGTAACTATGTTTGGAGAGCGACTAAATAACAAATGGCATATTGCAGGTTGGATTGTTGGTGTTGAATCCGGATTAAGAATGGAGTTCCTGAAACACGGTGTTTTTGAATTTACCGGAAAAGGGGTCTATGCTGATTACAGAAATGCCTTAGTACTTGGTAAAGGAAATGGTAAAGCGAGTCATCATTTTTTTGCGGCCCAACTCACTATGACTTTAGGGTTTATTCTTTAACTATAAGAAATTTCTCTTTAATACACATTTGTATTTCTTACAACTTGATTTGTGAAATAAATATTATATTTATTCTATGAAATCATTCATTTGTATAATAGTTACAGTTCTTTTTTTTAACTTACAGTCATTATCGCAGCAAATTGTATTTAACCCACTAGTTAACTGTGGTTCAGATACTTCATTTTTATCTGGGAATACTCAAAATTATTTCCATTCATCTGATATCCACATTGATAAAAGGGGGAATTACCATTTAGCAGGCTTTTCTAGTGGATATAATTATCCGAGTCAATCCGTGATGTTATATAGGAAATATAATAAACAGAAATTACCAATTTATTCTCGAAGTTATGTAAAACCATCTATAGGCGAAATAAATGGAGGTAATGAATATTTGAATAGTGTGACTACTGACGATTCATTAAATTATTATTACACAGGTCAATTCATGGGTAAGGGTAATTTTATTTTTGATAACCTTTATTATATCTGGGGCTCATCTTCTAACATATATGATTTTGCATTTATAACGAAGCATGATTCATTAAATAACCTAAAAAATCTTACCATTTTTGCCCCAAATTATGCAAGTAATTCTTCAAATAATGGATTTTGTGCTTTTACAGATATAGTTTATTTAAATGGTAAAATATATACTATTTTAAATACTGCTTTGCCAGGTTTTCTAAAAACATGTAATATATCAAATAATTCATGGACAAATGTGGGTTCATTGATAACGCCTGGCATGTATTTACTTGAGTATAATTTGTCAGGAAATTTAATAAATAAAATATTAATCACAGATTCTTATAATTCAATGCCTAACATTTTTTATTATGGAAGTGGCGCTTATTCTCATTTTAATTCAAAAGCTGCTTCACTTGTAATTGATAAACAAAATAGACTTTTAATTCACTATTTGAATCAAACTAGGCCTGGGGAATATTTAAATGCACCAATTACATTCGGTCCAAATGTATTAATGCCCGCTAATATGCCATTGAATATGTTGTATCCCAAAGGTGTTTCAACTATGGCAATTTATGATCCTGTGCATGGTTGGATAAATGGTAAAGTAATAGAAAAAGGAAATCTTTCCAATATAACTGGCTGTATTACTAATAGTGGTTCTGATATACATGGCAATAAATACTTTTTAGGTAATAATATCTCATCAACAAGTTTTACAAATAATATCAGTATTATTAATAATGATAGTTTAAACAGTTTGGGTGCTTCGATTTCTAAAATTGATGTAAATGGAAATTTTGTTTGGAATAAATATTTCTTCAATTGTAGTATTGTTGATATGAAGCTATCGCCAGATGAAAAGCACATTGGAGTTGTAGTAAATCCAAACGCTAGTTACACTACTTATATTTATTTTGGAAATAAATTTAGTTTTGGAAATTCACAAACGAATTTAGATACTGTTTATACGCCTAGTGGAGGCTCTGTGTTTTTGCAGTTTAGTAATAATGGTGTATTAGAGAAAAGTTACAATTTTACCTCATTGAATTTAGGTTTGTTTTTAAATATAGATGATAACGGCTATTTTAATTTAAATGGAATTAAAGTTCCTCAGGCACCTTCATATAATACTCGTACTACTTCAATAAAAATAGATGGAAATACTGGGCAGTGCACAGGTCCTGCATTTCCAGGAGGATTAAATGATACTTTATTTATTCATTTACCAAAAAAAGAATTATGTAGTAATACCTCTTTATATATTCCTTGGATTTCCACACCCTCAATACCTACAATTAATCTTGGTTATTATATAAATGGAAGTACCACTAAAAACTTTATAGCTAGTAATATTGCCGCTCAAACATATGGCTATCAGTGGAATATGCCGAATGTAATTCTTGGAGCGGATAGTATTAAATTATTTATTGAGAGTAGTGATTTATTATTTTCTCATCAAATTGGGTTTTATAAATTTCGCTCAAATAAAAATATACTCACATCAAGAGATACAACTATTTGTAAAAACATTCCATTAGTTCTCGCTCCAATTAATCCATCTAATTTAATTTGGTCACCTGCAAGTTATTTTACAAATCCACAGCTTGATACTACTCAAGTGGTTGGTATTACTAATGCTACTCAATTATTTGTAAAGGAAACATATACAAATTCCGTTTGTTTTAGCTATGATACCATTAATGTTCAAGTTTTTCTTGATCCGGTAGCAGCCTTTTCTCATTCACTATTACCCACAAGTTTATCATTGTTGAATAACAGTATAAATTCTGATTCTATAAAATGGATAGTTAATAATGTAATGGCAACTACATATCCAAATAATTTAGTAACAGGATTTACATCACCAACAATGACAGTTTGTTTACTTGCTAGCAAATGTATAACAGATACAATTTGTCAAATAATTAATGTCCGTTACGCTGTAAATGATTCTCTTGAAATTTGTGCCTTAGACAGTGCTTTTTTACAAGGAAATTGGCAATTTTCTCCCGGCATCTATACTGATACATTGACTGCAACTTTTAATATAGATTCAATAGTAAAGACAACTTTGATAGTTCATCCGGTTAAAAGCCGGCATACAGTTTTTTCAGTTTGTAGTAATGACAGTATATTCTTTAACGGTCAATACCATCATAATAATTATGTTTTTTCAGATACTCTGGTAACATCATATGGTTGCGATAGTATTGTGAAAACAACGATAAACTTCAAACCTGTTTATTTTACTGCTACTAATATGTTTATTTGTGCATACGACAGTGTGTTTTTAGAAGGGCAATACCGTGATCAGCCAGGATTTTTTAGAGATACTCTTCAATCAATTTATGGTTGCGATAGTATTGTTCATACGCAACTAAATATTAATATAACTGATATAGGCACTACATTAAACGGGGCCGCCATTATGGCAAATGCTGTAAATGCAACATACCAATGGATTAATTGCTCAAATAATTTCCCATTAGTTAATGGAACAAGCCAGGTTTATAACCCAACCAATAATGGAAGTTACGCCTGTATTGTAAACCAGTTTAATTGCATAGACACTACAGCGTGTGTAACAGTGATGTCTGTAGGACTTACCAATACGCTTAAAGAAAAAGATGTCATTTACTACCCAAACCCTACAAACGGTATTTTCACAATTGAACTCGAAGAAACTGCAACTCTAGATATCTTTAATGTTTTTTCAGAGCTGATTTATAATGAGAATTTAAAACAAATCAGTAATAGAATTGACTTAACCAATTTACCGGATGGAATTTACTTTATTAAAGTAACCCTGGATAAACAAGTTAAAAATGCTGTCATTATAAAAAAATAATGCATTAAAATTAAAAACCTATTTTTCCTTTATTTGATTCAAAACTGTTTTTAAGTCCGAGCATTTTTATCGCGGTAACCGCCGCTTCATCTCCTTTGTTACCATGTTTGCCACCGGTTCGGTCTTCAGCCTGTTCCTGTGTATTAACCGTTAATACACCGAAAATAAAAGGCATATTGAATTTAAGGTTTAGGTTAGTAATTCCCTTAGCTACAGCATCGCAAATAAAATCAAAGTGTTTGGTATCGCCCTGAATCACACAACCAATACAAATAACGGCATCTACATGGCTCAGTTCGGCCATGTATTGAGCGCCTAAGGTTAGTTCAAAGGCTCCCGGAACAGTTTTAGTTATGATATTCTTTTCTTTTACACCATGTTTAATTAAGGTATCATAAGCGCCCTTCATTAAACCATGTGTGATGGTGTGGTTCCATTCTGCCCACACAATTCCGAATTTCATCTTTGATGCATCCGGAATTTCTGTTCCTTCAAAAGTGGATAGGTTTTTATGTTCGCTTGCCATAATTTACTTTTTAAAACAAAAAAAGGTGACTTACATCACCTTTCTTTTTATTGAATTTATCTCTTATTGAATGTTTCCTAAAGTTTTAACCCTTGCAATGTATTTGTCTACATCACGTGCTTCAGAGCTTTTTGAGTATTCATTTTTTAAACGCTCATAGGTTGCCAACGCTTCAGTATAATTAGCTTTTTGCTCATAAGCAAATGCAGCTTTCTTCAAGTAAATTGGAGTTGTAAATGAATTAGTAGATTGATCTGCTGCTTTCAAATAAAATTTAATGGCTTCGTCCACCTTATTCAATTCCATATTAGCATCTCCAATAGCACCAATTGCAACCGGCGCTACCATTTCGTCTTTTACATCATATTGCTCTAAATAACCTATAGCTTCTTCAAATTTACCGGTACGTAATAAACAGATTCCTGCATAATAATTAGCTAAACTTCCTGTTTTGGTAGCCCCATAATTATCAGCAATATCTTTAAAACCCATCATCGTTTTAGGGCCATCAGCTGTTTGAACATTTAATCCACCGTTCAAAGCTACTAAAAAGCTATCTTTTTCAAAATAGGTTTGAGCAAAAAAAGCTTCGTTTGAGGCTGTTTTTTCTTCGCCAGGCAACCAGTAAAATTTATAGAAACTGAAGATAGCGACAATAGCTAAAAGAGCGCCACCACCATAAGTAATTGCTTTCTTATTCTTCTCGTAAAAAAACTCCAGTCCTCCAAAATCCATATTTTTAGATGATGATTTTTTAACAGACTTTGTTTCAAAATCATTACCGTTTTCTACTTGCTCAATTTGTTCAATTTCTTCAGACATATTAATTTAAAATTTTGAGTTGCGAAGATAAATAAAATTATCTACTATAAAAAAGAAAATAGCCCTGTTTTTAACCTTTTAAAGTTAATTAATCCTCTGTCACAGCTATATCTCTGATCAAATTTTCTTTATTTTTCACAGTAATAGATAATCCACCACTAACTTCGTATGGTGGAGGAACATCCAAATCACGGCCCACGGCAAAAATATAATATGTTCCTTTAAAAAATGAGATGCTGTAATTTCCGTAGGAATCTGCCTGAACATAAGTATCATATGAGGTATATTCTTTGCCAGGAAATTCAGAACTGTTAAATTTTATATATACATAAGCATCAGGAATAGGCTTATTATGATGTTTCACTGTGCCCTTCAGGGTTGATTTACCTCCTGTTTGATTTTTTTTACAGGAGCCGGATAAGATGATTAATGAGATAAATAGGAAAAGCTTTGCTGATAGTTTCATTTTTGAAGGGTTTAATGCATTTTTAAATATGCGATCTGCGGCAAATAGTTGTAATAATAAATCATTTAAAAAGCTTCGTAAAAATAAAGCTAATTAATTTAAATAGCAATTTACTCGACAAACCAGCCAATCAAGCGCCTGCGTAATTTACCGCTGTAGGTCTGGGTTTGGTAATCGGTATAATTATTTGTAGCATTTATACATTTGGCAAACTGTTTCACACGGTATTTTACCTCTTCACTTAACAAATCAAATAATTCAAAGGCTTCATCAAAATCAGCGGCGTTGTCTTTAATTCTACCAAAATGGTCATCCAGTGATTGGTCTAAAACTGTTTGTGGCTTTAAGCCTTTTCTTAAACATTGTAAATAGCGTTCCCTCACAATAAATGCTTCAGCAGATGAATTTAAAAACCGGGCTTTAATGTCTTCCGGTAATTCATAATCATTCTCTAATTCATAATCCCACTCATCCTTGTAGCGTTGCTCTAAATATAAATGCGGCGCTACAAATACGTGTTTCCAGTCAATTGGGAACTGCCATAAATTAAAACGCCTTGAATTATTTCCCAGATCAACAATATTGAATTTCTTTTTATTTGGAAGCACACGTGAACCCCGGCCAATCATCTGGTGATAAAGGGTCAATGATTTAGTGGCTCTGTTTAACATAATAGTTTCCACTTCAGGCTCATCAAAACCGGTGGTTAATATACTTACCGAACTTAAAATACCATCTTTAGTATTCCTGAACCAATCTAATGTTTCAGCTCTATCCCTATCACTAAAAGTACTATCCAAATATTTGATAGGATACCCTTTGGCTTTAAACATATTATACACTGAAATACTGGTTAAAATACCTGCATTAAAAATTAATGTTTTAGTTCCTTTTCCTACTTCTTCATAAGCATCGAGCAATTTGCCCTGCATGATAGCTTGAGTATATAGCATCTCATGCGAACCGGTTGTAAATTCACCATTGTTACCAATACGCAATGTGCTTAAATTTACGTCATTAGAGTAGGTAACGCCTTCCGCTAAAAAACCCTGTTCAATTAATGAAGAGATACTTTCACCAACAATAATTTCTTTGTAGGTTTGATAGAGCGGTAGTTTTTTATTACTGCTTAATGGGGTGGCTGTTACTCCTAAAATATTGACGTTCTCGAAGTAATGAAATATTTTTCGGAATGAATTATAATGAGCCTCATCCACGATTACTAAACCAATATCTTCTAAAAACTGTTCATCTTCCTGCAAACGGTTATTTAGTGTTTCCACCAATGCCGTGAAACTCTGGTAATCACTTTGTTGGGTTAAGGTTTTTACTTCTGAGTTGATTACTTTATTTCTTATACCAAGACCAACAAGCACATCTGAAGTTTGCTTACTTAATTCAATACGATGAGTTAATATTAAAACTTTACGGTTAAAGTGGTTAATATAGCGTTTGGCGATTTCTGAGAAGATGATGGTTTTGCCACCACCGGTAGGAAGCTGAAATAAAATATTTTCGTTTGGTTTGGCTTCTTTTAATTTATTGAAAATTGTATTTACGGCCTCTTCCTGGTAGGGATATAATTGACGGGTCGATATGGTTTCTTCAGTTTCCAACATTCAAAAAAATAAGCCTATAAACTTAGTATTTTTTTTGATTAAGCCGTAAAAAAATTGGAAATAAAAAGCAACGAGTTATTGACAATTAGATAGATATTAATGATTAAATGCCAGTGTAAATATGTAAGATATTTTCAAAAATATTTATAATTTAAAAAACTTCATCTATGTCATTTCTTCTTATGATATCATTGCTTGGCGCATCCTCATCATCCCACTTGGTTGATTGAAGTGTTTTCGTAGTTGGCTGTGATAAAAAATCTGAATTTTGAGCAATGCCAGAATTGTTATTGTTTCCTGAATAAATATCAGAGCCTTCAGTATAATCAAGATCTGTGAACTTAGCAAATTGACCGATAAATTTTAATGGCACATCTACAATAGATCCGTGCCTGTTTTTGGCAATAATAATTTCTGCCCTGTTTTTTGTTGGCTGGTTATTTTCATCCACTTCAATACCGTAATATTCAGGACGGTAAATAAACATAACCATATCCGCATCCTGCTCAATGGCACCCGATTCACGTAAATCACTTAACTGCGGACGTTTACTTCCCCCAGGCCTGTTCTCTACCTGACGACTTAATTGTGATAGAGCAATGATAGGAATCTCTAATTCTTTGGCCAATGATTTTAAACCACGGGATATGGCTGAGATTTCCTGCTCACGGTTTCCTTTACTGTCTGGTCCGCCACTCATTAACTGCAAATAGTCAATAATGATCATGGAAATATTTTGTTGTTCTTTTAAACGGCGTGCCTTAGCTCTTAATTCAAAGATAGACAGGGCAGGGGTATCATCAATGTACAAAGGCGCTACTGATAATTTTTTGATCCGCTCGTTTAATTGAACAAACTCATGATTATCTAAATTACCTTTTAAGATCTTATCCTGGTTAATTTCTGTTTCGGAAGAAATCAAACGTTTTACCAATTGCAATGAAGACATCTCTAATGAAAAAATAGCAACCGGTTTATTAAATTCAACGGCTGCATTTTTTGCCATGGTAACCACAAAAGCGGTTTTACCCATACCTGGCCGAGCCGCTAAGATCATCAGATCTGATTTTTGCCATCCTCCTGTAATTCTATCTAGGGCAGTAAAGCCAGATGGAACACCTAACATACCATCTTTTTGTTGGGCAGCCATTTCAATTTCAGTAATAGCCTGTGCAATTAATGATGTCATGCCGGCATGTTGCTTGCGCACATTTGAATCTAAAATTTCAAAAATATGTTGTGTGGTAGCATCCAATAATTCAAATACATCCGTGCTATCTTCGTAAGCCGATTTGATCGTTTCTGTGCTGATACGAATTAACTCACGCTGTAAATATTTTTGTGCAACGATACGAGCATGATATTCAATATTTGCTGATGAAGCGATGCGGTTCGTTAATGATGAAACATAAAAAGATCCACCAACGAGTTCCAATTCTCCGCTGCGTTTTAATTCCTGAGTAACCGTTAAAATATCAACGGGTTCGGAACGGTTAAACAGATTATAAATTGCTTTAAAAATAATTCCGTTTTGTTCTTTATAAAAACTTTCAGAGGAGAGCACATCAATCACCGTGCTTAATGCATCTTTTTCTAAAAGCATTGCTCCTAAAACAGCTTCTTCTAACTCAATGGCCTGTGGCTGAAGTTTACCAACTTCATTGGCAGTTAACGGAGTATATAATTTTTTACGGGTCTTATTTTGATTATCGAAATTTTGCATAGGTTTATTAATGGGAGGGTAAAAATGATCATTACTTTCTAATAATTGAATTTAAGGTTTTTGTGCGCAGGAACCAAAACTAACAACTGATTAACATGAATTTTTAATCAGTTGATTATCAAGGTCAGAATTGTTAGTAACGCATTTGCGATGAACTTTTTTGTTAAGAACTGACATTATAAACTTTTTAACAATGCTTTTGTTAATTGATCTGAAAACAATTTAATGATTTAATAAATATCTTTAAACTATACAAAGTTTTGAAGAATTTTAAAATCATATTCAATAAATCATTTCTTAAAATCATTTTATTGTTTTTGACTTTTAACTTGCATAGCCAAACTCATTATGAAAAAAAGTTTTTACGTTTTTTTAATGCGCAAAGTTTAGCAGGAAAAATTAATGCATTTGACACACTAAATAATTCTTATAAAATAAATATCTATTCATTAATTAAGAAAGATTTGGAATTTATAAGGGAGAAAGCAATAGTTGATAATCAACCTGAAATCATTGATAAGCTTACTAAAATTGCCGGGGAAATTTATTTTTTAAATAAAAATTATTCGAAAGCAATTCCATTATTTACTAATCTTCTAGAAAGTAATAAAATAAAGAATTATAAAGATAGTGCTGCTATTCTTTTTTATTTGAAGAATTCTTATTTCCATATTCATTCCTTAAATAAGGCAATAGAAATTCATAGAATATTAATGACTTTGAAAGTTCGTCATTCTGATATAGATGAGTGGAAGTTTCATCCTAAATTAAGTGTCATTTATTATGAGATGAAACTTTATAAAGAATGTTTAAAACAGCAATTATTGGAGTATGATGAGATCAATCAAGCCGACCATAGCCATATGATGCTGGGATATTTTAATAACCGAGGTTTATTTTGGCAAAAATATGGTCAACTGGATAGTGCGATGATGTGTTTTAATAAAGCAAAAGAAATATTTTACACCAATCATGCCGGTAAACCAATAAAAGAATCTGAAGAATTTACACTTGGCCTCATTGAAGGTAATATAGGTCAGTTATATATCGAATTAAAAGATTATAAAAAAGCAATTCCACTACTTAAAAAAGATGTGATCAGCAGTACTTACGCGAAGGATTACCTGAATGCGGCAATCAGCGAAATAGAGTTGGCTAAATGTTATCTAAATTTAAATCAACTCAATTTAAGTAAAAATTATTTGGATAGTGCAAATCAAAAACTTTTAACAGTTGAGGACTGTAATCCAAAACTTAAAATACTAAAACAATATGCGGAGTATTATGATAAAGCAGGTTCTTATCGTGTTTCTATTGATTATTATAATAAATACATTTCGTATAAGGATAGTGTAGATCAAAAAGTAAATTTAAAGGAATTAATTTCCTCTCAGGTTGCCAGTCAGGTTGAAGAAAAAGAAAATTTAATTCGAACTAGTCAAAAAAACATAAAGGAAAAAAATGCTGAAGTCAGTAAACAAAAAACCATAAAAAATGCTCTTTTGTTTTGCGGTTTGGTATTAATTATTGTAATAGTTTTTGTTTTAGTGCAACTAAAAAAAACAGATACTAGAAAGCAATTATTAGAAATAAGAAATAAACAAATTGAAACAAGAAATGAGATCATCGATAAATCTCTTTTAGAGAAAGATCTTTTAATAAAGGAAGTTCATCATCGTGTGAAAAATAATTTGCAGATCATTTCAAGTTTATTAAAATTACAGTCCTCTAAAAGCACAAATGAAGAAGTAAGGAATTCACTGGGAGATGCGCATGACAGAATCAATTCCATGGCTTTGCTGCATCAGCTTTTATATCGGAATAATCAAATGACGAGTATATTATTCAATGATTATTTATCAGGTTTAATTGATCAGATATCTAACAGCTTTTCATTAATTAATAAAAACATACGCATTGATTATAAAATGGTGGAATTGGAACTTGATCTTGATACAGCCATACCTTTGGGATTAATTACAAACGAATTGGTTTCAAATGCATACAAGCATGCATTTCATGGTAAGGAAGGCATTATTACCATTGAACTGTCTAAGTTGGTTAAAAACACCTATCAATTAAAAATAGCGGATAATGGCAATGGACTTCCGGCAAACTTTGATCTCAATGGCATGGATTCTTTAGGGCTTGATATCGTTTGTATTTTATCAGAACAGATAAACGCTGAACTTAAAATTTACAATAATGATGGAGCTCATTTTGATATTGTTTTTAAGTTGGGGTAAGTTAAATTCACAATAAATATTCTGAGGTTGAAGAATTAAAGGAACGCTTATAATAGCGATCTTTTGTGATTTACTAACATTTAATTTCAAACCATAATTGATCATAGTAATCTGTATGTTCTGCGTTAAATTCTTAATGCATTCTCTCAAACACTGATTATTCCTATTAACTCAGATTTAATCAATAATCATTTCAGATTATAATAACCAACTTCATCTGCGTTTTATTCTTTACAATTAAAATTTACTTATCCTTCATTCCTTTTATAAAATCACTAATTAAATAGGCAATTAACTTTCCGGTTTTATAATCAGCTTTGATGTGAGATAGAATGGGGGCACCTTCGGCTATGTGCAAATACAAGGCATTTAATTGTTTAGCACATTGATACACATATTGCCTGGCATGCACCGGAGAAATTCCACTACTGGTTTTAGCACTGGAAGGAACATTAGTAATGGCATCCAAGTCAATTTCAACTCCACAGACATCATTTTTCACAAAGCCAATATTTTGATTCAATGTTTCAGCGTATGTTTTATTTTCTCTGATAAATACGTCTTCAAAGGTTCTGTAATACAAATGATGGTTGTTCTTTGTGAATTCTTTCAGAACACTACCGGTATTATATTGTTCATGCATACAAAATACAGAATATCTATTCATATAATTTTCATGGTATGCATAACTAAAACCATTACCGCTGTGTCTGCCTTCTAATGGCCTGAAATCTGTATGAGGATCACAATTAATAACATTTATCTTTTGATTTAATGCCAAAGAGCAGCCTTTAATTATTGGATATGAGTTGTTATGCCCGCCACCAACAACGATCGGAATTTTTCGGCAATGAATAATTTTTGAAATGATTTCCGAAACTCGCTGATCGATAACAGAAACTAATTTCCTTAATTCTTCCATGTCATTTTTTTTCTTTGCCTCTAATGAGTTGGATTTTTCCATCACATCGTCTACAAATACATGTCCCAATACACAAATATTATTTCCGTTTAAAAACTCATTGCTCTGCTGGCTTAAAAAGCTGTCCAAGGCAGGTTTCCATGCGGTATGGGCTCCTCCACGACCATAGTTTGCTTTCACGCCAATATCTTCAGGTATACCTAATAAAACAAATTTGCAGGATGAGTTCAATAACTCAACTTCCCAGTTTTCGGTTTGTAAAATAACTACATCTTCTCCGATTTTTACTTCATTCGTTCTTTTCCTCGTGAGTTGATCAATATCTTTTTTGTAATATCGTTCTAATAATTTCATAGCAGAATTTAATTTGTTCAAAAAAAAAGTCCCGAAGCCGGGACTTTTAAAATAAAATTTAATAGGTTACCACTCATCTGAATTAACAGGTGTATTACTCGGTATTTTCATTCCTTCTTTAACATCGTTAGCTAAAAGCGCGCCTTGCTTAAATGCTTCGCTTCTGATCCTTTTCCAAATATCCGGCGGAATTTTCATGCTCCCGCATTTAGGAACTTCACTATAAACATTACCTCCCGAGTGATCAGCAGTTTGTGCATTATGGCTTATTTTAGAAATGGTATACCGGTATTTTCCTTCTTTAGCATCAATGCTTAAATGCATAGTAATCGTTCCCTGCACATCTGCCACCGGGTTTAATTCTTTTGGTTTATAATTAAAAGTAACTACACACTCTGCTTTGCTTCCTGTTGTAACACCATTTCCTTTTTTATATTTTGTTGACTCTATTTTTACAAAGTTAACGGCGCGTTTCAGAATTTCACCCGATGCCATAGCTTTTGGTGGATTGGTATCAACCGGTAATGACCCATCTTCATTTGGTGGCAATGAAACAGGATCAGCAATCAAAGTAATTACTTCCTGGATCTTTTTTTCATCTGTTTTTGCTTCCTGAGCCGATAAACTATTGATTGAGAATAAAATCGCAACTGAGTATAATAATGTTGTTAACTTCATATTTAGTTTTTACTTTTTATTGTAATCGACTATAAATTTAATGTTATTAATAGATCTTACTATATTTATTAGGACTAACTTCTAACATTAAATTGTAAATAACATCAAACACATCATCTGCACTTGGCTTAGAGAAATAATCTCCATCTGAACCATATGCAGGTCTGTGTTCTTTAGAAGTAATAGTAACAGGCTTAGAATCCAAGTATTTATAACCGCCTTGTTCTTCCAATACTTTCTGCATCATAAAACCTGTAGCTCCGCCCGGTACGTCTTCATCAAAAAATACAACCCGGTTGGTTTTCTTCAGTGATTCAACAATGCTGTGATGAATATCGAATGGCAATAAAGTTTGCACATCAATTAACTCTACAGAAATCCCATGTTCGTCCAATAGTTTAATTGCATCCTGTGCAATACGGATCGAGGATCCATAGGTCACCAATGTCACATCCAACCCTTCAATTAATGTTTCAGGAACACCTAAAGCAATTTTATACTCACCAATGTTAGTTGGTAAATTTTCTTTTAATCGATATCCATTTAATGGCTCAATAACTAAAGATGGTTCATCAGCTTCCAGTAACAAATTATAAAAACCTGCCGCCTGTGTCATGTTTCTTGGAACACATACGTTAATTCCTCTACAGGCATGAATAATCATTCCCATTGGAGAACCACTATGCCATACACCTTCTAAACGATGACCGCGAGTACGTATAATTACCGGAGCTTTTTGCATGCCTTTGGTTCTCCATTGCACTGTTGCTAAATCATCACTCATGATTTGCAATGCATACAATAAATAATCAAGGTATTGAATTTCTGCAATTGGTCTTAATCCTCTCATTGATAAACCGATTGCCTGGCCCATAATGGTTGCTTCACGTATACCTGTGTCAAATACACGGTGTTCGCCGTATTTCAATTGTAATCCTTCCAATCCTTGATTAACGCCACCAATTTTTCCGGAATCTTCGCCAAAAATAAGGGTTTCAGGATATTTATTTAAAATATAATCGAAGTTTTCTCTTAACAGTTCTCTTCCATCCACCAATTTATCGCCACTAAACACTGCTGATACAGGTGTAACATTTGAAACCTTTGAATCTGACTGAGAATATAAATGAGAACTGTAACGATCAGTGTTTTCAATATTTGACAAACGAAGCCAGTTTGTTAATTTTGAGCGGGAAGCAGAATCTTCGTTTTTAATTAAACGCAATACTTTTTTAATTGCATTGTGAATCTCGCGTCGAATCGGTTCTTTAACTGCATTTAACTCTGTTTTAACGGCGCTAATCTGAGCACCGCAATTTCCGTTGCTTAGTTCTTCAAAAATGGCAGACACTTCTGCTACTTCTGATTTGATCGGTGTTAAATAATCTGTCCAAGCTGCCTTTTGAGCAATTTTCACATCATTTTTTGTCTCTTCTTCAATGGCATTTAAGGTGGCTTCATCCGCTAATGCATTCTCAAGTATAAACTCACGCATTTTTTTAACGCAATCAAAATCCAGTTCAAACTGCAAACGCTCTTTTGATTTGTAACGCTCATGTGAACCAGACGTACTATGTCCCTGAGGTTGGGTTACTTCTTCTACATGCACCAAAACGGGCACATGCTGCTCACGACAAACTTTTGCCGCTTTTTCGTAGGTCTCACATAAATGAGCGTAATCCCAACCTTTTGTTTTAAAAATTTCAAATCCGTTTCCATCACCCTCTCTCTGAAAACCTTTTAAAATCTCAGAAATGCTTTCTTTAGTTGTTTGGTATTTTTTAGGAACAGAAATTCCATGTCCGTCATCCCATACACTCATTAACATAGGAACCTGCAAAACGCCGGCAGCGTTAATCGCTTCCCAGAATAATCCTTCGGAAGTAGAAGCATCTCCAATAGTACCAAAGGCAATTTCATTTCCTTTATTACTGAAATTTAAAAATTTACCTTGGTGAAGATCTGTATTGACTTTATAAAAATGAGATGCATAGGCTAAACCTAATAAACGCGGCATTTGCCCCGCTGTTGGAGAAATATCGGCTGATGAATTTTTTTGATTGATTAATGCTTTAAAGGATCCGTCGGTATTTAAACTATGTGTTCCAAAGTGACCACCCATTTGTCTTCCACCGCTCATTGGTTCTTTTTCAAGATCTGTATGTCCATAAAGCCCTGCAAAATATTCCTGCAAAGATAGCTGATCTATGGCCATCATAAAAGTTTGGTCACGGTAATAACCGCTTCTGAAATCCCCATTCTGAAACACTTTAGCCATGGCTATTTGCGCCAGTTCTTTTCCATCACCAAAAATGCCGAATTTAGCCTTGCCGGTTAATACTTCTTTACGGCCTAATAAACTGGTTTGACGACTTTCATTTATTAAACGAAAATCATTCAAAACTATTTTTTTAAAATCTTCAAAACTTAAGCCTTTAGCGGCTGACATAACTCCTTCTTGCATAATAAATCCTTATCTTACAAATATAAATTTTTGACGGGAATTACAAAACAAATTGGACGTTATTTTTGTGCGAAAGAACTAATTTTTATGACCTAATTTAAAAATGGACAAAAAAAATAGCCGTAATAATTATTACAGCTATTTTAAACATTTATTTTAGAAAGATTATTTCTTTTTGCCGGCCTTTTCTTTACCGGAAAATTCATATTTCTTTTTCAATTTATCTTTTTTAGTGATTTTAATTTCTCCGCTGATGTCAAAATTATCAATTGTGCATTTCATCATTAATGTCTGATCAGCTGCATCAGTAGTTGAAATTTCTACTTCTGTCCAGTGTCCCTCAGATTGCTCTTCATCTACATAGGTAGAATCTTTAGTGATTTCATATTTGATCCATTTATATTCCATTTTTTCAAACAAAAAGTTACTGAATACGCCTTTTCCGGCTTTAAATTCAAATTCATCTTCAACACCTTTTTTTGGGGCCGCGCCTTCTTTTACTTCAGTCATAGTTATTGTAAACTTTCGTTTATCTAAAGCGTCTTTAGGTTCTCCTTTTTTGACAGCATTTATACTTAATAAACCAACTGTTAAAACAGAGGCAGAAATAATAATGTGTTTTAAGTTCATGTTATTTATTTTAGGTTGATGTAAAGGTAGTAAAATAAAAGTGTCTGTTTGTAGGTGTTTATATTTTATTAATATTTTTTGGCAGCAATATATGCCAACAAAAGCTATCAATTTAAGCAATTGATAGTATCTTTATTAGATAATTTTTGAAATGCAACCATTAGCGGAGAGAGTAAGGCCTAACACACTTGACAATTATATAGGTCAGGAACATATCATCGGTAAAAATTCTGCTTTAAGAAAAGCAATTGAGCAGAATTTATTGCCATCTATTATTTTATGGGGACCTCCCGGTGTTGGAAAAACTACTCTAGCACAAATTATTTCTCAAACATTAAAACGTCCTTTTTATTCGTTAAGTGCAATTAATTCCGGTGTAAAAGATGTTAGGGAAGTGATTGAGAAAGCATCACAGGATGGAGGATTTTTTAAACAGGAAAAGCCGGTTCTTTTCATTGATGAGATCCATCGTTTCAGTAAATCACAGCAGGATTCTTTATTAAATGCTGTTGAAAAAGGAATTGTTACTCTGATTGGCGCTACCACCGAAAATCCTTCTTTTGAGGTTATTCCGGCACTTTTATCAAGGTGTCAGGTTGTTGTTTTAAAGCATCTTACAAAGCCTGACCTAATTCAATTATTGAACAATGCTATCGCCACAGATGAGTCGTTAAAAAGAAAAAAAATCATTCTCAAGGAAACGGAAGCTTTACTCCGTATTTCAGGTGGTGATGGAAGAAAGTTATTAAATGCTCTTGAAATTGTAGTGAATTGTATTAGCGAACCTGAAATTATAATTACGGATGAACTGGTAAAACAATATATTCAACAGAATCTAGCGCTCTATGATAAATCTGGTGAGCAGCATTACGATATCATTTCAGCTTTTATAAAATCCATTCGCGGTTCTGACCCAAACGGAGCTGTTTATTGGTTGGCCAGAATGATTGATGGGGGAGAGGAACCCGGCTTCATTGCCAGAAGATTATTAATATTAGCGTCAGAAGATATCGGAAACGCAAATCCCACAGCTCTAGTTATTGCAAACAATTGTTTTCAGGCAGTTAATGTAATAGGTTATCCTGAAAGCAGGATCATATTAGCTCAAATTGCCACTTATTTGGCCTGTTCCGCTAAAAGCAACAGTAGCTACATGGCAATTAATTTAGCCCAGCAGGAAATAAAGAAATCAGGGGATTTGCCGGTACCTTTACATTTAAGAAATGCTCCAACTAAACTGATGAAAGAATTAGGTTATGGTGAAGAGTATAAATATTCTCATGATTATGATAATCACTTTGTGCCACAGGAATTTTTACCAATTGAAATTAGTGGCACAGCCTTTTATAATCCCTCAGAATTTTCAAGAGAAAAGGACTTAAAAGAATTTTTAAAAGAAAGGTGGGGTAAAAAGTATGGTTATTGATTGTTTATATTTAACCAAATAGATAAATAGGTTTGTTATTTATAATAATAAAATAAGATAATTGGCATTTACATAATACTATAGTGAAAAAGCTTGTTACTTTCCTTAAACTTTTTTCAAGAGCAACTTATTCTATGTTACTATGAGTTTAGATTTTTTAATCCCTGTGAATTAACTCAGGAATTGGCTCGAAGATAATAACTTTACAGAAGCCAATAATTAATCCTCCGATGATCTGTTCAACAATTTGCCAAACACAATCCGCCATAATATAGGTTATATTAATATTCTTGGTAAATGAAATTCCCAAAACGGTAACCAGGGCAAATAAAATAAATCCAATAAATACACCGCTTACCAAGCCTCGCAACACAGGTTGAGCAATATGTTTTTGTAAAAGGCGGGATTCAAAAGTTCTATAAAGAATAAAAGAGATAACCAGGTAAACTAAAGCAGCAAGACTTAAAAACAACACTTTGGAAAAGGAAATGCGATTCAGATCATTTAAAAAAACGCCGTGCCAAAAATAAAAGGCTACATACATTAATACGGCAGCAATAATCCAACTTAAATAAAATCTAAAAGAGTATAACATCGAGGTACAAAAATAATATAACTTTCCGAACAATAACAAAAACTTTGCCAATTATTGATTGGTATTATCTGCAAAAAAAGTTAAGTTTGTCATATGCGCTTTTTTAACAAATTTGTAATCGGCTTTTTGCTACTATTCCTTATTGTTTCCTGTAAAAAAGAAACGAGTTGGGATGTTGATTTGTCTATGCCAATCGCAAGAAGCCACCTTAATATCAGTGATTTTTTTGGGGACACTATTTTTCAGGCTGACCCAGCCGGTTTATTGCACATTGCTTTTAGTAAAGACCTTGTAAACTACACCATGGATAGTTTGGTTAATTTACCTGATACTACTATTAATCTGCAGTATACAACATTTTTTGTAACATCATTATCACCCGGAGTTCAGCTGTTTTCCAACGCAACTTCAAATGATAAGGAAATTACCTTTAATGTGAGCAATGGGGTAGAACTTAATAAAGCAATTGTTAGAACAGGGTTTTTAAAAATTGAGTATATCAATTCCTACGGTCAACCCTTAAAATTTGATTATAATATCAATTCAGCCACATTATATGGTTCTCAATTAAATATATCGCAGGTTATTTCCGGAAACTCTTCATTAACAAAAATGTATCCGCTGGATAGCTATAACATTAATTTAACAGGGATTTCGGGTAATAAAGTAAATACATTAGTTCAAACATACACCATCAGTACAGATGCGAGTGGAAATCCTGATCAGTTATTACAGGGTCAGGGCTTAATTATAAAATTATCTTTTATTGACATTGTTCCTGAATATATACAGGGTTATTTTGGGCAGCAGAATTTATCATTTGGGCCGGATTCAAGTTCTTTAGGGTTTTTAAGTAATTTCAGCACTAATAACCTGATGCTTTCTCAATCAGCCATTAATTTCAGGATTGTGAATGAATTCGGGATTGAAATGAGCAGCTCCATCAACCAGCTTCGTTCCATAAAATTATCCCCACGTAATGTTGTGACCCTGAATTCCGGCAATTTACTGCAATCTATTAATATAGGAAGAGCCAATAAAACCAATAATCCTTCAAACCCTGTTTTTCCATGGTTTAAACAAATCAATGTGAATTCAACTAATTCCAATTTAAATCCTTTTTTACAGAATTTACCCAACTATTTAGGCTATACCGTTCAGGCAATAATCAATCCTCTTGGAAACATATCTGCTGGAAATGATTTTGCTTATTTTGGAAAAGGATTAAAAGTAATTGCGGATATCGATATTCCTTTAGCCTTATCAGCTGATTATTTTAAACTTATTAATTATTCGAAAGTTGACCTGACACAGTTAAAAGAATTGAACGATGTTAATTCATGCCAAATCATTTTGGACGTTAGAAACAATTATCCTTTTAAAACACTAATACAAGGATATATGATGAATGATCAAAATCAAATCATTGATTCTTTGTTTTTTCCCGGACAAAATGTGATTGAACCGGCCATAACAGACGTCAATAATGTGGTATTGAATTATATTGATTCTAAACTAGTTGCTGATTTTGATAAAGACAAAATCACTCATTTAACGCAGTGCAAACAAATCAAGTTTATAAGTTATTTATACTTAACCAATCAACCAACGCCTATAAAAATTAACGATGACAGTTATTTGGACCTGGTATTGCACGCTGATTTAAATTATAAAGCTAGAGCAAAATAATGCGAACCCGGTTAATTCTATATTTCTTATTTTTCTCATTGACAGTTTTTTGTCAGTATAATTCTGCTTTCTTAAATTTTGAAAAAACCGGAAGATGTATTTCCATAAATGGAGAGTATGAATTAGGATCCAATGGCATCTATAATTCATTGCTTAATAAATTTATATATGGAGGTTATATTGATAAAAAAACAAAAGATAATTCAAATAATCATATGAAAAACCTGAATGTAATGGGTGCAAATATGAACTATGATATATCTGCTTTTTTTGGAAGGAATTCTAAATATTCTTATTTGGTTGGTTTTAAAGATCAAAGAATATTTAATTCTTCATTCACTAAGGATTTTTATCAATTAGTGTTTTATGGCAATCAACCCTATAAAAACGAAACAAAAAATCTTTCAGGATCAAGTATTAATTCGTTAAGGTTTCAGGAGTTAAAATTAGGATTTATCTGGCATAAAATTGATACAACCGCTAAAGTAGGCTTATCAGTATCTATACTTAAAGGTCAACAATTATTTTATATCAGGGCCAAAGAAGGATCTTCTTTATACACAAATTCTGATGGTACAGAATTAGTGTTTAATTCTAATTTCAATATGGCCTTAAGCGATACCAATAACAGAAAAAATCCATTTGCCTATACAGGAATAGGAGCAAGTGCCGACATATTTTTTGAAACACCATATAAAAGTAAAATAGGGAAGGGGAGTGTATTAACAGTTAATGCAAATAATATTGGTTTTTTGCATTGGTTCGATAACAGCGTGCAGTATAACAGTGATTCATCCTTTAAATTTGAAGGTTATCACATTAACAATCTTCTGGACTTAAAAGATTCAACCTTATCAGCCATTAATCGTGACAGCATTATCAGAAACACCACAAATGCCCATAAAGAATCCTTTAATATCAATATCCCTACAAATTTGCTGATTATTAATAAAATCCGTTTCACTAATAAATTTGTATTAGGAACAGGATTCAGGTATTTATTCAATTCTAATTTTAAGCCTTATTTTTTCACTGATGCTGAATACCAGATAACACCAAGAATAACTGGAGCGTTGCATATCGCATATGGAGGTTATTCAAAATTAAATGTAGGGCTGGCATTTTCTTACCTGTCACCATCCTGGTTTTTCAAAATTGGCAGTAATAGTTTGCAGGGTTATATTTCTCCTGCCAATACTTATGGCCAGGGAGCATTTGTAAGTATAGCCAAAAAATTTAAAAGATAAGGATCATGAAACAAATCGTATTTATATTATTACTTGTTTTTAGTTTATTTGCTAAAGCTCAACCACCTAAAAAATTTCATTGTAAATACGGAGGTAATGGATACGATGTGGGATATGATGTTAAGCAAACCCTTGATAAAGGTTATATCATTACCGGTTCTACCAGCAGTTTCGGGCAGGGAAATACAGATCTATATTTATTGAAACTGGATAGTATGGGCCAGGTAAAATTTGAAACATCATTTGGAGGATACAGTAATGATATTGGACAAAGTGTGATTCAGTTATCCGATTCAAGCTATATCATGACAGGATACACAAGTTCAACAGGCATTGGAGGTTATGATATTTTTTTAGTGAAAGCAGATAAAAATGGCACCTTAGTTTGGCAAAAAACAATAGGAGGGAGCGATTGGGACTTTGCGCACAGTATGCAGCAAACAAGTGATGGTGGATTTATTATTGCCGGAACTACGTATAGTTTTGGTTATGGAAATGCGGATGGATATATAGTAAAAACAGATGCCAATGGAAATGTAACCTGGAGCAAAACATACGGCGGCAAAAAAGATGATGAGTTTAAATCTGTTATAGAAACAGTAGATGGAAAATTTGCTTTAACCGGTTATTCAAAAAGTTACTCAGATTCTTTAGGTGATACTTGGCTTTTTAAAATTGAAACTAATGGTGATTCATTAAGATGTAATTTTTTTGGCGGACAAAGAGAAGATTTTGGCAACGATATAATTCAAGACAATCTAGGTAATTATTATATCGCAGGTGCTATAGACTCTTTAAAACCTGGATATTTAGATAGCTATGCTCTGAAAATTAATAGTTTTGGAATATTGGTTTGGAAATGGGAAGATGGTTATTTAAACACCAATGATTCTTATAATAGTGTTGTTCTATCAGGTAAAAATTCTGGTTATACTGTATACTCTCAAACAGAAACATTTACTGGTTATGGTATTCATATAAAATTAATGGAACTTAATTCTCTTGGTTACTACAATAGTGCAACTGAATATGGAGATATACTTGCAGATGAAATTTTAAAAATCACATCGACTTCTGATAAAGGATATATTGGGGTTGGATATACAAATAATTATGGAGCGAAATTGACTGATGTCTATTTACTAAAGCTTGATACGACATTGTTAGGAAGCATAAGCATAGTATCAGTAAATGAAATAATTAAAAATAATTTTGAAATAGAAATATATCCAAATCCTGCATCAAAAGATATAATTATAAAATCATCTATTAGTTTTAATGCTGATGATCTTAAATTATTTGATGCAATTGGTAATGAGCTATTGATTAAAGATAAAATCATCCCACTAGAAAAAGATAATAAAATTATCAATGTTGAAGAATTTAGTAGTGGAATATACTATCTGAAACTATTTAACAAAACGACCAGAATATCAATAATTCATTAATAAAAAAAGCCACTCTTTCGAATGGCTTTTTTTATTTTAAATTAGTTGTTGATCTTAAATGATCAACATCGCATCTCCGTAGGAATAGAAACGGTATTTTTCCTTAATTGCTTCCTTGTAAGCTTTCATAACTAAATCATAACCCCCAAAAGCTGCCACCTGCATTAATAAAGTAGATTCCGGCATATGAAAATTAGTGATCATGCAGTTGGCTACTGAAAAATCATATGGAGGAAAAATAAATTTATTAGTCCAGCCACGGTAAGGATTTACATGTCCGGTAGTTGAAACAGAAGATTCTAAAGCACGCATCACAGTTGTTCCAACGGCACACACTTTTTTCTTTTTATCTTTACCACCATTAATAATTTTACAGGCATCTTCAGTAATAATTGCTTCTTCACTGTCCATTTTATGTTTGGTCAAATCTTCTACTTCCACCATTCTAAAAGTACCTAAACCAATATGAAGGGTAATCGTTGCATAGTTAACTCCCTTAATCTCTAAACGTTTTAATAATTCACGGCTAAAATGTAAACCTGCAGTTGGCGCTGCAACAGCACCTTCATGCTGGGCAAATACGGTTTGATAACGCTCAATATCACTATCTTCAACAGCACGTTTAATATATTTTGGCAAAGGCGTTTCACCAAGATCATATAAAGCTTTTCTGAACTCTTCATAAGGCCCGTCAAATAAGAATCTCAATGTTCTTCCGCGGGATGTGGTATTATCAATTACTTCTGCAACAACATTATCATTTTCACCAAAATATAATTTATTTCCAATACGGATCTTACGGGCCGGATCAACTAAAACATCCCAAAGGCGGCTTTCCGCATTTAACTCACGTAACAGGAATACTTCGATTTTAGCACCTGTTTTTTCTTTATTTCCATACATGCGCGCAGGAAAAACTTTGGTATCATTTAATACCATCACATCACCATCATCAAAATAATTAATGATATCTTTAAATTTCTTATGGGAAATTTTACCGGTTGCACGGTCTAGAACCATTAAGCGACTTTCATCACGGTTTTTAGAAGGATACTCTGCCAATAATTCTTTTGGCAAATTGAATTTGAACATGGATAATTTCATATCTGTTATCTTTTAATAAGACAGAATGAATAGGCCTGAGAGCCATTTCATAATCTTACGGGATTAATAATTAGTGTGCAAAAGTAAGCTACGAAATCATGATTGGTATCCTTAGATGATAATATTAATGAACTGATTATCAGATTATTGAATTTTCTATTTTATCTATAATTAACATTATGTTAAATAATAAATCAATACACTTACATCTTTTACATAATTGTGCGCAAACTTGAAACATCATTAAAATTCCTTTACAGCCAGCGTTCCAACCAAAGATCCAATGGCTACACCCATTCCTCCCATTCTTACAGCACAAACTACATTTGGTGTGATTTTATTTATGATAGGTTTCTTCTCAGTTCCTACACCCATAATTCCACACCAACGCTGTTCAATTTCAAATGAAACACCGGGGATAATGACAGTCTTTAACAATTTTTCGAGATGCTGATGGATTTTAGGATTTAATTCAAAATCAGTACTGGTTTCTTTTTTAATGTCCAGGTTTCGGCCACCACCAAATAATATTCTCTTACCAATATTTCTGAAATAATAGTATCCTTCATCATAATGAAAAGTTCCTTTTATTTTTAAATTATCAATCGGTTTTGTAATTAAAACCTGGGCACGGGCTGGCTGTAAGTCTTTTATATTCAATAATTGATTGGCAAAACCATTGGTGGCAACAATTACTTTTTTAGACTGCAAGGTTCCAATTGAAGTGGCCATTTCCACTCGATTTTTGTTGTCTTTAATCTGAAAAACTTCAATTGTATTTAAAATGGTAATACCCTTGCTTAATGCCAACACAATCAAGTTTTTCATCATTTTGCCAGTATCGATTTGCCCTTCTTTTTTGTTCCAAATCAAACCCTTTACCTGCTTAAATTGAAAAGCATCAATTTTCCTGTTCTCAATACTGTAAGTGTCTTTAATTCCGGTATATGGTTTAATTTGTTTATTAAATCGATCCACTGCGTCAGAACATTCTTCAAAGCTGTTTTGCTTTTCAAATAATTCGTATCCGCCAAATTCTTTATAATCAATTTGCTTGTCACCCAACCTTTTTCTTAAAAGTTCTAATCCTTTAATTCGCATTTCTACAGTTTCCCAAACAAAATCTTCATTAGTTTTTTTTATGTCCGACAATAATTCACTCACACTTCCAAAACAAGCAAATCCGGCATTTTTTGTGCTTGCGCCTTGAGGTAAAATTCCTCTTTCAAGTACGATAACTTTTGCTTTTTTATGTTTTTCTTTAAAAGTTATGGCTGCATTTAACCCCACGATTCCGCTTCCCACTACAATAAGATCGATGCCTTTAAAAAAGGTTTGTGTTTCCCAAAAGCTAAAATTTGTTGTAATGGTTTTCTTATGCATATATTTTGTGGGTCAAGTGTGGATTTTTGATTAAATTTAACCCTTATTACAAAATTACAGCTTTGTAGCACATGAAGTATACCTTACGGATATTTATATTATTTCTTTTTTGTTCAAAAATAGCTGTTTCTCAAGATTGGAATCTTCCTTTTTCCAGCCGGATAGAAAAAAACGGAAAAAAACTACAGGGTGCCACTATTACCCTGATGCAGGGCGGCAAGCAGATTGTGCAAACCATGACCGGAGACGATGGCGCCTTTAAAATTCAGATTCCACCAAATGGTGATTATACGGTTATTGTAACCAAACAGGGCCATTGCACTAAAAAATTCCAGGTTTCAACAAGAGGAGTTCCCACTGATAAAACACAAAACAGTTTCAAAGGTTTTAATATTGAGTCCATTAATTTATTTGAACCATTGCCAAATATTGATTATTCAGTATTAAACCAACCTTTGGTGAAAGTTACCTACGACCCTACCAAAGATAATTTTGATTATGATCAAGCATATAGTAATCAGATGCTTTCCGCACTGGATGGGTTAAGGCAATTAGAAATTGATGCATTAAATAAACAAAAAGAACTCGAAGCAAATTACACAGCATCTATTAAAGCAGCAGACAAAGCTTTTCAGAAAAAAGATTGGGTTACAGCAAGGGCCGGCTATAACCAGGCTTTAACTTTCAAATCCGCCGAGCTTTATCCTAAAGATCAGTTAGCACAAATTGAAATCATTATTAAAGATCAGGAAGCATTAAATAAAAAAGCGGAAGCCGATGCAAAAGCTAAGGCAAATGTAGATGCGGCAGCTAAAGCAGCAGCGGATGCAGCGTTAAAAGCTAAGGCAGATGCCGATGCAGCAGCCAAGAAAAAAGCAGAAGAAGACGCTGCACGATTAGCAAAAGAGAAAGCAGATGCGGAGGCTAAGGCCAAGGCAGATGCCGTAGCTGCGAAAGCCAAAGCAGATGCGGAAGCAGCAAGATTGGCTAAAGAAAAAGCGGATAAAGAAGCGGCCGACCTGGCTGCTAAGAAAAAAGCCGAGGAAGATGCTGCACGATTAGCAAAAGAAAAAGCAGATAAAGCAGCAGCAGATGCGGCAGCCGCAAAATCAAAAGCGGACGCTGACGCAGCAGCGGCAAAAGCTAAATCAGATAAAGAAATAGCTGATGCAAAGGCAAAAGCGGACGCTGAGGCAGCAAGGTTAGCGAAAGA
>JACMNO010000112.1 GCA_014378485.1 Bacteroidia bacterium
CAAACGTGTTTGGTTATAGCATGGGCGGTTATGTGGCGTTATACCTGGCATACATGCAACCGACACTTTTAGGAAATATTATTACGTTAGGAACTAAGTTTGAATGGACGCCTGAGATTGCGCAAAAAGAAACGAAGATGCTCGACGCCAAAACCATCTTAGAGAAAGTGCCGAAGTTTGCCGAAGACCTAAGAACGAGGCATGGCATTGAGTGGGAATTATTACTATCCAAAACAGCAGAGATGATGTTAAGCTTAGGAACGAACAATGTGTTATCGCTTAACGACTATACAACCATCGAAAATAAAATTTTAATTGGCTTAGCCGATAAAGACAGCATGGTTTCCTTAGCTGAAACCACGGCTGTTTACAAGCAACTCAAAAACGGCGCCATGTATATGTTGCCCAATACCAAACATCCGATTGAAACGGTGAATGTAAGTTTGTTGGGAAAGATTATTGGAGAGTTTAATTAATGGCACAAATTATAATTGTTGTAGTTTATTCATTAAAAGTTTTTATCGGAATTATGGTTATTAACAAAACTTGAAGTATTATATTAATAAGTGATCCCGTATTTATAAATGCAAAATGCGGATATATAGGTAGTTATTGAAAACTGAGAACATAATTAGTGAACGAAATTTGTGTAATTATGTGGAAAAAGTTTTGCCGGTATTACAATACAATTTTATAAATTTACCTTATAGTTTTTCATTCTTTACTTTAAAATTATAGTATTTAAATACTGCAATCTAACAGAGGATGAAAAGGAAAAGGATTTAAAAACCAAAACCCCGTGATTCAGACGAGGTTTTGTAACGAGTGGTAGTTACAGCGTACACATATGTTGATGCCACTTAAAGCTTTCTCCAGCAGATGAAGCTGGCTTTGGTTTATGAAACCTCAATCATCTAAATCACTCGTTTTTTTGAATCTTAAAAGGCTAGCAATTGCTGGCTTTTTTCTTTTTTAAAGGACTAATGTAAATTTGAGTATAAATGATGATAGTTTATAAAAATGAAATTAACATTATTGTGCTTATTTTTAACAATGTGCTATTAACATTTTTTCGTTAACAACCTCGCAAAAGCCTTTGTTTTTAGAGGTTTTGGAGGTTAAATAAAAAATAATGAAAAGTAATTGTATTTAGATTTTGTTCTGTACTTTTTTTCTTAAGTGGAATAGCTTAATTAGCTCATTGTGTCATTTTTAAAGCTCTCCAGCCTATTAAGTGAAGTTGATTATGACGTGAGTTCGTATGTTCTATTAAATTAAAAAAGGTTGAGAATACTCTCAACCTTTTTTAATCACATTAATTTACTACTAAGCTGTTTTTCCTTGGCTCTTCATTACTAAATTAGCAATACGGTAGAGTAGGCGGGAAGCCACATTGGCGTTCCATTCATCTTCTCCACCAACTTCATTAATATCAAAGGCTACTATTTTTTTACCGGAAGCAACTACTTGCTCTATTAAATAAAGTACTTGGTCGGTTTCAAAACCACCGGCAACAGGCGTTCCCGTACCAGGACATAATTTCGGATCTAAGCCATCAATGTCAAAACTCAAGTATACGTTTTGCGGTAATTCTTTCACAATAGTG
>JACMNO010000113.1 GCA_014378485.1 Bacteroidia bacterium
ACTGAACACTTTTTTTTTAGAACTGACCACTGATAACTGAAAACTAATCACTTTTTTTAAAACTGATCACTGACCATTTTTTTTAGAACTGACCACTGACCACTGATCACTGATCACTTTTTTTACAACTGATCACTGAATACTGATCACTTTTTTTAGAACTGATCACTGATCACTGAATACTGATCACTGAGTACTTCCTTTAAAACTCCAATTTCTTCTTTCTCAATTCGAAATTTTGTCCAAGATAAACACGACGTACCATTTCATCTTCGACCAATTCTTCCGGGATACCGGCTTTTAGAATTCCACCTTCAAACATTAAATAGGTTTTGTCTGTAATCGCTAATGTTTCTTGTACGTTGTGATCCGTAATAAGAATACCGATGTTTTTATTTTTCAGTTGGGCTACAATCCGTTGAATATCTTCTACGGCAACAGGGTCAACACCCGCAAAAGGTTCATCCAGTAAGATAAATTTTGGATCGGTGGCAAGACAACGGGCAATCTCGGTACGACGTCGCTCTCCACCCGAAAGTAAATCACCTCTATTGGTTCTGATGTGTTCCAGGCTAAACTCTTCAATTAAGCTTTCCATTTTGGCAACCTGCTCTTCTTTTGAAAGTTTGGTTAATTGTAAAACACTCAAAATATTATCTTCAATACTCAATTTTCTGAAAACAGATGCTTCTTGTGCCAGATAACCAATCCCCTGTTGGGCTCTCTTGTACATTGGATAATCGGTGATGTTCAAATCATCCAAGAATATGTTGCCTGAATTTGGTTTTACCAACCCAACAATCATATAGAAAGAAGTTGTTTTACCGGCACCATTAGGTCCTAACAGACCCACGATTTCGCCTTGGTTCACTTCCACCGAAATGCCTTTTACTACACTTCGACCTTTATAGGTTTTTACAAGATTTTCGGCTCTTAATTTCATATTCTTTGGTTTAATCGCTTAAGTGTTTAATTGTATCAAATAAAGAAATAAACAATGAAACGATCGTACTTGTTAACAATTATTTCACTTCGGTTTTTTCCAGTGCTTCCCAAAATTCATAGGCTCTGCGCAAGTGAGGTACCACAATAGTTCCCCCAACAAGTGTAGCGATTCCCATAGCTTCCATCATTTCTTCTTTGGTTACACCTTCTTTGAAACTGGTTTCTAAATGGTATTTGACACAGTCATCACAACGCAAAACTGCCGAAGCCACTAATCCCAGTAGTTCTTTGGTTTTTACGTCCAATGCTCCCGCTGCGTAAGCATTGGTATCCAAGTTGAAAATTCTTTTCACAATTTTATTATTGTCGGCCAATAATTTCGCGTTCATTTTAGAACGGTACTCGTTGAATTCTTCTATAATATCAGTCATTTGCTTTTTTTTGATTACGTACTACTAGTTTTGAAATTAGGATGCTTAATTCGTAAATTAATAACATAGGGATTGCTACAATTGTTTGACTAACCACATCGGGTGGCGTAACAATCGCGGCAACAATAAGTATTATTATCACAGCGTATTTCCAGTATTTCCTCAAAAATACGGGAGTTACCAGACCTAATTTTGTTAAGAAATAAATGATTATTGGCATTTCAAAAAATATTCCACTTGCTAATACTGACGTTTTTACCATGCCTAAATAGGAATCCAAAGTAAATTGGTTTTTTACTATAGCACTTACTGTAAATGTAGCCAAGAAATTGACTGACATTGGAATCACCACGTAATAGCCAAATAAAACCCCTAAAAAGAAAAGTAGAGAAGAAATGAATATAAATATTTTAGCATTTTTTCTTTCTTTTTCATACAATGCAGGACTGATAAATTTCCAGATTTCAAATAAAATATAAGGAAAACTTAGAATAAAACCAGCCAAAAGACACATCCAGACAAACATATTTACCTGACCTTCCATTTCCGTATTTTGAATGATAAACGGCATTTCAGTGATGCAAATACTATCTGCAAAACCGAGAGAATG
This sequence comes from Bacteroidia bacterium, assembly GCA_014378485.1. Classification (GTDB taxonomy): domain Bacteria; phylum Bacteroidota; class Bacteroidia; order B-17B0; family Aurantibacillaceae; genus UBA4416. The sequence continues at coordinate 1,987 of JACMNO010000113.1, forward strand.
TGATAGGTCACAAAAAAAAGTATAGGTTATAAAGGTGGGCCGTGTGGGTCCAAATATGACAATGTCAAAAAGGTAGTCACTGATAAAGTACGTTATACAAGCCATTATTATTACAGCCAATGTGCTTCTAACCAGTAACCATCTTAATTCTTCGAGATGGTCCAAAAAAGACATTTCGTTTAAATTTTTTTTCTCTTTACTATTTTTTGCCATTATACTATCCCTTCTTTTAAAATGTCATGTAAGTGCAATACGCCTTTGTACTCGCCGTTGTCAACGACAACCAATTGTGTTATGGAAAAATCTTCAAGGATATTCAGGGCTTCAACAACCATTGCAGTTGATGAAATCAATTTTGGGTTTATAGTCATGATATCTTTGGCAGTCAAATCCGCAAAAGAATCTCTGTCATTCAGCATTCTTCGAATGTCTCCATCGGTGATAATTCCGATTACGGTATTATCCTCGACAACAGCGGTTACACCAAGACGTTTTTCTGAAATTTCGAAAATTACTTTTTTGATTGGTGCTTCCGGACTTACCATTGGTTTCAAAGTATGTTCCAACATGTCTTTAACACGCAGTAATAATTTTTTGCCCAGAGCACCTCCAGGGTGGTATACCGCAAAATCTTCTGGTTTGAAATCGCGCAGCTCCATCAGACAAACCGCCAAGGCATCACCCATCACTAATTGTGCGGTAGTGCTATTTGTTGGTGCCAAATTGTTTGGACAAGCTTCGGAATCTACTGTGGTGTTCAGAACAAAATCAGAGCCTTTAGCCAGAAAAGAAGTCATGTTTCCCGTGATAGCAATTAAGGTATTGCCAAAGCGCTTCAAAAGAGGAGTTAAAATTTTTATCTCCGGACTATTGCCACTTTTTGAAATACAGATTATAATATCTTCTTTTTGAACCATGCCTAAATCACCATGAATGGCTTCTGAGGCATGAAGAAATAGAGACGGTGTCCCGGTAGAATTGAATGTAGCTACCATTTTTTGAGCAATAATGGCACTTTTTCCTATTCCGGTAACTACCAATCTTCCTTTGGAATTATAGATGCTTTGTGTGGCGTTACTGAAGTTTTCATCAAGATAATCAGTGAGTTTCGCAATGGATTCACTTTCAGATATAATGGTTTTTTTGGCACTCGCCAAGATATTTTCTTTAGTTATCAAAACAGAATGTTTAAAATTTGTAAGTTTAAAAGAAATTTGTATCTTTATGTGTTGCAAATTTATACAAAATACCACATAATCAAGAATGAATTCAAACGAAATTGACATACAC
>JACMNO010000114.1 GCA_014378485.1 Bacteroidia bacterium
GGGCTTGTTTTTTTAAATTTTTCTATTATTTGAATTATGTGAAATTTTTTTCTTATTATAAGAAAAATAAACATCTAATTTCCCTAACCATATTCCGGCCCATCCAACTTGTGTAACGTATACTTCTTTGCCAATTCTGTTAGCTAGTTTTACCGGATGTTCGAGGAAAGTATGAGAGTGACCGCCAATAATTAGGTCAATGTTTTCTGTTTGAGGTGCCATGCTCATGTCACTTAATTTTTTATCAGGATATGAAAAGCCGATATGCGATAAGGCGATCACATAATCGCAACCTAAATCCATCTTTAATAATTTAGCAGTAGCGTTTGCAATCGGCACCGGATTTTGATAAACAGTTTCTTTATACATTTTTTTATCTACTAAACCTTCCAATTCAATTCCGTAACCAAGTACGCCAATTTTAATTCCCTGCTTTTCGAAAACCTTGTACGGGATTATTTTATCATGCAAACTTGTATTTGAAAAATCATAATTGCAATTGATAAATGAAAAATCAGCGTGCGGCATTTGTTTCGTAATGTTATCTATCCCAAGATCAAAATCATGATTGCCAATTGTTGTAGCATCATACTTCATCATACTCATTAATTTGTATTCAAGTTCTCCACTGTATAAATTAAAATACGGTGTTCCCTGAAATATATCACCGGCATCTAATAATAATATATTATCATTCTCTTTTTTTAATTCATCAATTACCGCAGCTCTTCTTGCAAAGCCACCCTTATTCGCATATTTAGGATCGTTTTCCGGGAACGGCTCTATTCGGCTGTGTATATCGTTTGTGTATAGAATAGTTAAACGGGATAGATCCTTGCTTTTCAATACTTCTTTGGATAATGCAGGAAATCCGGCTAACACAGCAGATGTTCCAACAAAATATTTCAAAAAAGCACGCCTATTTTGATAATTGAATTCTGCCATCTAATTTTGGTTTTATAGTTTGTTCCAATTTTGTAATGTCTTCACAATAGTTAATAATCATGTTTCGTAATAGTACCTTCGTGACTTTTCTTTCTTTTGCATTTTTGAAAAAGTTATAGCTGTCTCCTCCGTTGGCTAAATAATCAGAGGTAACTACCCAATAATCTTGTGTCTCATCAAATGGTTTCCCTTTTACTATGATATCAGTTGGTGTGGTTCCTTTCATTGTTAAACGCATTCCTCCTATTGGAATACCACCTTTTTCAACAATTTTATAGCACATGTCTTTAAACTGGGTGCCACTCAATTTCAATAGTACCACTTCATTATCAAATGGCATCAATTCAAATACATTGCCTATCGTAATGTTTCCTTTTGGCAAAGAATTTCTTAAGCCGCCTTTATTAAAAATGGCTACGTCCAACATGGCAGAGTCTTTGCCTAATAGTTTTTTAGTTTCAAAGATAACGGCATCGCAAAAGAAATTACCTAAAGTGCTTTCCACATCTGCTTTTATTAGAGCATCTTCGCTCTTGGCAATCACCGCATACATTTGCTCATCATGTGTTTTTTTGTAAGGCGCCATCACTTTAAAAACAGAGCTGTCAATTTTATTGTTATTAACAATAATGTGTGATTCGGAAATGTTGGTAACAGTGGTTTTTTTTGAGCAGGCATATAAACTAATGAGTGCTGAAAAAAAGAGTATTTTTAGATGAAATTTCATGAAGAGTAAACTAAATTGGAAGACATTAAAGATAAGACATAATATTTATGATTAAAACAGAAACAACGTTAAGAGTTCGTTACGGAGAAACTGACCAAATGGGCTTTGTTTACTATGGTGTTTATGCTCAGTATTATGAAGTTGGCCGTGTAGAAGCTATGCGCAGCCTTGGCTTTAGCTACCGTGAAATGGAAGAAAGCGGTGTTTTGATGCCTGTTATTAATTTAACTGTAAATTATAAAAAGCCCGCCTTGTATGATGATGAAGTAAGAATTGTGACGATGGTAAAAGAAATGCCTGGAGTAAGAATTACTTTTTATTATGAATGTTACAATCAGAAAAATGAGTTGTTAAATACTGGCTCTGTAACACTTGTTTTTATTGATAAGCAAAAAAATAAACCGATGCAACCACCCGCTTGGTTTATGGAAGGCTTTAAGAAAAAATTTGTTGCTTAGATTGAATAAAAAAGACCTTTGAGTTTTTTATCAAAGGTCTTTTTTGAAGTACACTATTAGATAATTATGGCATTACAACTGTATCTATTACATGAATAACACCATTACTTTGGTATACATCGGCAGTTGTTACTGTAGATTTTCCGCCTTTGGCATCTTTAAGTACAACATTTTTTCCTGACATCATTACAGTTAATTTCTCTCCATTTACCGTTATTAATTCAGCTTTTCCGTTACCTTTCTTTATTAACGCTGATAATGCTTTAGAATCTAATTTTCCTGAAACAACATGGTAAGTTAAAATACCGGTTAATGTTTTTTTGTTTTCAGGTTTTACTAACGTTTCTACTGTACCTTTTGGTAACTTATCAAAAGCAGCGTTTGTTGGCGCAAATACAGTGAAGGGACCAGCACCTTGTAAAGTTGCAACCAAATCTGCTGCTTTAACTGCTGCAACTAAGGTCGTGTGATCTTTAGAATTTACCGCATTTTCGATAATGTTTTTAGATGGATACATTGCTGCGCCACCAACCATTACGGTTTTTTCTTTTGTTTGAGCAAGGCTAGTACTTGATAAAAAAGCCGTAAAAGCTAATAGAGCAATTGTTTTAATGGTTTTCATAATGTGTAGTTTAAATTGTTTTTTAAGTATTATTTAAACTATTAACGTATAGAATGGCTTTTAGGTTTAAAATAAATACATTTTGTTTATAATTTAATTTTATTCAACTAAATCTAAGTATGTTTTGCTTAAAAACGTATTTCGCAGCCCGGTAATAAAGCTTTCAATTCTTCAATGTATTCTTTACTAAAACCATTTCCCCTCACATCAAGCACAGTAAGGTTTTCGAGCTGACAGATGGTATCTGGCATTTTTTGTAAATGGTTATTTTTGACAGATAAAAAGCGAAGTTTTTTTGCTTTGTATACATCAAATGGCAGTCTCTGCAACTGATTAGCATCCAATATTAATACTTCCAGGTTTATAAAACGTTCAAAATGTTTCGTAATATAAAACACATTGGTGTTGGTTAGATTTAAGAAATTAAGATTTGGTATCTTAAATATTTCTTTGGGAAAACTATCCAATATGCAGTTTTCAATCGTAACATCTTTTAAATTTTTTAAATATTTTAAGGTAGTAGGCAATTTTAAAGTGTCATTGGTTGAGGACATTTTAAACGTTTTCAATTTACTTAAGTAAGCAATCTCTGCAGGAATGCTATCGATCTTACTTCCAAAAAATTCAAGATAATTAAGGTTGCCTAATTTTTTTAAGTCGGTTGGAAAATTAGTGAATTCGTTATTATAACTGGCGAAATATAGCAGGTTAGAGAGATCTCCAAAACCAGGAGGAAATGTATTGATTTCGTTACCACTTAATTTTAAGGCTTGAAGATCTTTCAGTTTACCTAATTTGGCATAAAGCTTGGGTTCCAGTTTTTTATAGCTCAGGTCCATTTTGTAAACATTTTTTTCTATGTCTAACGCTACTTTCAAGTCTGTAAATACCTGTGACCCAAAAGGGCCATATTTATCAAACTCATTGGATTGCGCCTGGTATATAAGTGGGATAAGAAAAAATATAAAAAAGAGTCTGTTCATTTTTGGGTATAAACGAATATACAAACTTTTTTCATGAACGATTAATGTATCTTTACAAAAATAAAAATGTCAATTTATCCTATGAGCTGCCAAAAAGAATTTATTACTGCTTTAACCGGATCTTTGAAAGAGAATACTTTTGTAAAATTGTCTTTGGCCAATTACCAGGGATCGACAGAGAGCCTTAAAAATTGTTACGTCAAAAGGGTTCATATCAAACAGGAAGATAAATTGAGTGTGACCTACAGGTATCAGACTAAGGATATTGTCAAAAATTATTCTTTATCTGAATGTGTGACTGTCATAAATGATTTTATAGTGCAGGGCGAATTCAGACATGCCACCCTTTTTACAATTGATTTCGATATGGTATTTGAATTTCTTAATAAAGATAAAACAACCTTAAAAAAAAATAAGGCATCTCACACAGAATTACTTCCACTGGAACACAACATTAAAAAAAACAGACTAATTATCTCAGAAGGAAAATCCTATTTACAGCAATTAAAAATAACTGACGAGAAGGGAAATGTGATTAATAGTTCACAGGATAAATTCAAACAGATTAATCATTATGTTGAATTGTTGAGTCCTTTGATTAAAAATCTGCCTCCGCATAAAATAGTGAATGTTGTGGATATGGGAGCCGGCAAAGGCTACCTGACATTTGCATTATATGATTACCTGGTGAATGTATTAAAAATAAATACAAAAGTAACAGGGATAGAATATAGAAGTGATTTAGTGGAACTATGTAATGACATAGCACGAAAATCGAATTTTAAAGAATTGCAATTTCTTCAGGGAACGATCATTGATTCTGATACTTCAAATGCCAATGTTTTAATTGCTTTGCATGCCTGCGATACTGCTACAGATGATGCTATTTATAAAGGAATTACGTCACAGGCAGATTTAATTGTTGTTGCCCCCTGCTGTCATAAGCAGATTCGGAAAGAACTTGAAAAACACAAAACTAAAAACGACCTTGACTTTTTATTGAAACATGGCATATTTATGGAACGGCAAGCGGAAATGATGACAGATGGAATCAGATCTTTGATATTAGAGTATTTTGGTTATGCGACTAAAGTATTTGAATTCATTTCGGATGCTCATACGCCTAAGAATGTGATGATCGTTGCTGAGAAAAAAAGTAAAACAGAATCTCAAAAACTGGAGATCCTCAATAAACTGAAGGAAACAAAAACTTATTTTGGAATTGGCTTTCATTATTTAGAAAAGCTAACTGGTTTATAATTTATTCTATTATTTGGTAATCACGTCTAGGCGTGTTTACTGCGTAAAAAAGGACTTTCGTTTGCACCCCGCGCGCGGAATACGGTTTAAATTTGGATTACAAGCATCAATGCGTAGATATTAACAGCGTAAGGGATTGTAGTGGAAATCCTTTTACGTTACGGAGTGAAGTAAAAGATTGGAACGTAAAGCCCGGCCCGCAGGGATACGCCCAAACCATCTTTATACTTAGCCAAACCTAATACTTCATCTTTCTCAAAATCTCAATTTTATAGTGCATATCCAACGAATAATTAAGGGTAGCGTGGCTTATTAGGAAAGTATAAAGAAGAAGACTTTTTTTATAGCAATTATGGGATTCATTTTCTGTTGATGGAATAGTAGAGTAGTAGTTGCCTTTTTCAAAAACTAAGTCCGCAAGGATTTTTAACTGGTCATCACTTAATTTTTTATCATCTGTAAGTGTTTCAATAAATCCGTCATCCTTTAAACCTTCAATATATTTAATTTCTGTTGAAGTATATTTTAATACAGATTCATTAATTAATTCAGAAAGTTCAGAGAATTTGCCATCACGTTTTAATCCCAGGAAAATGGCGAGTACTTTACTAAATTCCTCAAACTGCTTTACAAGGTAATCGCGCTTATGCATTTGCTTTTAATTGTTCGATAATTGAAATAACCTGCGGAATTAAAGCAGTACGCCCATCATTTGCAATGATGAAATTTGCCAAAGGAATTTTTTGTTCGTCTGGCCACTGCGTTAGCATTCGTTTTTCAACGTCTTCTTTTAAAACAGAATTGCGTTTCATCACACGTTCAATTTTAACTTCAAGTGGTGCAGTTACTAAAATAGTATATTCGAGTTCTTTATAAATTTCGGCTTCAAACAATAAAGCGCTTTCTTTGATGATTAATTTTTCAGATGGAAATCTGTTTTGAAAATTTATGAAATCGTCTTTAACGGCCGGATGAATAATATTATTTAATTGATACAGGAGATTACTATCAGCAAATATTTTTTTGGAAATATAATTCCGATTGATTTCTTTATCATTTAAATAAGCCTCATTACCTAACAAATGAATAATGGATTGTTTAATTACTGGTTCAAAATATAATCCTTTTGCCCTTTCATCAGAATTATAAATGGCACAGCCCAATGTTTCAAATAATTTTGCAACAGTCGTTTTACCACTGCCTATACCGCCTGTTAAGCCTATGATCATTATTTATAGATAAAATATGAAATAGTTGTAGGATAAGTCCTGATAACTTTTACTTCTGAAGGAGATCTGATTATTTCTATGGGTAGTTCTTTTTGTTTATCTCTGATCAGGTCATAGTTAACAACAGCTTTAAAAGAAGAACTGCTTATATTTTCATAATCTTTCATGGCCACCAGGTATTTAATAGTAACAATTCCCGGCAATAGTTTTATTGTTTCATGATTAGGTTTATTCATGATAGTTACCGGGATCTGTATTGTCGACTCCGTTAATTTGTCAACTGTAAAGCTTAGCTGCACATCTTTTACGCTGTAACCAATGGAAGAAAATGGTTTTTTTAAGGGTACAGGTGCAGTGAAATTTTGATGTATATCTTTTAAATTTAAAAAATAGGTATAAACAGTGTCAATTTTTTTCAGATCCAAACTATCTCCTGTAACAGTTACATAGGCAGGAATAATTGAAGGTTTTGAAATAACAGAGTAGCCGGGGAGGCAATTGACTTTTAAATTTGCCTTTACGGGCAGTAACTTTGAAGTTCCTTTATAGGCTGAGAAAAATAGAGTATCCGGTCTAATTTTAATAATCTCTACATCAAAATTTAGTCCATTTCGTAAGTTGAAATTTCCATTGCTGATTGCATAAGCATTGGATTTAGCATTGGTTTTAAGTGTATTAAAATCAATCACTACTTCTCCGATAGTTTTTTTAAGAGAAATAAACAAGAGTTTTAAACCACTGGCTTTGATCTCTACATTTAGTGATTCAGGTAATTCACCAACTATTAGTTTATTTGAGGGAAGGTTTAAAAAAGTAACTGGGACTGTAACAATGTATTTATAATTTATGTTTAAGGCATGCACCACCCATAAGAGTGATGCGATGCTTAAGCAAATTAAAAAAGTGATTACCTTTTTGCTAATGAGCAAGCGCCTAATGCGTGTAATGGCATTTGACGATCTCATGGTTTAGGTAGTTTGGTTTAAAGTTGATGTGGCGTCTTGCGAAACTGCATTTTTAGAGATCTTCATTTTAGATCCGTCTTCTACAGCGATGATCATCGTTCCGTCTTCATTCATTTTACTGATGGTTCCATAGATACCACCAATGGTTAAAATTTTATCGTTTACTTTTAATGCTTCAATGTATTTTTTGGTGTCTTTTGCTTTTTTCATCTGAGGACGGATCATGAAAAAGTAAAATACAACAACAATTAAAACTAAAGGCACTATTTGAGTTATTGGATTTCCTCCGGCGGTCCCACCGCCCATTAAAATTACTAAGTTGTTCATGTTGTTTTTGTGTGGTTTATTATTTGGTTTATTTTTCTTTCGGTTTTAATTAATGTGCCGTTGGCAATTCACTTGGATTTGCACTGGTTGGCACGATGATATTTGCTTTGATATAAATAATTCGTGTGCTTGGTTCACAATTTGTAACAATCGTTACTGATTTTTCTACGATTCCAGATTTCCCTTCGCTTGCAAAAACCACATTGACATTAGCTTCTTCTCCCGGTAAAATTGGTTTTTTAGGATAATCAGGAATGGTACAACCGCAGCTTCCACTTGCTGATGAAATAATTAAATTAGCACCACCGGTATTTTTAAATTTGAAATTATAAGTCACTTTCTCTCCCTGTGTGATTCGGCCAAAGTCATGCGTCTCTTCTTCAAACTTAATTTCCGGCAAATCTGCATTCGTATTTCCGTCTGCTGACTTAGTATTCATCACGTCATTGGTGGAAATATCCGTTCTTTGTTCTTTGCAGGAAGCTGCAAAAATAGAAAAGGCTGCAATTAAAATATAGATTGATTTCATATTCATAAATTCAAGGCAAATTTATGATTTTATACCGATCTACAACATATTATATCGTATAAAAATTAATTGAAAATGAACTCATTGCCCTATAATATGGCTTTTAAGAGCTGTATTTTTTCTATTAAACGCTCCGATTCAATAAAATTAAGAGTTTGCTGTCCATCCGATAATGCTTCTTCCGGCTTTTCATGTACTTCATAAATAACTCCATCGGCTCCTGCCATTAAAGATGCTAATGCTAATTTTGGAACATATTCCCGGATTCCAATTCCATGAGATGGATCGGCTATAACTGGTAAATGCGATTTATCTTTTAGTATCTGTATCGCATTAATATCAAAAGTATTTCGGTACATAGTTTCAAAAGTCCTGATCCCTCTTTCACATAAAAGCAGTTTCTCATTTCCTTTACTGAAAATGTATTCCGCTGAATTCAGCAATTCTTCAATTGTTCCGCTTATTCCTCTTTTAATCATAATTGGTTTATCAATTTCTCCCAATGCATCCAGTAAGTTATAATTTTGAGAATTCCTTGCACCTACCTGGAATATATCCACGTACTCCATCATGTCATTAATTTGGGAAGCCTGCATCACTTCTGTGATGATTTTGATTTTATGTTGTTTGCATTGTGCATACATCATTTTTAAACCTTCAATCCCCATACCCCTGAAAGCATAAGGAGAACTGCGTGGTTTGTAAACACCGCCGCGCATAATTTTTATATTATTTTTTAAGAGATGAGCTACAATTTTCGAAACCTGTTCTTCACTTTCAATGGAACATGGACCCGCCATCATTGCCGGTTCTCCATCTCCTATTATTACGGAGTCGCCCAAATTTATTTTTGTATTTTCTGTTTTCCATTTACTACTAACCAGTTTGTAATTGTCTGATACGCGATGAATATCTTTAACACCTTTTAAATGCCCGATGATACGGATGTCAATATCTGTTTTCCCGATACATACTAAATAGTTTTCAAACTGTGTATTGACAGTGGTTACTGAATATTTATTTTCTTCAAGCGTTTTACAAATGATTTGTAAATCTGTTGGCTGAATATTTTTGTGTAGTTGAATGATCATGATTGAATAGTTTTAATAGGTTCTTTAATTTTTGAAATAAATTCAGGAATGTCTTTTTGTAAATCAGTCGAGTTTCCCAGCAAATTTACAAAAGAGGATCCTATAATAGCGCCATTGGCCACTTCGCAGGCTTCTGAAAATTCTTTTTGCCCCTTAATTCCAAAACCAATCAGGATTTTATTTTTTAAAGGCAAAGATGTAATGTGCTTTAATGACTCGTTTAAATTTATAGTATTTGTTTTAAAATTACCGGTAGTTGAATTTGATGAAACCAAATATAAGAATCCTGAACTTCTTTCATCAATTGCCTTAATGCGACTCACAGGTGTTAGTGGACTAATGATTAAAGCAACTTTGATATTGTATTTTTCTGATAAAGGTTTGTGCACAGTATCAAACTCATCTAATGGTAGGTCTGGTAAAATTACTCCGTCAATTCCAGATTCATGACAGTTTTTATAAAAAGGTTCAACGCCGTATTGCATTACTGAGTTAAGGTAGCCCATTAATAGAATTGGTAATTGGGTGATTTTTCTTAAGTCTTTTAATTGTTCAAACATCACTTTTAATGTGGTACCATTATTTAAAGCGGTCATGCTGCTTTGTTGTATGATTGGCCCGTCAGCAATAGGATCCGAAAAAGGAATTCCGATCTCCAGTAAATCAACTTCCGTCGTATCCAGAATTTTAATAATAGGAAGTGTGTCGGTAAGATTTGGATAGCCCGCCGTTAAAAATATGGACAATATGTTTTTTTGTTTTCGTTCAAATAAATGATCAATTCTATTTTGCATGTTTATTTTCATTTAAATAGTTTATATAAGTGTTCAGGTCTTTGTCCCCTCTTCCTGAAAGATTCACAACGACGATTTCATTTTCTTTAAAATTCAGTTTTGATAAAACCGCTAAAGCATGAGCACTTTCTAATGCCGGTATAATTCCTTCCTTTTGTGTTAAGTTTACAACTGCATGCATAGCTTCGGCATCGGTGACGTGTAAATATTTTGCTCTTTTCACATCATGTAAAAAAGAATGTATCGGCCCAATGCCGGGATAATCAAGTCCTGCCGAAAGACTATAAGGTTCTGTAATCTGGCCATCTTCATTTTGCATTAAATACGTTTTGCTTCCATGAATAATGCCCGGCTTTCCAATGGTCAATGTTGCTGCTGTATGTCCTGTATCAATACCTTTTCCAGAAGCTTCTACACCGATCAACTGAACTTCTTCATTATCCAAATAATGATAAAAAGCGCCTGCTGCATTGCTTCCTCCGCCCACACAGGCAATCACATAATCAGGGTTTTCTTTTCCGACACGTTGTAATAACTGACTTTTCATTTCTTTACTAATCACCGATTGAAAACGCGCAACCATATCAGGGTAGGGGTGAGGACCCACAACCGAGCCAATAATGTAATAAGTCGTCTCAGTATTATTGATCCAATCTCTGATGGCTTCGTTGGTTGCATCTTTTAAGGTCCGGCTTCCTGATAAAGCAGCAACAACTGTTGCACCTAATAAATTCATGCGTGCTACATTCGGTGCCTGTCTTTCAATATCTATTTCTCCCATGTAAATAATGCATTCTAATCCCATCAAGGCACATGCTGTAGCAGTGGCTACACCATGCTGTCCGGCTCCGGTTTCGGCAATAATTCTTTTCTTGCCTAAACGTTTAGCCAATAGAATTTGTCCTAAAGCATTATTGATTTTATGCGCGCCTGTGTGGTTTAAGTCCTCACGTTTTAAATAGATAGTAGTATTGAACTGCGCCGATAAATTTTTAGCGTGGTACAAGGGAGTTGGGCGACCAACATAATTTTTTAAAAGATCTTCAAATTCATTTTTAAATGAATCACTTTCCATGATCTGTAAATAATTATTCTTGAGTTCTTCCACATTGTTAAATAATATTTCCGGTATATATGCCCCGCCATATTCGCCATAGTAGCCCTGATCATTTACATTGAATTTATTTGTTGCCATTGTTGTTAAGTTTTAAAATGAATTTACTAATCTGTTCGGTATTCTTTAAACCCGGTTCTGTTTCAAATTTCGAGTTAATGTCTATTGCTGTTAATTGTGGTATGTTTAATTTTTTAATTTCGTTTATACGCTCTTCATTAATACCACCGCTTAAAAAGAAGGGAACCTGATAATTATATTTTTTTAAAATATCCCAGTTAAACGATTGGCCGCTTCCTCCATAGTTTACTGTAGGACTATCAAATAAAAAATAATCAACAACAGATAAATATTTTTCAAGGGTTTTAAAATCAAAATCATCATTGATCTGAAATGCTTTTATAACCTTTACATGAGTTTTAAGTTCACTACAAACTCCCACAGGTTCATTTCCATGTAACTGCACCAAATCCAAGTCATAATGAGCAATGTGGTTACATATGGAATAAGGTTTCTCATTCACAAAAACTCCCACTTTTTTTATTGATTTTGGTATCGATCTTATAAAATCAAAACTCAGATTTTGATCAATGTACCTTGGAGATTTTTGATAAAAGATAAATCCCATGTAGTCAATTGGTAGTTCAATTAAATCGCTGATGTTATGTTCGTGCTTTAAGCCGCAGACTTTTAGTTTCATTTTTTAATTTGAAATAGTGTTGCTTTCAGCATGGCTTACTTTATTCAACTGCTCTATAAATTCCTTACAGGCTAAATGCGGATGCGGTTGCTTCATAAAATGACTGCCTATTAAAAATCCATTATAACCCGCAGCTTTTAATTTGATGATCTCATGTATATTTTCAATCCCACTTTCAGAAACTTTGATCATGTGTTTTGGAATCAAGTCTGCCATTATAAATGATTGTTGAATATCTATTTTCATCGTATTTAAATCTCTGTTATTTACGCCAACAACATCAACCTGATCATATAATTTAACTAGTTCATCGGGATGGTGCAACTCTAATAGAACTTCCAGTTTAAGTTTATGAGCAGCATCAGTGAATTGAATAATCTCCTCTTTAGTTAAAACAGCGGCGATTAACAAAATAGCATCTGCTCCTATTGATTTAGCTTCAATAATTTGGTATTCACTTATTGTAAAATCCTTACGAAGGATTGGACAGAAATTATATTTCCTGGCAGTTGTTAAATCATCTGAAGAACCACCAAAGAAAGTTTTGTCTGTTAAAATGGATAAAGCACTTGCGCCAGCCTGCATGTAACCAATCGATGTTTTTTCTACACTTAAGTATTTATTGATGACTCCAGCCGAAGGAGATTGTTTTTTAAATTCAGCAATGATTCCGCTTTTATCAGCCCTTTTTAAATAGGCAGCTAACGAAACAGTTGGTGATTTAAAATATTTTGATTGTTGTAGTAATTCGATGGGGTACAAAGCTTCCCTTTCTTTGACTTCGGTTCTTTTATGTTCAATAATTTTTTGTAGAGTATTCATTTTAATTGGATGTTAAGTGTTTAAATAAAATATGTGTTTTTTTTGATTCAATAGTTTCTTTGCAAATGGAAAGGCATTCCTGAATGGTTTGTTTAGGATTATAAGCATTCATTGCTAAAGCGCTGTTTGCAACAACTACGTTTTTTTGAGGAATTGTACTTTCATTCTTTAAAACATTTACAAATATAGTGGCAGCTTGCCCGATGGTTTTCCCTCCATAGATGTCTTGCTCTTTTAGTAAAGCAAAACCTAAGGTTTCAGGTTCAATGGTTTGCTCTGTTTTTTTTGTGATGTATTTGAAAGAAGAAGTTAAACTCACTTCATCATACCCATCAATGGAATGTACCAAACAATAATCAGCTTTGTCTTTTTGCAAAATGTAATTATAAATTCTCGCCACTTCAAGACCATAAACTCCTACATATCTAAAGCTAATGTTAGCAGGGTTCACCAAGGGCCCCAATAAATTGAAGAATGTTTTAACTGCTAGTTCTTTTCGTTGCGCGGCCACTGTTTTTAATGCAGGATGAAATAAAGGGGCGTGCATAAAACAAATATTGTGTTGATTAAATTCACGGTTTAAGTCGTCTGAATTTGTTTTGAATTTGTAACCCAAATGATTTAAAATATCTGATGATCCTGACACAGAAGAAGAACCATAATTTCCATGCTTTGCAACCGGCACTCCTGAAGCAGCTAACACCAAAGCAGAGAGCGTAGAAATATTAAACGTGTCTTTTTGATCGCCACCGGTTCCGCAAACATCAATAGCTTCTCTGTCAAGTTTTACCGGTATGCATACTTCCAATAATGCTTTTCTAAAACCTGTTAATTCATTTACGGTTATTGGTCTTGCTATATAAAATGCCATGATGGCTGCAATTTGGGCAGCATTAAATTCATTCCGGCAAATAGTTTGGAAAAGCTGGTAGGCTTCTGTCTCCGAAAGGTTATGTCCCTGACACAACATTTGAAATGATGTTTTCATTTTTTAAATTTAAATTTTAAGATTTAGAACTATGATTAAAAAATTAACTTTTTAGCCAGTTATTAATCATTGTTTCTCCATATTCTGATAAAATAGATTCCGGGTGAAACTGCACCCCGCGTACATTATGAGAAATATGTTTAAGCGCCATAATATTTCCTTCTTCATCAGTGGCAGTGATCTTCAAATCCTCAGGCAATGCATTGGTATTTACAACCCACGAATGATAGCGGCCAACTGTAAACGTTTGCGGACAATCTTTAAAGATCAGATCTTCTGCAATTACATTTATTGGAGTAGCGATACCGTGAAAAACTGAATCGAGGTTCTTAAGAGTTGCGCCATAAGCCTCTCCGATTGCCTGTAATCCAAGACAAACTCCAAATATATTTTTCGATGATCCATATTGCCTGATCAGCTCTGGCATAATGCCGGCATCTTTTGGTAAGCCCGGGCCCGGCGATAATAGTATTTTATCATAAGCTTCAACTGCTTCTAAAGTAATCTTATCATTTCGGATGACATCAAACTGAATGTCACTTACCTTTTCAATTAAATGAACAAGATTGTAGGTAAAGCTGTCGTAATTATCGAGTACTAATAATTTCATGTGTCGGTTTATTGTTTTTTAATTGTCATACGTTATACTCCATGCTATTAGGTTGTAATTAACAGATATGGCGCATGACTATGCCATAAGTATTAGATTGTAATGTTATTAATTTTTTCTGCTTGTTGCACTGCTTTTTTTAAAGCCGATACTTTATGATTGATTTCCTGTAGTTCATTTTCTTCTCTTGAAGATACAACGATACCTGCACCTGCCTGGTAATGAAGTGTATTATCTTTACTTAAAAAAGTACGGATCATAATGGCGTGGTTCAATTGGTTATCGTGACTTATAAAACCTATGCAGCCACCATAAAATTCACGTGATTCGGTTTCATACTTGTCAATTAATTGCAGCGCTTTATATTTAGGTGCACCGGATAGAGTTCCTGCGGGAAAAGTTCCAAGCAATACTTCAAATGGATGAAATGCACTTTTCTTTTTTCCAATTACTTTACTCACTAAATGGATCACGTGTGAATAGAATTGTGTTTGTTTGGAAATTTTTAATTCAACTCCTGAACAATATTTACTCAGGTCATTTCTTGCAAGGTCAACCAGCATGTTATGCTCCGATACTTCTTTTGGATCATTTAATAATTCTTTTGCTTTTACCAGATCTAGTTCATCATTGCCTGTTCGCTTATAGGTTCCTGCTATTGGGTGAATTTCAGTAATGTCATTATTGATCACTAATTGTGCTTCCGGAGAAGATCCAAATAGTTTAAAGCTCCCTAAGTCAAAGTAAAAAAGATAGGGGGAAGGATTGATATTTTTTAAAGCCCTGTAAACATTAAATTCATCACCAACAAAACTCTGAGAGAAACGCCTTGATAAAACCAGTTGAAATACATCTCCCTGCTGGCAATGTTCTTTTGCTTTTGTAACCAATGTTCTGTAATCCGCATCTGTAATAGGAGAAACCGTATCATTAACAGTAGAAAAACTATGCTCATTTACTGATAGCAGGTTAATTTTTTCGAGCACTTCTTCTAATTGTTCTGTTGCCTTAATATCTTTAAAATGGTGACTTATGATGTGCAGATTATTTGTATTGTGATTGAATACTAAAATAATACCGTACACATGATATAATAATTCAGGAATATCCAATGTTTTATGATTTGCATTTAAACGAATGTCTTCGGCATAATTTACAATATCATAACCGGTGTATCCAAATAAACCTGCATAGCAAAACGGTACATTCTGTGTTTCAAATTTGAACTGTTCCTTGAAGTTAATTAAGTGTTTTAATAATAAGGCTTTATCAAAATTAATGGCCGTTTTGGTAACAATACCATTGTTATTAGTTCTTATTATATTATTCTTTAGCATGATTGAGGCTAAAGGATTTAAACAGATATAAGAATAATGTCCGTCCTTACTATTGTAGTCGGAACTTTCTAATAATAAAGGACTTTGAAAATGATCTCTTAAAGCTAAATACAACGCAACCGGTGTTTTGGTATCGGCTAGTATCTGCTTAATGTGGGTGTGTATCTTCATTGGTTTATTTTTTTATTTAATAGATTAAAAACAAAAAGCCCACTGTTGTATGAACAGCGGGCTTTGGGTATGCCTTATAAGTATATATAAACTTAGCTATTCATGTGTTTACATGAAGGCCACCAAAATTTATTTAAAAAATTATTTTTCATTTTATGTTGTAAATGTAATATGGATTTTTTAATAAACAAATTAATTTTTGGTTTTTAACAAATTAAAATGATTAATCACAGATTATTATTTTAGTATACGTGTTTTCTTTATTGCTTTCTGAAACTATTGTATACAGACCTTTTGGAAGATTATGGACATCTAAAATCAGGTCGGTATCACTTTCTTTTTTTATAAATAATTTTCCAAATACATCATATAGAGTAATAGTTGACTTTCCTTTAATATTATTTATGAATATAAAATCGCGAGATGGGTTTGGATAAATATTAAACATTGGCGGAAGGACTTCTTTTTGCACATTGGTTGACAAAAGAGCGAGTTTAGCAATAAATATATCATTAGTGCAATCAGATGCGAAAGCAGAAAGAGAGTCATTGCCAAATTTTATAGATGGATTGGTAAATGAGCCCGTTATATATATGTCATTGTTATTATTTAAACACATTGAGTTAGCTGTAGCGGTTGCGCAGAACCCACCAGCAGTAACAGGAACTATCCATTGTTTATTTCCCTGATCATTATATTTCATAATGAATAAACCATTATTTATTAATAGAGAATCATTATCTATAAAAAGGTAGGGACTCCTCGAATAACCTGCCAGATATATATTTCCGGATACATCGCAACGTACGCTATTTCCCTCATCATAATTTATTCCTCCAACACCTTTTGACCATAAAATGTTGCCTAATGAATCATACTTTATAAGATAAGAATCTTTCCCTCCTCTGTTTATTATGGAGTTATTATTATCTAAATTCATCATATAGCCATTACTATTATAGTAATAAAATGAACCTGTTATATATACGTTTCCATTAATATCTGTACATATTGATTTTCCTTCATCTTGTAAACTGGTTCCAAAATTTTTGGCCCAAATAGCTTCACCTGAAGAGCTGTATTTTGCAATAAAATTTTCTTTATAACCACTCCCTGTTGAAGGTGTTAATGAAATTGTATCAAACATGCAAGGTGTGGAACTTCTTGTATAGCCTGTTAAATAAATATTTCCGTTAGGGTCGGTAGTTATTGCATTGCCCTGATCGGCACCATATCCTCCTGCTTGCTTGGCCCAGATATAGTTACCTGCTGAACTAAATTTGGCAATAAAAATATCTCCAAAACAACCGATGTTCGGATTAACAATGCTATCGTTGCCAAAAACAATGGATGGGCTGTAAAAAGTACCGGTTACCAAAATATCGTTGTTAATATCCACCTTTATTGATTGGCTATATTCGTATGAGTGCCCTCCAAATCCATTTGCCCATAAAACATTACCCATATTATCATATTTTGCAATAAAGAAATCAGAAT
The DNA here is from genome assembly GCA_014378485.1 of Bacteroidia bacterium. Taxonomy (GTDB): domain Bacteria; phylum Bacteroidota; class Bacteroidia; order B-17B0; family Aurantibacillaceae; genus UBA4416. Next base: position 17,170 of record JACMNO010000114.1, read on the forward strand.
ATCCACTAACATTAGTTAATGTAATACTCCCGAAAGTAATTGTATATCCTCCATAATAGCCAGTTATATATAAATTGCCATTTGAATCAACATCTATAGCAGTTGCCGCTTTACTTGCAGCATATCCTGATGCTGATTTTGCCCATAAAACATTTCCCAAAGTATTGTATTTTACAATATAAATACTGTATCCGGGAGCATCATAGTTTATTAATGTATAGCTTCCAAAAGAAATGTTAGGGCTTTGAAAATATCCAACTACATAAACATTTCCATTTGCATCAACACATGTATTGAGGCCTTCTTCGTTGTTCACACCTCCGCTTCCCTTTGCCCATTGCCAGCTTGGGATCTGAGCAGTTAAAAAGTTTGTAGTAAAAAACAGGATTATAGAAAATAAAAATGATCTTCTATTTGCTTTTGTATTTTTCATTACAACAGATTTAAAACTATTAATCAAACTTACATTTTATTTATCACAAAAAATGCTTACTCCCTAATCAGGAAGCAAGCTTCAATCAATAATTCATAATTTTTTAATTCCCTTCCATCAAACCTCTGCCGGTTTTCTGAATTTTATTATCGCGTTTCAAATCGGCAATGATCTTATCTAATACACCATTAATAAAGGTTTTGCTGTTAGGTGTACTGTATTCTTTTGAGATATCGATGTATTCGTTTAATGATACTTTCACAGGAACATTGTTAACATGCATGAATTCTGCCAAAGCCATTTTCATAAGCAATACATCCATAGATGCAATACGTTCTAATTCCCAGTTTTTGGTTTTATCATCAATCAAAGTGTCGTATTCTTTATCTCCAGCAATTGTTTTTCTGAATAAAGTGGAAACAAAATTTTGATCATCCTCTTTATCCTTATATAACGGCACTAATTTAATGGTTCCGGTAAAGTTTTCGAAAGTTCTGGAAACCATTGAGAATGCGCCGAATGTATCATCGGCCCAGTGAATATTCTTTTCTTCAAACAAGTGATTTAATAATTCATGTTCATACAAAAACTCAGTGGCTACAGAAATTAAAAACTGTTTGTCTTCTTTAGCTGATGGAGTAGGTGAAGCCATGTATTCTTTATAAAGATCCGTTACCCTTAGCTCAGCATATAATTTACGGACAAGGTCAAAATCACTTTGCCATGAAATTTTTCGGTTAGCAACTTCTTTTTTTAATTCTTCGCTGTTGGTTAAAGATACGAGTACCACATTTTCAATAAATCGTAAATTGGGTTCAAGATCTTCTTTACTTGGTAAGCGTTTGTTTTTATTTTCTTCTGTTACCAGCAATGCAGTATGATGCATATCAGTAAATAAAACAAGAACATAAACGTAGAGGTCGTAAATTTTATCTAAACTCTTAAATAATTCTTTTTCGTAAAATCCTATATCAGCCGTTTCTTGTTGAAAATAAGAATACAAGGTCTGCATGGTTTTTATTCGGAGGTAACGTCGGTTTAGCATAAAGAACGATTTGAGTTTTGAATTATAATTTGTTTAGTACTTGATCATATTTTTTTCAGCCTACGCGGAATCGAAGTTAAGCTATTCGCATCGACTCCACGCAGCGTGACAGTGTTTATTTTACATTACCGCATTAATTCGCGCAATGCTTTCAATTCGTTGTTCTGCTATTTTATTAGCTGCCGCATAAGTTGGTATGTTTTGTGCTTTAGCAGTTTGAATAATATTCCAGGTTGTATCGTAAATTTTTTCAGCATGAGCTAAAGCACGTTCTCTGTTGTAACCCTGCAATTCATAAAACACATTGATGATCCCTCCGGCGTTTACTACAAAATCAGGCGCGTATAAAATTCCTTTTTGTAAAACCATGTCACCATGTTTTTTCTCGTCAGCTAATTGATTATTAGCAGCACCGCAAATTACTTTACATTTTAATTTAGATAATGTATCGTCGTTAACTGTTGCTCCCAAAGCACAAGGTGCATAAATATCAATATCCAAGTCAAACATTTTATCAGCGGAAACGAATTCTGCTTTATATTTATCTACAGCTGTTTTAATACGTTCTTCGCTGATGTCATATACATATACTTTAGCACCTTCTTTGGTAAGATGCTCAACTAAATGCATACCTACGTTTCCGATCCCCTGAACCAAAACTTTTTTTCCCGACAAACTATCGCTTCCAAAAGCTTCTTTCGCGCTTGCTTTCATACTCACATAAACACCGTATGCTGTTACTGGGGAAGGGTCTCCGCTTCCACCCATATTTTCAGGTAAACCACTTACATAATCAGTCTCCATTTTAATTATTTCCATATCTCGGCTGCTCATGGCAACATCTTCAGCGGTAATATATTTTCCACCTAAACTGTTTACGAATTTTCCAAAACGGCGCAATAAAGCTTCTGACTTAATTTTAGCAGCATCACCAATGATCACTGCTTTTCCACCACCAAGGTTTAAACCTGCTACCGATGATTTATATGTCATTCCACGCGATAAGCGTAAAACATCTGTAAGTGCTTCCATCTCATTGTTATAATTCCACATCCGCGTTCCTCCTAAAGAAGGACCTAAAACAGTATTATGTATAGCAATGATGGCTTTTAAACCGGTTGCGTTATCATTACAAAATAATATCTGCTCATGATTGTTCAGAAGCATTTGCCCGATCACCGGATTTTGTGCTAAACTAGAATCTTTAATGTCTTTTACTTCCATAAGCTGGAGGGGGTTAAATTTCGGCGCTAATTTAGGGTTTTTAAACAGAAAATAACATTATAATATGAAGAGAATTAAAAATCTATCGTAATTTTATGACTTCTTTTGGTAAAACTCTTTAAATACTTATTTCTCCTAATTCCCGTGATTGGCTTTGCCCAAAAAAACATGACAGGAACCAAAGATTTTTATATAAAAATTGCTCCAACTTACGGTTTTATTTTTGAGCACAAGAGTACAATTGGAAACCTCGTTAAAGGATATATTCCGGGTATTGAAATTGATTTCGTAAAACCAACAACCGGTAGTAAACGTTGGCATAAAGAAAATAACTTTCCGGAAGTTGGCTTATCTTTTAATTTCATTGATTTTGCTAATCCGAAGCAATTGGGTTATTGTTATGCTCTTTCTCCGTATATCGAAATTCCATTGAACAAAAAAGTGAGGGCAAGCAGACCCGTTTTAAGAATTTGCTGGGGCGTTTCCTATCTTACCAAAAAGTTTGATATTAATAACGATCCTAAAAACATTGCAATAGCCAGTCACTGGAATACATTTGTGCAATGGAAAGTTTTATGGCATTTGAAGCTGAGTAACAAATTCAGGTTAGAGCCGGGTTTATCTTTTGCACACGCATCAAACGGACGTACATCGGTACCTAATTTAGGGTTGAACGTTGTTTCATTAAACCTTGGTTTAACTTATAAATTGAATGGCGAAGTTGTGAAGTCAGACCTTATTGATTCTGCCTCCGTATGGAAAAGTAAACATGAGATTCTTGTTTGGGATGCTGTGGGAGTAAATGAGCACGAGCCTCCCGGAGGGCCCAGATATTTTGCAAATACGTTTGGATTGAATTATTATTACAATGTGAGAAATACTCATAAATGGGGTGCGGGTATAGATGTGAGTTATGATACCCAAAATGCTTATCATTTGGAAACATCCGGAAATCCTGCTAATAGCTGGACTGATTTATTACAACTGGGAACTAAAATATGTTATGCTTATAATGTCGGGCAAATCAGTTTTCCTATTGAAATGGGATATTACGCAATTTCAAAACCAAAGGAAGATGGGCCAATTTTTCACCGGATTGGTATCAGGTATTTTTGTAAGAATGGTTTAATGGTTAACTTTACAATGAAATCACATTGGGCAGTAGCAGCACATTTTGATTACGGAATCGGTTACCGCTTTAGCATTAAAAAGAAAAAAATAAATGCGCTATAATTTTATAATCATATTCTGTTGCTTTTTTTTACTGATTTCCTGTAAGAAAGAAAGTCTGTGTGATTGCGTAAAATCCGCTGGAAAAACAAATGTGATTTATCATAATGTAAACAATTTTAATTGCATCACCTTGAGTGATAAAATGGATTTGTATCTTACCCAGGGCCCGGAATTTGAAGTGAAAGTGGAAGCGGGTGAAAATCTGCAACGATTGATCAAAACAGAGTTAGATGGCGAAACTCTGAAAGTATTTAATAATAACAGATGCAATTGGGTGAGAGGATATAAACATAAAATTAAAGTATATATAACAGCCCCATATTTTAAATATTTAAAGAATGCCGGTTTAGGAAACATTGAAACTTTAAATACTATTGTTCAGGATGAGATCTCATTAAGAAATGAAAATTCCGGTGACTTCAGATTAGACTTGAACACACTGTTGGTTCTTACCAGTTCACATGGAAACGGTGATACATATTTAACAGGTTCTACAGATATGATGGAAAGCAATTATAACGGCACTAATTATTTATATGCCTCTGGTTTAACTATACGTAATTATGTTTTTCTTCATAGTATTTCGATTGGGCATGCCTATATTAGAGCTCCTGAAAATGGGTTAATGGAGGTAATTATTGACAGGGCAGGGAATATTCATTACACTGGTAATCCCTCAACCATTCAATTAACAAAAAATGGTAAAGGTGAATTGATCAGGGATTAATTGTTGATACTAAATGTTCGTTATAATCGTTATGAATTTAAACATTTGAAAAAAATCATTTATATTTTTTGTATTAGTTTGGTAACCTTGACTTTTACGGCATTTTCCCAGGATGATTATGTGAATGATAATCAAATGCGTTATGAAGACTGGAGTTATAAATCATATATCAAAACTGTTCAACTTCATGAAGCTTCTTTCGATGCCAATCCTGCTATTCTTCAATTCAATGCAGGTGAACAATTAGAATTAAGTTTTGATGATCTTGAAGCTGATAAGAAAAGCTATTCTATCAGTTTTGTTCATTGTGATGCAAATTGGGATCCTTCTAATTTGGTGAGTGCTGAATTTATGACAGGTTTTTTTGAAGCCAATATTTTAAATTATAATTTTTCTACTAATACTATTCAAAAGTTTACACATTATTCTATCCTTTTCCCGCAGACAAATATGCAATTCTCGAAAACGGGAAATTATATGGCTTTTGTTTACCAAGATAATGACAAAGAAAAAATAGTGATCACTAAACGATTTATGATCTATGAAAATAAAGTGACTGTTGTAGCAAACGTAAGACAGGCAATCGGGAATGATGAACAATATGAAAAGCAGCACATTGATTTTAATTTGATAAATAGTCTATATGAGTTAACTAATCCCTTTACAGACCTCCATGTAATCATTACACAAAATAATCGTTGGGATAATGATGTTAATAATATCAAACCAACATTTGTGGAGCCAAGGCAGCTGACCTATTCATTGGATGATAAATCTACTTTTAATGGAGGTAATGAATTCAGGTATTTTGATACCCGTTCTTTAAGAACCTATACCGAACGCGTTGCTAATATTACCCGTGACAGTTCTTTCACGTACCATATTGAATTAAAAACAGACGAGCTTAAAACGTTTAAAAATTATAGTTTCTATAATGATCTTAATGGGGGTTTTTTAATTAAGAACCGGGATATGGTTGGAAATCCTGATATTGAATCGGATTATGCCTGGGTGCATTTTTTTCTTCCATATGATAACGCGCAGAGTGCAGGTAATTTTTATGTATTGGGAAAGTTAACCGAATGGCGTTTGAATAAAGCTAACCGGATGACTTATAATTACAAGAAGATAGGATATGAATGCGACATGTATATTAAACAGGGTTATTATAATTATACGTATGTCTATTTAAAAGATGATAAGAAAGGCGGTGATGAAACATTAAGTGAAGGCAATCACTGGGAAACTGAAAACGATTACACCATATATGTTTATCATCGTCAGCGTGGAACTTACTATGATCAACTGGTGGCAATCAAACGATTTAATTCTTTGAGAAAATAAAATTATTAGTTACAGTACGCCATATAAAATCCTACCTACTAAAAAGTAAATAGATATTCCGATAATATCGTTTAATGTTGTTACAAATGGCCCTGTTGCAAGGGCAGGATTTATTTTATAACGATTCATCATTAAAGGTACAAAGGTTCCTAAAAACGAGGCACATAAAATCACGGTAAATAATGCCACACTTACTGTGCTTGCTAATGCCCATGATTCATTGATCAATAAATTATATCCCAAAATTAATCCTGAGCAAATAAGTCCGTTTATTAAACCAACGCTTAATTCCTTCAATAATTTCGGAGTAATTTTATCAATGATCAGGGTATTGTTTGCCAAGCCCTGAACAATAATTGCGGAAGATTGTACGCCAACATTACCACCGGTTGCTCCAATAAGTGGAATGAAAAAAGCCATTTCGGGGCGAATTAGAATTTGATCTTCATAGCTTCCAATAATTCGTGAGCCAATAATGCCACCACACATGCCAACTATTAACCACGGGATACGTGCCCTTGATAATCGCCATAATCCATCATTGCTATCAACATCATCAGTTATACCACTCATCAACTGAATATCTTTTTCAGCTTCTTCACGCATCACATCTACTACATCATCAATGGTAATTCTGCCAACCAATCTTCCCAACTGATCAACTACCGGTAATACAACGAGGTCATATTTTCGTATAAGGTCTGCTACATCTTCACTGGATGCTGATGTTTTAACAGAAATAATATCAACATCATAAATTTCTTCAACAAGGGCAAGTGGATGTGAAATAATTAATTTTTTAAGGGAAAGCATTCCAATTAATTTCTCATGATCATCAACCACATAAACGGCGTATAATACATCAACGCTTTCTGTTTGTCTTCGGATCTCATCAATACAAGCACTTACAGTTTCATGCGCATAAACACTTACCAATTCTTTAGCCATTAAAGATCCGGCAGTGCCTTCTTCAAAACTCATCAGGTCAGCAATATCACTGGCCTGTTCAATATCTTCAATGTGGGATAAAACTTCTTCCTGGATATTTTCCGGTAATTCGTTGATTACATCAGCCGCATCATCAGAATCCATGTTATCCAATTGCTCAGCAATTTCTTTGGTAGAAAAAGTTGCTAATAAATTCTCACGTTTTTCATCCTCCATTTCAAGTAAAACGTCGGATGAAATATCTTCATCGATTTGGTCGTACAAGTAAATGGATTCTTCTAAGTATAATTGATTTAAAATTAAGGCAATATCAACCGCATACAACTCTTTTAGTTGTTCTTTAATATATGCCTCGTTCTTTTCAGCAATGGCATTTTTTAAATCGTTGATAAATTCAGAGCTTAGCTCAAACTGCATAACCTTATTTTTTTTATGTGGCTAAAGTAAGGTTTTATGTTTAAATCCGTTTATGCTTTACTAAACTTTTGTTTAAGAATACCATTTAGAAAAATGACAGATAATATGATAGAAAAGCCAACATAAAAAGTGATCGAGAGATCCTCATTTTCATGAAATAAAATACCCGCTAAAATGATACCATATACACCTTCCAGATTAACCGTTAAGTTTATTGTGTAAGGCGATAAATGTTTCATGAGATTTACACTGGCGATAAATGGATAAACTGTACATACCCCCGCCAAAATTGTTATAAGTAAAATATCCTGGTTGTTTATTGAGAAAAAAGAAGTGGAGAAACTACCATTGAACAGAAGAAATATACTTAGACCAACCAAAGCGGCTGATAATTCAATAAAAGACAATACAGGAGAACTGATTTTCTCTTTCTCATCTTGAATCAATACACCATTTAAAACACTAAAGATCGATGCTGTTAAAGCAGCAAAAACACCCAGTAATATTCCTAAACCATATTTTATTTCGACGGAAAAAATAAGGCAAATGGCAGCAATAATAATTAAACCGATCACTAATTCATACCAAACGAATTTACGTTTATAAATTAAAGGTTCTGTGATAGCGGTAAACAATGTGCCTGTGCTGAATGCCGCCATTGTTACCGAAACATTTGATACTTTAATGGCACCGTAAAAACATAACCAATGAATACAGATGATAAAACCAACCGCACTTAACTGCAATAATTTTTTTAATGAAACCAGCAGGTTAGCTTTTATATAAACTAAATAGAAAGTCATTAGAAAAAGTGTGATTGCAATCCTGAACCATACCAATTGTAAGGCATCTGCACTTATTCCTTTACCCAGAATTGGCGACCAGCCCCAAATAAATACAATGAAATGTAATAAAAAATGATGTTTACTAACGTTTTTCAGCACGCGCAAATGTAAGCTTTTCACCTTAAATGCTATGATTTAAAATAGGTTCTGTTTTTCAATGAATATTTATTGAATAACAATTTTGTCTTCATAAACAACCTTTGCTCCTTCCCGGATAACCATTAAATAAATTCCGGCTGTTAACGAACTTACGTCAATAACTGATTCTCCATAATTAACATTAACCTGTTTTTGTTCTGCCCCTAAATAATCATATAAATAGGTGGTAAATGAATTATTAGTTGCTTGCTTACCAAATGGCTTTAATGAAATGGTAAAGGAGTTTTTTGTTGGATTGGGGAATACCATGCATTGCAGGCAATTATCTTTGTTAATCAGTACAGCTATAATATTAGAGTATAATTTTCCCCCTTCATTTGTTGTTTTTGCAAGTCGGTAATAAGTATTTCCCTCACTGGTTTTGGATAAAGCATCCGTAAATGAATATTCATTTCTCACATTTGGTTCTACTTGGGCAATAGATTCAAAATGAGTGGAGTCAACACTTTTTTCAATAACATAAAACAAGCTGTCTTTTTTTTCTGGAGCAGTCCAGTTAAGCACAACATTACTTTCGGATACCTGACCTTCCAGTACAATTGATTCTGATCCATCTTCCTTACTCAAAAAATTATTAGTGAGTTTTGTAATAAAGATATCTGTTCTTGAGTAACCTGAAAGATAAGTTCCGCCAAAAACACCTCCGTTCAGCATTGCCCCGGAAGCATAAACGTTTCCGTTTGGTTCAGCACAAATCACATTTCCCGATTCATAACCAAGGTCTTCAAAGGCATCCGCTGAACCGCCTGCTGTGGAAGTCCATAAAAATTGTCCGTTGTTATTTAAACAGGAGATAAAAATATCAGAATTATCAGCTGCCGTTTTACTGACTGAACCGAAGGTAGCTGTACCACCGTACTGTCCTGTGATAAAAATATTTTTCCCATCAGTACCAATTCCGCGGGCGATATCGTTTCCATAGCCACCGGCCTTTTTAGCCCAAACGGCATTTCCATTGATGTCATAAGCAGCGACAAAAATATCTGCGCTTCCTGATGTATATAAATTGGTGCTACCGAAATTTATGGATGAGTTGAACTGGCCTGAAATGAACATTTTTCCATATATATCGCTTGTAATTGACCATGCCACATCATCATAACTTCCGCCAAGGGATTTTGCCCAGATCAAAGAACCATTAGTGGAATATTTTGAAAAAAATCCATTTACATATCCATCAGAGGTATAAAGAGTTTGGTTATCAAATTTTGCACCGTTTGCATGCATACCACATACATAAACATTGCCGGCAGCGTCGCACTTGATTGCTTTGGCTTCATCTCTTCCAATTCCTCCGGCTTTTTTTGCCCAAAGCCAATTTCCGTTTGGATCAAGTTTAGCAATAAAAATTTCGGATCCGCCATTACCATAAAGAGTTGTATTTCCTATAACGGTTTTATTTTTAAAATATCCGCAGATAAATACATTTCCATTTTGATCTGTTGTTACTCCAAGTGCCTTTTCACCGTTATAATCTCCAGCGCTTTTAGCCCATAAAATATTTCCGTTAAAGTCATATTTGGCCACAAATATGTCGTTATCACCTTTTGGATAAAGCGTAATATTTGATCCGATAAACTTTACGGGATTACCCGAACCTTCAATTTCACCGGCTATATAAACAAATGAATTATCAATTGCCAGTGCATGGGCATAATCCCCGGACATACCGCCAGCGGTTTTTATCCATGTTAATGAACCTGATGTATTATATTTTGCCAAAAAAATATCATGATTACCTTGGCATGGCAATGTAACGTTATTAAAAATTGCATTCATTTCATATTTACCAGCAACATACAGGTTTCCGGCCGGATCGTTCCCAATACCATACCCATAATCATAGGCCCATGAACCGCCTTTTTTGGCCCAGTTAAAAATTTGTCCGTACATATTAATAAACTTTAAGCTGATTAATATTATAATAATTATTTTTTTCATTTTATATATTTTTAGTGCTTTTGTTTTCTAAACTCTTGTATTTGATGAGTATTTGGTACAAATGTATTAGCCGAACATGCTATACCTGCTTATTTTCGTTAAGCACATTAAATGATTTCTTTAAATGGAATAAACATGTGACAGAAATAACATGACTTTTTGCTTTAGAAATAATATATTATAAAAGTGTGTATGTTTTGTTATTTCTTAGTAAAGATTTTGAGTTTAATTGTTTATCGATAAATAGCGCCTGATAATAAATTTATGTTAAAATGTTTCATTTAATTTGTTCTCTTACCCTAATGAAAGCTGCAATTTTTAATATATTTTAAAGTTTATTTGGAAGTTTAACTATTTATCACTTACCTTTATCGCAGAATTAGTTACCTACTTTGTGTGTAATTAATTTATTAAGAAGTGGCGAGAGAATAGGCTCATTGACCCACTGGCAACCAACTAAAAGTCGCGGTAAAGCGCGATTGGAAAACAGGTGCCAACTCCTACTTCGATGAAAAGCGGAGGTAAATAAATTAAAAACAAAACAATGAAACACACATTATTAAAAACATCTGCTTACTCATCGCCCATCAACCTTCAAAAACAAGGGTTTAGTTTCTATTCTATTACACCATATTTCATGATGGCTTGTATGTGTTGTTGCTGCCATATGTGCTAAGCTATTTTTCGTTTTAATCTTCCCGAAAAATAAACCTTGGCAAGCCCAGGGAGCTGTGATGAACTCTTATTTCAAGAATCAAGTCAAGCAAATTTGTATTTAAAACCACTTAAAATTAAACATCATGAAATTAAATAGATATACTCAAACAACAGCACAAACAACAATAAACTTAATTGGCGAATCTCGTCATCGTCATTTTTTAAAATTGCAAGCAGCTTATGGCTTTTCTCAAAGAGGAGGAGTATCTTTTCCTGACGCAAGCCAAGAACACAGCAAGCGCTTAGTGAGCAAAGTTAATATTTTAACATCATCAGAAAACAAACACTTAATTTTTTCAGAATCAATTTTTAATAATTAGTTAGACAAGAGAGAGCAGTGAAACGTTTTGTAAAGTTTTCGTTTTGTTGCTCTCACAAGTCAAAAATAGTGAAGCTCATAATAATATTAAAAAAATAAATACTTTAACTATGAGGTTCTATGGTTAAAGAAATAAGATAACATGAATCATCAAACACATACATACAAAAAAAGATTTCTATTAGAAAGTGGAATATCATTACCTCAATTGGAAATTGCCTATCACACTTACGGCACATTAAACGCCGATAAGAGTAATGTGATTTGGGTTGTTCACGCCTTAACTGCCAACAGCGATGTTTTTGATTGGTGGCCTGGTTTATTTGGCAAAAATGATTTGTTTAATCCGAAAGAACATTTTATTATATGCGCAAATAATTTAGGATCCTGTTATGGAACAACCGGCCCACTGAGTATTAATCCTGATACAAATGAGCCGTGGTTTAGTTATTTTCCGCAGATCACAATTAGGGATATGGCTAATACTCTACAAGTGTTGAAAGAATGTTTAGGTGTCCATAAAATTCATACTCTTATTGGAGGCTCACAGGGCGGTCAGGTAGCACAGGAGTGGATATTACAATATCCGGAAGTTACTGAAAATTTAATTTTAATTGCCACAAATGCCCAACACTCCCCGTGGGGAATTGCGTTTAATGAATCGCAACGTTTGGCTATTAAAGCAGATCGAACTTATTTTTCAAATACGGAGAATGGAGGAGAAAAAGGCTTGCAGGCAGCGAGAAGTATTGCCCTCTTGAGTTACAGGAATTACAATGCCTATAATTCCACACAAAAAAATACAGAATCTAATGATTTCAATAACCACGCGGCTTCTTCTTACCAGCGTTACCAGGGTGAAAAATTAGTGAAGCGTTTTAATGCTTATTCTTATGTGCGTTTAAGTGAAGCAATGGATACGCATGGTGTGGCAAGAGAACGGGCTCATAGTGCGGAAAGTGTTTTAAACAAGATCCTTGTTCCAACCCTTGTGATCGGGGTAACTTCAGATGTTTTATTTCCGGTTAATGAACAACAATTATTAGCAAGGTATATCAGGTGTGCTGTTTACAATGAAATAGATTCTTTTTACGGACATGATGGTTTTTTAATTGAAACAAGGCAATTAACCGAACTCATTAATAAGTTTTATGAGGAAAATGTGAAAGAAAATAAAAAACACTTAAACCACATAGGAACAAAGGAAATTTGAGTAAAGAAATAGGAAACTGAAACATTGGTTGGCATAACAGTATATGAATCATTTAAGCTTCTAATTCTTCTAGTTTTCAAAAAAAAACTATGTACTTAAAATCTTTTAATCAAACATTAAAAAACTAAAGCAATGAGCAAAAAATTAAAAATAGGATTATTTGGATTCGGTTGTGTAGGGCAGGGTCTTTACCATGTATTAAACAACAGTACAGGCTTTAAAGCAGATATTGCAAAGATCGCCGTGAAAAATAAAAACAAACCTCGTACGGTAGGCGCAGAGCTAATTACATATGACAAATGGGAAATTTTAAATAACCCTGAAATTGACGTGGTAGTTGAGTTAATTGATGATGCCGATGAAGCATTTAATATTGTTAGTGAAGCACTAAAAAAAGGGAAGCATGTAGTAACGGCAAATAAAAAATTATTAGCCACTCATTTAGAAGAATTATATCGTTTGCAAAAAGAAAACAATGTGTCATTATTATATGAAGCATCGGCTTGTGGAAGTATCCCTATCATTCGTTCTTTAGAAGAGTACTTTGATAATGAAGAGTTAGAGAAAGTGTCCGGCATTTTTAATGGAACCACTAATTACATTTTAACTAAAACCATTGCTGAAAAATTATCTTATTCAGATGCTTTGAAACAAGCACAAGATAAAGGTTTTGCTGAATCAGACCCAACTAATGATGTAGAAGGTTATGATGCGAAGTTTAAAGCCGTTATTATTGCTTTTCATGCTTTTGGTTTATTTATAAAACAAGAAGAAGTGCTGAATATAGGCATTACAACTTTGCATGAAAATGATATTAAATATGCCTCTGAAAAAGGATATAAAATAAAATTAACACCAATTATTCAACGCATAGAAGATGATAAAGTGAGTGTATTTGTGGCACCTCGTTTTATTAAAGAGAATAATCATCTGTATAATGTGGATAATGAGTTTAATGGAGTAATTGTAGAAGGTAAATTCTCTGGTGAGCAGTTTTTGCAAGGAAGAGGTGCTGGTTCTTATCCAACAGGAGCAGCAGTTTTATCTGACATATCCGCTTTATCGCATGGTTATAAATATGAGTTTAAAAAATATGCTCAAAAGCACGCGCCAGAGTTCACCAATGACGTATTAATTGAAGCCTATTTCAGATACAATAGTGATGACGATTTAAAACAAATTATATTTGATGAAATTTCCGAAAAATATACCGGTAAAGATTACCACTATGTAGTTGGGAAAGTGAATTTAAAAAACTTAATCGCAAACCGAGATTATATTTTAGAACATAATTTATTTATCTCTTTAGTAGATGAGAAAGTGAGTTTAGTGAAAGAAGAAACAAGGAAATCTATATTAAAAAAAGAATTAGTTAATTATTAATCAATATAAAAAATAAAAGTATGTCAATTAGATTAGGAGATATCGCTCCGGACTTTGTAGCAGAGTCGAGCGAAGGACAAATTAAATTTCATCAATGGTTAGGCGATAGTTGGGCAGTATTGTTTAGTCACCCTGCTGATTTTACGCCGGTATGTACAACTGAATTAGGTAGCGTGGCTAAATTTAAACCGGAATTTGATAAACGAAATGTAAAAGTTATAGCATTGAGCGTTGATTCGGTTGAATCTCATTTAGAGTGGATAAAAGATATTAATGAAACACAAAACACAACTGTTAATTATCCAATTATTGCTGACCCTACATTTGAAGTATCGAAATTATATGGTTTTGTTCATCCAAATGCCTCGGATAAATTTACTGTGCGTTCAGTAGTAATTATTGGTCCGGATAAAAAAGTGAAATTATTAATTACCTATCCGGCTTCTACCGGAAGAAATTTTACAGAAATTTTGCGGGTGATTGATTCATTACAATTAACAGCAAATTACAGTGTGGCAACACCGGCTAATTGGAAGCATGGCGAAGATGTAGTAGTAATCCCATCTATTAAAACTGAGGATATTTCCGCTAAATTTCCAAAAGGATTTACAGAAATTAAATCTTATTTAAGAACCACACCGCAACCTAATTTGTAATGGAAAAAGTAAGTTTAGGAGAAAACGGACCTGAAGTGTCCCCGATTATCTATAGTTTTTGGCGAGCACTGGAAGATCCGGATGGTGTTTCATTTCGCACCATTCAGGCAAAATTGCATGCATGCCTTGACTTAGGAATTACAACCTTTGATCATGCAGATATTTACGGAGGTTACCAAGTAGAAGAATTGTTTGGCAAAGCATTGATGGAGAGTGCAGTTAAAAGAGAAGATATCATTATTTCCACTAAATGCGGCATCAATAATATTGATATCTCTCGACCTGAGCATCGTTCAAGGCATTATGATAGCAGTCCCGAACATATTATTAAAAGTGTTGAGCGGTCTTTAAAAAATTTACGTACTGATTATATTGATATACTTTTACTTCATCATCCTGATCCTCTAATGGATGCTGATGAAACGGCATCGGCATTAACCCGCCTAGTTAAAAAAGGGATTGTTAAGCATGTTGGAGTGGCTGATTTTACAGTGCATCAACATCAATTATTGCAGTCAAGATTAAGTATTCCTATAATTACAAATCATCTCGAGTTGAGTGTATTGAATGTGAAATCCATTTCCGACGGCACCATTGATTTTATCAAACAGCAGTATAGTCGACCTTTAGCGTGGGCTCCCTTGGCAGGCGGGTTGCTTGTAGATGATAATGATGAATCTACTTTTAATATCCGCTCTGTTTTAAAAAGGATTGCTGAGAATTATCAGATTAATCCGGAGCAATTGGCAATTGCCTGGTTATTGAAATTGGGTGCGCTGCCAATTGTCGGTTCAAATAATATGAAACGAATTAAAAATGCGGCTTCGGCTGTGACTATTAATTTAGATAAACAGGATTGGCATGAGATTTATTTTTCATCCCTAAATAACATTTCGGGTAAACTTTAAAAAGATGGAAATTCGTTATATTTGAAATAAAAAATGCCATGCGGATTCATCTAATAAGAAAAGATTCTGATTTCAATTTCGAAGCATCCAACAGCGATGGCAGTACCTTATCAATTGACGGTTCCCCTGCCATTGGTGGACATAACAAAGGCATGCGTCCTATGCAATTATTATTAACTGCCCTTGGTGGTTGCAGCGCCATCGATATTGTTTCTATTTTAAGAAAGCAAAAACAGGAAGTTGAATCTTTTGAGATTGAAGTGGATGGAGAACGGGAAGAAGAAGGAGTTAAAGATTATTCTTTATTTAAAACCATTGAGGTTCATTTTATTTTAAAAGGAAATATTGATAAGGAGAAAGCAGAACGTGCTGTGAAATTATCGATGGAAAAATATTGTTCAGTTACAAAAACACTTGAACCAACTGCTAAGATCACTTATAAGGTTACTTTAAATTAATTTTAAATAATGAAGATGTTAACTGATGTTCTCGAAGTTGATACGAAATAGAATATGAAAAACAAACAATTTGAAACGCAGGCCATCCGCGCCCAGCTGGAAAGAACCGAATACAACGAGCATTCAGCCCCTTTGTTCTTAACTTCCAGTTTTATTTTTGATTCTGCTGAAGACATGCGCGCCGCTTTTAATGACGAGTCTGAGGATTATATTTATTCGCGTTACATGAATCCAAACACCGATGAATTTATTAATAAAGTGTGTTTACTGGAAGGGGCTGAATCAGGATTTGCAACAGCTTCGGGAATGGCAGCTATTTTTACAACTTTCATGGCACTTTTAAAAGCAGGTGATCATGTCATTTCTTGTTCCTCTGTTTTTGGTGCGACCCATGCCGTTTTCACAAAATATTTCCCAAAATGGAACATGAGTCATTCTTATTTTCATACAAATAATGTAACGGAAATTGAAGCACTTATTAAACCCGAGACCAGGTTCATTTATCTGGAAACTCCAACCAATCCTGCTATTGAATTGATCGACCTGGAACTGGTTGCTTCCATTGCAAAAAAATATAATCTTTTGTTGATCGTAGATAACTGTTTCGCAACTCCTTATTTACAGCAACCCATAAAATATGGTGCTGACCTTGTAATTCATTCAGCTACCAAATACATGGACGGCCAAGGGCGAGTCCTTGGTGGAGTTGTTGTGGGTAAAAAAGAGTTGGTGAAAGAAATTTATTTATTTGGGCGCTTAACGGGTCCATCCATGAGCCCGTTTAATGCCTGGGTATTAAGTAAAAGTTTAGAGACTTTGGCCTTGCGCATGGACAGGCATTGCGAAAATGCTTTATTTATAGCGCAACGTTTGGAAGGACATGCGAAACTGGAAAATGTTTCCTATCCTTTTTTAGAATCACATCCGCACCATTCAATTGCTAAAAAGCAAATGAAAGCGGGTGGCGGTATTCTTACTGTTACTATTAAAGGGGGATATGAATCAGCAAAAAAGTTTTTAGATAATTTAGAACTATTAAAAATATCTCCTAACCTAGGCGATTCGAGAAGTATAGTAACTCATCCTGCTTCAAGCACACACTGTAAATTAAGTGAACAGGAAAGAATCAGTGTTGGAATTACTCCTGGATTAATTCGCGTATCTGTTGGATTAGAAAATAAAGATGATATTTTAAATGATTTGTTACAGGCATTAAATGATTCTAATCATTGATATTACTAAAAATACAGTTGCTGCAAGTGCAATAGATTAATATACTTTGTGTTTATTTTTGGCCGTTAGTTATTTATCATATTTCATAAATTCTACAATATGTAATTCGTAAATCATTTTTTTGTTACAGTTGGTTAACCTAACTTTAAGTAATATTAAAACTATGAGAAAAATCTACCATTTATTATTATTTGTGTTTTTGTGTTTTGCATCAACATCACAAACGGTGCTAATTACTGCTGATGCCAATGCAGGAAGGAAAGTGATCTCTCCCTATATTTACGGTAAGAATAATAATGTATCCGACAATTCAGGTTCACCAACTTCTGCCGCTCAATGGAAGTTCTTAAGAGAAGTAGGACTTCGTTTTTCCCGGGAAAATGGAGGAAATAATGGAAGCCGTTATAACTGGCGTTTAAAAATGACCTGTCATCCCGACTGGTATAATAATGTGTATTTACATAACTGGGATTTTGCCGCAAAAAAATTGGGTGATAGTTTGCCCAATGCTCAAGGTATGTGGGGATTTCAATTGCTTGGAAAAGCAGCATCTAATAATTCCAATAATTTTAATGATTGGGCTTATAATAGTTCAAGTTGGTGGAGTGGAGTATTACAAAATTTAGCAGGTGGCGGAACACCAAATGGTTCAGGAGGAAGTGCGGCAACTGTGAATGGCAATCCTAATTTATACACACAAAACTGGACTGCAGATTCAACCGTAAAAATTTTAGATCATTGGTTTGGCGCGGGAGGTTTAGGATTAAATAATACCAGCATGAAATATTGGAGTATGGATAACGAACCTGATATCTGGTCTGATACACATGATGATGTGATGCCAACGCAGCCGACTGCTGAAGCTTTTATGCAATTATATTTTTCAGTGGCTAAAAAGGCCCGAGCTAAATTTCCGAATATTAAGTTGACAGGACCTATTCCGGCTAGCGAATGGCAGTGGTATGCCTGGAATAATTCAAAAGTAACCGCACTTAACGGACAAAGTTATACATGGCTTGAATTTTTTATTAAACGAATAGCAGAGGAACAAACAGCCACAGGAATTCGCTTACTTGATGTAATTGATATTCATAGTTATCCGGGTGAAAGCAATAGTGCGGACATTGTACAATTGCACCGATTATATTTTGATACCACTTATAGTTATCCCGGTGCTAACGGTGTGAAAACAACCTCTGCCTCCGGTTGGGATAATACTATTACACAAGAGTTTGTTTTTGGGCGTTGCAACAGGTGGTTGACTCAATATATGGGAGTAAACCACGGGGTAAAGCTTGGGATCTCAGAATATGGTTATACGCATAACAATGCAAATGTGAGTTCTGTGAGTTATGCCTCATTACTTGGAACGTTTGCTGATAATGGTGTTGAATTTTTTGCACCTTGGTTTTGGAATATTGGCCAATGGGAAACCATGCACCTGTTTTCTATCCACGGAAAATCAACCCGTGTAAAATCAGTTTCAAACCAGGAATTAAATGTTTCAGCCTATTCTTCGGTGAATGCTGCTAATGATTCCATGACGGTGATTCTTGTTAACCGACATCTGACATCTTCTAAAACCGCTAGTATGACCATCAGTAATTTTACAATTCCAAATGGTGCATACAACACCAAACAATTAAGTTCTTTACCAACAACTGAAAGTTTTGTATCGCGCACTAACAATGCTCTGGTAAATGGAAATTTAAATTTAACGTCCAACACCTTTACTATTAATTTACCGGCTTTATCAACAACAGCCGTTATTTTAAAAGGAACAGGTATATCAACACCTGTTGTGGAAAATATAAATTCATTAAAAGTAAAACTATTCCCAAATCCTTGTTCTTCAGAAAATACGTTCATTGATCTTTTTGATGAAAAAATAAATGGTTTAACGGTAGAAGTTCATAATGCCTTAGGACAGATTATTTACATTAAAAAATATCCGGGATTAAATCCCTCTATACTTGAAATTCCATCGGCCCTTTTTGAAAAAGGGGCTTACGCCGTTACCTTATCTTCTGATAACACTATCGTGTGGAGCAGTTGGTTGATGAAGATGTAAATGCTACTTAGCGTCAGCAAAAAAAGCGCCAATTTCTGTGTTGAGCTGACCTAAAAAAGCAATCATTTGCCTTAGTTAATTACTGTTTTTTTAGTGTTCACTCGCCTTGAACTTGATAATTTCTTTCGGCCACTTTACCTTTTTAGTTCGAATAATTTAATGTTAGAGTTTAAAACGCAACGTATGCGTTCAATTTTCCAGAACATTCAGATTTAAAAATACCCTAATAAGACCAATTTTACTGATATATCAGAGTTTTTGGGCAAGCACTACTTACAATTACCGCACTATTTTTTCTATCACTATAATAAGGGAAATAATCCCGATAATAGCTAAAACAGAAAAAGGGTTCGCGAAATTAATGGTCCAGCCTAATTGAGAAATGCGTTTCGGCGGAAAGATTCTTTTATCTATGCGATTGAAATAAAAAATTCCAAGGAACCAGTTGTCAGGATCTTTACTCCATTGATCTAATGTTTCTTTATTTGGTTCTTCATCCTTCATACAGCAGATTTTGGAATATAAAGGTACTAAATGTATTTCTGAATATGCAGTTGCATTCAATCTTGTAAAATTATTTATGAAATAATATAAAAGCTGGTAAAAATCTCGTTTTATTTTGCTGGTATCTACGGTTACTGGTTTGAATTTAAAAAGGTGTAAAACAAACCTGAACTGCCAGTAATTACTAACCAATTAATTTTATTAAAAATGCCAAAACACTTTTTTACAAAGGTTATAGCCCCTCTCTGCTTGTACTGTGCGAACACTGTCAGTTAGATAAGCATCATTCGACCCTGAAAGGGTCGTACATTAATAACCAAAAATATCAATTCTATTGACATTCGACCCTTTCGGTAGTCGAACAAAAACCCTTAACTAGGGTTCACTCAATAAGGCAATTTTATTTTTTATTTTATTTTTGCTTGGCCCTTCGACTCCGCTCAGGGTGACAAGCTACATGGCATTCGTTAAACCCTAACACCAATCACACACAAATCATCCACTTGTTCCAAATCGCCTTTCCACTCATCAAATAGTGTATTTAGTTGAGTCTTCTGAACATCTAATGAAGCATCAGATAAGTTTATTAGTTTTTCCTGCAAAGGTTTGTATTTAAACTTTTTTCCTTTTGCGCCGCCAAACTGATCAGCATAACCATCCGTGAAGAGGTAATAGGTACAATCCTTTTGAGTAAATGTATGATTGGTAAATGGTTTGTATGAGTCGCTATAACCAATGGGCTGTTTGTCGGGTTTTATTTCGGTTAGTAAGTAGCCGTCATTGCGAGGTATCGAAGCAATCTCGGTGGTTTGTTGAGATTGCTTCTGGTTCTCGACTTCGCAATGACGCTTACTAATAATCCACAACGGATTATTAGCACCGGCCCATTCCAATTCACCTGATAATAAATTTATTTTACAAAGAGAAATATCCATACCATCTTTAGTTTGCCCTGATGAACCTAATTCCTTTACTACTTTATCTCGTAGTCGGTTTAATATTTCAGCAGGAGAAAGTAATTGCTCTATACCTGTTATTTCATTTAAAAAAGCGATGCCCAGCATACTCATCATGGCTCCCGGAACTCCGTGCCCTGTGCAGTCTGCTGCTGCCAAATATAAATGATCTTGTTTTTCCAGAGCCCAGTAAAAATCTCCTGAAATAATATCCTTTGGTTTAAACAACACAAAATGTTCGGGCAAATGATCGTTCACATGCTGTTCTTCTTTTAACAAGGCATCCTGTATCCGTTTGGCATAATGTATGGAATCGAGAATATCCTTTTGTTTTTCTTCAATGGTATGTTTTTGTTTTTCGACTTCTTGCTTTTGCAAGCTAATCAGTTCATTGGCTTTTTTCTTGTTGCGGTAACTTTTAAAAATAACCACTGACAATAATAGCAATAGTACAAAGCCGCCCATAAAAGAGTTACGTATTACTTTTTGTTTTTCCTGTTCTTCTAAAGCAATGGCATCTTTTTTTTCCTGCTCCAGTTTTGTAGCCTGTTCCTTTTTTCATAATCGAATTTCATTTCGCTTTGCAACAGTTTTTTTTTTTTGTCTTCATTAAAAAGACTGTCGCGGGCAGCAATAAATGCTTTGTAATGTTCTAAGCCTTTTTCATGGTGGTTGATTTTTTGGTATGCCTCGCTTAAATTTTCATTAGCGCTTTTAATTACATCAAGTGCTTCAATTTCGTTGCCTATGGTTAGTGCTTTTTTTCCATACTCTATGGCTAGGGCATTATTTCCTGTTTTCAGGTATATAATTCCTAAATTAATAAAAGATGCTGCAATACCACTTTTATCCCCTATTTCTTCCCTGATTTTTAATGAGCGTAAATAATAGTTCAGAGCTTTTAGATTATCGCCCTGCCTAGTATAAATACCTCCAATATTGTTAAGGTATTTGCCAATGCCTCTTTTATCCCCCATTTCTTCACTGATTTTTAAAGAGCGTAAATAATTGACAAGTGCTTTTGAGAAGTCGCCTTGATTGTTATAAATTATTCCGATATTGCTAAGAGAGGTAGCAATCCCACTTTTATCGCCCATTTCTTCCCTGATTTTTAAAACACGTAAATAATTGTCAAGGGCTTTTGAGAAATCGCCTTGATTGCCATAAATATTTCCGATATTGCTAAGTGAGGTAGCAATACCACTTTTATCACCAATCTCTTCCCTAATCTTTAGTGCACGCAAGAAATAGTCAAGGGCTTTTGGGTAATCGCCCTGGTACAAATAAATAATACCGATATTATTAAGTGAACCGGCAATGCCATTTTTATCCTTGATCTGTTCCATGATCTTTAATGCGCGTAAATAATTTTCAAGAGCTTTAGTGTAATTTCCCTGGATTTCATAAATAATTCCGATATTATTGAGTGAAGCTGAAATACCCATTCTATCCCTGCTTTCTTCTTGTATTTTTAATGAGCTTAAATAATAGTCAAGCGCTTTCTGATAATCGCCCTGATAATGATAAACTGTTCCGTGATTTTTAAAAGCTTTTGCCTGCCCTTTTTTAAAACCCAAATGTTTTGCCAATGCTTCTGCTTTTTCTGCATAGGAAATAGCTAAGTCATAATCTCCGGTATTAATGAATTCCTTGCTAATCGCGTTCAAGTTATTTACCCTAGTGGTATCTTGTTTGGCTGTTTTTAATAGTGTTAAGAGGGAGTCTGTTTTTGGGTTTTGGGCAGATGCTTCGAATCCGCTCAGCATGACAAGCAAGTAGACGAGTTTTGAGATGTTTTTCATAAAATCACGGTTTAAACTTAAAGTATAAAAGACTGATAAGCTAAACTAATAAAAATATGGAAAGAAACAAGAAAACATCTTTTGGTGATTTGCAGATATTATCTCATTAAAGTAACAAAACCGGTAATGCTTTTAAAAATGCCTTCAATGGTTTTGATTTCCGCTATGTAAAAATAAGTACCCTGCTCACACTCTCTATTATTGTTCATGTTTTTACCTGCCCAGCCATTTGCCGGCCCATTAAATTCTCCCATTTTTTCGCCCCATCGGTTTGTTATTTGGCAATGTATTTCTTTAATGGCAGGTGACCTGAACATAAATACATCATTGGAGCCATCACCGTTCGGCGTAAATACATTGATATTAAATGAAGCGCAATTAACCATGCTGACATGGATAGAATCTGTTTTGATACAATTCCCGTTTTGAGTAGTCACCCAATAGGTGCCGCTCTGTGAAACAGAGATACTGGAATTTGTTGACCCGGTATTCCAGCTGTAATTCTGATAATTACTGGAACAAACTAAAGTGATGGATGAATTATCGCAGGCAATTGTATCGGCTGTTAAGGTCATTGATGGATAAGGGATAACATTGACCGAATCGAAGGCGAAACTACTATTACAAAAAAAGTTAGATGCCATAAGTCCATAGTAGCCGCTATTGGCGGTGTCTGCCGAAGGAATTGAAATTGTATTACCGCTTCCAATGGTTCCATTTTGATTAAACCACATGTAATTATAAGATGTAACAGGCACCGCAATTAAAAATAAAGTATCTCCAACACATGGTGTATTACTGATAATAGCCGGTGTTGGAGGAATTACCAAAACTGTTAGTTGTAATGTGGCAGGTGTGCTTAAACATCCAAATAAATTGGAGGTGATCGTATAAGTACCGGATTGATTGATGCTTGCATTGACAATCTTTAATGAATCATTTACATTGGAATAATTGCCAGGGCCTTGCCATTCGTATGTATAATTTAAATTGACAGGATTTACGACTGCCGTATAATTACTGTTTTCACAAATGGAATCATTGCCTGAAACAACAGGAGTTAAGGGGTTTAATACCATGATTGAAATAGATGAGCTCTGCGCGGTACATCCAAAGCCTGAGACCGTCACTGAATAAATACCTGAGTGCGTAATGTCCGCGTTTCCTATGGCAATGATATTTGTTGTGTTAGCGGAAATTCCGGGCCCTGTCCAGTTATAACTTGCCCCGTTAATATAAGGTGTGATTATTTTTAAACTATCGTGTATGCATACAGTAGTATCACTCTGCAGTAATGGAGGTAAAGAGGTAGAGTAGATAAACACCGTAACAGGAACTCCAAAACTATGGCAACCACCCGGGGCAACAGAAGCCACATAATACGTGGTCTGATTGCTAAGAGTTGGGGTTGTATAAATAGTTCCTGTATTAATAACAGAACCGCTGTTTGAATTCTGAAACCATTCTAACTGATTGGTGCCGTTGCCGGTTGCTGAAAGAGTAGCTGTTTGTCCGGCACATATTGTATCGTTAACTACAGCGGATGGTGGCAAAACAGTAGAGGTAAATGCTACAGTAACCGGTAATGATTTTGCGGTACAGCCATAGATGTCGGTAACTTCGAGTGTATAATTACCAGCGGCATGCACCACATAATTTTGGCCAAGGTGATTTCCCGGCTGCCATATATAGTTTGTCATTCCCGAATTTCCTGTTAGCAACACCGAATCAAATGGACAAACAGTCGTTGATCCAAAAGTGGTAATATTTGCTGTTGGGTTTGAACCAATAATATTAATGGATAATGTTGTTGTAATGCCGCACATCGTTACCTGGCATGAGTAAACTCCAGGATTGGTGATCACCTTTGTAGCGCCTCCACCAAATAAAGGAGTGTTCCATACGATCATGGTAGAGTCAAGTGTATTGACATGCAAATTTATAGGTTGGTTGTTACATATAATATTTGTTGGGGTGCTCATTAAATAAGGTGTAGCGTATTGTTTTATTTCTACAGTATTGGTTGTAAAAACACAGCCATTGTTATCAGTGACGATGCAATGGTAAAACCCGGCGGTCTGGCTGTAAAAGCTTTGGCTGTTAATGAGGAGTAAGCCGGTTGGCCCATGCCATTCATAATTGATTGCACCGGGTAAGTTAATTGTTAGTTTAACCGAATCATTAGGGCAAATGATAGAATTATAAGGATTTAAAATTATAAAGGGATTTGGTTTTTGGGTAACGTATATGTATTTATAATCAGCGTTAGTACACCCACTGATAGTATCAATCATATCTAAATTAAAATTCACATTACCTGTTTGATGAGCCCAGACTGACATGCCGGGAGTAATAGTATAAATTACGTTGGATGATGAAACACTAACGCTTGATACAGATATAATAGTTGAATCACCCGGGCAAAAGCTAGTATTGCCTGTTATTATAATTGTACCTGAGGGAACCGCTTTTACATTGATATATATACTATCGTTTAATGTAACTGTATATGTGCCGCATAACGAAGTAAAGCCATATTTGTAAATGTATTTATACCATCCACTTGTATTTGCGTTTGCATAGATGCTTAAATCGCAATTGTTTGCACCGGAAATGCTAAGTCCAGGACTAGAAAAAATAAGTCCGGATATAGTATAATTGACACATGGATAAGGGTATACTCCTGTTGGATTTGAGATGGTATCATAAATTTTAATTATTCCTGGAATTCCTTTACAAATAGAAATACTGTCAGTTATTTGTTTTGGAACAAATTGGGTCATTGGAGCATCAATAATTATTTTAATCCAATTTCTATTAGAACAACCATTAAAATCTGTTACTTCAAAAGTATAGGTATCTGTTGCATTTATCAGAGCAACAGAATCATGAGTTGAAATATAATTTCCATACCATAAATAAGTATTTTGTACGTTTCCACCAGTTAAAGTAATAGTTGATGGCCCACAAATATGAATTGAATTTGTTAGTGGTGGTTGAAGTGTATTAGCACCATAACTATCTGTAATTAATGGTGGTGGAGGTAGTGGGTTTATTTTTACATATACCGTATCACGGCTTGAATAACAACCATCAAGCGTGGTTACTTTTACACTGTTATAACCTGAACTATTTACATAAAGGTTTGATAACGAGTCATTAAAATTATTATTCCAGATATATTGATGAAGTGGACCAATCTGATCGGTATTGTAATAAGAAGATGTGCTTGCGTGAGTATTTGATGTTATATAACCGTTCAGACATAAATTTGCGGTATCACTACATTGTACCGTTGAGTTCATGCCACCTTCAATACAATTTCCAACAAAGTTTAAATTACATGCACTCCCACTTCTGTTATAATAATCATAAGGGTTTCTTGTTAGATCCATTCCTTTAAAAATAAAGGCGTCAGAATATCCATTGCACTGTAGGGAAAAATAATTAGTGTAATTATTTGGAGCAGAACAATATGTGTCTGGTTGTTGAGGAATATATAATCCTACAGTAAATGCACTGTTTAATACATACATATTATTGGTATAAGTATTCGGTATATTTAATTTTTGCTCATAACTACCTGCCATGATCGGTTCATTGATGCCAGCTACTAATAAACCGTGAGCTTTATCGTTTCGCGGCCCACCATAATGTTTAAACCATTGGCGTGTTCCTGTCGTGTTATATTTTGTGATGAACAGATCTCCAAAACCTATGCTATTAAAAACCCCCGGTCCGTATGCATCTGAATATTCATTCATGGTGCATGCAAATTCCCCGAAGACATAAGGGTCTTGTTGAGTATCTAAGGCTACTCTTTTACTTGATACATAATTTGTACTGGATTCTGATTTACCCCAAATAAAAGTTCCATTATTATCGATCTTTAATAAAAAAGCTTTGTTAGTGTAGGCTCCATTCACAAAACTATTTCCAGATGCTCCAAAATAAGTGAGCGTTCCCTGAAAATCACCTGTGACATAAATTTTATTGGCATTATCCATAATCATACTGTATGCAATAGAAAATACGCCCGCTGCTTTTCTAAACCATTGTTCTTGCCCTGATGCATTATATTTGATAATAAAAGTGGCATTCATTATCATATTATTGTGTGTGTTCTGAAATTGAACGGTATCCGAAAATTGGCCGCATACATATATGTTGTTTAAGTTATCTGTAATAATATCTAAACCTCTATCATCGTATTTTGCCTTCCCTTGGTTAACCCAAATTAAATTACCCGCAGGAGAATATTTAGCCACAAATACATCAAATGAAGAAAACAACGTATTTGGGTTTATCATACTTGTTAATGTCGTGCCACTAAAATTAGATGCACCTTGAAATTGACCTGTGATGATAGGATTGTCTAATTCATCAATAGCAATAGCATTACCCCATTCTGCTAAATTTCCTCCAAACGATTTAGCCCATAAAAAGTTTCCTGATGGGTCAAGCTTGGCAATAAAGCCATCTTGTGAACCGCTGATGGAGGTTAGAATGGTTGAGCCAAATGTTGCCGAACCATAATAATACCCGGTAATGTAAATATTCCCTGAAGCATCTGCTTTTACAGAAGTAGCGCGGTCACTGCCATTTCCTCCAGCTTTGGCAGCCCAAATAATTTGTCCGGCCGCGGTTGACTTTGATATATATATATCAGGATTTCCAATAGAAACAGGATTTAATGTATAGCCCGGCGCAAAACCGGTAGTGCCTGAAAAATAACCGGCAGAAATAATATTGCCCGAATTATCGTAGCAAATATCCATGGCTTCATCTTCCTTAATACTTCCGGCAGTATATGCCCAGAAAGTTTGAGAAGTAAGTTGTTGAAAGAGAGCGAGGAGTGAGAACAATAACGTGAGTTTTTTCATACCGCTAATTTTAATCTAAGTTAGAAGAATTAGCTTCACATGCAAAACATTAATCAAAAAACATTACCTATTCAAATTTTAGGTTGTAAAATACAGCCAAAAAAATTTTGCCTCAATGTTTTTTGTAAACGCTATAAAAGAATTATTTAGGGTTCACTCAAAACACTGAAATAGTAATAGATTCAACTATTTTAAAGAGTTTACTTTCTTTTTTATGCAAGGCATTTGCAGAAAATATTTGAAAAGGTTTGCATCATTTAGCAGCACATTTATCATACGTTAGTCAC
>JACMNO010000115.1 GCA_014378485.1 Bacteroidia bacterium
GAAGCCGTTTCATTAGAAATAACTCTTCCCATTACGTCAGTAACTGTAAATAAAACAGATTTAGCATCTTTAACCAATTGGTAGCTAATTGCTGAACCATTAGTAAAAGGATTAGGTGTGTTTTGCCCTAAAGCAAAGCCGTTCTTCTCTAAATCATTAACACCAACAGAAGATGACAAATATGATACTGAAAATCCAATATCCCAAGAAGCTTCAGTATTAGGGTATCCACAAGAATTTAAAAAAGATGTACCACCAGTATATAAACCATAACGTTGCTTAGAATAATAGTCATAACATCCTGAAAAAGAATTTACATCATGAAAATAGTAGTTACTTGTAGAAGAAGGATCTGAATATAAGAAACCAATAATACCATTTGTAGTTTGAGCTGTACCACCTGTATATTTATGAACAACACTGCCTGCAGGTACAACTGTTCCTGGTTTAAAAGTATAAGATGCTGAAAAAATGTTTCCAGCTGGCACTAATTGATTAACATTTGGTATAATAATGTATCCACCATTTGCCGTTTTCAATGTATCTGCTGTTGTTAATAAGCGCTTAATTCTAGCTTTATTTGTTGGTGCAGCAGAATATGCAGAATTATCACCGTGCAAAGTGCTAAATCCAATTTTAGGTGTTCTGAATGCCAAAGATGGAGTAACACTATTAATAGATAGCGCTTGGTATACAGTTGCATTAGAAGGTAAGCCCCACGCAATTTCAACAATAATAGTATCATTTACTGCGTAATTTACTTTACTATAAGATAAGCCTAACCAAAGTGAATCAACAGTATAAGCATCAGTTGGAGATAATAATGGAGTGCCAAGACCATTCCAATGAATTGATTTCGGATCGAATGTAGCTCCAGCCTTCATGTTAAATACACTTGCCGTACCAGTTGAACTAGATGTAACTACAGTTGAATCTATAAAGATCGAATTAGCATAAACGTTATATTCTGCCCCTTGAGTATAACCATTTAATGTGACAATGTTTTCAGGAAAAACAGAACGAACAATATGCCCAGGTCCACTCATTGTTTTTTGCGCTGATGCAGTGTTAGTTGATTTTTTATGTGGGTTAGCAATAATTTGGTGAGCTGATGGTTTCACAGCTGGGATTAAGTTTTGAGCACATAACGAACCAAAAGCGGATAATCCAAAGATTGATAAATAAATTTTTTTCATGGGTCTAAATTTTAATTAATTAGTTATTTAAATCAAAAATAATGAAAAAATTTAATTATATAATGAAATATTAACTTTTTTGTAATGTTTAACAAAATATTTATGTTAAAGAAATCGATAAGTTGTTTTAAAGCAATAAAAACACCTTGATTTTAATTATTAAGAAGTCGTAAAGCAAAAAAAACCAGCCCTTTTAGGACTGGTTTTTTTCTTTTAAAGTTAAAATATTTATTCTTTAACCATTTTTTTAGTAATTGTAATACCATCAACATTTAAAGTATAGTAGTATAAACCAGCTTTATAATTACTTAAATTGATA
>JACMNO010000015.1 GCA_014378485.1 Bacteroidia bacterium
GTTGTTCCAATTCAATAACAATTACACAAGATGTGTCATTGTGTACAGGTATTGCTTCACTTACAGCAACTGAAACAATGATGAATGTGTATCCTAATCCAAACAAAGGGTTATTTATTATTGAGTTAACTGGAACTTCCCAAGTAAGTATTTCTAATACTTTAGGACAAGTAATAATGTTTGATAAATTGGATGCAGGAAAACATAATCTTGATATTCAAAATCAATCTACCGGTATTTACTTTGTAAAAGTGATTCAGGATGGTAAACAACATACAATTAAATTAATCAAAGAATAATCAGTTGATTGATATTTAAACTTAAAACCCGCTTCCTATGAAGCGGGTTTTTTATTGGGCATAACAGATGCTAATGAATGTGAAATGTGGCATCTACTATTGCCTTCAAAAATGAGTGCTAAAACCTAAATTTTTGATAATGTCTACGATACAATTATAAAAAATAATTGTATCGTTTCGGTAAATAACTGTTTCTTTTAATGTATTTGTGGGAGAAGGTTTCCATATCCCTTGTTTTAGTCCAAACTGGTCAATTAAATTTATTGTATCATGGCAATTAGTTTCAAAAGATTAGTTTTGACTCTGGTTTAATTCCTTAGTGCTTTCTACTGAATTGTCAGTAAATTATACAAAAGGAAGTACTTGCGATATTTAAAACTAGATTAATTGAGTTTACACTCATAATTCTTAGTTAAAATGGTTTGTAAAATAAATTTGTGTTTTTAATGATGTGTTTTTAATACTGTTCAGTACTGAAGCCTAAAAAACTTTAGCATGATTGATAACACTAAGAAATTATTTTACTGAAATAATAGTACTCGCATTATTTCCTAAAACTGTGGTTGGGGTTTTTCCATCCCACTGCTGAATTTTTAAATACTCAATATATAAAGGACTTAAAGTTAATTGCTTTCTTTTAATAGATTCAGCTTCACCTGAAGCCTCAATTACCATTTTTGCAGAGTCACCTCTTGCAATGGCTATTTTTCTTAAAGCATCGGCAATGGCAACCTGTTTTTGATTTTCAGCTACCTGTACATCTTGAATTGCTTTTGTTTTTGCTTCAATGGCTGATTGTAAGGCCGGTGGTGGTGTTATGTTAGTTCTTAGCTGGCTTACAGTAAACCATTTTGAGATACGTTTATTACATTCCATAACAATTGCGGATTCAAATAATTCACGGTGATTAAAAATACTATCAACTGCCCATTTATTAGCTACATCGTTCACGGAACCAACAATCGCCGTTTTTAGCCAGCCTTGTTCTACTTCTTTAATCGGTAAGCGTAAATTCTGGAACATATCCCCAAGGGTAGTGGACACTAATGCATAATTAAAAGAAGGTTTGATTTCTGCACTGAACCCGCCCTTGGTAATAACGGTCTGCGGATTGTAATCAATGTGTTGTTGGTAAGTTGGGAATTCATAGAGTTTTTCTGTCCAGCTGTTAAAAACAACCCAGCCTGTTTTATAAGTATAGTCTGATACGCCTCTGGCGTCACCGGTTAAGTTAACTTTTAATCCTAAATGCCCTGCATCTACTCTTTCAAGAGAAAATGGATTTAAAGCACTTATGATAATTCCTAATACAATAATTAATAGTGGTTTTGTAAGCCATGTTGATTTTTCCATTCTGATATTATATCTGCCTCGGGTGATAAAAAGCATACCAAGTCCTACAGTTAAAAAAGATAGAAAAATAAATAATGAGATCATATTATTTTGAGTTTAAGAAATTACTGATTTGTTTTACCATAAAAGTGATGTAAATTACCACTATCACAAACATAAGAACCATTAAGGGATATTGAATGTAAACACTCACAGGCCTGTTAATGATATATTCAAAAAACAAACTGCATAAAGCAATGATTATAGCAGAAAGCAGTGTTAGTTTGATGAAGAGTTTCATTTGGTTTAAGATATTATCTGTAATCAAATATAAATAATATTATAAGTAAGCAGAATTAATACTAGTAAATTTTTAATATTAATGAAAACTTTCCATCCTTGTTTTAAAAGAAGTAATCGTTGTATTGAGCGTATCAGATTCAACGAGCCCATCTTTTAAACGAACTATCCGGTGCGCATGCAGTGCAATATCTTCTTCATGTGTTACGAGAATAATTGTATTCCCATTCTTATGAATGTCTTCTAAAAGCCCCATGATCTCAACAGAGGTTTTACTGTCTAAATTTCCGGTTGGTTCATCGGCTAATATAATCGCCGGATTATTGACCAATGCCCTGGCAATGGCTACACGTTGTCGCTGGCCTCCTGATAGTTCATTCGGACGATGGCTCATCCTGTTTCCTAAACCAACCTGTTCCAATACTTTGGTTGCCATTTCCTGTCGTTTACTTTTTTCAATACCGGCATACACTAAGGGCAGCATCACATTTTCTAAAGTAGTAGAGCGCGGTAATAAATTAAAGGTTTGAAAAACGAATCCGATTTGTTTATTTCTTACTTCAGCCAGTTCATTATCACTCATTTGAGCAACGGCTAATTTATTGAGGATGTATTCTCCTGAGGTTGGCGAATCCAAACAGCCCAGCATATTCATCAGGGTTGATTTGCCGCTTCCGCTTGGACCCATTAAAGCTACGTATTCGTTCTTAAAAATATTAAGTGTAACACCACTGAGAGCGTGAATTTCTTCCGTACCAATTTTGTACTCCTTCTTAATTTTACTTAACTCAATAATGGGTTCCATGCAGTAAAGATAATTATTTTAGGAAATACCTGAGATGAATTATTTTACTGGTATTTAAATCAGATTAACGGAGCTGTTACTTTTCAAAATTTAGGGAATGGAACGCAGATAACGCAGATTATTTATGATTTAAACGATACTTTTGGATTGTAATATTACACCTAATGGATATTTTACCCTATCATATCTATCAGTGTCAGTTGCGTTTTGATTAATAAAATTTGTAACCCAATCTTATCGTATTTCCTGTAAAAGAAACGCTGGCCTTTTTTAAAAACGGATCTAAATGTTTTTTACGGTTGCGGTTATTCAAAATAGTCATGGCTGCGTCAAAGATCATTAAACCTGCTCCTTGTATGATCACTGAATTTCCAAAGCCGTTATACATTTGTTGTTTCTTTTGATCAGGCTGGTTACTACCGTATTCTTTTAAATAAAATCCACCGCTAATGTATGCCAAATCTAATAGGGCATTTGC
Source organism: Bacteroidia bacterium (assembly GCA_014378485.1). Classification (GTDB taxonomy): domain Bacteria; phylum Bacteroidota; class Bacteroidia; order B-17B0; family Aurantibacillaceae; genus UBA4416. The sequence goes on from JACMNO010000015.1 coordinate 3,215, forward strand.
TAAAAATAGTTTTTCAATTTTTGTTTGATTTTTTTGAAGTTCATAAAGTGTAGGTGTTGGTTTTGCTTTTGAAAATAGTCCCGGTAGGGCAATTCCTAAATTAATAACTCCCCAGGTAGCATTCATCAAATAAAATTCTTTTTCTTCATAACTATTAGTCAGTGCATATCCAATAGAACTGCCTACAATATTGGCTCCTGCCCATGAAGTCAAAACTATCATGCCGCTATGATTTAATTTATTTTTTCCGTTATCAAACTTTCTAAAAACAGAGTCATTTTGTGCTGTAGCATATTCAAAACAAAATAATATTAAGATCAACGAAAAATATTTCATGTGTTTATTTTTATGTTAAACATACACAAATAAAAAAGGTTCTCAAAAAAGAGAACCTTTAGTAAGTTTAGTGGCCTGGGTTTATTGTTTAAGAATTCTGTAAGCGGTTTTAAAATTATCTTGACGCACATATAAGATGTACGTGCCATTATCCAAAGCTTCCAGATTTAATTCTTTTTTTATAACGGATGATATTACAGACTCTCCTGTACTTAATACTAACCGTCCTGATATATCATACAATTCAAATAAAACAGCAGTTGTGGCTTTTGCATTAAATGAAATGATTAATTTATTGGTTGTTGGATTTGGAAAAACTGAAAAATTTGAAAAAAGGCTTTCCGATTGAATACCGGTTGAAACACAGGCAATAGATCCGGTTATTTTTCTGCCGGCTCTGTCAGCTGATGGATTTTGGATCAAAGACATAAAAGCATTTCCTGCAGTGCAATCACTTTTTAATTGATTCGCTAAAAAGGGCTCTAAATAACTCATATAACGGTTAAATAAGGTGGCGTTGCATCCTGTTCCTGTGCAGGCCGGTTGACCAAAGGTGCATAAGAAACTGGTACCGTTTCCGAAATCACAATGTTTTGCTCCTGTAATGATCACATGAAACTTTTTAGTGGATACGATTGCTGTAAAATGACTATTTTGAACTGTTGTATCTGCTACACTATCCATTTCACCTGAAATCATAAGAGTTGGAACAGTTACTAAACTTGCTGAATTAATAGATGAAGGGTTTGTAGTTGCTGCACACATATTAAATAAACAGGTGATAGTAGAATTTGAAGCTGCCCCCAAAAAAGAACTTCCTGCTCCCATGGAATGTCCACCGATGGCAGATTTTTGAATTACTTTCCCATTAAATGTATTTAATAAGGTATTTGAAGATGCAGCATTTAAATTCATTCCCGCACTTGCTAAAAAAGCCAGATCTGCACCAAAATCTGCATGAACAGGTGAAGTGCTACCTTCTGTGCGCGGTAATAATACAATATATCCTAACGCTGCCAAACGGTTAAAAATGTTATCATAATTGTCATAGGTCATCACAAAACCGTGCCCGAATACAACCACCGGAAACTGACCGGAAGCAACCGATGTATTTGTTCCTGTTGTAGTAGCCGGATAATAAACTTCAGTACCAATATTTCGTCCTGTGGCAGTATTCGTTGTAATTCCTCCAGAAATAGAATAGCCGGTTGAAGTTCTACTAACATCTTTGAAATTGATACTCATGTGCCCCACCGGAAATGTTTGGGCATTAGCTAAAAAAGTAAAAGATGTAGTGATAAGTAATATTATTTTTTTCATGTGTTTATATTTTTGATCGCTAAGTAACAATCTTAAAACGGGGAAATAAAATCTCTAAATTTAAAAAAACAAGATGAGCAATAATGCGCAAACAAAAAGAAAGCCTGATCGGCTAGATCAGGCTTTATCAATTATTCTGTAATATTTCTGAATTAATTACTCAGTAATGATCACTAAATATTTTGAGTTTGACCAGAAATCTTCAGTGTTTGTAATTTCTATTTTCTCAACTGTTTTCTCTCCAATTAACTTATAAGAGCTTGATGGATGGCTGGTTATGATCTTTGCTTTTTTAGCGCCAATGTTAATAGAAGTTACTTGCGATGCATTAATTTTTGTAAAGTATTCTTTATTAAAATCATCTTTTAATTTAGTTGATTTACCCATTCCAATAAATCCACCTTCTTTAGTGATCACATTTTTTTCTTTTAATTCTTTAGATGTCCCAAAAGCGTAGTATACAGAATTAATTTTTTCAGTTTTAGCAGAACTTTCAGCCTCAACATTTTCTAAATTCATTACGATATTACTTAATTCAATATTTTTAGATTCTAATTGAGATTTCAAATTTGAGATCTCTCCATCTTTAGTATCTATTTGAGCTTGCAAATTAGCAATCATTTGTTCTAAGCCCGTGATTTTGGATTTAGAATTTTTTAATTTTTCGCTTAAGGAAGCGATACGGCTCTTGTTTTTCGCCAACAGGTCATAAATAGCCTGAATGTCTTCTTTAATGCTTTCTTCCTTACTCTTTACGTCTCCGCTTTGAGATTGAGCCGTCACAATTTTCTCTTTTTCTTTAATAGCATTTAAATTATCCTGGATCTCGTTAAATGAAGTAACGAATTCCTGAAGTGCTACTTCTTTTTCAGACAATTGTCCGTTCAATTCTCCGTTTACACTTGATAAACTATCTGCCAATGGATTGGCTTCTTTTTCACCACTACCGCATGAAATGGTAAATAAACTCGATGCAGAAATAACTGCGGCAACTAAAAATAATTTTACTGTTTTCATATTTTATTGTTAAATTTTGGTTTGTAAATGTATACATTAATCCCATAGACCGATTTAGGTAACCCAAAATCTCACATTTATTTTAATTTATTCTCATTTGTCATTATTCAATAGATATTAATCGTTTAATAATTAATATTTTAAGACTTTAATAAAATAAAAGTTTGGGTGTGTCCCGCAAAAAAGCGGGTCGGGCTTTACGTTACAATCTTTTTAATCACGCTTGGGCGTGATTAAAAAGGATTTTCACTTCAATCCCTCACACTTTAATTCAAACACAAAATTAATTTAAAATGGAAAATTAACTTGCGTTAAGGATTGCAGCGAAAAATCCTTTTGCCTGCCTCTTGCAAAAGATTGAAGCGCAAATCCTGCCCGAAGGAACGCCCAAATTTTTATACACATCATGAAATTCTAAATAATTAATATTAACTTTACCCCATGTTTACAACAGACCAACTTAAGGACCTTCACGAGCGGCATATTGCTCTGAAGGGGTTTCTTTGACTACGATAAGAAAAGCCACGAGTTAAGGGAACTCGAAGAAAAAACCCTTGATCCAAGTTTCTGGACAGATTCAAAAAAAGCAGAAGTGGTTTTAAAAGAAGTCAAATCACGTAAATCGTGGGTGGGTACTTACGATAAACTAACATCCGCTATTGATGATCTCGATACCATGTATGAATTCTATAAAAGTGGTGATGCAACTGAAGCTGATGCTGACGAATTGTACCATGTAGCTTTAAAAATTCTGGATGATGTAGAGTTTAAGAATATGCTGAATTCTCCTGATGATGCTTTGAGTTGTGTACTGCAGATCAATGCAGGTGCCGGCGGCACAGAAAGCTGCGACTGGGCTAGTATGCTGGAAAGAATGTACATGATGTGGGCAGAAAAAAAAGGATTTAAATTATCAGAACTTGACAGAACGGATGGAGATGTGGCCGGGATAAAATCGGTTTCTATTCAAATTGATGGGGATTTTGCCTATGGTAATTTAAAAGGAGAAAATGGCGTACACCGTTTAGTGCGCATCAGTCCGTTTGATAGCAATGCCAAGCGCCATACTTCTTTTGCGTCGGTTTATGTGTATCCTGTGGTAGATGATACCATACAAATAGACATTCATCCTAATGATATTGAGATACATACCTCGCGAAGTGGCGGTGCCGGTGGCCAAAATGTAAATAAGGTAGAGTCTAAAGTTCAGATTACCCATAAGCCTTCGGGTATTGTTGTGGTTTGCCAAATTGATAGATCTCAACTAGGAAACAGAACCATCGCCATGCAAATGTTACGTTCTCAATTATATGAAATTGAAATGAGAAAACGCAATGAGGCCAGGGATGCTGTGGAAGAAGGGAAAATGAAGATAGAGTGGGGGTCGCAGATCCGAAGTTACGTTCTGCATCCGTATAAAATGGTAAATGATCATCGCACTGAATTAAAAATAACAGATGCTGAAAGTGTGTTGGATGGCAATATAGATGAGTTATTGAAAACATTTTTAATGAGCCAGGGCAAGAGAAAATAAGATTATGATAATGGAACGCAGATGACGCAGATTGAAAAGATTTAGAATGATTTTTTAAATTTAGTATCTGTCTTTAATGTTTTCTTTTTTAATCATAATAATCAGCGTTCTATAACGTAATAAAAAAATGAAAAAAGTTCAGATATTATACAACCCCCGTTGCAGCAAATGCCGCGAAGCATTAAGTTTCCTAAAAGGAGAAAACTGCGAAATTGAGATAAAAGAATATTTAAAAGATAAATTGACTGAAAAAGAATTAAAGGATATTTTGGCGAAATTGGGTTTAAAAGCTTTTGATATCGTTAGGCAAAAGGAAACTTTGTACATTAAGAATTTTAAGAATAAAAAATTTACAAATGAAGAGTGGATCCAGTTATTAATCGAAAACCCAACCTTAATTGAGCGACCAATTGTTATCGATGGCTATAAAGCCATTATTGGTCGCCCACCCGAATTAGTGATTGATTTGTTACATAGGAAAAAATAATATTTCAGAATTAGTTTTTATTGTAATAGGTTAAATTGTAATTTTATTTTTGGTAAAAATATCTTTCAAATTTCCCGCTAAATTTTTAGCCAATGTCTAAACTGGCTGTCCCTTGCAAATTGTGAATAAATCCCTCATTTTATTCGATAAAAATCACTTTTTTTGTTTGTATGTTTAACTTAAACACATACCTTTGCACCCGAATTTAAGAAATATACATAACATGTCTAACCAAGTTGGTAAAATTGCTCAAGTTATTGGTCCCGTAGTGGATGTTAGTTTTGATTTAAACGGTGGGAAACTACCTAGTATTCTCGATGCACTGGAAATTGTACGCGCAGGCACAACTCCATTGATTCTTGAAGTACAAAAGCATATTGGAGAAGATATGGTTCGTACCATTTCAATGGATAGTACTGACGGCTTATGCCGTGGTATGGAAGTTAAAATGACTGGTTCGGCCATTAAAATGCCTATAGGTGATAAAGTGAAAGGTCGTTTATTTAATGTGGTTGGTGATGCGATTGATGGTATCAACACCGTTAGCAAAACCGATGGCGTATCTATTCACCGCGCAGCTCCTCGTTTTGAAGATTTATCTACTTCATCTGAAGTATTATTTACGGGTATCAAAGTAATTGATTTAATTGAGCCATACTCAAAAGGTGGTAAAATTGGGTTGTTTGGTGGTGCAGGTGTAGGTAAAACTGTATTAATCATGGAGTTGGTTAACAATATTGCTAAAGCATATGCAGGTATTTCTGTATTTGCCGGTGTAGGTGAGCGTACACGTGAAGGAAATGACTTATTAAGAGAGTTTATTGAATCAGACGTAATTAAATACGGCGATGAGTTTAAGCATGATATGGAAAAAGGCGGCTGGGATCTATCTAAGGTAGATTTAAAAGCTTTAGAAGAATCAAAAGCAACCTTAGTTTTCGGACAAATGAATGAGCCTCCTGGGGCGCGTGCTCGTGTAGCTTTATCTGGATTAACAATGGCTGAATATTTCCGTGACGGAGATGGAACAGGACCAGGTCGTGATATCTTATTCTTTGTTGATAATATCTTCCGTTTTACACAAGCAGGTGCTGAAGTTTCTGCCTTATTAGGTCGTATGCCTTCAGCGGTAGGTTATCAACCAACATTAGCTTCAGAAATGGGAGCAATGCAAGAACGTATTACTTCTACTAAAAAAGGATCTATTACATCTGTGCAAGCAGTTTATGTGCCAGCTGATGATTTAACTGATCCGGCTCCGGCAACTACATTTGCTCACTTAGATGCAACAACCGTTTTAAGTCGTAAAATTGCTGAGTTAGGTATTTATCCCGCAGTAGATCCATTAGATTCTACTTCCCGTATTTTAACGCCTTCTGTTATTGGAGAAGCCCATTATAACTGTGCTCAACGTGTTAAACTAACTTTACAACGTTACAAAGAATTACAAGATATCATCGCCATTTTAGGTATGGATGAGTTAAGTGAAGAAGATAAATTAACAGTACACCGTGCACGTCGTGTTCAGCGTTTCTTATCTCAGCCATTTCACGTAGCAGAGCAGTTTACAGGTTTAAAAGGCGTATTGGTTCCAATTGAAGATACAATTAAAGGATTTAATATGATCCTTGATGGTAAAGTGGATGAGTATCCGGAAGCAGCTTTTAACTTAGTTGGTTCTATTGAAGAAGCGATTGAAAAAGGTAAGAAGATTTTAGCAGACGCATAAAACATAACAAATGATACTGGAAATAATTACACCCGATAAAAAATTATTCGATGGACAAGTGAAATCAGCTGTATTTCCAGGTGCAGAAGGTTCTTTCGGAATTTTGAATAATCACGCAGCGATGATTGCTACTTTGAAAAAAGGAAACATTGAGTTAATAGAGGAAAATAACACCCAGCATACTTTTGCTGTAAAAGGTGGAGTTGTTGAGGTTTTCAAAAATAAAGTGATTGTTTTAGCGGAGTAATTTTAGTAATGATATTATAAAAAGCTTGTTCATATTCTTTGAACAAGCTTTTTATTTTTTACGTAAAGTCTAATTTGAAAAGATATAATTTTTCATATACTATACGGAGTTTATAAATATTAGATAAACAAAAAACTCGCAGCGGTAAATTATAAATATCAGGGAAAATTATTGCTTAGTACCGTTCAATTGTAACTTAAATGTCTCCCAATCAAAATTCCATGGATCGGTTTTCCTTACAGGGGCAATGTCACTGTGTCTTAACACATATTTAATAGCGTATCTTTTTTTTATGCCATTAATTAATGCTAATAACGATTGAAATTGTTTTTCTGTTGGACTTTCGGTATAAGAAGTCATAATTTCAATACCAATGGAGCAGGAATTAACATTAGTAGTACCATCTGGTAAACTACTTTTACCGGCATGATAGGAGTTATCTTTTTCATCTACTAATTGATATACAGTTCCATCTCGTCCAATAACATAATGAGCAGACACACCATAAGTAGAAAATTGTTTTAATACTAAATCAATATCGTATTTATCTCCGCCTGAATTATTAAAAGTAGAATGTACAATAACTGAATTAATAGTACGATTGCTATTTGGTACAAAACCAAAACTCACTTTTTTATCAACGATGTTTAAGGAATCACCTGCAAGGACAGATAATCTGGATGTTATTGAAAAAATAAATACGAATAGGAGAATTTTCATTAAATTAAAATAATTCTTATCAAAGATAATTTGTTTTAAGAGAAAATTAGGTTGGGCTTAGTTATAAAGTGTTAAAGATTTTTATAACTAATACACTATCATATAAATGCATATTCGCTTTTAGGCTATGAAAAGTCTTTTATGTCGAATTTTATTTCATACACTAAACATCACGTTCTATATTTATAAGTGGGTATTTCAGCATAAATGCAAATATTCGCTTATAATAAATGAAAGTAAAAAAAATAGCAAAGCCTCAAGGTATTTTGATGCCGCTAGGAGGCGGAGAGGATAGCCAAGTGATCTTAGAAAGAATCATTACGGAAACTGGAAAAAAGAAACCGAAGATCTGCTATATGACAATTGCTACCACTTCCCCTAAAGAAGCCGCTCAAAAGCATAAAAAATTTTTTAAGGATATGGGGATGACAAATATATCCATCATCCATTTTGATACGAGGAAAGAAGCGGACATTCCTGGAAATTTGCTAAAAATAAAAACCTGTCATGCTGTATATATTGGTGGAGGAGATCAATTGAGGTTAAGCAGCTTGTTAGGTGGAACGATATTTCTTGCCCTAATGAAAAAGCGCTATTATGAAGAGCCTAAATTTGTAATTTGTGGCAACAGTGCAGGAGCAGCAGCCATGTCTAATACCATGATCATTTCAGGAAGTAGTCAGGATGCTTTAATCAAGGGTGAACTTGAATTAACAAATGGACTTAATTTAATAAACAATGTATTCATTGATACGCATTTTACGCAGCGTGGCCGATTTGGAAGGTTGATACAAACTTTAACCTATAATCCTGGTGTATTAGGTTTAGGTCTGAGTCTTGATACCGGTGTAATAATTTATGGCGGAGATGAACTGGAAGTCATAGGAACCGGACTTGTAGTCATCGCAGATGGTACATTTATACAATACACTGATCTTACAGAAATCTCAAACGGTGATCCAATTACGGTAGAAGGTATAAAAATGCATGTTCTTGGGCCGGGCAAACGTTTTTCTATAAGTGAAAGAAAATTATTGTTTTAATCTTTATAATAATTTATAAGGCTTTAGTTATTTTTGAAAAATTAATTTAACTTTGGTTTAATTGAAAGCCAGGTTAAAAATATTAATTGCGTTAGTTCTGTTTCAATCTGCACAACTATTTTCCCAGAATACAGATTCTTTAAAATTAGCACTTAAGAGTGCAAAGGAAGATACAGTTCGCATCAAATTATATTTGCAACTCTGCGAACTCAGTAATGTTGACGAATTGGCGGATTATATTTATCCTGCCATTGCCATTTGCGAGAAAAACCTGGAAAAATATCCTTTTACAAATCCTTTATATTCTTTTTATAACAAACAGCTTTCCATAGCTCTTAACAATGCGGCATACCTGGCAAACCATCTTGGTGATAGTAATAAAGCAATGGGTTATTATTTCCGGGAATTAAAAATTAATCTTAAGGAAAATGATAAGGAAGAAATTGCTAATTCGTATAATAATATTGGCTTTATGTACAGTAATCAAGGCGATATTCCGAAGGCACTGGATTATTATTTCAAAAGCTTAACCATACATACAGAGATCGCTGATAAACAAGGAATGGCATTAACCCTTAATAATATTGGCACCATTTATAAGAGCCAGAAAGAGTATCAGAAAGCATTGGATCAATATCATAAAAGTCTGAAATTAAAAGAAGAGATCGGTGACAAAAAAGGTATTGCTGTATCATATAACAATATTGGCCTGATTTATAAAATTCAAGCACTTGAGTTAAAGAAAAAAAAGATGCAAGGATGGGAAGTAATATTGAAAAAGGCAGTTGACCATTATGAGAAAAGTTTAAAAATAAGAGAAGACCTGGGAGACAAAAAAGCAATCGCAAGTGTTTTGAATAATATCGGAGTTATTTATGATGATGCTGAGAATGTGAACAAAGCATTGGAGTATTACGAGAAAGCACTAAAATTAAGAGAAGAAATATCTGATAAGCAAGGTATATGCTCTTCTTTAAATGCTATTGGAGGAATTTACCGGAAACAGAAACGTTACAGCCTTGCTGAGAAAAGTGTATTACAATCATTGGTGCTTGCCAGGGAAATAGGCTATCCACAGGATATTAGTAACGCCGCAGAAACACTTTACGATATTTACAAAGAGCAGAATAATGGTATGAAAGCTTTGGAATTTTACAAGTTGTTTGATTTGATGAAGGATAGTATTAATAATACAGAGACGCAAAAGGCCGGTGTAAAAAAACAACTGGGATATGAATTCAATCAGAAAGAAATAAATGCCAAGGCTGAACAGGAAAAGAAAGATGTAATTGCATCTGAAGAAAAGCGAAGACAATCACTTATTCGCAATTCGTTTATCATGGGATTTTTATTAGTGCTTGTATTGGCTGGGGTGGTTTTTAAAAGCTATCGCCAAAAGCAAAAGGCAAATAAATTGCTTGAAGAGAAAAATGCGTTGATTGCTCAACAAAAGAATATAGTAGAACAAAAGCATAAAGAGATAACTGATAGTATCAATTACGCAGAGCGGATACAGCGTAGTTTTTTGGCGAGCGATCAGTTATTAAAAGAAAATTTAATAGATTATTTTGTGTTTTTTCAGCCAAAAGATATTGTCAGTGGCGATTTTTACTGGGCTGATAAATTAAGTAACGGACAGTTTGTCCTTGTTACTGCCGACAGTACAGGCCACGGAGTACCTGGTGCCATCATGAGTATTCTAAATATATCCTGCCTCGAAAAATCCGTTGAAGAAAAACAATTAACAGGCCCTGCCGAAATATTGAACCATACACGGACGATGATCATAGAGCGGTTAAAAAAGGATGGCAGTGCAGAAGGCGGGAAAGACGGAATGGATTGCAGTTTAATTTCTTTTGACTTTAAAAACAGTAAACTAACATATGCAGCGGCGAATAATCCTGTATGGATTGTGCGGAACAATCAGATCCTTGAATTAGCTGCAGATAAAATTCCGGTTGGTAAACATGACAGGGATTCAGTTTCTTTTAGCCAACATACAATTGATCTGCATAAGAATGATGTGGTATATGCTATTACGGATGGAATGCCTGATCAGTTTGGCGGCCCAAAAGGAAAGAAATTCATGTACAAACAACTCAAAGAATTATTGATCTCTATTTCTGGTTTACCAATGCAGCAACAAAAGCAAAATTTGTCGAATTCTTTAAACCTGTGGAAAAATAATTTAGAGCAGGTAGATGATATAACCATTGTTGGTGTGAGAGTATAAGATTTAATTCTTAAAGTTTTTCCAATACGCGGTTCCGTAACCACAAAATATTTCTTCGTTTATTTTTATATCTCTCGTAGCTACTAAGCAAACTTTGTTGTTTTCGTCCAATGCTATTTTTGAATTATTTCGAAAGGAACTTTTTTTAAATCCTTCGCTGTCATTCGCGTATTTTGCAAAACATTTGATGTGCATCGAATCCATAATGCTGCCATCCAGCATATTGATAAAATAACCATCATTTTTATTATTTGCTCTGAATGCGGCTTCTTTATTCGAAAGAATTTCCCCTTTAAATATCGAGATCACTTCGTTTTTATAAATATGAATAGAAGTAAATAGACCTTTTCCCGAATCAGTAATGCCGGATTTTTTTAAATACAAATAGTCCGATTCTTTCGCGTCTATAAAATCTGGTAATTCCTCAACAGGATTTTTCATTTTAAAACCTCTGTTAATGTTTCAAAGCCAACTTCTTCTTGTGTTCCCGCCAACATATTTTTCAACATAATTGTATTGTTGGTAATCTCATTGCTGCCGATCACGCCCACAAAAGGAATTTGTTTTTTATCGGCATATTCAAACTGTTTTTTCATTTTAGCTACATCCGGGTATACTTCGGTGTTAATACCTTTCGACCGTAATTTTGCTGCTAATCCTATACAGTGAGCCTGTTCTGCTTCACTAAAATAAGCCAGTAATAATTTAGTCGTAGAAACTTTGTTCACATCAGGAGGAAACAAATTCAGCTCTTCCATCACATCATATATTCGGTCAACACCAAAAGAAATTCCAACACCTGATAAACCTTTTAATCCAAAAATGCCTGTGAGATCATCATAACGGCCGCCTCCCAAAATACTTGGGGTAAATGTTCCTGCGTTTGCCTTCGCTTCAAAAATAGTTCCCGTGTAATAATTCAAACCGCGGGCAAGAGTAATATCTAATTCTACTTTGATGTGTTGGATATTAATTGTTTTTAAATTTGATAAAAGGAAATTAATTTCTTCAATTCCTTTTTTGCCAATTTCACTATTTGATAAAAATGTATTCAGAACAGTAACCTTATCATTGTTTGAACCTGATAGGTCAATCAATGGCTCCAATTGTTTAATCGCAGTTTCTGAAATTCCTTTTTCCAGTAATTCTTTCACAACCCCTTCTTTACCGATTTTATCCAGTTTGTCGATGGCCACCGTTATATCAATAATTTGATCACTGGCATTTAATATTTCTGCAATACCACTAAGTATTTTGCGGTTATTGAATTTAACAACAACTGGAATATGTAATTCGCTAAATGATTTATCCATCATCGCTAATAGTTCCAGTTCATTTACTAAAGAATCCGAGCCTATTACATCGGCATCACACTGGTAAAATTCACGATAGCGGCCTTTCTGTGGTTTATCGGCACGCCAAACGGGTTGTATTTGGTAACGCTTAAAAGGGTAGGTCAAGCTATGGTGATTCATCACCACGTACCTGGCAAAAGGAACTGTTAAGTCATAACGTAATGCTTTTTCTGTGAGTAGCTCAGAATTATATGATTTTTCAAGAGCGATATTAAATTCTTTTTTTAATATTTCTTTTTTATCGTCTTTACTTTCGTGGATCCTGGAATTTAAAACTTTATATATCAACTGATCACCTTCTTCACCATATTTCCCTGTAAGAGTCGTAATGTTTTCCATACTAGGAGTTTCAATAGGGGCATAACCAAACAATTGAAAATTGGTTTTAAGGATATTGAAAATATACTGGCGCTTCTGCATTTCGGCAGGGCCAAAATCACGGGTACCTCTTGGAATTGATGGTTTCATTATAAATTGGAAACCATAAAAGTATAAATTTAAAGAGAGCTTTGCAAAGGAGATTTAGGGCATAAAAAATTCTCCTGCATAGCCGGCGGACGCTTTTAGTTTTTTAGAGAAAATTATTTTAATTTTAATTCTTCCACCTGAAGAACTTCATAATAGGTTGGACTGGCAGGGTCCGAATCGTATATGTATGCCAGGATATGGCATTTTGCGCGCTTGTATGATGTGTTAATTTGATAATTACTAATAGATACAGTTTCGGCGCCATTTAAAGCTGCACCAGCGGTAAATGCCGAGCTTCCCCATTCACTATTGATCGCACCTCTTAAAACGTGACTGAATTCATAATTGGAAATTAATTGACTTCCTGATGGCAGCCTATAATCAAGTTGTTCAGCAATGATACTGTCTTCCGTTAAAAGAAGCACTACTTTATAGCTTCCTGAATTATTGGCCAGGGATTTAATTTTCACATCGGCATCCAGTTTCAGTGAACCTACATCATATTTATATTTGATCAATAGCTGAAATTTTGGCACTTGGCTTATCTGAGTAGAAACTTCACCACCCCATGTAGAATAGGCCTTAATAAATCCACCGCTGCCATAACCAACACGATTAACTAATCCATTTGGATTTCCCGCTGTTGAAATTCCAAATTTAGTATCATAGGTGTTCCCAGCAGTATTTCTAAAGTCAGTTGGATAAGTTGTAGTATTGATGTTTGCAAAAAAGCCGGCGTGAATAGCCAATGGAACAATTTTACCGGGATATTGCACTTCCAGTGATTTTAAAACATCGGCAGCCGTGGGGCAATTACCGCATTTATGGCCAGTATAATCTTCCACAAGTGCTTTTCTTAAAGTCGGATCAGAATTCGTTGTCGAATCAGAAATGTAAGTATTAGTTGCGGGCCCGGCAGAAGTTGTCGGTTCTAAGGGTGGATTTGCATCCTGAACAAAATCACAGCTTACAATCATCCCAATGATGAAAAGCAGAATAATGATTTGAGAAAATGTTTTTTTCATAGTGTTTTTTTTAATTAAAAGCTGGAGGAAATACTGATGGACAAACCACTGGAGGCAGGTACGAATCGACATACCCCACCGGCGCAGAATATACCCTGGCGCTGGCGGCCATAACTAACTGAAATACGTGTAGGGCCATTGGTATAACCTATCATTCCAAAATAATAATGTACACGTTTTGCTTCAACAGGGTTATTGTAATTGTACTGATCGGCCAAAGTAACATTCCAGTGCGTGTTAATGGTCCACTCAACTAATTCAGAAACCCATGAACCGGTATTGTTTGTGATATTGGTTTTTCCATTAGCATCTTTAGCATGTTCTTTATAATCATACGATCCAAAAAATCCCTGCGTTTCAAAACGAATAGCCGAACCGGTTTTATAACGCCAGGTAATATCCACTACACCAATGTGTGATGTAATATCCGGATGCTCTTCTTTATCTGGCGTATTAAATTGAACAATGGATTGATTCAGGAATTGATTCGCATACATCAATGTAAATTTTAATTTTTTACTTAATTTTTTAGTGATCTCAATATTGAAATCATGATAATACTCATTTCCAATATTAGCATAATTTGTAGTGTATTTAAAATGCCGGATAGAATCTTTGGATGGATCTAAACCAATTGTATCCAACGCATAATATGCAGAACCATTCACTGTAATATCCATTCCGTATTTTCCACCTAAAAATGTTCCTTTTTTAAATTTATACTGGATTTCTCCGGTGCCACCAACTTCACCATTAGGTTGTGTCGCATAAGGATAGTAAGCCATTAAGGAGTAGGTGTGAAATTTACTGAAGTCCGGTTGATAATTTATCATGTCAATGGTATTCTGAGCATTCCGGTCACTTCTGAAACTCATATTATCCAGCATCTTGCCGGAAAACATAATAGAAAACCCATCGGTTCCATAAGAAGTAGAAGCAATAAGCGCCTGGCCCTCCTTATAAGAAAAATGATTCTGATAAGATGGATCGTTGATCTTGTAAGCGTACTCCGCGTTAAAATTAAACCCGCCGCGAATCACTGTGAATCGTCCTGCACTGGTTCCAACATTTTCAGGCAATACCAAAGTAGGATCCTGATCTTCCTGAAATTTACTCACAAAACTTCCTCCAAATATTATTTTCGTTTTCGATTTTCCTAAGATGGAATCAAATAATTCCATCAGGTTAATTTCTCCATCTACACCTCTCACAGTTCCGGGTGAGAGAGAAAAATAAGTACGCTGCTTTCCTACTAATCCTTTTAAAGTGATCCCATTCTTTGGTGTGAAGATCACTCGCATGCCATCTAAGGCATTATCATATAATAAACCTCTGTTCTCATATGCTCTCAATGAAATACCGCTTCCAAATTGCTCATAAAAATTTCCAACAGTAATGTCAATATCTTTATGTTTATACCTTGCAAAGCGATAAGGAATCCCTGAGCCTTTGTAGCCCGGTAAATAACCCAGCAGTGGTGGATTATAACTTTCATATCTTACTCCGGCGCTGAAACCGCCTTTTTGATAATTGATATTTCCAAAAGCATTATACCTGAACACTTCGCTACCCGGATTCGCATCAATGATCGTGTCTTTTTGATAATACGCAGCATCTACCTGAAAATTTCCATGTATTGAACCTAATTCATCTTTTATCTGGGCATAAGAAGTTCTATAAAGTAAGTTTATAAAAATAATAATAAATAATCGTGAAGTAAATTTTACAGGCATACGTTAAATAAAAGTGGTGTAGTGTTAATGTAGATTAGTGTTCTAATTTTTCTCCTTTGGCCAGTTTCCTAACATTTTCAAATAATTTTTCTTCGTCGCCTTCAGCATATGAATTATGGCTCCATACTATTTGCCCATCACCGTTCACTAAAAAGGTATGTGGAACATTGTTCACGTTCATAGCACGTTTAAAATCCTGGTTCTCGTCAATATATACTTCGTATGTCCATCCTTTTACTTTCACATCGGTCACAACTTTTCCTGAACTCCTGGCATCATCAATAGAGATCGCAATTAATTTTACACCGGTTTCTTTTACCAGCTCAGCATATTCTTCATTAATGGCATCCAGTTCTTTTTTACATGGCTTGCACCAGGTGGCCCAAAAACTAATGATCATTGGTTTACCATCATTTTTAAATGTATTGGAATTGGTGGTGGAGCCATCTAATTTTTTTAGTGTAGCGGACGGAATTTTATCTCCGTCGGAAGTTTTGAACGCAGATAAACAAAGAATAACGGCTGAAGACAGGATCAATAGTTTTTTCATAAGGTCAGGTTTTTATTAAAACAAATATAGCAATTTCGCCTTTTATTCCACTTATTATAACAGCCATAATCAATTCGTAAAATTGGATTCTTAAGGGCAAAAAAACACCAAGTAATATAGGATTTGGACTGATCATTTTATCTAATTGTATTTTCCCGATAGTAGGACAATCTTCAGAATAGCAGTCGGTAAATTAAGAAATGCTATATGCCTATGTATTTTTAAATTACACCTTGCCGTTATATTTCCTGAGGAACCATTCAGTGGATAACAGGATAAGAATGATGAAGAACAGCCATTTCAAATTCACCAGGTCGGTTAATTGTTTGTGAGAATAGGTTATAGATTTTATCGAATCGCTGGATAAAATTTCTTTCTCTAAGAGATCCAATTGATTTTTATAAAATAATTTACCGCCACTTTGTTGGGATATCTGGTATAACAACTGGTGATTGGCCACAGTATTAATAGTTTCTGAAACAATTTCTTTAATAATGATTAGGCCTTGTTTCGTATATAATTTATCACCGTATTTTACTTTTGCTTCATAGCTATATTCACCAGCAGGAAATTGTCCCGCCGATAAACTATACATGGTTTGTTTTTTACTAAAAGTGTAATTATAGGTTTTACCTTTACTGTCTTTGATTGTTAATGTCACATCCGGTTCTGTAATCAACTCATAACTTTGATTATAGACTTCTGCCGTAAAATCGATGGGTTGATTTTCATTAATAATCTTTTTGGTAAAGACCCTGAAAAAACTTTTATCTGCTTTTACTGATAAATATTGAACTGTTTTACTGATCAATTCATTAAATAGGTTATGATTGTTATGTTCGGCAAAATCTCTCATGCGCCAGCGCCATAGACCATCACCAGTAAAGTTGCCCGTTTTTATTCCATTAGTTTCTGTAAATACCATTAACGGATCTTCGGTTTCCACTACACCGATCTTTTGAGAGATCAGAATATTGGCACCATTTGGAACTGCCCCACCTTTAAAAGGACAGGCCACAGCCGGGAAGTTTTTAATGTAATTTTTTAGATCATCACTGATGGAGAACAGTGAAAATTCTTTTTGATAAACAGCTTCTACCTCATTGGTTTTACCGTTGAATAATGTTTTTAAAGAACTGTTCACCGTAGTGGTGCCAATATAAAACACAGACTGGCTGTTGGCTTTAAGTTCATTACTAATTCGTTGAGGAATAATAGTTGCCTGATGCAGTATTACTAATGAATATGGTTTTAAAGATTTGGTAAATTCATTGATTAATGCTACTTCCACTTCATAGGTTTGTGCTGATGAAATGCTTTGTTCTAAGGCCGCAATATCAGGGTGCGGCGCATTCGCCAAGATCAGCACTTTTTCACGGTTATCGATTACGTCAATCACAAAAGACTGCGAGTTATTTTGTTTGTTTTTATCTTCCTCAATAGTTGAAAGTGATACCTTATATTTTTGAATGCCGGATTGATCAGCTTCCAACAGGTAATTAAGAGTGGTATTAAATGAATTGGAATTAATATTGACATTTTCTGTTTTCAATACTTTACCATTATGCGTTACAGAAACAGTAACCGATTTATCTTTCAAATCAATAGCATTAACCACTACTTCCACTGGGAATGAATTCCCTAAATAAGCTACCTGGTTATGATTAATGGTTTGTATCCATACATCTTTTAATGGAATGGTATCACCTAAGGCAATGGTATAAATGGGGGCGTTAAATTTGCCAATGCTGTATAATGGATTGGTGCCTTTGTTATAAATTCCGTCACTTGCTAAAATGATGGCACCAATATTTTTATTGGCATAATTATTTTCCAGATCTGAGAATAGTTTTGAAATGTCGGTCTCTTTACCTTTAAAATCAATCACGCTAACTAGCGGGACAGAGGGCTTGCTCTCTGAATCAAATTGATAAGTTTTGACATCGTATTTATCTTTGACTGCAGAGATGAATGCGTCGAACGCTTTTGTGTAATTTGTTTTGATATCTATTGAATCCTTACCGGCGGTAATGGACGATGAATTATCCTGCGCGATAATGATCACCGGCTTTTCGGTTTCATTCACTAAACGCTTCATGAAAATATCCAGTAACAAAAGAGCAATAAGACTGATGGAAACGAAACGTAAAGCAGCTAAACCATATAATAACAATTTGGAGCGCTCACTGTTTTGTTTATCCCTGACATATAGCATGGCGGAAAAAACAAACCCTGCTAACAGACATAACAGGGTATAGTACCAGGGATAATTAGAGATGAGTTCCATTTATTTTAAAAATTTAGATGAAAGATTTAGAGAAATGTTCATCCTTAAATCTTTTATCTGATGTCTTTAATATTTTTTTAGGTTAGCATTCCGCCACACACATTAATGCACTGTCCGGTAATATAGGCACTCATATCGCTTGCTAAAAATAAAGTCAGGTTAGCTACATCCTCCGCAGAGCCACCACGCTTCAAGGGAATTGAATCCCTCCATTGCTGAACCACTTTTTCATCCAAAGCGCCAGTCATTTCTGTTTCAATAAAACCGGGCGCAATGGCATTGCTGCGGATATTACGTGAACCTAATTCCAATGCTACGGATTTTGTAAAACCAATGATCCCTGCTTTAGAAGCCGAGTAATTTGTTTGTCCGGCATTTCCTTTTACACCTACTACGGAACTCATGTTAATGATAGAACCGTTGCGTGCTTTCAACATAGGTTTTTGCACTGCTTTGGTTAAATTAAATACCGATTTTAAATTAGCATTGATCACTTCATCCCATTGTTGCTCACTCATGCGCATTAATAAAGTATCACGAGTAATGCCTGCATTATTCACCAAAACATCTACTGTACCAAATTCAGCAACTACATCAGTCACTAGTTGTTCAGCAGCTTTAAAATCAGCTGCATCACTTTGGTATCCTTTGGCTTTGATGCCATAAGCAGACAGTTCTGTTTCAAATGCTTTGGCTTTTTCAACTGAGCTTAAATAGGTGAATGCAATATTACAGCCCTGCTCAGCAAATTTCATAGCAATACCTTTTCCAATTCCGCGGGAAGCACCAGTGATAATGGCCACTTTATTTTGTAATAACTTCATAGATTTAAAATATATTATAATGCTTAAATATACTAATTATCAGTTTAACTCTATTTCGTGCTAAATCTAAGTTTCTAACCATATAATAACATCGATTTTTAAAACAGATTACCACGTTATAAAAGATTAAACTTGGGCTAAAACTAAATGCCTACGTGCCTATATGGTTAATAGTTCTAATGTTTAACGCAACAAAATATCACTCTTTTTCTTCGGTCGTTTCTTTTCAAACCATACAAAATGCTTCAAACGCATTTCTTCATCCTTTACATCCGCTAAAGGAAAAACCGTTGACTCCGGTTTGTTCCGAAACGTAGCACGGTCAACACCATCTCCGCCAAACCAAACAGTAAGGTCGCTGCAAATAGTTTTGTTAACACCTTTGTAAGTGGCTTTTTGTTTTACGTAATAAATGATTTGTGCATTGCCAATCACATTTAATTTGCGTATCGAATCTTTGGCAAAAAATCCTTCAATGCGCCGGCCTTCTATCTGGTTAAATTTATTTTCATCCAGGCTGTCCACTTTCTGAATCACAATAGCGTTATTCAACAATTCAAAATATTTAATGCTAGTTTGCCCTGCCGTTACTTTTATCAGTTTGGCAGTTACCTGTCCGTTATTAGTCCATAGAATAGGTGAGTTGTACATCGTCATTAACGAATCGTGCATTAAATAGGTCAATGAATCGCACATGCCTTGTAAATCTTTTTTAAAGATCTTCACATGACGGAAGGCTCTTACAAAAGTATGCATGGAATCAGGCTGTGCGTATGACAAAGTATCTGCCGACATAAACAAGGTATCCTTTTCAATTACCTTTCCAAAGATTGCATTCCCAGTAACAATGGCACGATTTCCCTTTTCGTAATGCTCCGCATAATTGCCGGTGATGATAGATTGATTGGCTGCTGAGGTATCAATTATTTGTACGTTCTTAGTAACCCTGGCGTATCCCCGTTTACGGTTGTAATAAACACTGTCTCCAGTTAAGCGTTGGTTATCATTTACGATCAGGGCATTTTTACTGAAACGGGATATTTCATTTTCTGTATCATACCAACCATTCTCACAATAAATATAATTTTCTTTACTGGTAATTATGGATGGCCCAAGGAAATAGGCCGTTTTATTATCAGTGTCATATCGCAACGTATCGCCACTCATTTTATAATCCGGGTTAATGAGCGTCACATCATAGTGAAAAGCCATTTCTTTGTTGGAAGAATAATAATGTCCGTTTTTGCTCTTCAATGTATTTTCTTTATTCACAATGGTGCCGCCATCATAATAGCTGGCTATTGAATTACCAATGTCATAAATCAATGTGTTGGTAGTAAGCGTCATGTCTTTTTCAATACACCTTACATGGCCCTTTAAATGCGCCAGTTTGGTAGTTGCATCATACCTTAATGAATCTCCGTACACAAAAATACTATCACCTTTAACGATACTTATATGACCAAAGGCTTCCAGTTTTTTATCACTGTATAGGTAAGCAGAGTCACAGCGCATTACGGCTCCTTCGTGCTCACATTCCACATCGCCAATCAGTCTTCGAGCATCTATTCCAAGTGAACTATCGTACACTAAACGTTTGGCATGGCGAATGTTGATTAGTTTCCCGCTTTGAGGTTCAGCTGCTTTGGTTGGTTTAAAAGGTTTGGTTTGAGAAAAACTGGAAACAAATAATAACAGAATCAGCACGGTAAGCCATCTGCTATGGTTTTGTTGTTTAAAAAAAAGAATGTGTTTCCGCTTCATATTCAGTCCATAAATTTAATCTTAATTAGCCGACTGCTGCTATATGATTATCATATTTTAGGAAATTTTTTAGTTGATTGGGGCGTATCCCTCGCAAAGAGGCAGCAAGGGTCGGGCTGTCGCTGCAATCTTTGCAGGAGGCAGGCAAAGGATTTTCGCTTGCATCCCTTACGCATGAAAAAACTTCTTTCATCATTTCCCTTGTTCTTGTATCTTTGCGCCCTTATGAATAAAATAAAGAAAAACATATTTGTCGAAAATGCAGAGATCGTGGATATTTCCTCCGAAGGAAAATCAGTGGCCAAGGTTGATGGGATGGTAATATTTGTGGAAGGCGGAGTTCCGGGTGATATAGCTGATGTAATGATCACAAGAAAAAAAAACAATTATGCCGAAGGACATGTGGTAACTTTAAAAAGTCCGTCTCCAAAAAGAACCATTCCTGTATGTGAGCATTTTGGAAACTGCGGTGGCTGCAAATGGCAGCACATGAATTACGAGACACAACTTTACTTTAAACAAAAAACAGTAGCCGAAGCACTGACACGTATTGGCAAGCTGGATGTATCCACTATGAGACCCATCTTTGCTAATAAAGAACCTTATTTTTATCGCAATAAACTGGAGTTTTCTTTCTCCGATAAAAAATGGCTCACCACCGAAGAGATCCAAAGCGGACTTGAAATTGACAACCGCAATGGGCTTGGTTTTCATATTCCAAAAATGTTCGATAAAATCCTGGATATAAAAAACTGTTACCTGCAGGAAGAACCTTCTAATACTATTCGTAACGAGATCAGAGATTTTGCCAACAAATATAGCATGACATTTTTTGGGGTTCGTGATAAAACCGGTTTATTAAGAACATTGTTGATACGCACTTCCAGCACCGGTGAATTGATGGTACTAATCCAGTTCTTTGAAGATCAGCCTGAAAACATTAACTTATTGTTGAACCATTTAAAAACCACCTTTCCTCAAATCACTTCCCTTCAGTATGTAATCAATCAAAAAGGAAATGATACTCTGCAGGACCTCGAAATTAAAACGTTTTCTGGCCGCGACCATATTTTTGAAGAAATGGAAGGTCTCAAATTCAAGATAAGCGCCAAATCTTTTTACCAAACCAACTCCAAACAAGCTTACGAATTATATAAAATCACACGTGAACTTTGTGGACTTACAGGTAAAGAAACCGTTTATGATTTATATACCGGAACAGGTACCATTGCCAATTTTGTGGCCAAACAGGCAGGGCAGGTGATAGGTGTTGAGTATGTGGCTGATTCTGTAGTGGATGCTAAAAATAATTCAGACTTTAATAATATAACCAATACCCTGTTTTATGCAGGTGACATGAAAGACATTTTAAATGACGCTTTTGTGGCGCAGCATGGCAAACCGGATGTGATCATTACCGATCCACCAAGAGCCGGCATGCATGAAGATGTGGTGCGCGTAATCTTAAGGGCAGCTCCTGCAAAAATTGTGTATGTAAGCTGCAACCCTGCCACTCAGGCGCGTGATCTTGCTATGATGACGGAACACTATGATATAGAAGTGATTCAGCCGGTGGATATGTTCCCTCAAACTGCGCATGTAGAGAATGTAGTTCTCTTAATTAGAAAATAGTTTTAACTTTTTTTTAATTTCCTGTAACCATTTACCTTGATTTGTTGTTTAATTATGTAATTAACCTTTAATTAATATAGAAATATGATGAATACTTCATTTGAGATGATTGAAAAAGAACACATTGAAACGTTGAAATTCCCAAGCAACGAAGTGCTGACAGATGACAATTTAATTGAAGAACGAAATTCAGAACTTTCAAGGGCATTGTCTCTGGGAAATCTGGAACACACCAAGATCAAAATTTACTTTGAAGACGATAAGTCTCGTAAACAGGTTGAAACAACCGTTTGGGGTGTTACAGATAAGAGGGTTATTTTAAAGCAAGGTGTTGTTATTCCAATTAACAGGGTACACAAAATTTCACTTTAAATTTCACTTACTAAATATCCCGCTGTGTTTATGCAGCGGGATTTTTTTGTGCTTTATTTTTAAGTTCATTGCCATAAGCTCATGTTAGTGGGTAGATGTTTTATTTACCACTTTTTTCAGTTAATGGCTCACTTCCGTATTTGGATAATCGCAGTAAAAAAAATGTTACGTATATTTATAGATTGTCTTATTTAATGAATATTCCATTTATAAAAACTGTTATTTACCGGATATTTGATGGGAAACTAAATTAATAGGAGAATTTTAATTATTATTAATAGCCTTAAAAAGCGTTAATTATGTAACAATCGACCCATGGCATATAAATTAATGGAACTTAGTCTTCCGATCTTCATACTAACTATTTAAACTAACATTACTTGAAATTATTTATAAAATACATGGTGAGTATCCGCTGCATAATGGCGGTAAAAGTAGAACTTAAAAATCTCGGCTTACACTTTATTGTGGTTGATCTTGGTGAAGTGGAGATCATGGAAGATCTTTCAGTGGATCAGCTCAATCAGTTAAAAAATGCGTTGCTGAATTGTGGCCTTGAGCTAATGGACGATAAAAAAGCTATCCTGATTGAAAAAATAAAAAACGTGATTACCGAAATGATTCATCATTCAGATGAAGCAATGAAAATGAATTATTCGGATTACATCAGCGAAAAATTAAATTATGATTACACTTATCTTTCTAATATATTTTCAGAGGTAAAAGGTACTACAATCCAACAATTTATTATCGTTCACAAAATAGAAAGAGTAAAGGAATTACTGATATACGATGAGCTTAACCTCACTGAAATTTCTTATAAGCTCCATTACAGTAGTGTTGCACACTTATCCAACCAGTTTAAAAAAATTACAGGACTCTCTCCTTCTCATTTCAAAAAACTGAAAGACCGGAAACGTAGTCCTATCGAAGAGATTGGGAATTAATCATTAGTAACGAAAATACTATAATGGCTAAAATAAAGAAAGATGATGAGTTAATTCTTGCGAACAAGGAGCTGGTTTTTCAAAACAAGGAAAAAGAAAAACGTGCTGCTGAACTGGTTGTGGCAAATAAAGAGTTGGCCTTTCAAACTGAAGAGAAAGAAAAAAGGGCTGCTGAATTGTTGGTTGCAAATAGGGAACTTGCATTTCAGAATAATGAAAAAGAAAAAAGAGCGGCTGAATTAGTAATTGCAAATAAAGAACTTGTATTTCAGAATGATGAAAAGGAAAAGCGCGCCGCTGAACTTGTAATTGCTAACTATGCGCGCGGGTTAATTGAAGCAAGCCGTGACCCATTATTTACTATTAGCCCGCTTGGAAAGATTACTGATTTGAATGAAGCAACAGTGAGAGTTTTAGGCTTATCAAGAAAAAAATTAATAAGTACAGATTTCTTTGATTATTTCACCGATTCAAAAAAAGCACGTGAAGGATACGAGGAGGTTTTTGAAAAGGAATTTGTAGCAGACTACCCTCTAACTCTAAGCGATAATGACCATACGGAAGTATTATTTAACGGTTCGGTTTATAAAGATGATAAAGGCGGTGTTGTGGGAGCAGTAGTAGTGGCAAGAGTTATAACTGAACAAAAAAGAATTGAAAAAGAATTGATAGAAGCCAAAGTGTTTGCTGAATTAGCTACAACAATTGCGGAAGAAGCAAAAATTAAAGCGGAGAGTGCTACGCGTATTGCTGAAAACGCAGTAAAGGCCAAGCAGCAGTTTCTGTCAAATATGAGCCATGAAATCCGTACACCAATGAACGCGATCATCGGCTTTACTAAAGTGGTATTAAAAACAAACCTCACAGAAAAACAAAAGGAATATTTATCCGCTATTAAACTGAGTGGTGATGCCTTAATTGTTTTAATAAACGATATTCTTGACCTTGCAAAAGTTGATGCAGGAAAAATGACATTTGAACAGACACCTTTTCAGATGTCGGTTTCTATTTCTGCAATGCTGCACTTGTTTGAAACAAAGATCCAGGAAAAAAATCTACAGCTGGTTAAGGTCTATGATGAAAAGATTCCAAAGGTTCTCGTTGGTGACCCTATTCGTTTGCACCAGATCATTTTAAATTTGGTGAGTAATGCCGTGAAGTTTACAACAAAAGGGAAGATCACTGTGAGTGTTAATCTATTCAGTGAAAACGAAGAGAGCGCTACTATCGAATTTTCAGTTAAGGATACAGGGATCGGGATTCCCGAAGCTAAAATAAAAAATATTTTTGAAAATTTCCAGCAGGCCACCAGCGGTACATCCCGTCTATATGGTGGCACAGGCTTGGGGCTCGCCATTGTAAAACAATTAGTGGAGCCACAGGGCGGAACTATTAGCGTGCAAAGCGATTTAAATCAGGGCTCCACTTTTAGTTTTATACTGACATTTCAAAAGACTGTAGCCGGTTCTGAATCAGATAATCGAATTGTTGAGTCAGACAAGGAAATTAAAAACATTAACGTGCTTGTTGTGGAAGATATTCCGCTTAACCAGTTATTAATGAAAACTCTGTTGGATGATTTTGGTTTTGGATGTGACATAGCAGGAAATGGCAAAATTGCAATTGAAAAACTCGAAACTAATCCTTATGATATTATTTTAATGGATCTACAGATGCCTGTAATGAATGGTTTTGAAGCTACAGAACATATTCGTAACATAATGAATTCTAAAATTCCCATTATTGCCTTAACTGCCGATGTAACAACAGTGGATGTTACCAAATGCAAGGAAGTGGGGATGAATGATTATATCGCAAAACCTGTTGACGAAAAACTACTATACAGTATAATAGTTGGTCTTGTAAAATCCCCGGTCACTTTAATAACTGAGAACATAAAAGAAAAAAAGGATGTTGAAACTTATACTGGTAAAGGAACAAAATGCGTTGATTTAAGTTTTTTAAACCGCAGAACAAAATCAGACCCTACACTGATGATGGAAATGATCGGGCTTTACCTGGAACAAACACCGCCTTTGATTACCGCTTTGAGAGAAGGGTTTAAGAATAAAAACTGGGAGCTACTGCAATCGGCAGCCCATAAAATGATCCCCTCTTTTTCAATCGTGGGAATAGGCATGGAGTTTGAAAACATGGCGAAAAAAGTTCAAGATTTTGCCAAAGGTCAAAAAGACAATGAAGAATTATCATCTATGGTTCTGCAACTTGTGAACATATGCGCACAAGCCTGCGATGAATTGCAGGAAGAGTTTAATATAATTAAAAATAAAATAAAATGAAAACCGATAACAAAATTAAACTCTTCCTCGTAGACGATGATAAATTATTACTAAAATCATTAGAGCTTGAATTTTTTCAGCAGGGAAATTACGCTGTTAGGACATTTGCAACCGGTGAGCTTTGTATTGAACAGCTATCAGACATTCCGGATGTAATCATATTAGATTATCATTTAGATGGTATTGAATCGAATGCCATGAATGGAATTGATACATTGGATAAAATTAAAAGTGTTAATCCTGATATTCCTGTTATTATGCTTTCTTCTCAGGACAAAATTGAAATTGCCGTTAACTGCATGCACAGTAAAGCGTTTGATTATATCGTAAAAAGTGAAACAGCTTTTGTGCGCCTACAAAAAGTCATCGGCACTATTTTGAACGAAAAAAAAATGGAAAAGCAGTTAAGCTGGTACATGGATAGAATGTAATTTCATAATTTGGAAATGCTTCTTCTTATCCGTGAATCATGTAATTTATTACATGGGTATTACAAAATTTTTATGGTTTAGTTTGGCACCTTTGACCTTTGGAAATTTATCCGTAAAATTAACATAACTAACATGAACTTTCTAAAAATAATTTTTTTCTCAATTATATTACTCTTTTCAAACGCACTTAAATCACAGGTTTCAGTCAATGTAAATTTAGGATCACCGCCTTTATGGGGTCCTGTTGGCTATACTGAAGAACGTTATTATTATTTGCCGGATGTAGAGGCCTACTACGATGTGGAATCGTCCATGTTCATTTATTTTGGCGATGGAGTATGGTTACACAGGTCTTCGCTTCCATCACGGTACAGAAATTATGATTTGTATAACGGATACAAAGTGGTTATGACCGGTTACCATGGCGCTACTCCATACAATGATTTTCATCTCCATAAAGTAAAATACAAAAAAGGGTATAATGGTGGTCACCAAAAAACAATTGGTAATAAACCAGGTAACGGTAACCATAAATCAAATGGCCCAGGCAATAGCAAACAGAACTCCCAGCAGAAAAACAACGGCGAAGGAAATAATAATCACAAAAGTGGTGGGAACGGAGGATCGCATGATGGCGGCTCTAAAGGCGGTTCTCATGGTGGAGGAAAAGGAAAAAAATAGTACAAAAAAAAAACGAAATATATAATCGTAGGCACCCTACTTACGGTTTTTTATTCTCTTTTTGTCAATCAGTGAATTATGAAACTCTTCAAATTCGTTATGTAAAGGCACCGTTTTATAATACCATTTCTTTGTGATGTGGAAATTTATTCACAGCTGCCCCGCCACATGCGGAAATTTAATCTAAAAAAAATGAAATTGAAAACACTAGTGTCAACGATCGCGATCGCATCAGTTGTCTTAATAACAGGTTGTAAAAAGAAAAGTGCTACATCAGTTGATCCGGGACCAAACATGATGTCAGTTCCTACTCAAACAACTATACAAAGTCCGGTTGCACTTGGAGCAGCCACCAACTTGGCAATTTTGGCTGGATCCGGAATAACAAACACTGGTGCAACAGTAATTACAGGTGATATGGGATTAAGCCCAGGTACTTCCATAGGGGGATTTCCTCCAGGGATATTAAATGGCACCCAACATATTAATGATGCGATTGCGAACCAAGCCAAGTTAGATTTAACAGCAGCTTATAATGATGCAGCCGGAAGAACAAGTACAGATATCGTTACAATTTCTGGTAACATCGGTGGCCTTACTTTAACACCTGGTCTATACAAATCCACATCTTCATTAGCCATCACATCAGGTGATGTCACATTTGATGCCAAAGGAAATCCGGGCGCGATTTTTATTATTCAAATAGCATCTTCATTTACAACAGGATCAGGACGTAAAGTTTTTCTTAGCGGAGGTGCATTAGCTTCCAATATTTTCTGGCAGGTGGGTAGCTCTGCTACATTTGGTACTACATCCGTTTTAAAAGGAAATGTTTTAGCAATGCAGTCTATTTCTTTTAATACAGGAGCAAAATTGGATGGAAGAGCGCTGGCTAGAACAGGCGCAGTGACCATGGCAGGTAATACAATTGTTAGATAATTTCTATATGATTTATTTATTAAAAGAGCGCTGCATAATTGCAGCGCTTTTTTTTGTTTATATAAGTGGGTAATTAATTATCGATTTAAATTTGCAAAAAACTGTTAAACTTTTATTCCGTTTTAAATAAATAGGGTTCACTCAAAACAATGAAATAGTAATAGATTCAACTCTTTTAAAGAGTTTACTTTCTTTTTTATGCAAGGCTTTTGCAGAAAATATTTGAAAAGGTTTGGATCATTTAGCAGCACATTTATCATACGTTAGTCACGCCATGGCGTGAGTGAGGCTGCTTTTGGCGAAAGAGAGCGAACTGCGAATTTTTATGCGGCACTGCGGAGACATTTTGTGCGATAAAA
>JACMNO010000116.1 GCA_014378485.1 Bacteroidia bacterium
ACATCACCGTATAAATTTAAAGTTACAATTACATCAAATATTTCGGGAGTATCGGCCATTTTTGCTGCACCAATATCGATGATCCAATGTTCATTTTCAATATTTGGATATTCTGCTGCAATTTCATCAAACACTTGATGAAATAATCCATCAGTTTGTTTCATAATATTATCTTTAGTAAAACAAGTAACTTTTTTTCTGCCATATTGTTTGGCATATTCAAAGGCGTATCTCACAATTTTTTCGCAGCCTGGTCGGCTAATTACTTTTAGGCATTGTACAACTTCATCTGTTTGCTGATGTTCGATGCCAGCATACAAATCCTCTTCGTTTTCGCGTATGATAACAATATCCATATCAGGATGCTTTGTTTTAACAAAAGGATGTAAGCTCGCACATGGCCGCACATTAGAATATAAGCCTAAAAACTTTCGTGTAGTAACGTTTAAGCTTTTGTAACCACCACCTTGAGGTGTAGTAATGGGTGCTTTCAAAAATACTTTATTTTTACGAATTGTTTCCCACGATTCGCTTGCAATACCAGCGGTGTTACCAGCTAAATAAACCTTTTCACCAACTTCAATTTCATCAATTTCAAGTTGTGCACCTGCGGCCTTTAATATAATTAGGGTTGCGTCCATAATTTCTGGCCCTATACCATCTCCTTTTGCTACTGTAATTTTTGTCATATTTAGTTTGTTTAGTTTGAGGTTAATACTTTTTCTACGTCTGATTTATAGTTTGGTTTAGGGAACTCCTTGAATTTTTCAATCCTATTCCACACAAGGTATACTGTTAATCCGAACGAAACAATTACAAACATGATTGTAATCAATTCCAACGGTGTTTTGAAGTTTCTGTCATCTACTCCATTAGAGGGTGATAATGTTCCTGCAACAATTAATAGTATTGCTACAAACATTGCTTGAAGGTTTGTTTTTTCTTTCATGGCTATGATTTTTTTAGGGATAATTGCTGTTGTTGAGATTGAGAAAAGCCTCTTATTTTGATAATTAATTTAGAAGCAAAGCTTATTGGACTTAGAAAAAGAAAAACCAGAAGTTTATCACCATAGGTTAGCAAAGTAATAACTATAAAAGGCGCAAAAACTATTTCAACGTCTAAATGAAAAATATTGAAATAGTTTAAAAGTAATAAGCTTGAAGTAATAAGGCCGCCTAGTAGGACTACAAATAGACCTGATATTGTGTTAACGCTTTGATGTATTTGATTTTTCATATTACAAAATTGACTATATTTATTTATAAATTTTTATTTATATATTTTATATTATACATAAAATATATTTATGTATAAGGCTTGTAAATAGTCAATAAAAAAGACGGTATAAAAATATACCGTCTTTTTTATTGATTTAATTTATGATTTATAATTACCGCCAGCCACCACCAAGTGCTTTATAAATATTAATCATCGCATTCATTTGTTGTTTTTTTGTTTCAACTAGTTCTATTTTTGATTCTAAGGCATCTCGTTGGGTTAATAATACTTCCATATAATCTGCTCTGGCCGATTTGAATAAAGTATTAGAAATATCGATTGACAGTGTTAGGGCCTCTACCTGTTTGTTTTTCAAGTCATAGCTTTTTTTCAAATTGGCAATATTAGATAGTTGGTTCACTACCTCTATGTGTGCCCTTAAAATAGCACGTTCATAATTATAAACTGCTTGAACTTGTTTAGAATTAGCAGAATAGAAATTTGCTTTAATCGCATTTCTATTAATTAAAGGTGCCATTAAATTTCCTGCTAGACTATACAGCAACGATTGAGGTGTTTGTATTAAATACTGAGGATTAAATGCGCGATAACCTGCGCCAGCAGTAATTATAAACGACGGATAAAACTCTGCCTTAGCAACTCTTACATCTAATTTAGCAACTCTTAAAGTTTGTTCTGCTTGTTTTATATCACTACGGTTTGATAATAACTGCGATGGAATACCTGAATGAATGGTATCAATGGCTATGTCGATAAATCCATTTGAGTTTCTTGCAACTGTTTGAGGAAATCTACCTACCAAAAAATTAATACGGTTTTCAGTTTCTGTTATTTGTTGCATGATGTAATACTGACGACTTTCGGTTTTTAGCACCTCAGCTTCAAATCTCCGCACAGCTAATTCCGTTACTCTAGCCGATTGCTTTTCAAGTTTTACAATTTCAAGTGAGCTTTTATATAATTCGATATTCTTTTTTAAAATATCTAATTGATTATCTAAGGCAATTAATTCGTAATATGAATTAGCAATCTCAGAAATCAAATGAGTTACCATAAAATTTTTGCCGTCTACACTAGATAGGTATTTGTAAAAAGCTGATTTTTTAGCATTTCGTAATTTTTTCCAAATATCTATCTCCCATGATACATTAATACCTAAGGCATAATTTTGCAAAGGATCAGGGAAAGCTTTGCCCGGCATAATTTCGTTAGTCGCATCACTAGCACCTTGGCTTGTGTATCTACCAACCTTTTCTACACCAGCACCCAAACCCGCATTCATAAAGGGCAAAAACGCACCGCGACGGGCTCTGACTTCGTTTTTAGAAATTTGTATTTCTTGTAATACAATGTTTAGCTCCTGATTTTTTTTCAAAGCCGAATCAATTAATGCAGCCAGTTTCGCATCTTTAAAAAAATTCTTCCATTGTGTATTAGCAGTATTTATACTATCCATTGTAGTAGTATAACTAGTTGGAACTACTTTCTTCTCTGTTTTATTAACTATGGCTAAATTTTTACAAGCCAATAATGTTAATGATATGCAGGCATATCCTGCATATCTGTATAGTGTATGTTTAATGTTCATTATCTTCATTGTCATTAGGTTGAGGAAAATCGTCCATTTTGTGAACTAAATCTTCAGTTAAAGAACTATCTTCTTCGTTTTTAATTAATTTTCTACCTTCGGCTATAGACCCAAAAATATAGTATAACCCAGGAACAATAATTACTCCGAATATTGTTCCAAAGAGCATACCTCCCAAAGCTGAAGCACCTATAGTTCTATTGCCAATGGCACCAGCACCATGCGCAAGCACTAAAGGAATTAACCCGGCAATAAAAGCAAAAGACGTCATAAGAATTGGTCTGAAACGAACTCTTGCTCCTTCAATTGCCGCTTCAAGAACAGTAGCGCCTTCTCGATGTTTTTGCACAGCAAACTCTACAATTAATACGGCATTTTTACCTAATAAACCTACCAACATCACAAGTCCTACTTGCGCATAAATATCATTAGCTAAGCCAAACCCTTTTATTAATAAAAATGAACCAAAAATTCCTGCCGGTAATGAAAGTATTACTGATAACGGAATAATGAAACTTTCGTATTGTGCGGCAAGAACGAAATACACAAACACCAATACAATTAGAAATATATATACTGCTTCATTTCCTCGTCTGGTTTCATCATAGGAAAGTGCCGCCCAATCTATATCATACCCATGAGGTAATGTTTTTGCAGCCACCTCTTTAACTGCCGCAATGGCTTCACCACTGCTGTATCCTGGAGCAGGACCACCTCTTATAGCCGCAGTATTGTACATATTGTAACGATTAATTTCATTAGCACCTTGTTTCTTTTTTATTTTCATAAAGGCCGAAAAAGGAACCATTTCATCTCGATTATTTTTCACGTACAACTTCATCACATCAGATGGAAGCCTTCTGTACTCGGGTGCCGCTTGAACAAATACTTTGAAAAAACGTTGATATTTTATAAAACCAAGTTCATAGGTACTTCCAACAAAAATGGATAAAGTATTCATGGCATTACCAATTGAAACTCCTTTTTGCATTGCGGCTTGGTTATCAATCTCAATTTCATATTGCGGATAATTAGCACTAAAAAAAGTAAATAATCCTGTTAGCTCTTTACGCTCTTTCATCTCACTAATAAAATCATTTGTTACTTTTTCAAGTTGCTTGTAATCGCCACTATTGGTTTTATCTAATAACTGCAAAGCAAATCCACCAGCAGCTCCAAATCCGGGCACTGCAGGCGGATCAAAAAACTCAATTGTTGCACCTGGAATTGATTTCGCTTTTTCTTCCAATTCAAGAATAATTTCGCTTACGGTATGTTTACGGTCATTCCATGGTTTAAGATTAATTAAACAGGTTCCTGCATTAGATCCCCTTCCTTCGGTTAATACTTCGTAGCCCGCAATAGAGGAAACCGATTTTACGCCATCCACTTCATTAATTACTTTAACTAATTTATTTGATAAATCATTCGTTCTTTCTAGTGTTGAACCAGGAGGTGTTTGAATAATGGCGTATAACATTCCTTGATCTTCGCTTGGAATAAAACCAGAAGGAAGATCATTACTAATTACTAATATTCCAATAGAAAAAGCTGCGAATAAGCCAAAGGTTACGAGTTTGCGATGTGCTATTAATCTTAACAACCAAACGTATTTTCCCGTTAGTTTTTCAAACCCTCTGTTAAAGCTATCTAAAAATCGGTTCATCCAAGTTTTTTTTCTTGGTTGACCATGGTTATTTTTTAAAATCATAGCGCATAATACAGGTGTTACTGTAAGTGCTACGATACCTGAAAGCACAATAGAAGACGCCATTGTAATAGAGAACTGACGATAAAATGTACCAACTGGACCAGTCATAAATGAAACTGGAACAAATACAGCTACCATTAATAAAGTAATGGCGATAACGGCGCCACTAATTTCACCAATTACTTTTCGCACAGCGTTATATGGAGAGAGGTGTTCCTCTTCCATTTTAGCATGTACTGCCTCGACGACGACAATTGCATCATCCACCACAATACCAATTGCTAATACAAGGGCAAATAATGTAACCATGTTAATGGTAAGCCCAAAGAGTTGCATACAAAAGAATGCACCAATTAATGATATAGGAACCGCTAATGTTGGGATTAATGTAGAACGCCAATCTCCTAAAAAAATAAATACAACGAGTGCAACCAGTATAAAAGCATCTCTTAAGGTGTGCATGACATTTTCTATCGAGGCATCTAAGAAATTTGAAACGTCGTAACTGATTTCATAATCCATTCCTGGAGGAAATGTTTTTTTTAATTCGTCTAATTTCTCTTTTACCTTTTCAATTACTTCGCTTGCATTACTGCCATATGTTTGTTTTAAAACCAATGCTGCCGATGGATTTCCATTCATACTAGAATAAATATCATAGTATTCACTACCTAACGCAACGGTGGCAATATCTTTCAATCGAAGATTTTCGCCTTTTGGATTTGGTTTAATAATTACATTTTCATACTGTTTTGGATCATTAAACCGGTCATTATATGTTAAAACATATTCTAAGGCTTCAGCTTGTTTGCTATCACCTCTACCAATTCGTCCTGGTTTCCCAATAATACTTTGATCACTTAAAGCTTCCATCACTTCATCAGGAGAAATATTATAAGCCCGCATCCGATCAGGGTTTAACCAAATACGCATAGCATACTGACGGCTTCCTAAAATTCTCACTTGACCAATTCCATTAATACGTTGTAATTCAGGCACCATATTTACACCAGCATAATTAAATAAGAATTTCATATTTGCATTCTTATCTTTACTATAAAGGTTTATGTACATTAACATACTTGGTATTACCGGTGTAATCACCACGCCTTCTCGCTGAACAAGTGTTGGCAGCCTGTTAGTTACTTGCTGCACACGATTAGATACTTGAACCAAAGCTTGATTAATATCAGTGCCTGGATTAAATACTACTTGAATATTTGCTTCACCGGCGCTGGTTGCATCAGAGGTCATATAACGCATTCCCCAGGCACCGTTAATTGATTGTTCTAATGGAATGATAACTGATTCTGCCAATGATTTTGCACTGGCACCTGGATAAGAAGCAGATACCATTACTACTGGAGGAGCAACTTCAGGAAATTGTGAGGTGGGTAAGGTTTTTATTGCCAGCGTACCCATAAATAAAATAACAAGCGAAATAACGATTGCAAGTACTGGTCTTTGAATAAATTTGCTAAACATTTTTTTTGTTTTTAATATAAATATTACTCAACATAAACTTTTAATTTCGGAAGCACTGTTTTAGGACTTTCGTATTCATATTCAATTTTGTCATTTTCTTTTACTTTTCTTATACCTTCTAATAATATACGTTCATTTTCTTTTAACCCATTTTTTATGATATACAAATCAGGCATTTCGGAAGCAATTGTAATTTCTCTGGAGTGAACCACGTTGTTTTTATCTACCACAAAAACATATTTTTTTTCTAAAACTTCATAAGTTGCTTTTTGAGGGATTATGATAGCATTTTTAAGAGGCAAAGTCATTTCAATATTTCCAGTCTCGCCGTGTCTTAATAATTTTTTCGGATTTGGAAAAGTTGCTCTAAAAGCAATGTTCCCTGTTTCGTTATTAAAATCGGCTTCGATGGCTTTTACAACACCCGGATATTCGAACAGTTGATTATTGGCCATTAAAAGATTTACTTTAAGCAAATTTTCTTCAGTTGTATTTGCTTTGTAATTTAAATATTCGGATTCTGGTACGTTAAAATAAACCCACATTTCGCTGTTATCAGAGAGTGTTGAAAGTAATGCTCCTTCATCTACTAAACTTCCAAGCCTTACCTGAAACTTATCCATAATACCATCAAATGGTGCTTTTACTTGTGTAAAACCTAAATGAACTTGAGCAAGCGACACTTCAGCATTGGCTTTATCTAATTTAGCTTTTGCCATTGCTAATTCATTTTGAGAAACAACTTTGGTATCAGCTAATGATTTTGTGTTTTTGTATTCAATTTCTACAAAATCTGCTTCCGCTTGTGCTTTTTGAAGTTCTGCTTGGTAAAGCAAAGGCATTATTTGAAACATAAGTTGCCCTTTTTTTACAAATTGCCCCTCATCTACAAATATATTTTGTAAGTATCCTCTTTCTAAAGCCCTTAACTCAATATGGCTAACGGCTTGTATTTGACACACATATTCTCTGGTAATGGTTGTGTCGGTTTTTAAAGGGCTTGTTACTAAAAAATTAGTTTCTTCTTCTTTAATTTCTTTTTTTGAATTACAACTTGTATGGCCCAGCGCTAGGCATAAACTTATACTTATTAGAGTTTTTCTCATAATAGTTTTTTTTTAATAAAATGGTGTTAATTTTATAATAGTGAGCGCTATGATGTATCACTAAAATTTTGTTGCAAAAATTGGCAACAAGTGCCAAAGAAAAGTTAGTATTATATTCTAAAATTTCTTACAGCTGTATAGATGGGCAATCCGTAAAAGCGGTACCAATTACAATTGGTATACCTAGAAGAAGTTAAGTTGTATTTGTTATTACGAAAAGAGAAATTAAAATTTGAATTTTTAATCAGTAAATATGCCGATTGTAATTCGTTTTCGTCACAATCATCCTCCAGTTCGGCTAAAGTATAAAGTGAATTAAAATCAGAGTTGGATAAAGGAGTTTTGTCAGATGAATAAACTTTTTCAATCTTCAAATCATTTTTATTGGGATAACTAATTCTATCACAATTCTTTACAAAAATAAGTGCAAAAATTGCTATAAGTAACGTTGATTTATAAAGAATTAGTATTTTCACTCAGCAAATTTATTTCTAATTTATTTTAATAAATGTTAAAAAAATAAAAATTATTTTAAAACTATCATAATAGCACTCAAAACTACTGCAATAAAAATATAATTAATATTTATATTTGTTATCCGTAACATAAATATTATTTATGCATTATACATTACACCAACTACAAGTATTTTCTAAAGTGGTACAGTTAAAAAGTATAACTAAAGCTTCAGAAGAATTGCACATGACCCAACCAGCTGTTTCGATTCAATTAAAAAACTTTCAAGATCAATTTGAAATACCTTTAACAGAGGTTGTTGGGAGGCAGTTGTATGTGACCGATTTTGGAATGGAGGTGTACAAAATGTCTGAACGTGTAATAAGTGAAGTTGCTGCCATCACTCATAAAACAATGGCTTTTAAGGGTCATTTAACAGGCCGCTTAATTCTTTCGATAGTATCTACTGGTAAGTATGTGATGCCGTTTTTTTTGACAGATTTCATAAAGCTCAATGAAGGAGTAGATTTGATAATGGATGTTACAAACAAGTCCCGAGTTATAGATAGTCTTCAAAATAATGTAGTTGATTTTGCTTTAGTATCTGTTTTACCTAAAGGGTTGAAGGTAAATGATGAAGTGCTGTTAGAAAATGAGCTATATGTTATTGGTAATAAAACCGAAAAAAGGTTTACGAAACCTATTATTAAGAGTGAAATTAATAAAATGCCATTAATTTTTAGAGAAGAGGGTTCGGGGACTCGATTTGTAATGGAGCAATATTTTAAAAAACATAATATTCACGTAAGAAAAAAAATGGAATTAACATCCAATGAAGCTGTAAAGCAAGCGGTAATTGCCGGGCTCGGAAATTCAGTGATGCCCCTTATTGGTATCCGAAATGAGTTGTTAAATGGAGATCTAAGAATTATACCGGCTGTCGGATTCCCAATAAAGTCAAAATGGCATCTAATATGGCTGAAAGAAAAAAAACTGTCTCCGGTAGCGAGTGCCTACATTCAATATATTCAGAAAAACAAAGAAATGGTTTTAAAAGAACATTTTTCGTGGATCAATAAAATACCAAGCAAAAAATAAATCTGCTATAAATTAGTTTAGTTAGACTTGTTATCAAGTAAAGCAAAGACACGAAATACAGCTAAAAGATGCTGTTCCTATGCCTAAAAATGGTATTTATTTAGCCCTTAAGGATGGCACGGGAAATCCTTTACCTGCCTCTTCCAAAGATTGAAACGAGCCCGATACAAAGCAGGAACCGCCAAAATCGCAATATTAGTTTACGTAGTAGTGTAGAATTAGGCTTTATGATAAATATGTATTTTTGAAGAGGGTTCATTTAAAGAAATGTGCAATATGCTATTATATACGCTAAATTTAGCGTCAATTGCTGTAAACATGGCTTCGTCAGCATTATACAATGACAAAGCCTAAATTGTATAAGCCTAAAAAAGCTGGAAGAATTATTAAAGAGCAATTGTGATATATCACCTAAACAACAGAAGCATATTTTAAAACCAAGTTTCGAAAACTGAAAAGGAAATTTGGAACTGGTAAATGATTTAAAAGTGAGTGGTTTTGGCATGTAGTAAAGCCCTATTGTAGGCTCCCTCAACTAGCAAGGACGCGTATTTGTGGCCCTGGCAATCAAAATATACAGGTTTGACGGGAGGTAAAGACCTTCTGAGCTCGGAAAAGCCACCCAATCCATTAATGTAAATTATTTGGTATTTTAAAAATAAGACTTAAATTTGTAAATTACGAACATTAAAATTCAAGGCCAGATGAAAAATTTATTATATTTTGTATTTACTTTATTATTAATGTTCTCATTTATTGAAACTGAAGCGCAGGTCAATAAACAACCAATAAGAGATTTTTTCAATCGGGCAAAGCTGGATTTAATTAAAACACCCTGGATCGTTGGTTTAGGGGGCAATGTTATTGAAGATGATGGCGCTCCTTTTAAAATATTTGACGTAAGCAAATCCTGGAACATTCCACCTTATCCAACACGTGTTACCGTAGAAAAAACGTTGTTATATGGCTGGAGTTCAGAGTTTGCATTTACCTATAATTACATCAAATCGGGAAAAATTATCAATGGTGATGTAAGAACAACCAGTGGCAATTACCTGTGTTTTGATTTATCAGGGAAGTTTAATTTTAATCAGTTTTTTAAGGAAAAAAAATGGTTTGATGTGTATGCCCTTCATGGTTATGGCTTTACTCACAGAGATGCGACCAGGTTCCAAAATGCAGCAACGTTCAATGTTGGATTCGGTGCAGACGCATGGGTTTATCAAAATATCATAGGAATCAATATTCAAACTCAGGCAAAATTCGGAATCTCTTCTCCTTTTATGAAAAGTGGCGCTAATTATTTGCAGCATTCATTGGGTATCGTATATAGATTTACTGCAGGAACCGGTGGATTTAAGCCCGGGGTTAGACGTGCCATTTCAACAAAAATCTAATACTGCATAATTGAATTAAATTTGTTCTCGCAAATTTATACGAATGCCATGGTTTAAACCATTTCTCATTGTTTTTTTTGACCATCTATAATAAGACTTTTCCCAGTCATCATTTAGCCCCACTAATGCTGACAAAATTTCCATAAAGTACGATTTGCTTCATACACCCAGAGCCATTCAACCTAGCGGAAACGTAGTGGATGATGACGGAAAAACTTTCAGGGATCTATTTAAGGTTACAAGATCCTGGAATAAACCCCAACCCTTTCCTACAAAAGTAGCCATTGATAAATCTCTGAAACATGTGAGGAATATTGACTTGGCCAGTGTTTATAAAAACTATCGAAGAGGAAAGTAATTAATGTGGCAGAAAATGTTGCGTCTCATCTTTATATGAGTTTAGATCTGCAAGGTAAACACCATTTAAATGATACCTTTTACTTGAAAAAATGGTTGACTAATATTTGACATACGGATTTGGTTCTTAGTAGCATTTTACCATATAATCAGTTTGTCACAACAAATCCTGTCCTTTGTTATAACATTCGTGAAGAGGTTAAAATGAATATTCAAACCCCGGCTAAATTTACCTTAAAGTCAATACTTATCAAAACTGGCGCAAATTATTTGCAGCACCTTTAGGAGTATCTATCTTATGCATTTAGTTCAATGACAGATGCCAAACCATTTAAATTTGGCGAAAAAAGTTACGGCTTTTTATAAAGAAAAAACCATATACAGAAAGAGCGGAAAAAAGATAGTTTTGAGAACACCTGAATTATTTAACTGTGCTCTATATGATTCTTTTAACAATATAATTCTATAAATTTTAGTAAATTCACTGTTTTTAAATCCAGAAATGAAATATTTACGCATAATTTTAGTTTATCATTTATTATTTTTTGCCACAAGCGATCTTTTAGCTCAGCGATATCACTCATTATTGAAGCCTTGTAGCGAAAAACTCGGATTCAGGCATTTTATCACTAAAACCCCCTGGAGAGTTCAGCTGGCATGGAATCTAATAGAAGATGATGGAAAACCTTTCCGGGATTTATTTGACGTCCAAAAATCCTGGAATTTCCCGCCTTATCCTTCCAAACTTTCTATTGAAAAAGATTGTAAACATAATATCAATGTTGAATTGGCTGTGGCTTATAGCAATTACAAAAGTGGCAAAGTTGTTAATGGTGATTTACTTTCATCAAATGCTTCCTTTTTGTCGGTGGATTTAAACGGTAAATATATCTTTTCAAAAAATTACAGAGTTGAACCTTACCTGTTAGTTGGTTTAGGTTATACACACCGGGGAACGATTAGATTTGGTAACGCAGTAAATGTGAATGCAGGCCTTGGTGCAACAATCTGGCTGATTGATAATCTTTTAGGACTTAACATCCAGGGTTCATCTAAGTTTGGTTTGCAGAGTGGTTTTCCATCTTCCGGATCTAATTATCTGCAGCATTCAGTTGGTGTGGTTTATAAATTCAGCGGCAGGAACATACGTGTAAGACCTGCTAAAGCTCATTTGAAACGCATTTACGATCTGAATTAATACAAAAACAAGCTTAACATATAAAATCTTTATGAAGTATTTATTTTTAGCCATTTCAGTGTTAGCCGTCAGTGCTACAACCTTTGCCCAGACAGTTTATTCTGATGAGCAAATCATTAAAATTTCAGATTATATTAATAAGCTTGAAAAAAACGATTCTACAGTGAAAGCAGAATTAGCGTCCATGGATCAGTCTATAGGTTTAGAAAATCAGACAGGCGCACCACAATATGTAATTGTGTGCGGCATGATTAAAGGGGTAAAAAAGACAACCTTTCCCTTAAAAGAAGTTAACCTCCAGTTAATAAAAGAGAATGGTGAAGTGTTGGAACAAAAGACCTCAGGTAGCGGGCAATTTACGTTTGCAAATATCAACTCAACCGAAAACTATACATTAAAGTTAGCGGAGGATGTAGCGAAAACAATAACTGCGGATAAAATCATTATAGCTGATTGCAATGGAAAAACCATCAATACCATAACTAAAAACGGGAATGGCATTTACGAATATAAAGTTATTGAGGTTGACAGAAGGCAACTGAATTCTGTTTCGGATGATGGTGCGAACCCGGTAATGAAAGTTAAAGGCTTTAAAGAAAATTACAAGAAAATGCAGGAAGAAGTTGCCTCTTCGAAAACATGTAAGGAAGATTATGAAGCATTAAAAGCAAAGTTTGCTGAGATGGAAAAAAATTATAATGCTTTAAAAGCTTCCCGGGCTAGCGCCTCATCAACAAATGTATCAGCAAACATGAATGATGAGAGTAAGGTGAGTCAATACCTTAAAAATATACATTTTCAAGCTAATGAAGCGGTGTTGGATGAAGCTGACATTGAAGCTCTGAACAAAGCAGCGGTATTATTGAAAAAATTCGGAAAGCTGAAACTTAAAATCGTGGGCTACGCGGATAGTAACGGTGCAGATTCTCTCAACAAACAGTTATCGGCACAGCGTGCCAGTGTCGTAAAAAAGTATTTAATTTCAAAAGGAGTTAAAAGTACCCGTTTAACCGTTGAAGGATTTGGTTCTGCCGCTCCAATTGCCAGCAATGAGGATGAGCTTGGGAGAGCGCAAAACAGAAGAGTAGAGATTAAAGTGAAATAATAAAACAACTGCCTCTCCGGAGCACTTTGTTAATAGCCTCAGCGAGACTATCTTTTTGTAATATAAAATTGACTCCTGTTTAAGCTCCGTATCACTTCGTTTGTAAGCCTGAGTAATGTCACTCTGAGCTGCATCCCCGACCACTGGCAGGGAGTCCAAGGACTTGTCATCCTGGCGTTTGTTCTGTCATCCTGAGCGGAGTCGAAGGATGTTTCTCGTCTTGGCTACACTTCAACTCCTCACTAATGGTCAGGAAGTCTGCTGAGGGC
The DNA here is from genome assembly GCA_014378485.1 of Bacteroidia bacterium. Taxonomy (GTDB): domain Bacteria; phylum Bacteroidota; class Bacteroidia; order B-17B0; family Aurantibacillaceae; genus UBA4416. The sequence goes on from JACMNO010000116.1 coordinate 13,013, forward strand.
GCCACACATCTTCGGAGGCCAATCAGTAAGCTCAGTGTAACAAAATTAAACGCATAAAAAAGGCGCAGACCGTTAGTCTTCGCCTTTAAATAAATACTGTTTTGCTTATTTCTTAAAAAGAGTTTTCCAGGATGCTTTTTTCTTTTCATGCCCGTAACCATAACCGCCATAACCGTAACCATAGCCATACCCGTAACCATAGCCTTTTTTATTATCGGTACCGTTAATTAAAACAGCCATGTTAGGCAAACGTTTTTCCTTAAACACATTTTCCGCTACGCTCAATAAGCGTTTATCCAGGTAATTGGTACGGACCACAAAAATAAAACAATCTGCATATTTGCTTACCAATAAGGTATCGGTTACCATACCCACGGGTGCTGTATCTACTACTATATAATCGTATTGTTCTTTAATGATAGTAAAAAATTCTTCCACGCGGCTATTCATTAATAGCTCTGCCGGGTTTGGAGGTATAGTGCCGGATGCTAAAATATCGAGGCCTTCCACGTTAGGAGCTTTAAAAACAACCTCATTTAAGTTTAATTGAGTGTTTGAAATAAAATTACTCAAGCCATCTTTATCTTTTAAATCAAGGTATTCCAATATTTTAGGAACTCGTAAATCCATGCCAACCAACAACACTTTTTTACCCGACAGGGCAATGCTGTTTGCTAAATTTAAAGCAATAAACGATTTCCCTTCTTTACCAATGGTGGACGTAACAAAAATAGAACGTCCTTTTGTTTTGGAAGTTCCCATCATAAAATCAACATTGGTGCGTAGTAAACGGAAAGCCTCCGCCACACTGCTGTTGGAATTCTGAGTAACCACCACTTTTTTATCAGAATCTGTAAAAGGAATATCTCCCAAAAAAGGTAAACTCAATTTATCAATATCTTTTTTACCGTGTACTTTACTGTCTAACAAATCTAAAACATACAAAATAAGGATGGGCAGGAGCAAGCCTATTAAAAATGCTGCTAAAAAAATAATTTGTTTTTTAGGAGATACTTTAACGCCGTTGCTATAGGCATGGTCAATCACTTTAGCATTGGCTACTGTAACCGCTAAAGCAATATTAGTTTCTTCGCGTTTTTGCAATAAATATAAATATAACGCTTCCTTAATTTGTTGTTGGCGTTGTATGATACGGTATTCTCGCTCATATTTAGGTACCGTGGCAATTTTCGAATGAATATTGCTTTCCTGTTTGTTAAGTTCTTTTAACCGGATGGCTAAAGCACTTTTTAAATTGCTTAAACTCTCTTTTAAGCTTGTTCTTAAACCGCTTAATTGCGTATCAATGTTTTGAACCACCGGATTTTGTTCGCTCGAATTTTTTAATAAGCGGTTGCGTTCCAACACTAATTTGTTGTATTCGCTGATAGTGGTTGAAATAGAAACATCATTGATGCCTAAGTTGGAAGGAATTAAATCAGTAGCGGAATTATGTTTAATAACATAATCATACATAAAATCTGCTATGCTAATTTGTGTATTGGTTTCTAAAAGACTTAACTCGCTGACGCTGCCACTTTCTAAAAATAATTTAGCTTCCGATTCAACATCCGTTAATTTGTGTTCAGTTTTAAAACTTTGCGCTTCGCCTTCTACTTCCGATAATTCTTTGGTAATAAAATCAATACGTTCATTAATAAAGTTTGCCGTGTTTTTGGAAACCTGATTTTTATCCGCTACAGCATCCAGATTATGCTGTTTAATTAAATTATTAATAATGGCGGATGCCTTATCAATTAAAGGATCTTTTAAACTTAACGTAATAACATTGGATGTTTTATTAACCGGAGCTATTTGCAACGCAGCTCTGTAACCATCTACTACTTTGTTTAATTCAGAAACTACAATTTGATATTCCTTACCGATATCAGAAGTATTGAAAACCGCAGTTCTGGTAATAATAACCTCTCCAATAGATGTTTTAATGGGTGTGCCAAATAATTGTTGTCCGTAGGTTTCACCCTCAGGCGAGCTTAATTCAAATTTGGAATCAGTGTGTAATTTTAAAATAAATTCCGCCGGTGTTTCTACCCAGTTCGAATCTTTGGCTAATACATGCAGGTTAATGGGTGTTTGCGAAAACAGTTCTGTATTAAGCGGATTTTCTTTTACAAAATAACTCACGTTTAAATTCAGTTCCTTGGCAACGCGGGTCATCAGGGAACGTGATTTTAAAATTTCAATTTCGTTATCCGTATTGCTCGAACTTTTAAATAATCCTAAATCTTCAAAGGCTGATAATTCGGATAAGGCGCCCCCTTTTTTATCATCTTTAATTAGGATGCTGGCATTTACCTCATACAAAGGTGTTTGATAGCGTAAATATAAAAATGCGCAACCAACTGCTAAAACAGTGCTTAGCACAAACCATTTCCAATAGGCGAGGTACTTATCTAAAATATCTTTTAAGTTAGTTTCCGTTTCAGAGTTATCCTCTACAGAAAAATGATGCTGATCTAAATCCATAAATAATTATCGGGATAATAATACCGCTATAGTAGTGAGTAGTGAAGCAATTGAAATGATGATGCCAACATTACTGGCATTTACTACAGATGAATTTATTTTAGCACGGTTAGGTTGTACATACACCATATCGTTTTGGTTAAGGTAATACACCGGTGAGCTGAACAATTCTTTGGAAGTTAAATCCACACGTGTTTCCGTTTTTTTACCATCAACATCTCTAATCACCAGCACGTTTTTTCGTTTGGCAGTAATGTTTAAATCACCGGCTAAACCAAGTGCTTCCAGTAAAGTAATGCGTTCGTTGGGAATATTAAAGGTTCCGGGACTTCTTACTTCTCCTAACACCGTGACTTTAAAATTCAAAATGCGGATATGAACGGTTGGGTTACTGATATAGGTTTTTAATTTTTCTTTAAGCAGTTCAATGGCTGCTACTCTGTTTAAACCCGCTAACTTTAGTTTGCCAATTACCGGAAAATCAATGTTGCCTTCCGCATCAATTAAATAGCCTTGCGGACTTGGCGCGCCCTGAGAATAACCATTGTTAACTGATTGCAGAGTAGTAACAGGTAAGTTAAAAGGTTGTACAGCAACCATATCTAACCCCATCACCGTAATGGCCAAAAAATCATCCGTGCGAAAAACAGGCGTGTAATTTTTATTAGCTTCTGCTGCTGCAATTTGTTCGGCACTGTTAAAATAAATCATTTTTTTTGGCGAGGTGCACGAACTTAAAAAAAGGATGGTTGTTATGAATCCAATGAAGGTGTTTATAGTTTTTTTTGAAATACACATAGTTAAGCGTGACTTTTTTTTGATAGGTAAACTTACGTATTTAAGCGTAATGTTTAAGGTCTTGGGATTTTTATTTTTTGGTTTTTTATGCTGTTTATCTCATGTCATCCTGAGTGTTGTATTTGTCACGCTGAGTGTTGTATTTGTCACGCTGAGCGGAGTCGAAGCGTCACTCATTCTAACAAGGTGCTTGTCATTCTGGCGTTTGTTCTGTCATCCTGAGCGAAGTCGAAGGATGGTTCTCGTCAGTGTCTGCACTTCGACTTCGCTCAGTGTGACATAGTATTTGTCACGCTGACCGGAGTCGAAGCGCTACTCATTCTAACAAGGTATTTGTCATCCTGGCGTTTGTTCTGTCATCCTGAGCGGAGTCGAAGGATCGTTCTCGTCAGTGTCTACACTTCGACTCCGCTCAGTGTGACACGGTGCTTGTCATCCTGAGCGAAGTCGAAGGGTGGTTCCCGCCCGGAGTCGAAGAGCGTTCTACATCATTCTAAATTAACTTTTTACTCGTCTCTTTTATTTTGTTGCACTTCGACTTCGCTCAGTGTGACAAAATTAACAAGCGGAGTCGAAGCGCTACTCATTCTAACAAGGTGCTTGTCATCCTGAGCGGAGTCGAAGGATGTTCCGCGTATTGTTTGAACTCCAACAGTGTCTACACTTCGACTACGCTCAGTGTGACACGCTATTTGTCATCCTGAGCGGAGTCGAAGGATGGTTCTCACCCGGAGTCGAAGAGCGTTCTACATCATTCTAAATTAACTTTTTACTCGTCTCTTTTATTTTGTTACACTTCGACTTCGCTCAGTGTGACACGCTATTTGTCACGCTGAGCGGAGTCGAAGCGGCACTCAGTGTGACACGGTGCTTGTCTACACTTCGACTTCGCTCAGTGTGACAAAATTAACAAGCGGAGTCGAAGCGGCACTCAGTGTGATAAAATTAACAAGACACGCTCAGGATAAAACTTAGTCGAAGGGCTAAAAAGCATTCTTCTCCCCGCCACACATATTAGTAACAGTTTTAAAAATAATTTTCAAATCAAAAAATAACGACCAGTTTTCAATATACCAGATATCAAACTCAACCCGTTTTTGCATTTGCTCCAAAGTATTGGTTTCTCCGCGAAAGCCATTAACCTGCGCCCAGCCGGTAATGCCTGGTTTAATTAAATGCCGTACTAAATAGGAGTGCACCAATTCTGAATATTGCTCGGTGTGTTTGAGCATGTGCGGGCGCGGACCAACCACCGACATATCGCCCACAAACACATTAAAAAACTGAGGAAACTCATCTAAGTTGGTTTTACGTAACAAACGCCCTATAGCGGTAATACGCGCATCGTTTCGAGTGGCTTGTAATTCATCCGACAAAGAATTAACACGCATGGTGCGAAATTTGAAGCACCAAAAACTGTGATTATTTTCACCTGACCGCTCTTGTTTAAAAAAGATGGGGCCTTTGGAACTGCACTTAATGGCGATTATCAGTAGGGGGAATAACCACGGGATGATCAATACAATAACAAGTAACGAAAACACAACATCGAACAAGCGCTTCACGCTTCGGTTAAAGGCTGATTCCAGGGGTTCCTTGCGAAAATAAATAACAGGTAAATGATCGTAAAAATCAATGTGCACCCGTTTGCTTTTAGTGAACTGCTGAAAATCAGGAACAAATTTTAAACGTATAAAATTGGTCTCGCAAAATAATATCAGTTCATTAATGTATTTGTTATCGTATTGACTGGTAGTAATAAACACTTCATGAACAGGATGTTCCGATAAATAATTTTTTGCCTGAGCAATGGTATTCAGTATGGGAATGCCTGACTGGCTTTCCGTTTTATCATCATCAAAAAAACCTACCACTTTGTATCCATAAGATAAATCTTTGGTGAGGATCTGTTCTATTTCCTGTCCTTTTTGGCCAGCGCCAATAATGATAACATTCCTGAAATTATAACCGGCTTTGCGGAAACGTTTTAAAATCTGTACAAAGAGATAACGGAAGAGGATTAATTCTGAGAAAAAAACCAAACCAAAATACAGCAAGCGTAAACGGGAAATATCATCGTAGTTTAAAAACACAATGAGGGTGAGCAGGGAAAACATATGTAACACCAAAATTTTTGCGGTGCGGCTCAGCAAGGTTTCGATATAACCCACCCGCATAAAACTGTAGGCATTGAAGTATAAACAGAAACCCGCCCAAAGCAAATTGTTTAAAAACAAAACAGATTGTGATTCCGTGGCAGATAGTCTTTCCAGGTTTCCATAACGCATTAAATAAGAAAGAATACTGGCAGCATTCAAAAATGCAATATCGCTCACTAAAAAAATAAATTTAGTGTAGCGGGAATAACGGTATAAACGAGCGGATTTATGTGGCATAAAAGACCCTTAAGAAAAGCATTTTTCTTTTAAAATGAAATAGATGAATTTAAAATTGCCAATTAAGTAGCGTTTCCAAAGGCGTTTGGGTTCTGATAAAAAGCGGTACAGCCATTCCAAACCAAACTTGATCATCCAGTTTGGCGCCCGTTTCACGGTGCCGGCATAAAAATCAAACACGGCGCCAATACAACACACATGTTTGGTAGTAAGTTTTCTAAAATGTTCATGAGCCCATAATTCCTGTTTAGGCGCTGTCATCCCAATAAATAACACATCCGGTTGCAAACGATTCACCGCTTCAATCATCTGCGCATTATCCTCCTCACTTAATTGTTCCTTATAAGGCGGGGAGTAGGTTTGTACGGTAACCTGAGGGTACTCTATATTGGCTTTTGTTTTAATAAGCTGAAGGGTGTGTTCCGAACTTCCTAAAAATAAACAGGAGCCATGGCTGTTATTTAAGCGTTGCATTTCATAAGCAAACAAATCAGCACCGGCTATTTTTTTAAGTTGAGTGCCATCTAAAAAGCCTTTGGCTAATACTATGCTAATGCCATCAGGTAATAACACATCGCTTTGCTGCAAAGCTTTAGCAAAGATTTTATTTTCCTGAGCAAGGTTAAACGAATGTGCATTGAGTGTACTAATCAATAACTTTTTGTCCTCTAAGGAATTTAAAGAAGTAGTAAATATGTTAAAACTATTGAGTAACACCGATTAAAAATTATTTTAAGTTAAGTTTTAACAACCTTATGTGTTCTTTTAAATCTGCTTCATTGTCAAAACGATTAGCAATTTTTTTTGCAGGAACACCACCATAAATACTGTATAGCTCTACATCGCCAGTAACAACGGAGCCCGCAGCAATAATGGCTCCATCGTTAATATATACGCCTTGCATAATGGTTGCGCCATAACCCACCCAAACATCATCGCCAATTTTTGTAATTAAGTTTAAACCTTTCCAGTTATAATCTGTATCTCTGATAGCAGATGCCAATCTTATTGGTGTACCAATTTGTTGATAATGATGATCATATTTGCCAACAACAGCCACTCTGTTTCCAAAAATAACATTGTCACCTATTATGCAATCCGTTTCTATAAATGAATCACGCCCTATATAAAAGTTGTTGCCAATTTCTAATTTGGTTTTTGCCCATAGACGAACACGGATACCTGCATGGAAATTGTTACCAATATTATATTTTCTATACCTTAAATTAATTAAAAAGAAGTTTCTTATTTTTTTAACGGGATTCATTATTTAAACACTTAATTACACCTTCAGTAAAATTAGTTACCATTTTATCAAGCGTGAATTCTTCTGCGGAATGTTCACAGCCTGTTTTTAATTTCTCGATCTTATTTTTATCTGTCAAAAGCTTTATGCTTTCCTTCGCAAACTCAGCAACGTTGTCTGATGTAATAATGCAATTAATATCATGCACTAGATAATCTATTTCGGGGCCATGTGTCTGTAGTTGGGGTATGACCATTGGCGTCTGTGTAACAAAAGAATCCAAAGCGGCTAAGCCTAAAGCACCCGGCATCACAAAAATATCCGCTGCCTTGAAAAATTTAGCTTTTTCTCGCCCGAATTTCGATCCAACAAAATGAATCCATTTATCGGCTTTTGCCTGTGATTTTAATTTGTTTTCATCGGGGCCCGCACCTACAATTAATAAATTGAATCCCGGCAGTTTTTGTTTTACTAGAACAGCAGCTGATAATAGAAAATCAAGCCTTTTTTCTTTGTATAGAGCTCCGCAATAAATAGCAACAGAGTCTCCACTAGCTATGGAAAACTCTGATCGCAAAAATTCTACTTCTTTTTCATCTATCGAAAAATAATCAGTCTTTAATTGATGGGTGTCTAGACTGTTATTAACGACGCTAATTTTGTTTTGACCAAAGCCATTAAGTATTAAATATTCTTGAACACTCTTTGTATATGCGAACCAATAATCACATTTTTTTAGATATGCCAATTTGAATTTATTTAAAATCGATTGTCCTGAACCTTGTCTATTACGACCATGCCCCCAAAACCCTATTTTCAGTTTCGTGAAAAAACGTAGAATAATTAAATAGTAGTTAATTAAAAGTGAATTGGCTTGTTCAACAATTACCAAATCCTTTCCTTTTATTAGATCTGTTGTGGGTTGCCAATAAATAACAAATTTTAAAAAAGAGAAGATTTTGTTTTTTCTATAATAAGCCCACTCTAGATCAATTTCGTCACCCCTATCTAAACTATATGACTTGCCGTATACAACGGAGAGCTCAACATCATACTTTTCAAGTTCTGATTTCAATAGATTAAAAAATGCAATCCTATATTGGGGCATAAATTTATAGGCGATTAGTACTCTTTTTTTATTCATTACAGTTTATTTTTTTATTTGTGAGTAGACAATTCTGCTCACGTCAAACAAAAAATATATAAATGGAACTTTGGCATGTTTTTTTGCCCATAACCAACGGTTTGACAGTTTATTCGGAGATTTCATTGAAAAAAAAGTGTCTCTCCAAAAAAAGAACCCCTTTTTTTTATAATTTTTTGTTAGACCTGTTGCATCTATTTCGCTTAACACTGCGGCTTTCGTTGCAACCGCCAAATGATAACCACTATCAAATGCTCTTAAAGAAAAATCCTCGTCCGCTGCATAATGAGGGAAATTTACCTCATCGAATAAACCAATTTTTTTAAATACAGATACTGGAATTAAAGTTCCACGGCCGGGTAGCATATCTGTATTAATGAGGGTATATTTATTCATCACTTCAGTATAGGACAAATTTATATTAATAGATGGCTTGTATTTTGCTGTGATGGTATTCCATTTTACACCAGCGAACACTATGATTGAAGTGTCGTTTTTATTTAGCGAAACACTTCCTATAATTGTGTTTAAATTTTTTTGAGCTGCATTAATTAATTGATTAAGATAATCATGCATTACAACTAAATCATTATTTAGTGTCAAAACATAATCTGCTCCGTTTTCTAATGCGTACTTCACACCCATATTCGTTGCAGCTGTCCACCACATACTTTCATCACCCTTCAATAAAATCACTTGAGGAAACTGATCTTTAATTTTTTCAGAGGTGCCATCCGTTGAGCCATGATCCGCCACAATAATTTTAAAATCAGTATGCGTTTGTCGCAGCAAACTCAATATGCAGGGCTCAGTGAACCTCCAACGGTTAAATACTGGTATGACGATGTGAATCATAATTTATATAACCGGTATTCTATTATTAAGCCGATTTCCAGTATTGGGTATATTTGGTTTAAACGTAAAAATGCAAAGAATAAAAAATATCCATGGGGTATAAGCGGCTAAACCATTATTAGTTACGCCTAAGAATAAAAAGGAAATAATAATTATTAATTTATCATTTCTCTTTAAGACACTTAATTGATCTTTTATCCAAAAGTAATAACCAATAAATAAGGCTATTGAAAGCACAATACCATAGTTAAGTATTAGAACAATAAATGAATTTTCAACACCGGCGGCGCCAAGTTTTTTCATAACAGGGACGTAATTCGAAGAATTTCCTAATAAAAAATCCTCATTAGATATAAAAGACAAAGCATTCAATACATCGATTCGAGTTAAAGCACTGCCATCAAGTAGTTTGTTATTTAATAACCTTCCCCCAAAGCCATAACTTAACAGATAGCCGCCAAAAAAATAGAATGCGAACAAAAATAAGGTTGTTATAAAAAACAAAAAAATATATTTCGATTTTTTCTCCCTAGCTATTTTAAATATAAAAACAAGTACAAGTAATACCCCAACTATAATAGCGCTTCGTGAATTGAAACTTAATAAAGCTATGAAGCCAAGAATGATTAATAAAAATTGATATTTAGCCTTAATACTGGAAATAATTATAAACCCTAAAATTATGGAAACAACAAGAGCATTCATTAATGGATGGCCTAACAGACTACTACTTCTAAATTCAAAATTGTTATTATCCTGAAATTCTAAATTTTCAGATAAATCAGTTGTGTAAGGGAAAAGGTTAACTGTGTATATTTTTTCATAAATGGCCAATACACATTCTACAATAAAGAAAAAAAGTAAAACTTTTTGCAAAAAAAACCTGTACTTTTTCTGGACTTTAAACAGTGTAGATAACAACATAGGAAAAATAATAAAAAAAACAGATTGCCTTATGCCATTGTAGTCACCTTGAAAATACTTAACAGAAATAATAGTAAGGGCCATTAAAATTATTATTATTTCAATTTTAAAAAGATGAAATAAGTTCGTTTTAATTGCTTTTTGTAAATTAAAAAGAGAAGCTATTGCAAGCATTGATAAAGAGGCTATACCTGACATAGCTATGCCTAAAGCTTGCGAAACTGTTATAGTTATAAATAGAAATAAAACGACTCCTAATTTTATAAGAAATTGCATACTTTAAACATGATTATTTCTTCATTAATAAGTATTATAAAATTGATTAACATTACTTAATGAGTTTTTTCGATTTGCAAAATTGGTTTTAATATTTTTTTTATTGAATAAAATAGTATTTAATCAATGTATCTGTGTTAGAAAGACTATAATTTTCAATTACTTTAAATCTCGCATTCTCACTTAATTCTATTCTTTTTGAGTTATTGGTAAATAAATTAATTATTTGTTTAGTAACCATTTCTAGATTGTTAAAATCGACTACTAAGCCATTCAATTCATTAGTTACTAAATCTCTTAAACCGGGCACATCACTTACAATAGGAATAGTGCCAGTTGCCATTGCTTCAAGGCATGAAATAGGAAGGCCTTCGTATTCTGACGGCATTAAGAAAAAGCTACTTTGTTGTAAATAAGGTAAAACTTTTGTTTGGTTCCCAAGAAAATGGACTGAGTCAGATATATTTAAATGTTTCGCCAGAATTTTTTCATCTTCCTCCAATTCACCTGATCCTAAATGAAGGTAATTGACCTTGCACCCTAATTTTTTTAAACTCGAAACAAGCTCCAAAATATAAAAATGTCTTTTTAAATGAGAACAAGTACCGACACTAATAAAATTTAATTGGGTATTAGATGATGCGTCAGTTTCTTTTTTTGACTTTTTAAAATGATCCGTATCAATCCAGTTATTAATTAAAATTGTCTGAATATTATTTAATTTGAGTTCGTTTTCAAATACATTTTTACTGATTGAAATGTACTGACAACCTAATAAAGAACCTAATTTGAGCATCTTTTTTCGTCGCCGAGCCAGCCAACCATTAAATACAAAAGTGCTATGAATGGTTCTTATAATTTTTTTTACTCCGGCTAGTTTTGCTATCACAATGTAAAAAAAGAAGAATCGTTCTGTATGTATATGAACCACATCAAATTTGTTTTTTAAAAAAAAATTGTAAATCGATATTACGAAAACCAAACTTTTCCGAAACGGAATGTGTTTGATGGTATAACTACATTTCGCTAATTCTTCACTAAAATCACCGAGTATATTACCAGTTGATAGAATAGTAGTTTCAATTAAATGTTCTTCAAACTTACTCTTGGCAGCTTTTACCATTATTTCAGCGCCTGAAAATTTTAATTCATTAAATATGTGTACTACTTTGAGATTCATTTATTAAATTATAAAAATTTAAATATTCTTTTGGTCATCAATCTTTTCTTTGAAATTGTATTTCCAATTGAAATCATTTTTATTTCTACAGTCTTATAAATAAAGTAACTTAATGCGTAAGTTATAATAAGAGCGAGTATACCACAGTAAATAGCAGAGTGAAAAACCAGAAAAGTAAAGGAAAACGTAATTAACAACAATGGTAAATGTAAAAGATAAAAACTATAGGACGTTTCACCTAAAAATTTACCAAGTTTTGACGATAAAATGGTTTTGATTTTTTTTACTTTGATGCTAATAATTATTAATCCTATTGAACCAAATCCAGCAAGAACGGTAGTAAGCCATTCTGAATACTCCGCAATTTCAGGTAGCAAAAAACGATTCCCGTAAAGAAAAACAAATAGCAAACTAAATATAAAAAATTTAAGTTTATTGAAACGATTAATGTGTTGATTGATTTCTCCATAATGAACCGCGAATAATAGACCTAACACAAATTGAGGTAAATAAAACAGAAAAGGGATTGTCAAGGACAATCCCCATGAAACAACTAAGATCGAAAGACTAAACAAAATAGCTCTTTCCTTTTTGTATAGTAAAGCAATAAATGGAATCAATAGTGACATTTTAATTTCTATTCCTAATGACCATATAACGGGATTTATTAAATGGGTATTAAAATGTTTTATCAAAATTAAATGGTCAACTATTTCAGAAAATTTGATTTTATTTTTCCAAAATGATTGCGCCCAAAAACTTAATTCAGTTAAATTATTTGGTATGAAAAATTTCATAAGTATTAAACTAAATCCTATGCTAAAATAGTAAGCCGGATAAATACGAAAAAGCCGCTTAATAGAATATTGCAAAAAAGTAATATTGGTTCTGAAAAATGAAATTGCCAAAACGAATCCAGATAAAACAAAAAATAAATTTACTGCCGCATCTCCATTCCAAAAAATCCTTAAAGGCGAAGATTGTAATGTCTTAATATTATTTGATTCGAAGTAAAATCCTATAAAATGAGAAAGAAATACAGAAAATGCAGCAAGACCCCTGAGTCCGTCTAATTCAATAAATCGCTGGTTTGAGTTTAACACCATGAATATATTAAATTATATTTTTTAATTTATTTAAGTACAAATCAACCACATTCTTTTTCGAAAAACGATTAGAAGCTACAAGGTGAGCTTGTTTTGAATAGTTATTATAATCCGCTACAACTTTTTCAATCCCTTGTATGATAGCATCTTCAGATTTTATATCAACTAACTCACCACCACCTTCTTTTAGTACCCATGGCACACCGCCGGAATTAATACCTGCAACTACTGGAATCCCCATTGCCATTGCTTCAATTAAAATCATACCAAAGGACTCTTCAAGTGAAGTATGTATCAAGATGTCATTTTTTGATAGCTCAAGCATTAATGTTTCGTAAGGCAGTTCTCCATGAAAAAAAACATTGCCTAAAACACTATTATTCTGACACCATTGTTCTGCATCCTCATTTTTGCCGTGATGTTTCCCGTATAGATGTAACTCTATATTTGGTAGGGTTGTTTTTAATCTATTAAATGCTTGTACTCCAAGTTTTACATTTTTCGGCCCATAAAAACTATTATTAATCATAACAACTTTAAGACTATTATTTATTTTTCTGGTTTGATTGAAAGTAAAAGTATTGTCGCTAGCGAAATTTGGTATTACTGTAATTGTTTTTTTTGTAAATATTTTCAATCCTTTTTTTGTATCAGGAGAAACAGCTGTTATATACTTAGCTTTTCTTAAAACTATAAATGCCATTATTAATCTACAAACACGATATAAATCGAATTTATTTTGTAAAATTTTTATTGGTGCGTCATGACATGTTAGCAATGTAGGAATACCAGAATTTATAGCTGCCCAACCCCATTCATATTGCCAATGTGCGTGAATTACATCGGGCTTAATTTCTAATATTTTTTCTTTTAAAAATTTCCTTTCCTTGTAAAATAGATCTAAACATCTAGAACGGGCCTTCTTTCTATAGGGACCCATAAAAATGGATAAATTGCCATCGATCCATTCAAAGGAATTGCCTGGTTCAATTTCTGGACTTAAAGAAAAAACCGAAACTTTATATCCAAGTTCTAATAAGGCATTTATTTCGTTGTTGACCGGTGAGCCTCCCATACCTCTAGGCCATATATTCCTATCACCACTGTAATTAATTTTTATTGACGGCAAATATGTCGGACCGGTAATGCCTATGTGCATAGAAGAATTTTATGCATTAATAAAATTTCTAGTTTTTGGTAGGTTATTAAAGAAACGTTCCCAAACTATATTAGGCAACATGTTTTTTTTTGCAAACTCATGCGCATGCTCTGATTTATGTCTAAGTATTGATTCATCTTCTTGTAGCAAATTTTGAATTATTTGTTTGGCTTCTTGTTTTGTCCTATAAAAATAAATAAAATCACAATCCTTGAATATTTGCTCATATCCTTCATGGTAATGACAGATATATATTTGACCTGCTAAGAGGGAAATAGGTAGTCGATCCGAATAATAATGAGAGACTTTTGGGTAATGCTCAAATGAAAAGTGGAACCACGATTCATTGGCAACTTTCATCTGGTCATTGAACTTTAATAGACCTCGTGACGTTTTTAGGTTTTGCCAACCTGAACCATAGACATCGAAAATGTCAGAAAAACACTTACTAATATATTTTACTATTTGTTCACGACCAGCTGACCCTGGGAGTCGCCTAAACATGCCGAGTTTTGACTTCGTACAATTACCAATAAAGAGTATCCTTTTATCCCGCTTAAAATTCAAACTAAAATGTTCATTAGAGTAACTGATACTTGCACAGTGAGGCGTATAAATTATGTTTGGATTAATTTTTTTTATGGCATCTCTCCATGGCCCTAAGCCACGAATTGAAACATAGTCAGCACCCCTAATTACAATTTTCATGCTCTTGGTAATCGGTTTTGCGAGACCACCAAATATATCACCCTCATCGTAAACTAGAAGAGGCTTTGAATCGATAGCTTTCATAGCTTTAACAAAACCGGAAGTGATTGTAAATTTACCAACATGAAATATAATTATTAAAGTTGGTTGATATTTTATCACTCTCTTTAATATTTCATCTTGGACTTCCATTACTCCAATCCTTCTTGACTCGGCTTGATAGTATAAAAACTCCATAGATGTGAGCTTTCCAATATTTACCAAATTCTGAAAACCATTCTCTATACTTCGTTCTGTGCCGTCTTCACCATGAATTAATAAAAATGCTTTCATTAGTTTATACTATTATTTTTTCTTGGCTTAAATACAAGACTCCTGCACGAGCCATCAAGATATATAATACCAATAAAGAAGAATGATAAAAAAATGGAGGCCTTGCTTATTAAAATCATAAAATGGCTATGGATAGTACTTGCATTAATAATTATATGAGTAGAAAATAATGCAATTACTGCAACTAGTGTGAGTTTTATCCATTTTATAGAATTTAATTTATTAAAATTAAAATAACCCATTGAAGATAATCGAAATATAAAATAAAGAAATTCAATTAAAATGGTACTTATCAGGGTAACAACTAAGACACCTTCGATTCCATTTATTTTAGCCCCAATTGGAATACATATTATCAGAATTACGCCTTTTACTGCATTTATAATACTATTATTTTTAATGTCTCCTAGAGCGTATGTCATGTTAGACATAAAATAACCAATTAAACTGAAAAAGAAATTAATTACCAATAATAATATTATTTTATTCCCTCCATATTTAGTTTCATCTATCCAAAGTATGATTAATTGTTCATAACATAAAATTGCTAAGCATGCAAATACAAATGTTAAGATTAGATAGTTATTAAATTGTTTCGCGATGTTAGTTTTTACTAAACCTTTGTCTTGGCCAACTGAATGGGATATTCCAGGCATTAGAGCCACAGAGTATCGGCCTACTAATCCTTGAAGCATTTTAATAGGCCTTCGATTTATTTCAAAAAGTGTAATCATTTGTGGGGGTATGAAACGGGCTAAAACTATAAGATCAAAGCTACTGGAAATGGAGGCGATTATTTTTGAAAGGGATGTGTAAGAGAAAATTCGAATAAATGTTTTAAAATGTCCAATCCTGAATACAATAATTTGTGATTGTTTTTTTGAAGTTTTAAAAATCACAATTGTATTATATACAGCTAAGTAAATTGCTCTCAAAGCATTACCAAAAGCAATTGCAAGTAATCCCATACCTAATTGCAACAATATTATATTTAGTGCAAAAAATATAATATTAGATGAAATATATGATAAAGCAACATCTTTCGAGCGTAATAACCCTTGGTTAATTCCGGCCAAGGCAAATGTTACAAGAGTAATTCCTGTTGAAATTATTGAAATCAAAAAAGCTAATTTTAAATCATGATATTTTTGAGTATTGATGTTTAGAATTTCATCTAAAAAAAAATAGAAACATATGCCAATTATTAAAGCAATTACTAAAGTGCAGAGCGCAGCTATCAAGCCTGAACCAATTGTTTTAGCTACCTCATCAAAATCTTTTTTACCAAACAGTACTGCTATTTTTTGTTGTAAGACATCGCCTATTCCAGGGTCAGACATTGTTAGCCAAGCCAAGATGTTACCAGTTGCCCACCAAAGTCCTAGTTGCACATCGTCTATATAATGTATATAAAATGGCAAAAGCACAAATGAGTTAATCATGTTGGTAATAACATAACCATACTGAAAAATGAAATTCCATTTTAAAACTTTTTTATTCACTAAAATATTCTATTAGGTTTAATACTAATTCAATTATCCAACTATGCCATTAAATAATTATGTAATCTCTAAACAATTAACGCGGCTGTTTCTTCATCGTTTGTATTTCAAAAATTCTAAATAAAACTACCCCTAAAACTATCCCCATAAAATTACTCAACATATCCAACACTGTTAATGAGCGTTTGGGTATGTATGCTTGCAGCACTTCTAAAACAAGGGAGCACAAAAAGAGTATGCCGGCAAAAAGAAAGATATTAGTTTGTTTAAAAACAAAATAACGTAAGAGCAACGTCAACAATAAATAATAACTGCCATGGATGAGCATATCTAATTGCCAGGTATAAGCTAAGCCCAAATATGTTTCGGGATGAAAATTGGGCAATGTGGATAGTACAATGGTTAATGCGATAGCGATAATAAATTTATAATTGCTTAATAGCGTAAGCATATACTTTTTCAAAATTTACAGGATCAATCAATTTCTGCTTGTACTTAATTTTTAATTTTTTTGCTGTTTTATAAATTTGGTTAATCTTAATAATTAACCCGTTTTACACAGCTTCGCCACCTCAGTCACATGCGGATTAAGCGCTACAAAATAGTTAAAATATATCATTAATTACAGTTTTTAGTCTATGAATAGGGCGTTTGTTTCTTTAGTTTTAATCATTCTCGATGAGTTTTAATTAAGCTCAATACATTTAAATAGTAATGCAGATATTCTTCGCCTCACAAGAAATCAGTTGATTGCAGTAAGGCATAACATGTTTAGAACAACATTCTCTTACTTACAGCTTCGATCAAAAATCCACACGATTTTTGCCATGCTCAGACTGACAAGAGTTTTGAAAGAGTATGTTTGTATGGCGCTTCGACTCCGCTCAGCGTGACACACTTCGACATTTTAATCCTTGGCGTGACACACTTCGACATTTTAATCCTTGGCGTGACACACTTCGATATTGTCTGCACTTCGACTTCGCTCAGTGTGACAAACTTCGACTCCGCTCAGCGTGGCACACTTCGATATTTTAATCCTTCGCCTGACACACTTCGACATTGTCTGCACTTCGACTTCGCTCAGTGTGACACACTTCGACTCCGCTCAGCGTGACACACTTCGACATTTTAATCCTTCGCGTGACAGAATAAACGCTCAGTGTAGCAAAAACAAGCTCAAGTTTTAAATTAGATGTTGCGTTAGGGATTAAGGTGAAAATCCTTTTGTTTTTTCAAATCACGCCATGGCGCGAGCAGCCGAAAGCCCGCCCGCAGGGAACGCCCAAAATATTATAAATTAAGCAGGAGATTTTTTTTAAACGTGAAGTATGATTGTAAAATAAAAAAGAACGCCCTTCAACTCCCCGCCGGTTAATTAGGCTGCTCAGCGTGACATAGTTGAAAAATATCCATATTTCAGGAAATAGCAGCAAAAACCGGTACAGCATTAGTTTGCCGAAATGCTACCTCTTTTTTTTCTTGCGTAAAAATAATCATTCTGCTTAGCAGGCAACATGCAAGCAAAACTTATACGTTGGCCCACAATTTTGGTAGGTGTGGTTATTGATGAAAAATTTTGTTAATAATAAAAAACAGAATTTAAAGCGCTTCATACGCTTCTATCACTTTAGCCACCTGGGCTCGGGTAACCTGCAAACTTAGCTCGTAGGAACCAATGGTATTTGGTAAGGCAAAGGCAAGCTTACTGTTTTCATTTTTTTTATCATGCTGTATGTATTGCAACAGGAGTGCTTTTGTGTTTTTAGTGAGCTTTATTTTTTGGTAAACAGAGGCTAAATAATCAGTGATTTCTTTCAATTCTTTTTTGGTAATTTTTTTTAAAAGCTGCGCGACTTCCGCCTCCATAATCATACCTGCCGCTATGGCTTCCCCATGTAAAATATCCTTATTTTGTTTCAGGAGTGCACTTTCGAGGGCATGGCCAATGGTATGTCCGAAATTTAAAGATTTCCGAATGTGTTTTTCGTGAAGGTCTTTTTTGACAATGACATTTTTTAAAGCAATGGCTTTTGTAATTATTTTTTCAGTCTGAAACTCTTTAGCTGTTTTTAATGTTTTTAGTTCCTTCCAAAAATTTATATCTGCTATCAGAGCAATTTTTATAATTTCCGCATAACCGTTTTTGATCTGTCTCTCAGATAATGTTTCAAGAAAACCCGGATTTACAAAAATTCCTTTCGGCTCATAAGTTGTTCCGATATGATTTTTTATACCTTCAAAATCAACACCTGTTTTTCCGCCAACACTGGCATCAACCATGCTTAATAAGGTTGTAGGAATATTAATGAAATCAATTCCTCGTTTAAAAGTGGAAGCCACAAAGCCACCAAGATCACTAATAACTCCTCCACCTAAATTGATTAGCAGACTCTTTTTGTCAGCACCGGTATCAGTTAACGCGCCCCAAACTTGTAAGCAAGTCTCCATTGTTTTTTTATCTTCTCCGCTTTCTAATTCTATAATCTCCGCTTCGTTTAATAAAGGCGCGTGAAATAATAAAGTTGGTAAACAAAATTCAAAAGTATGTTCATCACATAAAATATAATAGTGACTGTAGTTATTTTTATTTAGAAATGTATTGAGCGCATCAAAACTTTTATCTCCTATATGAATAGTGTATGTGGTAGATTTTATAGTTGCCATATATTTATTTTGCGTTACACCCCGGTTAATGTATTATATAATTGTTTTTTATTCATTATTGCCGATGACTGCAGTCAAAGGGTTTTAGTAATTATTTATGCCGGGCTTTAGCACAACTAGTAATTAGTTAATGTATTGTTTAATTTGTTGTAAAGCCTGTTTTGCTTGTGCATTATTTGGATGTCGTTTTAATACTCTATTCAAATAAATTTCTGCTTGTTTAAAATCTTTTTTATAAGCATATAGTCCTGCCATATTTAGCAATAAGGCTTCGT
The DNA here is from genome assembly GCA_014378485.1 of Bacteroidia bacterium. Classification (GTDB taxonomy): domain Bacteria; phylum Bacteroidota; class Bacteroidia; order B-17B0; family Aurantibacillaceae; genus UBA4416. The sequence goes on from JACMNO010000116.1 coordinate 32,069, forward strand.
AATCCGGATCAAGTGCCAGTGCTTTAAAATATAGCTGCTCTGCTTCGTTAAGCTTGCCCTGCCTTAATTTCACAAAGCCTAAATTGGTTAAAGCGGACACATGTTTTGGGTTTTCTTCCAGGATCTCTTTCAATTCTCTTTCAGCTTCAGGTAATGAGCCTTTAGCCGCTAATGCAGTTCCGTATTTATTTTTAAAATCTAAAACGTAAGGGGCTAAATCAACCGCCTTTTTGTAATAATTAATAGCACGTTGTAAATCACCTGCTTTAGAAAATGCTTCACCAATGCGGTAACTGGTCCAGGCATGGTCATTAGCGTATGATTTTTTAATTAAGAGATTGTTTAAAATGGAAGCATCCGTTAATTGGTTCACATAACTGATCATTTTAGTAAAATCATTTTTAATAAAGCACAGTTGAATAAGGAGCGCAAAATTTGTTTTTAAATTCACTTCAGGTTTATCTTTTAAATAAAAGGCGGCACTATCCAAATAATGTTTTTGGTTTTCAAACTTTTCATATTGGTTTAAATATGCTTTCGCTTTTGTAATGGTGCTTGGATTTTTTTCATTGATCGCATACAGTCCAATAAATTCTTTGATGCCGTCTTTATCTTTTTTAGTCATTGGTTTACGAATGTAATGATCGTGAACCGTTACATGAGGAATATCTATCGACCCTGATTTTGGCATATGACAACTCACGCAATTTGAAATTTTAGTAATTCCTTTTTTACTACAAATCAATGTTGAACCAGCGGCGCCTGTCACCCTGAGCGGAGTCGAAGGGTCTTCTGTCCCTCCAATCCCTCCCTTCTCTTTAGTCTTTTCCTTCCCTCCATCATGGCACTTATTACACGCATCATTAAATACATTTGCATTTGTTTCTCTAACGCTCACATGTGGATTATGACAAGTTACACAAGTCATGGCCTCTTTATAGGGCTTTAGTTTCTGCGAGTCGTTGACTGTGCTTGTCGCTGTCGAGGCTCTGGCAGTAGCACTTTCCAATGACTTAATAAAACACGCGCTTTGCTTTAAACGATCCGCATGAGAAGCCATAATAAATTCATCATCAGCATTTTTATACTTCGGCAAAAACACAGTCATGTAATCACTAAGTTTCATTCCCGGTTTAAAATCATAAAACGATTTCCCTTCTTTTAAAATAGTGTTACCTTGTAAATGGCATCTTTGGCAAATATCAAACTGTGCGTCAATGCTTAATTTAGCGGGGTTTACAATACTGTAATCAATGTATTTGGATGTGTCAATTCTGCTGCCTGTTTGTCGTTGAGCCACATGAATACTTCCCGGTCCGTGGCAACGCTCGCAATTAATTCCTTCGGGTACAGCTGTAAATTTATTTTCAGAACCCAATACAAACTCAGGATAGTTATTATGGCAACTCATACATTCCAATCCTATTTTGCGCATAAACCGGCTGTTATGCCCATTTTCAAAACCTGGTGGCAAATCCCACTTTTTTTTCTGAGTGTAAAAAGTCATGGGCATTTGGTTCAGGTAACCATTAACCGATTGAATATGAGAATTGGTATGTTGCCCTGAACCTACAATATAATCAACAGTTTCCTGTCTTTTGTAGATGGTGTCTTTTCCTTTCAAACGGTATTCTAAAAATTGTAAGCTATCATTTAACCAAAATGCTTTGTAGTAAAAATCGCCGATTTTATCATGAATTACGGACGTATGGTAATCGCCTGAAGATTTTTGTTTGCTGGCCAGATCAAAGGATTTACCCATGCCTGTTTTGATATAAGTATTATAAATATTCTGGTGGCAAAGCTTACAGGTATTTATGCCTACATATTTAGCAGAATCAGAATGGTTGAGGTAAAGTAAAGTATCTGCAGTAACTTTTTTTGAGGTGGGATCGTGCCTTGTTTCACTGTCACATCCCATGAAAAATGCTAATAATAAGCTGATACACAGAAAAAGAAAATAGATATGTTTGTTGCGTATAATGTCTTTCTAATTTTGATTAAAGATAATTACAATTTTCTCAAATCTATTCATCACGTTTTTATATTGAAAATCAAAAAGCTATAAATTGTAGCAATCAAATGCTATGATAATAAATAGGTTTGTAAAAAATTAAAAGCAATGAATACGAAAGCTATATTATTGACAGACGATTCAGTTGTAAATAAAATATTTACAATTAGAGATCAAAAAGTAATGGTGGATAGAGATCTGGCTCATTTATACCAAATTGAAACCAAACGTTTAAAAGAAGCGGTTAGAAGAAATAGCAACAGATTTCCTTCTGATTTTATGTTCGAATTAACCGAAGTTGAGTTTAAAAATTGGAGGACGCAATTTGCGTCCACAAACATTGAAAGAGGTGGAAATCGTTATTCACCGATGGTTTTTACAGAATACGGTGTTTTAATGTTATCCAGTGTTTTAAATAGTGAACGAGCAATTGATGTCAATATTCAAATTATGCGTGTTTTTAGTAAAATGCGCCATATATTATCAGATAATCTGGAATTACGTGTTATAATTGATGAAATTCGCCGAAAAACAGAAAATAACACAAAAAATATTGAAGTCGTTTTTCAGTATTTAGATGAATTAATTGAAAAACAAGAAAATCCTAAAGAGAGAAAGCAAATAGGCTTTAATTCATAAAACTTGGTTTCTCGCATAAAAATCGTAATTTTGCGCCCTTATTAAAATATACCATGTTAGAAATCAGAAACATTGCCATTATTGCCCATGTCGATCACGGGAAAACTACCTTAGTAGATAAAATTTTACACCAGTGTAATTTATTCAGAGAAAATCAAGCTTCAGGAGAATTAATCCTCGATAACAACGACTTAGAGCGTGAACGTGGAATTACCATTTTGGCTAAAAACGTTTCTGTTATGTACAAAGGAACAAAAATTAACATCATCGATACACCTGGTCACGCGGACTTTGGAGGTGAAGTTGAACGTACCTTAAACATGGCGGATGGTGTTATTTTATTAGTAGATGCTTTTGAAGGCCCAATGCCTCAAACGCGTTTTGTTACTCAAAAAGCTATTGCCGCTGGTAAAAAAGCGATTGTTGTAGTTAATAAAGTAGATAAACCAAACTGTCGTCCTGATGAAGTACATGATCAGGTTTTTGATTTGTTCTTCAACTTAGAAGCTTCTGAAGATCAATTAAATTTCCCTACTGTATTTGGTTCAAGTAAGCAAGGTTGGATGGGTCCTGACTACAAAACGGCTACTACTGATGTAACTTATTTGTTAGATACAATTTTAGAAAATATACCTACAGCTCCTGAGCGTGTTGGAACATTACAAATACAAATCACATCGTTGGATTATTCTTCTTTCATAGGTCGTATTGCCGTAGGTCGTGTTTTTCGTGGTATTATTAAAGAAAATATGCCGGTAAGCGTTGTAAAACGCGATGGTAGAATACAAAAATCCCGTATAAAAGAATTATATGTGTTTGAAGGTTTAGGAAAAGTTAAGGTTTCTGAAGTTCAGATAGGCGATATTTGTGCATTTACAGGTATCGAAGGTTTTGAGATTGGTGATACAGTTGCTGATTTTGATCAACCTGAAGCAATGCCAACAATGAAAATTGATGAGCCAACAATGAGCATGTTGTTTACAATTAACAACTCTCCTTTCTTCGGAAGAGATGGTAAATTTGTAACTTCCCGTCACTTACGTGACCGTTTGTATAAGGAGCTTGAAAAAAACCTGGCAATGAGAGTTGAAGAAACTTCTTCTCCTGATTCTTATTTAGTTTATGGTCGTGGTATTCTTCACTTATCAGTTTTAATTGAAACTATGCGCCGCGAGGGGTATGAATTACAATTAGGTCAGCCACAAGTTATTGTTAAAGAAATTGACGGAAAAAAATGTGAACCAATTGAAGTTTTAACGGTTGATGTTCCTCAGGAATCAGCAAGTAAGGTAATTGATTTGGTTACTCAACGTAAAGGTAATTTATTGCTAA
>JACMNO010000117.1 GCA_014378485.1 Bacteroidia bacterium
AACGTATGATAAATGTGCTGCTAAATGATGCAAACCTTTTCAAATATTTTCTGCAAATGCCTTGCATAAAAAAGAAAGTAAACTCTTTAAAATAGTTGAATCTATTACTATTTCAGTGTTTTGAGTGAACCCTAATTAAATCATAATTTTTCTAGATCATTTAAGTAATCCTGCTGGAGATCCTCATGCAAGGCATTGATCAGTGAATTTATTTTTTTGAGTTGCTGTTCATACATATTTATCAGCAGCTGGCTTTTATGATAGGGGATACCTGAAGCCTTAAGCTTCTGACAAAAATAAATATGCAGTTCGGCTGCTAATGCTTTATCGGCAACATACCGACAGTATTTTGTGATGATCCTTAATAATTTGCGCAAACTTTTTTTGACATAATATAAATTTGGCTGGTTCTTCAATTCTTCAAAATTCGCATCGATCTCTTTTTTTACGCCGCTGATAAAGTTATTTTTATCATGTGCTTCAAATAATAAATAATCCAGAAATTCCTTATTGTCCTTTTTGTATTTAGCAAGTGTAATACATAATTCAGCTAATTGCTTCGGAGGCAATTCGTGCAACTCTTTTTTTAATTCATGTAAAGTAACTGTTTTCATTAAAGTAAAGATTCAAATAATTTTATTATAAAAATACTTTTGTAATCTCAGGATCAATTCTTTTTGGCTTTTTTGATATGGCATCTAGTAAATACCAGGTTGTTTTAATTTTCGCAATGACAGAATCGTTTTTAGCATCACAGATGTTTACATAGCGTTCAGAAGTGGCACCATTTGGTTCTACCACCCAGGTTCTCGCAATTAATGTGCTTTCCAGGTAAGCAGATTTTAAATAATCAATTTCGTGCCTACTTACAACCCATAGTAATTGAGCTTTCATATGATCTGTTGAAACAGATTTCCAATGTGCAATAGCCACATCCTGAACCCATTTTAAATAGCTGATATTATTCACATGCCCGTTTTCATCAATATCATTTTGAGTAATGATAATTGGCTGTTCAAAAATTTTGTTCATACTAATGTGTCGTTTTGTGTAAGTAAAGATAAATTAATTAATAAAACCTTATTGCTATATTTCACGTATATTTTATATGAAGTATTTCTTATTTTTTTTTATGTTGTGCGTTTTGCATTCCGGGTTGTTTGCTCAGGAACGCGATAGTCTATCAGAATCGGCCAAACTGGAGAATTATATCAGATTACAATATGACAATGATTTTTTTAGTGCCACCGATCGTTATTACACACAAGGAATTCGTTTAACCATCATTCATCCTATAATTAAATATTCACCGGTATCTTATGCTTTGATAAGATTAAAAAAACAGGCTTTAAATTATTACGGCCTGCAAATTGAACAGGATTGTTTTACGCCAAAGAGCATTCGTTACGATACATTAAATTACTTGGAGCGTCCATTTGCCGCGACGTTTTATGTCACGCACACATTAAATTCATTATTACCGGAAAAGAAAATGGCCTTACAAACTCAGGTCGATCTTGGAGTTATAGGCCCTTGTGCACGATGCGAAGATGAACAAAAAGCGATTCACCGCTCATTGGTAAATATTCAACCGCTGGGTTGGGAAAATCAAATCAAAACCAATTATTTGATCAATTATAATTTAAAATTTGAAAAAGGATTGTTCAATAAAAAAAAGCGTGAAATCATTGGTCAAGCATCTTTAAGGCTTGGAACTTTTTACACTGATATTTCAATTGGTTTAACAGGGCGTATGGGCTTTTTTAGTCCGTATTTCAGTAATCTTGGAATGGATAAAAATTCAACCTACCGGAAATCCAATTTTCAGTTTTATGGGATCCTGAAAGGTAATGTAAAAGCGGTGGCTTATAATGCAACTTTGCAGGGAGGAATGTTCAACGATCAATCTGTTTATACAGTTTCCGATAATAGAATCACAAGAGTGGTAGTTGAAGGCATGGCAGGGTTTGTTTTAACCTACAAACGCATTGGCCTTGAATATAGTAAATTTTATTTAAGCCCTGAATTTAAAGAAGGCCTCGAACATCATTGGGGTAAGTGCGTAATTACGTTTTGTTTTTAATTACTTAATCTCAATTTTAAAAACCTTTGATTCGTCCCTATCTGCTTTTAATCTGTCAACAATCAAATTACCGTTAATTGATTCGAAATTTCTAGGAAAGATTCGCACTTTTTCATCTCTTATATTGAAAATTGAACGTTTGGTCATCTTACCATCATTTCCAATTTTTACACAGGTAAGATATCCGCCTGCACCTGATCTGTGAGCAGCGGGCGGTTCGGTTAATGGAAGATCAATGTTTTTAGCGTTATCTAAATAAAAAATAAAATCTTCTCCATTATATGAGTGATGATGATAGGATAAATCTGCTGTTCCGCTACCGGATTGCTGTTTGGGAATTTTATTACACCAGATTGTTTTCCCATTTTTATCCGCTTTTAAAACTAAAATATCATTATAATAATAAGTGTAAGTTGTTGTGGTGGTTTTACCGTTGTAATTAGTATGAGTCACCACATAATATTCTTCGCCAATAATCATTACACTTCCGTCAGCATAAAAAACCAGTTTATCAAAAGTAAGATTGGCTGCTTCTAAATTATCATCTTTATTTTTTTTATCCATTTTTCTTTTGGTACGCTCATTTTCATATGCCTTTAACGTTTCAGCAGGAAATTCGCAATAAGTTGTTTTAACATCTTTTACTGAATTAGAAGCATCATATTCTAAACGTATGATGTAGGCGCCATTTGAACCTGCACTGTTTTTTTTATCTGAATAATAACCTGCAATAACAATGTCGTGATTCAGATCTTCTGAAAGTAAAACCGAATTGGTATATTTATTATTTAAACTGATTCTGATGGCTTGTAAAGAATTATTTTTCTGATTGACTCTGATCAGTTCATAACGCATCGCATTTTTGTTTTCCTTGTCAACTTCTCCATCCAATGAATTATTTAATTTTACTTCAGTAAGCATATAAATATTTCCTCTCGAATCAATTTCATAATCCAGATTATTCATGTCAAATTCAGAGTAAGGCATTTCAATTTCGCCAGCGTACAACTTGTTCATCCTATTGTCAAACAAATTAAAACCTATTATATCTTTATTTAATTTATCCCTTCTTTCTTTAGGCTTTACTCTATAAGTCACTAACATTTTAGTACTATCTGTAGAGTAATTAAATCTATATTTAAAACTAGGGTCTAAACGGCCTGTTTCAACCATTTTAATGCCTTTTGAATCAAACTTTAAGAAATCTTTATCAAATGGCAAGGCAAATAAACGCTCTGTTTCAGTTTTTCGGTCCCAGGTAGAATAGAACCAAAAAAAATCATTTTTCACACTAAAGAAACCTTCATCTGTTGGATGCTTTTCGAATTCTGGAAATATCGCAGTCGCCGTTTTTTTGACATTTTTAAAATTTTTGTCAAATATTTGAAACACCATGTCTTCTTCATCCTTTTGAAGGTAAACCTCGGCATATTCATCATTAGTAAATTTATAAAATCCTTTGTCCCTGTATTTTTTTACAGTTTCAAATTCATCACTGAAACTATATGATAGGGTTTGTGAGAAGAGTGAAGAACTTAAGGTAATAGCACAAAGTATAAGTTTTTTCATAAAAAAAATGTTTACGTCATTTAAAATTTACTGCGAATGTATATTTTTAATTTTAGAACTTACCTACCGTTAGATGGGTTTTTAGCACATTTAGGTTAAAGGTGAATAAGTTTATGGCAAATATAAAAGGTGAAGTTAGCCTCACCTTTTATTTTATTTCTTTTTAGCAGCTGCTTTCTTGGCCGGAGCTTTCTTTGCAGCCACTTTCTTTGGCGCTGTTTTTTTACTGGCTGCTTTTTTCACAGAGGCCTTTTTAGCCGGTGCTTTTTCTCCAGCTAATTTCACAACCTTAGCCTTTTTGGCACCAGCTTTTTTAGCACCCTTCTTATCAAAGGCTTTGGGAACCTGGATTAAGATCATGGATTTTACTTCCTCTAAAGTTAATGCCGCTAATTCATCCGGTGTAAACTTACCGCCACCGTTTTTAATTAATTTAAGCATTAATTTACCAAACTTAATTTGTGGACCCCAACGTGCATTTTCAACAGATATTTTTTCTTCAGGCCAGTTTTGAATATAACGGTTAGCTTCTTTATCCAGTTTCTTTTCAATTAATTCATTAATGTCACTTTGTGATAAATTATCAAAATCATAAGCTCTTGGTACATTAATAAATAATCCTTCGTATTTAATAAATGGCCCAAATCGTCCTTTGCCTTTAGTTACCCCTTTACCTTGATAATGTGCTACAGGAGCATCGGCTTCTTCTTTTTCTTTAATGATTTCTATGGCTTTTTCCATATCCATAGTTAATGGATCAATGGTTCGTGGAATAGAAATAAATGCCTCGTCTAACTTAATGTATGGCCCAAAACGACCAACGCCAATCACTACTTCTTTTCCTTCATAAGTTCCAAGGTTCATAGGTAATTTAAAAAGATCCAATGCTTCTTTCAGGGTAATGGTTTCAATGCTTTGTGTTCTTCTTAAGCTCGCAAATTTTGGTTTTTCTTCAGAGCCCTCAATGGTTTCTCCTATTTGAGCTAAAGGTCCAAAACGGCCAACCCTTACACTTACCGGTTTACCGGATACAGGATCAGTCCCTAATATTTTTTCACCGCTGGCACGCTCACTGTTTTCAGAAGTAGTTTCAACAGTTTTGTGAAATGGAGTATAAAACTCTTTCAGCATTTTTTGCCAATCTAAATTTCCCTCAGCAATTTCATCAAACTCTTCTTCAACTTTTGCCGTAAAATTAAAATCTAAAATTGTAGGAAAATATTTTAATAGGAAATCATTCACCACCATTCCAATATCTGTTGGAAATAACTTTGATTTCTCTGCCCCTGTATTTTCTGTTTTAATGTCTTTAATTAAGTTTTGCTTTACTAAAGTCAATTGAACGTATTGACGTGAAGTACCCTCTTTATCAGTCTTCTCTACATAATTACGTTTTTGAACAGTACTAATGGTTGGTGCATAAGTGGATGGACGGCCTATTCCTAGTTCTTCCAGTTTCTTTACCAAACTTGCCTCTGTATAACGTGCAGGGTGATGGGTAAAACGTTGAGTCGCAGAAATTTCCTGGCTTTCTAATTTTTCTCCTACTTTCATTGGAGGCAGCATAGATGAATTTTCTTCATCAGAATCTTCATCATCTGTTCCTTCCATATATACTTTTAAGAAACCATCAAATTTTAATACTTCACCTTGAGCTACAAATAATTCGGATGCGCCGCTCACATTAACTTTTGCGGTTGTTTTTTCCAATTCAGCATCACTCATTTGTGAAGCAATCGTGCGTTTCCAAATCAGGTCATACAAGCGCTGTTCATTGCGTTCGCCATCAATTACTGTGCGGTCAATATAAGTAGGACGGATGGCCTCGTGAGCCTCTTGTGCACCTTTACTCTTGGTTTTATATTTACGTGGGCTATAATATTTTGCCCCATAATTTTCGTTAATGGCTTTGTTAGCCTGATCCATGGCAGTTTCAGATAAATTCACTGAATCAGTTCTCATATAGGTAATACGACCGGCTTCGTATAAGCGCTGAGCCACCTGCATGGTTTGAGCTACAGAAAAACCTAATTTACGTGCAGCTTCCTGTTGCAAGGTTGATGTTGTAAATGGTGCAGCCGGAGAGCGTTTCGCAGGTTTTGTTTCTAAGCTCTCAATAGTATATAAAGCAACTTTACATTTTTCTAAAAAGGCCTGCGCTTCTGCTTCTGTATTATAACGTTTATCTAATTCAGCTTTTAAAATCCCAGAACCTACTTTAAATAAAGCGGACACTTTATAAGCAGATGTTGAAATGAATTTTTGAACATCTCTTTCTCTTTCAACAATCAATCGAACTGCAACGGATTGTACTCGTCCTGCTGATAAACTCGGACGAACTTTACGCCATAAAATAGGTGATAATTCAAAACCTACTAATCTATCTAAGACACGTCGTGCCTGCTGTGCATTCACTAAGTTAATATCAATTTCGCGAGGATTTTCAATGGCCTTTAAAATGGCAGGCTTAGTAATTTCGTGAAAAACAATACGTTTTGTATTTGCTTTTGTTAAACCTAAAGTTTCGTATAAATGCCAGCTAATTGCCTCTCCCTCACGATCCTCATCGGAAGCGAGCCATACCATGTCGGCTCCTTTTGATAATTTTCTTAATTCAGCTATTATTTTCTCTTTATCGGGTTGAACTTCATAAGTAGGAGTAAAATTATTTTCGATATCAACACCAAATCCTTTTTTAACCAAATCTCTAATGTGACCGAAGCTTGATTTTACCGTAAAATCTTTTCCTAAAAATCCTTCAATGGTTTTTGCTTTAGCGGGGCTCTCAACGATAACTAAATTCTTTGCCATGTAATTGTATATATAAAGTGTATTTTTACTTTTTGTTTAAAATATTTCGCACAAAAGAACTAATTATTGATTGATAATTTATGTTTTAAATAGTGAAATAACAACATGAATATGTTTAATTAATTGTAAATCAGACTGTTAAAATCATAAAGAGCAGCAATTTAAGTCATTTAAAAACGAACATGAGCACTAAAAACCGTAATTTCATTTTATTATTCATTTTCTTATTATTAAATTTTGATAATATCGAAGCCCAAAATTTAACTGTTAATTCATCCATAATTTCAAGTTCAGATAATACATACGTTTTGTTTGGTCAGGGTTTTGGAAACAGGATAACAAAAAATGGAGTGGAAAACCTTGAGCCTTTGTTATTTGAAGCTCAGTTAGCGCCCTTATTTACATTACAATTTAATAAAAAAGTGCCCTTTGGATTTGTTTTGTCTCCAAAAATATTAGTTCGTATGTTTCACGAATCAAGTAATCCTGTAAAATCACCCAGTTATATGCCATTTATTTTAATTTATCATAAAATAAAATTTCCGATTTTAAACAGATATAACATGTTTAAATCTATTTTAGCGGTAAAGCCAACCTTTTTTGCAACTTATAAATATGGTCATCATTCTAATGGGGCAAGTGGACCCTATTTTATTCCAAACTCGAGGGAAATTGATATTGCAAGTGGAAGTTTTTCTACCGATTATACAGAGGTTGCTTTTAGTTTTTTATCGGGAGATACAATACATAAAAATTTTGACTTGATTAGCGGACGTATAGCCGGAGAATATCATATTGGCCTAAACCGCGAAGATAGTATGCGTACTACTTATTACTATGAACGGATAAATTTAGAACTTCGTTTCATTGCTTTTAAAACGGTAACCATTGTTCCAATTTTTTCAGCCATGTTTGGCGAAAATGGATTTACTCCAAAATACTCTATGGATACTTACATTAGTTTTCGCCCATTTCCTAAAAAATCAGATTTAGCGGTGTTTGCAAAAATATATATTGGCCCAGATTATTACAACATCAGATATGTAAATACCATGCGTTATATTTCTTTTGGTATCTTAATAGAACCCAAAGGATTAGCGATTATTAAAAGAAAATAGGCAGTTTTTTATTTTAGTGCCATAATGTCAGAACAAAGGTTTATCTTTGCGTTTTTATTGATATTACATGGAGAATAAAATAATTGACGAATCTAAACAAGGAGAAGCATTACTAATTGAATCCAGGAATAAGAACGGAAAAAAGCTGTTTTTGGAAAGTTACGGTTGTCAAATGAACTTTGCAGATAGTGAAATTGTCGCTTCTATTTTAATAGATAAAGGTTATACAACCACAACAGATTATAAAGAAGCTGACCTGATTTTTGTAAATACTTGTGCTATCCGCGAAAATGCTGAATCACGAGTTCGTCAGCGTTTATACGATTATAAAAAAATTAAAAAGACTAATAAAAATTTACTGATTGGTGTTTTAGGATGTATGGCTGAGCGTTTGAAGCATCAGTTCCTGGAACAGGAAAAATTGGTAGACATGGTTGTTGGCCCTGACGCTTATCGTGATTTGCCAAATTTAATTGCAGTTGCTGAAGGTGGACAACAGGCTATTAATGTGATTTTAAGTAAGGAGGAAACTTACGCCGATATTTCACCGGTTCGTTTGGATCATAACGGAGTGAGTGCTTTTGTAAGCATTATGCGGGGTTGCGATAATATGTGCAGTTTCTGTGTAGTACCTTTTACTAGAGGGCGCGAAAGGAGTCGTGAACCGGAAACTATTGTGCGTGAAGCAAAAGATGCTTTTGATAATGGATACAGAGAAGTGACTTTATTAGGGCAAAATGTAAATTCGTATTTGTGGAGTGGAGGAGGTTTAAAAAAAGAAACCTTAACCGAAGAACAAAAAGCAAACTCCACCACCTTTGCTGAATTATTGGAAATGGTTGCACTCATACATCCGGATCTGCGCGTACGTTA
>JACMNO010000016.1 GCA_014378485.1 Bacteroidia bacterium
GGTTCTGCTAAACCCAACATACTGGGTTTCTGAATAATTTGCAAAATTATCCTGCCGAAATCTTCGGCGTACAACCATTCCCTTATAGCTACGCCAGTTCCCCATAAAGTAATAGCAGTGGCGCCTGTTTTATCAGCCTTTACAAATCTGGAAATTAATGCATTGAGTGCATGTGCTTTGTTAGGATCAGTAGAATCTGCAGGACCATACATATTTGGCACGAGTAACTGAACACTTTTGATACCATACTGCATCTCAAAACTCTTTGCAACCATCAACAAAAAACGTTTGGCCCCGCCATAAGCATATACCGAAGCATGTACCGGCCCTTTCCAAAGATCATCTTCCTGAAATTTTTCATCTACTGCAGGATAGGCACAATTTGCAATGGGATTTACAATTATGCATTTGCTATTAATTTGTGCTGTAGCCCGATAAATATTTGTTATCATCAACGAATTATCACAGATAATATCAGCTGCTTGTTGGGTAACATAATTAAGGCTTCCAACATGTGCTGCACAATTAATTATGATATCAGGTTTAATTGCCTTTATCGCATTAATGGTATCTGAAAGGTTTCTTAAATCAACTTCCTGTTTTCCAGCAAATGAATGAAAAACTACCTCGTTTTCTTTTAAAACTTTGGCAACATTGTTACCAACAAAACCTCCGGCGCCAAGTAAAATAATTTTCATGTTATCATTTATTTTATCTTTCTCAACCATAAACTTCCAGGATTTTCTTTGTCTGAGTAGGATTTAAAAGTATCACTTAATGACATAGAAAAATTTGAATGCATCATACTGCTACTCCACAAAATTTCAAAACTGTCATTAAACATTAAAAACGATTGTAAAAAATATTGCTCGTTCCAAAACCAACCATATTCCTCTATCCATTTTTTAGGATAGCTTTTTGGCCAGAAAATATCATGAAAATGAATGATTACTCCTATTTGCAGAACTGGTATAATATTAAACAGCTCAAATTCTACATCACTTCCGTATTTCATCATGTGTGTTGAATCTATAAATAGTATGTCATTCGCTGTAAGTTTCTTGAATATAGATAAATCGACATCCTGAACTTGCCTTTCTATGAGGTTATTTAATAAGGGAACGTTTGTTTTAAAAAATGCTCTTGGATAAGGTTCTATTGACACAAAATCAGGAAGGTAATTATCATCCTCTTTCCTATTTATTTCAAGTGCCTTTGAAATAAGAAAGGATGAATAGCCTGATCCTATTTCTATAATATGGTTTGGCTTATATTTCCTAATCATACAATATAAAATTTCCCCATCCACTGAAGTAAAATTATGATTCTGTACGTAGTACTCCCAGGGATTATTTATATCCTCTTTATTTATTGGGAATGAATTAAACTCTTCAGAAAACTGTTCCTTAAACTTTGTAAGTAAATATATTTGACAAGGAAGGTTTGTTTTAATACCTTCTAATAAAGACCACTTTGTCCAATATTTTTCATCGAGTGTTGATAGCTCAGGAATGGGATGATAAAAATGATTTAAGGATATATGGAAACCTTTTTTCTCCCACTCCAAAAAATATTTTCTATCCTTGACAACTTGTGGTATAAATCCGAATTTAAAAACCAACTCTTTAATAAAATAATCAATCCAGTGTGGTTTTTTAGAAATTAGTAATGATACTATCCTGTTAAAAAATTTCTGTTTTACCATCCTGCTTTTATTGTTTTTACAATAAAATGAACCTGTTCATCCGTTAAATTATTGTGTACAGGAATATGTATTTGTGATTGGTCAAAAGCAGCTTGGTTGTTGAGCGATTGCTTTGAATGATGTATAAAAAGATCATTTTTATGTACCCCTTGGTGAACAACTGAAACAGGTATATTGGCTTGCTTTAAATTTAAAATAAAAGCATCCCGATTCTCTACATGA
>JACMNO010000017.1 GCA_014378485.1 Bacteroidia bacterium
TGGAAGGTGCTGTTGGCATGGTAGAAAGTGCTTTGAAACTTTTAGCGGATAAAGAGATTATTGAATTTGATGAAGATAGAAAAGCGGCAATCGTAAGCAATTTAATGGTTGTCCTTTGCGGTGATAGTGAGACAAAACCTGTAATCAATACAGGCACTTTAAATCAATAGGTAATGTCAGAGAAAAAGTCATTTGCATTAAGAATAGATTCAGAAACAATGAAAGCCATTGAGAAATGGGCTGCTGATGAATTTCGAAGTGTCAATGGTCAAATAGAATGGATGCTTAATAATAGTCTTAAGGAAGGAAAAAGACTTAAAGTGAAATCTGTGCAAAAAAAATAATATTCGAATTTTTTAATGTTGAAGGAAATTTTTCCTTAGGTTTTAAAATTAACCTCATTATAGATTAGCGAAGAATACTTATTTCGTGCTTGACAATTGGTTGAAATTATAAAGATTCGAAGAATCCATAAACAAAAAATTTGATTTTCTCTGCCTGATTAATGCCTGACCCCAATAACTAAAATATCATCCACTTGTTCGCATCCGGCTTTCCAATCGTCTAAAAAACTGGTTAGATACTTTTCTTGTTCGGGCATAGTAAGCTTTTGAATATCGAGTAAAACCTGTTTAAATTTTCTGGACGTTAATTTTTTCAAGCGCTCGCCGCCAAATTGATCTGCAAAACCGTCAGAGAAAATGTAAAAAGTATCTCCTTTCTGCAATGTTATCTCATGGCTTTCAAATCCGTTGTCAGTTCCGGTTGCTAATCCACCAATTGCTTTCTTAGTACCTTTTATTTCTTCAATTTCAGCTTTCCCTTTACGAATGATCCAAAGAGGCCTATTAGCGGATGCAAATTCGAGAGTTCCAGTTTCCTTATCAAAACTGCATAAAGCTATATCCATTCCATCCCTGCTGTGCTCATGCAGTGAAGATTGACATAAGGCAACTTCTATACTATCATTAAGTTGTTGTAATATTTGGGAAGGATCATCAGATTTAATAACAGCCTGATTTAATTTCTCAATCCCTATCATGCTCATTAACGCTCCGGGAATACCATGCCCGGTGCAATCCGCAGCAGCTATAAAAAATTTATTCTCCTGTTGTTTTAGCCAATAAAAATCGCCACTCAAAGTGTCTTTTGGTTTAAATAAACCAAAAGAATCAGGAAAAGTATCACTAAACAAGGCTGTATCCGGAAGCATAGCATTCTGGATTTTTTTTGCATAATTTATACTGTCCTGAATACTCCTGTGTGCCATTTCTAATTTATTATGCAGTTCTTCAATTTTTTTCTTACTCACTACATTTGCAATTGCAGAGGGCAGTCGCAGCAGATTATCTTTTAGAATATAATCGTCAATTCCTTCCTTGGCGTATTCGGTTAATATATTTTCGGATACGGTGCCGGTTAATAAAATAAAAGGGATATTGCTTTTTTCATTTTTCAGAATACGAAATGCTTCCATTCCACTAAACTGAGGAAGTGAATGATCAGCAATTATTATGTCGTAATCGTTCTCTTTCAGGGCTTTTACATATTCTTCTTTAGTCCAAACTCTCGAATGACTGTAAAGAATATTTTCCCTCTTCAAAAATCGGAGAAGTAAAACTGCATCCATTTCAGAATCCTCAACCAAAAGTATTTTTAAGACGTTGTCCATTATTATGCTTGTGGCTGATTCGAAATCATCCAGTAAAAACTAAGATCTTTAATTGTTTGAAAAAAATTATCGCTCTCCACCGGTTTTACAATGTAACTGTTTGCACCAAGTTCATAACATCGTTTAATATCCGGATCTTCCTTTGAAGAGGTAAGAATAACAATTGGAATCGTATTATATTTTGGATCTGATTTAATTTTCTCCAATACTTCCATACCGGAAACTTTTGGCATTTTTAAATCAAGTAAAATCAGCTTAAGATGAATCTCAATACTCCGCGATTCATAAGCTCCTCTGCAATACATAAAAT
Source organism: Bacteroidia bacterium (assembly GCA_014378485.1). Classification (GTDB taxonomy): domain Bacteria; phylum Bacteroidota; class Bacteroidia; order B-17B0; family Aurantibacillaceae; genus UBA4416. The sequence goes on from JACMNO010000017.1 coordinate 1,983, forward strand.
CAAGGGCTTCTGCTCCATCTTTGACGTGGAATATAGTGTTAGATAGACCACCTTTTCTAAGGGCGCGCATAGTAAGGGTAGCATCATCTATACTGTCCTCAACAAATAAAATTTCAATATTATCGTAGTTCATTTTTTTTAATTTAAGAGTTAATACCTGGTAAGCTGAAAGAAAAACACGTTCCTTCGTTTAATTTTGATTCTGCCCATACTGTGCCATTATGGCGTTGAATAATTTTTTGAACAATAGCCAGGCCTATACCTGTTCCTTCAAATTCTTCCTGGGAATGTAAGCGCTGAAAAACTCCAAAAAGCTTTTCATAATATTGCATATCAAAACCGGCGCCGTTATCTTTTACATAATATACAACAAGATTGTCTTTTTCATATGATCCGATTTCAATAGTAGTTTTTGGTTTATGCTTTGAATACTTTATTGCATTAGAAATTAAATTAACCCACACCTGCTTTATCAACGATTGTTGACCCATGGCAGGTAGAAGTTCATGAATTACAAATTCTACGTTGTTTAAATTCCCAAGCATTTCTTCTTCCTTTACAGATGAAACAAGTACAGCCATATTTATTTCAGAAGTTGTAACAGCTTTCCTTCCTAATCTTGAGAATGCCAGCAAATCATCAATGAGTTGCCCCATCCTTTTTGAATTATTAAGAATTGCATTGAGAGAACCCATGCCATCATCATCTAATTTTTCAAGGTAATCTTCTTTCAAAATTTTTGCAAACCCATTTATAGCCCTGAGAGGTGCTCTCAAATCATGTGAAATTGAATAGGCAAATGCTTCTAATTCTTTGTTAACAGATTGAAACTGTTCTGTGCGCTCAATTACTTTCTGCTCCAATTCTTCATTTAGAATACGAATATCATCTTCGGCTTTTTTAAGTTCGCTGTTCGCAATGATTAGTTCTTCTGCACGTTTTTCTTTTTCCTCATTTTGAAAAACAAGTTCTTTGTTAGTAATCATTAATTCAATTGCCTGTTTTTGTTCGGTTACATCCCGCGCTGCGGCAAAAACCCCAAGAATTTTTCCTTTATTATCCTTATAAACAGAGGCATTGTATAATACATCTGTTAATTTTCCGTTGGTATGTTTTATCGTTAAGGGATAATCCGAAACAAAACCTTTTTCAAAAACCTGACGATAACCATCCTGTGCCTTATCGGGTTCGGTAAAATAATTTGAAAATTCAGTACCTATCAATTCTTCCCGTGGTATACCTGTTACTTTTACAGAGGCATCGTTCACATCTGTAATTTTGCCTTCTGCACTAATGGTAACAAGTGGATCTAAGCTCGCTTCAATCAAACTCCGGGCATATTGTGAAGCCTGTTTTTGCTCCGTTACATCTCGCGCTGCGGCAAAAACACCAAGAATTTTTCCTTTACTATCTTTAAAAACAGAGGCGTTGTATAATACATCTGTTAATTTCCCACTTGTATGTTTTATCGTTAGCGGGTAATCTGCAACAAAACCTTTTTCAAAAACCTGATGGTAACCATTCTGCGCTTTTTCCGGTTCGGTAAAATAATTTGAAAATTCAGTTCCTATCAACTCTTCCCTAGAAACTCCTGTTACTTTCACAGAGGCATCGTTCACGTCTGTAATCCTGCCTTCTGCACTAATTGTAACCAGAGGATCTAAACTGGCTTCTATCAAACTCCGGGCATATTGCGAAGCTTGTTTTTGCTTTGTAACATCTCTGGCAGCAGCAAAAACACCAAGCACATTGCCTTTATCATCTGTGTATACTGAAGCGTTGTATAATACATCAATTAATTTCCCACTTGTATGTTTTATCGTTAGCGGGTAATCTGCAACAAAACCTTTTTCAAAAACCTGATGGTAACCATTCTGCGCTTTTTCCGGTTCAGTAAAATAATTTGAAAATTCAGTTCCTATCAATTTTTCCCTTGGAACACCTGTTACTTTTACAGAGGCGTCGTTCACGTCTGTAATCTTGCCTTCTGTACTAATTGTAACCAGGGGGTCTAAACTAGCTTCTATCAAACTTCGGGCATATTGTGAAGCCTTTATTTCATTTTTTTCATCCTGAACACCTAATTCGAAGTTTGCCTTTATTAATTCAGCGGCAATTTTTTCTTTTTCTGCATTTTTATTCTTGATTTCTTGATTTTTTAAAATCACAATTATAATCGCAAGAACTACAAAAATTATAACAATAAGCAATAAAAATGTTGATTCAGAATTCTTATTATTTTTTTCGTTTTCACTCTTTCTTTGTTTAAGTAAACGAAATTCTTCCTTCTTAATATCAGTAAGCAAACTCTTGATTTTCTCGGTAAGAATTCTACCTTTTCCATCAGAAATCATTTTTTCGGCTTTCTTCGATTCATGATTCTTCATTAGTTCGATGGTTTCATTATTAAAAACCACTTTTTTCAACACGGCTTTTTTTAATATGTCAATCCTCAATTGCTGTTTAGGATTATCAATAGTGAGTGTTGCTAATTCATCTATATTGTTATTTATTGTTGCAATAGCTTCATTAAATGGCGCCAAAAATATTTCATTTCCAGTTAAAAGATATCCTCTTGAACCTGTTTCTATATTAAGAACATCTAAGAGAATATTATCACTTTTGTGAAGTACTTCCTGAGTATGTTCCACGGAATCTGATGTGGCTTTTATTTTTTGTTTACTGGAATAAAAAATAACTAATACTATTAGCAATGCAGCAGCTACAATAGAAAAGAATAAGGTTGCTGTTTTTTCTAAACTAAATTTCATTTTTTACTATTATTGCTAAGCTTTCTTAATGAATGTCTTCCTTAAATTCTAAAAATATATTCAATCGTATCTTTTCAAAACAATAATCCGTTTGTAAAAAGACGGGCCAATTTTGCTGTTGCTCTGATGTGAATTAATTTTTGATTTTGAATGAATTGTTTAAATATTCGCAAATATGCTGCCATTTAATCCAAGTTTTTTACATGACCTAATTAAATAATTATATTAATCACACAATATTCTCAAGCCTAAATAAACGGCAAAAAAATCTTTTCTTACTGCTACAAAACTTAAACTAAAGCTTTTTGGTTGTTACTTGTGCAATTAATTTTATTTATTGGCACAATTTCCAATTTTTAACATTAAAAGATGGATAAAGAGAAATAAATACTCAATTATTCAAATAAAAAAAGCCTGTCCACTTCCGCAAACAGGCTTTCAATTATTATGTAGAACAACTATTTAGGTTGAGTAGCTTCTATTGTAATTTCAATTTTTACATCTTCGCCTAAGCCTCCGCCTTCACCAACTCCAAATTGAGTGCGGTTTATTATAGTTACTCCATCAAAGCCAATAACGTTAGCCGGAGATTCTTTACCATCTGCGCCGTAAGTACTTCCGGCAGTTAAACCAACATAATTAAAGTTTAATACTACATCTTTAGTAATTCCTTTTAAGGTTAGTTTTCCATTTGCAGCATAAGCATATTCTCCTACTTCATTTTTGGTAATTTCTGATGCTTCAAATATTGCTGTTTTATGTTTAGCTACATCAAAAAACTCAGGCTTATCTTTTAAATGTCCATCACGGTATGAGTTTTGAGTATTTAATGAAGTCATATCCAAACGGATATAAATTTTTGCTCCCGCTGTAGCTTCCAAATTTACCATTCCGCTATCAACATTAATAGTACCACGTGTATCACTAATAATATGTTTAATGCTAAATGCAACCGAAGAATGTGAACCATCCACATTATAATTACCTTTTACCTCAGAAATATCTTTTTTGTTAGCATTCATAATGCTATCGCACTGTGATTTGCTTGTGCAAGTATATTCCTGTCCGTTAATGTTACATTTAATAACTTCTTCCGTGATCATTTTTCCATGTCCTGTACCACCTGTTACAGCAATGTAAGGAGCGATAACCAATGACACGATAGACATTAACTTAATTAAAATATTCATAGAAGGTCCTGAAGTATCTTTGAACGGATCGCCAACAGTATCACCTGTTACAGATGCTTTGTGAGGCTCTGATTTTTTATAGAACATCTCACCATTAATTAAAACACCTTTCTCAAAAGATTTTTTTGCGTTATCCCATGCCCCACCAGCGTTAGATTGAAAAATACCCATTAACACACCTGATACGGTAACACCTGCTAATAAACCACCTAATACTTCGGGTCCGAAAACGAAACCTACAATTAAAGGCGTAATTAAAGCAATAGCACCCGGCAACATCATTTCGCGGATAGATGCTTTAGTAGAAATGGCCACACATTTTTCGTATTCAGGTTTTGCTTTGTACTCCATAATGCCCGGAATTTCACGAAACTGACGACGCACTTCCTGTACCATATCCATAGCCGCTTTACCCACTGCCTGGATACATAGTGCGGAGAAAATAAAAGGAATCATACCACCTACAAATAAACCTGCTAATACAGGGGCTTTGTAAATATCAATAGCGTTGATTCCTGCTATACCTACGAAAGCAGCAAATAATGCTAAAGACGTTAATGCTGCAGAAGCAATCGCAAATCCTTTTCCTGTAGCTGCAGTTGTGTTACCTACCGCATCTAAATTATCAGTACGTTCACGAACTTCGGGAGGTAACTGACTCATTTCTGCAATACCACCTGCGTTATCTGCAATGGGACCAAAAGCATCAATTGCCAATTGCATAGCCGTTGTTGCCATCATACCTGCTGCTGCAATAGCTACACCGTATAAACCAGCACAATAGTAAGAACCCATAATACCAGCTGCTAAAGTTAAAATTGGAATAACCGTTGATTTCATGCCAACTGCCAAACCACCAATAATATTAGTTGCATGACCTGTAGATGATTGCTGAATAATGGACATTACCGGAGGTTTACCCATTGCTGTGTAATACTCTGTAACAATACTCATAACAGCCCCTACAGCAGTACCAACTAGTATAGCTCCAAATACACCCATTTTTGTAAACACAACTCCACGTAACATAATATCGCCTTCAGGCAACATATACATTACTATAAAGTAGGACGCTACAACAGTAATTGCCATTGAAGCCCAGTTACCTAAATTTAAAGCAGTTTGTACATTTGATTTATCATCTTTAATGGTAACAAACCAAGTTCCAATGATTGAAAACACAATACCTAAACCACAAATTACCATTGGTAATAAAATTGGAGAAAAACCATTGAAAGCATCTGTAACATGAATTTCTTGACCTAAAACCATTGTTGCTAAAATAGTAGCCACATAAGAACCAAATAAATCGGCACCCATACCGGCTACATCACCAACATTATCACCAACGTTATCGGCAATTGTTGCAGGATTACGAACATCATCTTCGGGGATACCTGCTTCAACTTTACCTACTAAATCAGCACCAACATCGGCAGCTTTAGTATAAATACCACCACCAACACGTGCAAACAAAGCAATTGATTCAGCACCTAAAGAAAAACCAGTTAATACCTCGATAGCTGTTTTCATTTCATTACTATCAACAGTAACAACATTAAATATTTTTAAGAAAACGATAAATAAACCGCCTAAGCCAAATACTGCTAAACCAGCAACGCCTAAACCCATTACTGTACCACCA
>JACMNO010000018.1 GCA_014378485.1 Bacteroidia bacterium
ATATTGGAAATAACCAATTGAACGGAAGTATTTATTTATCTGCTATCTATAAAGAATCTTTTGGTTTGCGTTTAGAAGGAACCTTTGGTAGCGTTAAAGCCTATGATAGTATTCTTAAAGATGTAAGAGCAACTACCTCTGGCCGATACGAAAGAAATTTAAGTTTTAAAAGTAAAATTTCTGAAGTAACGCTGCTCGGCGAAATTTATCCTTTTTTTATTTTTGGAAATTATATGGGCAGAGATGTTGAGCCGCCATTATGGTCACCTTATTTAATTGCGGGAATTGGATATTTATCATTTAACCCTCAAAGTAAAAACAGAAATGGTCAATACACCGATTTGCAACCGTTAAGCACAGAGGGGCAGGGATTTATAGAGTATCCTGAAAGAAAACCCTATAAACTTACTCAAATGAACTTTCCCTTTGGTGTGGGTGTAAAATATGAATTATCATCTGCTTTTAATTTGAGGGCAGAGTTTATTCACCGGGTTACAACAACAGATTACCTGGATGATGTTAGCATTAGATATATTAATAGTAATCTTTTCGCCAGTTACTTATCTGGTTCACAATTGCAAAATGCACTTGATTTAAGCAGGAATGATCGACTTAATCCCGGAGGGCCGACGGGCGAATTCAGGAAAACGGAAGGAGGCATCAGGGGAAATCCAAAAGATAACGATGCTTATTTTACATTTAATATCAAAGTAGGATTAACGTTTGGCAGGCAACGAATCCGTAAAAATTAGGCGCTTTCCCATTGTAAAAAAATTTTTTAAGGGAAAATGCAAATTTGTGTTACCCTTTTTTATAAAAGCTTCCTCAACTCTCTGCTAGCTTGTATTTGTGGCTTCTTCATTAAATATCTCCTAATTTATTAAAAGCTGCTGAAACACACACATTATTGAACTTAAAAAATGAGGATGTAACATAACCTTGCATTTCTGCATCGAGAACAAACGAGTGTGATCGGATTAGTGGAAATGGGCAATTGGTGGAAACAAATGAGCCAATCTGGTATATATGAAAGTAAGGGAATTATCGGCTATCTGGCATGAAATTAACAGAATGCAAATCAAGGTTGATGTATTAATTTTTTTAATGTCGAAATAAATTCGCCAACAGGTTCTATAAATTCCTCGGTCGTTTCTTTATCAAAAATTATATAAATCTCCATAATCTCCCTTTTGGCGTGAATCTATTAGGTCAGCGTATAGTTTACCCATATCAATTGAAACTTTATTAGTTTTAATAAAGTGCAAATTAAATTGAGCTTTTAATCCCGAATGGGTTTGTGTTTGAATGTTGCTTTGTAAAGCAAGTGCAGAAACCATATAATAGCATGCATAATAAAGTCGATTAACGCATGCATTCCAACTGCTTTGTGTAGCTAAAAGTTTTGCATCAAAATATGCCTGTTCAGATTTTTCAATTCGATAGTTTATATATTCTTCTTTAAAATCACTCATAAATAAATTCCTTCTCTTTGTACGTTTTTAAAAAGTGGAGTTATACTTAATTTTGTATCCCAATCTTTCTGTGAGTAAACAAATGTTGAAATGGATTCACCGGTTTCCAATTCAATATCAAATAGTTTATGTCTTATTTTTTGTTCATCCTTAAAACTAACACTTGGTTTATTTAACAATATTAAAATATCCCAGTCGGATTCCTCTAATGCGGTCCCCCCGGGCCCTCGATCCGTATAAAATAACCTTTGCGCTAGCATTCTCCTCGAGTATGATATCTTTAATCTTTTGCTG